>JAGYJW010000027.1 GCA_018401435.1 Deltaproteobacteria bacterium | reverse complement strand
ATGTGGCAATACGCCGTGAGCACCAACCTCGAAAACTACCCGGTCATCACGGATCTGGACGGGGACGGCGACATCGAGGTCATCGGCAACCAATATATCCTTGATGGTGCCACGGGCGCCCTGGTGGCGGTCCTGTCGGGGGCCAGCGGCAACTGGGGGGCCCCCGCCGTGGCCGATCTCGACCTGGACGGCTTCCAGGAGATCATGCTGGAGAATCGAGTCTACAACTACGATGGCAGCTTCCGCTTCGCTTGCGGAGCCGGGGGCGTGGGCACCTTCCCGCATCCCGTCAACATCGACGCCGACAACCTGGGGGAGGTCATGATCGCCGCGCCCAGCCGCGTCACGGTCTGCGACGACGACGGCAGCACCCTGTGGAGCCGCGCCCACACCAGCTATGGCACCGCCACCGCCATCGCCGACTTCGACAACGACGGCATGCAGGAATTTGCCTTTGCAAACTATGGCAGCATCACCCTGTTGGAAGGCGACGGCAGCACCCGCTGGAGCACCTCGGTCAGCGACTACTCGGGCCTGGCGGGCACCACCAGCTGGGACATCGACCTGGACGGCGTGCCCGAGGTCATCTATGCCGACGAGAACGACATCCTGGTGCTGAATGGCGCGACAGGGGCGGTGGTGACCCGCAACCCCAGCCACGGATCGGTCACCCTGGCCGAGACCCCCGCTGTGGCCGATGTGGACGGCGATGGACAAGGTGAGCTGATCTACGGATCCAACGACTTCAGCTACAAGGGCATCACCGTCTTTGGGAGCGCCGATGGAGACTGGCCCTATTCAAGACCCGTCTACAACCAGGCCACCTACTATGGCGCCAACATCAACGACGACCTGAGCGTGCCGACCAACCCCGACCCGCCCTGGATTCACCCGGCCAACATCTTCCGGGGCCAGCCCTCGGCCATCTATGTGGCCGCCCGACCCAACCTGCGGGCCGAGATCTCGGATGTCTGCATCGCCTCCTGCGAGCCCGGCGGCCAGGCCATGGTCTGGCTGCAGGTTTGGAACGACGGCGCGGGCGACGTGGCCCCGGGCGCGGTGCTCGACCTCTATGGCAACCCCGGCGGCAGCCGCACGCTCGTGGCGTCCACCACCCTCACCGACCCGGTCCCCGCCCAGGGCAGCGTCGAGGTGCTGATCGAGACCACCCACGAGCTGCTGGGAGATGGTCTGGAGGCCGTCATCGATGGCGCCGAGGTCCTCACCGAATGCCACGAGGACGACAACACCGACACGATGGCGATTGAGCCCTGCAACCCCTGAGGCGGGCCCCGCAGGGGGCGCTCAGTCCGACAGCAGGCCCTGGTCCCGCAGCTCGTCCATCAGGATCTCGCGGGGGGCAGCGTCCATGGGAACGAGCGGCAGGCGCAGATCTTCAAGGCAGAGGCCCAGGGCGGCCATCGCGGCCTTGACCGGCAGCGGGTTGCTCTGGATGAAGAGGGCCTCGATCAGCGGGGTCAGGCGCAGGTGCAGCTCGCGCGCCTGGTCGATGCGGCCGGCGCGGGCGGCCTCCACCATGGCCACCGTGCGGACGGGGTCGAGGTTGGACAGCACCGAGATGCAGCCGTGCCCACCCACACAGAGGAAGGGCAGGGTGGTGCCGTCGTCCCCAGACAGCAGCGAGAAGTCGTCGGGCAGGGTGGGGATCAGCCCGCTGATATGACCGATGTCGCCGGTGGCGTCTTTGAGGGCGACGATATTGGGCACCGCCGACAGGCTGCGGATGGTGTCGCGGGACAGGCGCACGACGCTGCGGCCCGGCACATCGTAGAGCACCACGGGCAGGCCTGGCGCCGCGGCGGCCACCGCCGTGTAGTGGGCGATGAGCCCGTTCTGGGTGGGCTTGTTGTAGTAGGGGGCGCTGGCCAGGGCGCCCTGGGCGCCGATATCAGCCACCGTGGCGGCCATATGGGCCACCTTTGCGGTGTCGTTGCCGCCCACGCCGCCGATCACGGGCACGCGCCCCCGAGCGATGTCCACGGTCCAACCGATGAGATCCCGCTGCTCGCCCTCGGTCAGGGTGGGGGCCTCTCCTGTGGTGCCATTGGGCACCAATCCGGCCACGCCGGCGGCGATCTGCCGCTCGACCAGGGCGGCGAAGGCGTCGCGGTCCACCTTGCCCTCGCGAAAGGGGGTGATGAGGGCGGTGAAGACGCCGGCGAAGGGCAGGGGCATGAGGGGCTCCTTGGCGGGAGTCCCGCTCTATCGCGGGGGCCCGGGGCGCACCCGATCCGAAAGCAGCGCCTCCAAAGCACGGATGCTGCGCGGATCGTCGAAGAGGCGGTGCGACCGCTCCGCGATGCGGGCCCGCAGGGCGGCGCGGCGGTCTGCATCCCCGGCCAGGGCCACGGCGGCGGCCACCCAGGCATCGGCGTCGGAGGGGCACAGCTCGGGCAGCTCCAGCGCCTGCACCATGGCCAGGCAGTGGCGCCCCCGCATCGTGTCCCCGGCAAAGGCCAGGCAGGGCAGGCCCACGGACAGGGCCTCCAGGGTTGTGTTGCCGCCGGACCAGCCCGGCGAATCCAAGAAGAGATCACCCAACGCAAGCAAACCCATGAACTGGTCCTCGCTCAGCCGGGGCAGCCAGCACAGGTGGGCCCTGGGATCGAGCCCTGCGTCGGCAAAGGCCGCATGCAGCCGATCCTGGAAGGCTCGGGTGACGGCGGGCCGTGCATCCTCGATGAAGACCAGCCGCGCATGGGGGCAACGCCGGGCCACCGCGACATGCAAGGCGTCGCTGAATGGGCGATACTTGAACAAGCTCTGCACACAAAGCAGCAGGACGGGGCCTTCGGGCAGGCCCAGGGCCGCCCGCGACAGGGCCGGCGGGGGCCCCGGCCGCGGCACGCAGACGCCGATGCCGGGCAGATCCACCCGCGCTTCGGTGGTCCAGCGGTGGTCGGGCACCGGCGCCATGGCGGCGCTGGACAGAAAGAGGTCTACCGTGGGCAAGCCGGTGCTGACCGGGTGGCCCCAGGCCGCAGCCTGCAGCGGGGCCAGGCGCAGCGCGGCCAGGCGCAGCACGCGGTCATCCATGCCCACCTCGGGGAAGATGAGCACGTCGGGCGCATCTTCGCGGATTCTTCGGATGGCTTGATTCAAGGGGCCGGGCAGGGCCGCCCAGCCATCGCAGGCCGCAGCCAGGGCCGCGCTGTCGGCGTCCTGCACCAGGCCCAAGGCGTAGCCGATGACCTCGAAGCGCTGGCGGTCCAGGCCGCGCATCCAGCCGCCAAAGAGCTTGGTGATGGTGTGGCGGCGAAAGGCCTCGCCCACAAAGCCCACCCGGATGCGGGGGCGTGCTGGGGGCTGCGGCGGCGGCAGGGGGTAGGCATCTCCAAGCAGCCGACAGAGCAGCTGGCCCAGGGGACGCTGCAGGTCGAGGCAGTCGCCCCCCCGATAGTGCAGGGGGAAGGCGCTGCAGGCGGCCTCTGCCCAGGATGCAGCGTCGGCTGCGGCTGCGGCATCCAGCTCGGCCAACTCAAGCTGAAAGCGCGCGATCAGCGACCGCTCGTGGGCGGCATCGGGCGAGACGGCCGGAATACAAGCGAGGCGGGCCCAAGCGAGCGCCGGCTGCAGGGGGTCCAGCGCCAAGGCAGCGGCGAGGGCCTCCCGGGCGGCGTCCATCTCGCCGCGCAGACGGGCCACCTCGGCCACCAGGGCCCAGGCCCCCGGCGCGCCGGGTGAGGCAGCCGCTGCGGCATCGGCGTGGCAGGCGGCCCTCCTCGGCCCGCCCGGCATCACAGAGGGCGGCCGCAAGCCGCATGCGTATCGCCCCCGTCCGCGGGAAAATGGCGGCGGGCCGCAGCAGCCGCAGGGCCCAGCTTCGCCCCTGCTGCCGGGCCAGGGCGCCGGCCAGGGCGCGACGGCATCGTTGTCGTCGGGGTGTTGCCGCCAGCGGGCGACGAGCACCGCGCGGGCCAGATCCGGCGCCCCAGCGCCTCGCACAGGCGCAACATGCGGCGGCGGGGGCGCCCATCGGGCGGCCCGGCGAGCACCAGGCGGCCCCACCAGGACAGGGCCCCGCTGGCCGGCCCGACTCTTCGAGAAGTTCCGCCAATGGCCCATAGGCGCTGAGGTCACCCGCAGCTGCCCGGCGCGTCAGCAGGCGTTTGCCTTGCCGCGCTGGCCCGCGACGATCAGCGCCCGGACGGGGTCGGTCACTCGGCGGCGGCGTCGACTGCTGCGGGCGGCGGGCTGGACATCAACATGGGCCACGCCGCCGGCTGCAAGCAGCAGGACCATCACCAGGGCGATGATTCGACAGCTGCCCCCCGCTCTCGCTGCTGTTGGACCCGAAGCTGGGGGCGGCGGCGCGGGGGCAGGTGCCGGGGCCGGGGCCGCGGGCGCAGCCACCACCAGCCCGGATCGGTCTGGTCATCGGGACCACCCACGAGATGCGACCGCACGTCGGCATACTCGATGCAGGGGCGGCTCACCGGATGGTTGGCCAACGCGGTATGCGTGTCACAAATCAGGATCGCGATCTGCCGGATGCCGCTGGGTGGGGTGACCGGCATCAGCATCTCGGTGCGGGCCTCGCCGTCGGTGTCGTCGTCGCCGGGCTCCAACACCAGATCGGCGGTGCGGGCGATCCGGGCGCCCAGACCGGGGTGGCGGTCGTTCAGGATCTCGAAGAGGTCTTCGAGGTTGGCGCGCCCCTCCACCAGCTGAGCCACCACCTGGGCGGCGTGTTCGGCAGGGCTCGCGCCCGCTTTGGGCGGACGCACGGCCTCTGGCCCCACCAGCTCGGCCACCAGCAGGTTGCGTTCGTCGGCATCGGGGAGCGCGACGAGCAGCGAGATCAGATTCGCCTGGGCGACCTTGTCCATGACAGCCTCGGGGGCGTGGGCGACGCAAGCACCCTCTTAGAGCATTTGCGCCTGGCGGGCCAGCCCCAGCCTCAGAGCCCCACTATCTCGCCGTCCACCAGATCGATGTCCAGGTAGGCGGGGCGGCGGGGCAGGGCGGGCATGCGGTTGATCTCGCCCGCCAGCGCGACCAGGAAGCCCGCCCCGGGCGCGAGCTTCAGGTCCCGGACCTGCAGGCGCCAGCCGGTGGGCGCGCCCAGACGGCCCGGATCGTCGCTCAGGCTATACTGGGTCTTGGCGATGCAGGGCGGCAGCTGGCCCAGCCCCATGACCTGGGCCCGACGCAACACCGCCTGGGCCTGGGGGCTGAGGTCCACGCCATCGGCCCCATAATAGTGTTGGGCGATGGCCGAGAGCCTCTCTTCAAATCCGTCGGCTTTGGCACCCGGCAATCGCAGCACCGGGGGAGAGGCGGGCGCCCGGGCGCACACCGCCTGCGCCAGGACCTGGGCGCCGGCCCCACCCTCGGCGAAGTGGGTGGCGGGCACCGCCAACACATCGCGAAGCGCACAGAAGTCCACGATTGCCGCCACCTCGGCGGGATCGTCGGCGGGGAAGCGGTTGATCGCCACAACCACCGGCAGCCCCAACCCCTGAGCCGACCGGATGTGGTGGCCCAGGTTGACCAGGCCCGCCTGCACCGCGGCCAGATTGGGCTGGTGCAGGCGCTTTCGGCCCACCGCACCGTGCCAGCGAGCCGCCTGCACCGTGGCCACCAGCACCACCAGGCTGGGGCTGACCCCCAGGGCTGGCACCACCAGGTGCAAGAACTTCTGGCCGCCCAGATCAAAGCCAAAGCCCGCCTCGGTGACCACCCAGTCTGCATGATGCAAGGCCATGCGGGTGGCGGCCACGCTGTTGGCCCCGTGGGCGATATTGGCGAAAGGCCCCCCGTGCACGATGGCGGGCACGCCCTCGGTGGTCTGGACCAGGTTGGGCCAGGCGGCGTGGCGCAGCAAGGCGGCCATGGCCCCCACCACGCCCAGGTCGCGGGCAAAGACGGGCTCGCGAGAGGCGGTGAAGCCCGCCAGGAGCCCGCCCAGGCGAAGCTTCAGGTCGGTCTCATCCGTGGCCAGGCACAAGGCGGCCATGACCTCGGATGCGGCGGTGATGTCGAAGTGGCTCTCTCGGGTGCGACCGTTGTCTCGGCCGCCCACACCGGTGATCACGCCCCGCAATGCGCGGTCACCCACATCCATGACCCGCGGCCAGGCGATGCCGCCGCTGTCCAGATGGGGCCCCTCACCAAAATGAAGCTGGTGGTCGATGGCGGCCGCGAGCAGGTTGTGGGCGGCCGTCACGGCGTGCAGGTCGCCGGTAAAATGCAGGTTGATGTCGGCGGCGGGTTCAAGCTGGCTGAGACCGCCCCCCGTGCCGCCGCCCTTGATGCCAAACACCGGCCCCATGCTGGGTTCTCGCAGAGCCACGGCGACCCGTGCACCCAGGCGGGCGAGGCCCTGGGCGAGGCCGATGGAGGTGACCGTCTTGCCTTCGCCGGCGGGCGTGGGATTTACCGCAGAGACGAGCACGAGGCGCCCAGGGGCGCTGCCGGCCCGCGGGCGGTCCAAGGCGGCGGGGTCGATCTTGGCCCGGCCCGGGCCCCAGGGGTGCAGGTGCTGGGGGTCGAGACCCAGCTGCCGGGCGAGATCGGGCAGGGGGCGCAGGTTCATGGGCTGGGCTCGGCGGGCGGGGGCTGGGGCTCGCTGGACAGGACCGGCGCCTTGGGCGCCGGGCGGGGCGGGCGGCGCGGGCGGAGCCGGGCGACACGAGGTGGAAGGGCACCCGCAGCTCGCCCTTGCGCAGGCCCCAGTCCACGCGGGCGATCTCGCGTTCCAGGCAGGGGGTGAGGGCCTCCAGGCCGGGCTGGACCTCGGCCACCGTCACCAGGCGGGCCCGCCCGCGGCGCACGGTGACCCGCATCACCAGCGCGTTGTCGCGGGCCGCGTCCGGCCCCCGGTAGGGCATCTGGAAGGCGTCGGTGCAGCCGCTCAGGTGCAGGTCCCGGGGGGAGACCGGCACCAAGGTGCGCACCTCGAAGATGTCACCGGCCAGCAGCTGAGAGGCCGGCAGGGTCTCTGCGCTTTCGGCCGGGGTCTCGGCCGCGGTCTCGGCCGCGGTCTCAGCCGGGGTCTCGGCCGGGGTCTCGACCGGGCCACCCCAGGCGGCGTGCAGCCCCCAGAGCAGGGCCAGCAGGGCAGGGGAGGAGAGGGGCACATGGACTCCATCGAGGGGCGGGCTCAGTCTATGCCGGCAGGCCGACATCCGCGCCACGCGGTGGGCCGGCTGGGACGGCCCGTGACCCGGATCATGCCTTACAGGGCCGCTACAGCGCGGGGCCTCGGCCTTGCCCGCGGGCCCCGCCGGGGGCAGGTTGCATGAGACCCGGATGAAGCCATGCTGCCACCGACCGCCCCCGCCCTTCGAACCCACCCCGCGGTGCTGCATCGCATCTTGGAGCAGGCCGAGGCCGAACTCTACACCCACGCCCAATCGGCCCGAAACCACGCCCAGGAGGTGCTGGCCGAGGAGTTCCAGGGTCCTGCGGGGCGCCTGCTGCACATTCGCGCGGGCACGCTGCTGGCCATCCTCGACGCGCAAGAGGGGCGCCAGCTGCAGGCCATCGCGTCTGCCCTGCGGCTCGCCGACGAGGCCGTTGGGTTGGGTGCGGACGCCGCCGCCGCGCGTCTGCACAATGTGGTTGGCGCCACCTTCGACAGCTTGGATCTGACCGAACGATCCTTGGACCACTTCAACGAGAGCATCCGTCTCGCGCGGCTGAGCGGCGACCGCAGCACCGAAGCCCGCGCCCACACCAACCTGGGGGTGGCCTGGTGCCGCCTGGGCGACGACCCGCAGGCCCTGCGCGAATTCGCTGCGGCCCTGGAGATCGGCCTGAGCCTGGGCCGGGGGGACCACCTGGGGCGCCTGCACCTCGACATCGCCATCAGCCAGCGGCGGCTGGGCAATACCGAGGCCGCCCGCGAGTCTTTGATGGAGGCGCGTCGCTGCATCATCGTGTCGGGGCACCGCCGCAGCCTGCCCAACCTGGAGGCGCAGGAGGCCCTGCTGGCCGCCGAGAGCGGCGAAGTGGCGACGGCCATCGACACCCTGGGCGAAGCCGCCGACATCGCGCATTTCGAGCAGATGCCCGCCGAGGAGTCCTTTGCGCGGCTGCAGCGGGCGAGGCTGCTGCGCACGGCCCCACATCCCCTGCGCGATCTCGTGGCAGCCCAGCAGGAGGCCCAGGCCGCACTGGCCGCCGCAGAGAGGCTGGACAGCATGTCGGAGCGGGCAGAGGCCCTCGAAGAGCTGGCCGACGTGTGCGCCGCCTTGGGGCAGGCCGACGCCGCGCTGGTGCACCTGCGGGCGGCGCTCGCCTTGCGCCAGACCACCTGGGAGCGCCGCCACACCGCCGAGCTTGCCACCCTGCGGGTGCAGCACGAGGTGGCCGAGCTGCGCCGCGAGCGCGAGGTCCTGGCGGCAGCCAACCACCGGCTCACGGTGCTCAACCGCGAGAAGGCCGAGTTCCTGGCCATCGCCTCCCACGACCTGCGCTCGCCTCTGACCCTGGCCCGCATCCTCGCCGATCGGCTGCTGGACGCCGACGAGCCGGTGGATCCCGTCCAGGTCGGGGGCATCCTGCGGGGCAGCGTCACCCGCATGGTCAGCATCATCGACCGCCTGCTGGACAGCGAGGCCCTGGAGGGCGGTCGGCGGCTCACCTCCCCCGGCTCATTCGGCCTGAAGGGGCCGCTGGACTCCATTGTCGAGGCGATTCGGGTGCAAGCTGCCGAGAAGTCCATCACGGTGGAGCTGCGCTGCCCCCTCGCCCTGACCGCCTGGGCCGACCCCGACGCCTTTGACCAGGTCGTCTACAACCTGGTGGACAACGCCGTCAAGTTCACCCCCCCCGGGCGCCGGGTCTGGGTGGAGGCCCTCGCGCAGGGCGACTGCGTGCTGGTCCGGGTGGACGACGAGGGGCCCGGCTTTCGGGGCGATGACCTGGACCGGGTCTTTGGCAAGTTCGCCCGCCTCTCTGCACGGCCCACCGGCGACGAGACCAGCCACGGGCTGGGCCTCTATGTGGTCAACCAGCTGATGGGCCGCATGGAGGGAAACGCCGTGGCAATGAACCGCGAAGGGGGGGGTGCCCGCTTCGAGCTTCGCTTGCCAACACCTCCCATCACAGGCAATATAGCGTGAGTGACCAGCCGCTCAGGCTGCCGTCGTCAAAGAAGGCTCCATCGTAGACCTCCAGGGTCCAGCTGCCATCTCCAGCGCGGCCAATCAGCGCTGACAGGCTCTGGGCGGGAGACAGGCTGCCCATTCCGCGGCTGGAGTAGGTGCCCGACAGGCCCGAGCTGCTGCCGCCCGAGAAGTCGTGCAGCAGCACCCCGGCATAGGCCGGATCGAAGAGGATGACCTCGAGGTCGCCGATATAGCTGTGCGAGATGCTGACCGACACGTCGATGTCCTGGATGCGGCCGCAACCCGAGACGCTGGCCCGCCCGGTGGTGGTGCTGAAGTCGTAGATGGACCCGCCGCTGCCATTGGCCGTCACGATGCTGCCCGCGTCCGCCCCGGTGCAATCCTGGTCGATGCTGTCGAAAGGGATCTCGGCGGCGCTGGGGTGGATGGATGGGTCGCTGTCGTCGCAGTCCCGCCCCCGTGTGACCGCCCCCGTCGCCGCCTGGTCGCCATAGCCATCGCCATCGGCGTCGCGCATACAGGCGCTGTCGGATTCGGCCGAGGCCGCCCCCGGGTAGGCGTCGGGGTCGTCGTCGTCACAATCCGCCGTGGCGTCGACGCCGTCGCCGTCGGCATCCACAGGGGGATCCGGCTCTCCGCCGTCGTCGCCCTCTGCACCGCCGCCGCCGCCGTCTCCGCCGCCGTCTCCGCCGCCGTCTCCGCCGCTGCCACCCGCGCTGGATCCGCCCCCATCGCCCGCGCCCTCAACGTCTCCCCAGGGGTCGGCCGAATCGACGTTCTCGCCCGCGAGGGGGTCCAGGCCAAGATTGCAGCCTGCCGCCAGCAGCAGCGACACCAGACAGGGGCGCATGGAGACCTCCACGCGCCAGGGTAGCGCAGGAGGCGCCGGACGGGCGGCCTATCGGGCGGGGCGCTGGCTGAGGGCGCTGATGGAGGCGGTGGCCGGGCCCGCGCTCCAGGGCATCGGGACCCAGGCGGCCAGGGCGAGGCAGACCAGGGCGAAGATGCACAGCACGGTCGCACGGAGGTCATGCACGCTGAGGCGGCGTGGGATGGTGGCGTGGTCGCTCATCGGAGTCTCCGCACCAGGGTATCGGCTCTGTTGCCAGGCCCTTGAGCCTCTTTTTCGGGAGGCCGCTCCAATGAAGCGCTGTCTTCACCCGGGATCGTCGCCCGCACCCCGTAGAGCGCTCCGGGACGTATCTGGTGTTCGCCCGGACCGACGGACACATAGCGGCTGCCCAGCCCCGAAGAGGAGCCCTGGGCGCTCCAGAAGATCATGCCCCGGATGCTGCCGTCACGGTTGCGGGTGTGACCCGTGAAGATGGCGCTGTGGCCCTTTCCGCTGTTGCGCCAGAACTGGACGAAGTCGCCGGGCTGCAGGTCTTCGACCCGCAAGATCGGCGTGCCCAGGCCCGCGTCCACCAGGGCCTGCATGGGGCCGCGGTCGTCGCCGGTGCGCACATACCAGGCCTCTTTTACCTGCTGCAGCAAGGCGGCCGAGGGCCCCTGTGCGCCGGGGGGCAGGCTTTGCTGCAAGGCGCGCACATAGACCTCGAAGGTGATGCCCGAGCAGTGAACGCCCCCCCCCTGGTCGGGTTGGGCCAGCCGCGTGCCTTGCCAGTCCAGCACCTGGCTGACGCCATCGGTCTGCTGGCCCGCCCGCCAGGCGTAGCTGTAGCGGCCATCGAGGGGGTAGCTGCGCACCAGGGACAAGACGGCCGGGTTGAGGCTGCCAGCCCAGGCGGGCGCCGCGACGAGGCCACTGGCCAAGGCCAGGCCGATCAAGAGGCCGAGGGAGGTGGCACGCAAGGAGGTGGACCGGAGGGTGGACATGGCGGGCAGGCTTAGCCGAGGGATCCGCCGCCGGCCAACCTTATGCGGCGATAGGGGGGGGCACCCCGGAGTCTCCGATGCTGCGCCCTGCCCTCCTCGCCCTTCCCTTCGCGCTCGCCTGCCATCGCGGCGAGCCCGCCACCGTCTCCCACCGCTTTGAAGACGCCCGGCACTGGAGCGCCGTCTTTGATGATCCGGCCCGGGACGCCTGGCAGAAGCCCGCCGAGCTGGTGGCAGCCCTGGGCCTGGCGCCGGGCGCCTCTGTGGCCGATATTGGTGCTGGAACGGGCTATTTCAACCCCCACCTGGCTGCGGCGGTCGGCCCTGGCGGCCGCGTGGTGGCCGTCGACATCGAAGCGTCGATGGTCGCCCACATGACCGCCCGGGCGGTGCAAGAGGGCACCCCCCAGGTGGAGGCCCGGCTGGGCAGCGCCACCGATCCCGGCCTGCGCCCCCAAGAGGTCGACCTGGTCCTGCTGGTGGACACCTACCACCACATCGCAGACCGCACGGCCTATTTCACCCGGCTCAAGGACGCCGTCCGGGCGGGCGGGCGCCTGGTGGTGGTCGATTTCAAGGCGGGCGAGCTGCCGGTGGGGCCGCCGCCCGAGCACCGCATCCCCCTGGCCACGGTGCAGGCCGAGCTGGACGCCGCGGGCTGGCTGCCCTTCCAGACCCTGGACCTGCTGCCCCACCAATTCGTGGTGGTGGTGCAGCGCCCCTGATCCGCGCCCCTCAGAAGGCCAGGCCCAGCTGCGCCAGGGTGAGATCGAGGGCGGGTTCGGGCCGGCCGCCCTGGGCGGAGAAGGCCAGGCCCAGGCCCAACCGCGGCCCCAGGGTCATCCAGGGCCCCTGGCCGAAGCGGTGCATCCAGGTGGGCTCAAAGCCAAAGGCGGCCATGCCCTCGCCCAGGCCTGCGCCGAAGAAGGCGAAGGCGCTGAGACCGAAGCCCAAGGACAAGGCGTTGGCGCCCGAACAGCCCCAGCAGGAGCTCTCGGGCCGCAGCCACAGCCCCAGCTCGGCCTCGGGCACGCCGGGGCCCATGCCGCCGCCCAGCACCAGGTAGAGGGGCTCGGTCAGGCGCACTTCGGCGCGGCCGGTCAGCAGGTTGGGAAGGCCCACCCCGGCGCGCACGCTGGCCCGATGCGGGGCCGCATGGGCCGCTGGCGCGACCAGGGCGGAGGCCAGCAGGCAGCCGGCGGCGCAGGCGCGCAAGGTGAAAGGCATGGGGCAATCCGGGTGCGAGGCTCCCCCCCGCCTATTGCGGCGGGCGGCCGGCGTTAGGGGCCCCTGCTCCTTCCCCGGTGACCCCGATGACACGCAGCACTGCCACCTCCCTGCTCCTGCTCGCGCTCCTGGCCTGCAATACCGAGGATCCGGGCAAGGCCGTGGGCCCCGGAGGCGACGGCCGCGACGGCACGGATGGCAGCGACGGCACCGATGGCAGCGACGGCACCGATGGCAGCGACGGAGTCGACGGGACCGATGGCACCGATGGCGGGCCCCAGTGCGATGAGCTGCCCGAGGCGGGCAGCGTCGCCACCGAAGCGGGCTGCGAATATGTGCCCGAGCCCACCGGCAGCCCCTTCTCGGTCCGGGTCGAGTGGAGCATGGCCCACAGCCTGGTGGACCCCAGCGACAGCAGCGTGGTCTGGCCGGCCCATGCCTTCGCCGACAGCAGCAGCTTCACCGGCATCTTCCAGGCCCCGGCGGTCTTTGTGGCCACCGACGACGACGGGGATGGCGACGTGGACGCCGACGACCGCCCCGACATCGGGGTGATCATGGGCGATGAGTTCTCGGGCGACCCCTGGAGCACCCTGCGCCTTATTTCTGGCGATGGAAGCCATATTTGGGACAGCATCCTCTTTGCGTCCTTCACCAATGGCAACGGCACCGACGACTACGCCCCCTTCCTCTTTGCCGGCCTGGCCATGGCCGACGGCGATCTGGACGGGCTCACCGAGATCTACACCACCGTGATCGGGCAGGGCTCGGGCCTGTGCTACCCCGGCGTCTACGAGGTGGACCTGGGCGGGCAGCTGACTTTGCAGGCGGTGGGCGAGGCCGAGCTGTGGTGTCGCTATTCCACCTCCCTGAAGAGCGCCCACGCGCCCGCTCTCGCAGATCTCGACGGAGATGGGGACGTGGAGGCCATCTACGGCCGCACGGTCTACCGGGGCGACGATCTGAGCCGCGTGTGGGAGGGGGCCGGCGGCCGCGGCTGGGCCAACGCCTGGTCCCTGGGCAGCTCGGGCTACTGGAATAGCGGCTACCACAGCTTCGCCCACGATATGGACGGCGACGGCCTGCTGATGGAGGTGGTCGCGGGCTCCACCGTCTACAGCAGCACCGGATCCACCTGGTGCGCCCTGGGCCGCTACGAGGGCAGCACCTGGGTGCCGGCCACCGATGGCTACCCGGCGGTGGCCGACCTCGCGCGCTTCCCCGGAGATAGGGCCGGCGAGCCCGAGATCGTGCTGACGGGCAACCAATTCGTCAGCCTGTACCGGGGCACGCCGGACGCCGACCCCTACGGCCTGGCCCGCTGCATCGAGGTGGAGCAGCTGCCCAATGACCCCTACGACGGCGACTGGGCCGGGTCCCTGCCCGCCCACCCCGACTGCGATACCAGCCGCAAGAGCTTCGGCGGACAGCCCACCATCGCCGACTTCAACGGCGATGGCAGCCGCGAGATCGGCGTATCGGGGGCCTGCTGGTTCAGCATCTTCGACGTGGACAGCAGCGGGCTCTCCCTCTATGCAATCACCCAGACCCGCGACTGGTCCAGCGCCTCGACCGGGTCCACCGTCTTTGACTTCAATGGCGATGGTACGGACGAGGTGGTCTTTTCCGACGAGGACGCCGTCTATGTCTGGCAGGTGGACGCCAGCGCCAGCCTGATGCCCTGGGAGCGCATCCAGACGGTGCTGCAGGACGACAACCACAAGTCCTGGACCATCCACGAGTACCCCATCGTCGCGGATCTCGACGGGGACGGCAAGGCGGAGATCCTGGTCGTGAACTCGCCCCGGCCGGATCATATGGGCGAATACGGCCTCTATGCGCTGGGGGCGGCCGACGACGACTGGGTGTCTGCCCGCACGGTCTGGAACCAGCACGCCTATAGCATCACCAACGCAAGCGACAGCTTCGACGTGGGCTACGCTGCACCCAACTACGCACCCTATACAAGCGCGGACTACAACTCCTTCCGGGTGCAGGCGCCGGGCCGCTTTGGCGCCCTGGCCGCCGCAAATCTGCGCCCGGTGGTGGAGGTCTGCCAGGAGGACTGCGGCGAGGCGGTCGAGGTCTGGGTGCAGGTCGAGAATACCGGCGCCTACATCACCGCGGCGGCCGGCTTGCAGATCGGGCTCTATGGGCAGACCGGCAGCATTCAGACCCGCCTGGACAGCGCCGTCCTGACGGCCTCGGTGGGCCCGGGGCAACGCAGCGCGCCGGTGGCCTTCACCCTCACCGACTGGTCCAGCTACGACCGCATCTTCGCCCGGGTGGACGACCCCGCGCTATCGGCCGGCAGCACCGACTGGGGGGCGGCCAAGGAGTGCGACGAAGACGACAACGACGCCGATCTCGACCGATCGGGCCTCTGCGACTGAGGCCCGGCCACCCCGGCGCGCGGCCCCCTGCGCTACCCTGCGCGTCCGGGCCCCCGCTTTGGCCCCCGATCCCAGGACCTGTCATGGCCTTCCAGCTCCGCCTCAATGGCACGCCCCGCAGCGTGGGGGATCTGGCCCCCACCACCACCCTGTTGGACTGGCTGCGCAGCCAGGGCTTGACCGGCAGCAAGGAGGGCTGCGCCGAGGGCGACTGTGGCGCCTGCACGGTGGCCCTGCTCGACCGCGGCGCCCCGGGCGGCCCCACCTGGCGGGCGGTCTGCTCCTGCATCCTGCTGCTGCCCCAGGTGGCCGACCAGGACGTTGTCACCGTCGAGGGACTGGCCGTTGGCGACCAGCTGCACCCCGCCCAGCAGGCCCTGGTGGAGGCCCTGGGCAGCCAGTGCGGCTATTGCACGCCGGGCTTCGTGATGAGCCTCTTTGAAGCCAGCTACCGGAGGGATCTGGACTGCCGGTGGAAGAAGGACGACCAGATTTGCGGCAACCTCTGCCGCTGCACCGGCTACCGGCCCATCCGCGAGGCCCTGGACGCGGTGGCCGGCAGCCTCCCCAAAGACCGCTTTCAAGCCAGCCTCGAGCAGCCCGCCCCCAAAGCCGCCCCGCTTCGGGTGCAGGCCGAGGGGGCCCGCTTTGATCGCCCTACCTCGGCCGAGGCCCTGTGGGATATTCTGGATGAGGGCCCCGCGCGCATTCTGGGCGGGGCCACCGATCTGGGCCTGGACGTCACCCAGCGCCACGCCCGCTTCGACCGGCTGGTGGACCTGGGCGCCCTGCCGGGGATGCGGGAGCTGCGGGTGACCGAAGGCCGGGTGGTGGTGGGCGCTGGCATGCTGCTGGCCGATCTCGAGCGCGCCTGCGAGACCCTGCTGCCCGCCCTCACCCGCATGCTGCGCTTCTTTGGCTCGCGGCAGATCAAGAACCGGGCCACAGTGGGCGGTAACCTGTGCAACGCTTCGCCCATCGGCGATCTCGCTCCGGTGATGCTGGCCTTGGACGCCGAGGCCGTGCTGCGATCTCGGGCCGGCGACCGCCGGGTGCCCATGGCCGACTTCTTCACCGGCTACCGGCAGACCGCCTTGCGTTCGGGCGAGATCCTCGCCCGCCTGGAGATTCCCCGCCCGCCCGACGACGCCTGGGTGTCCAGCTACAAGGTCAGCAAGCGGCGCGAGTTGGACATCAGCGCCGTGTCTGCAGCCTTTCTGGTGCTCACGGACAAGGCCGGGCGCTGCCGCAAGGTGCGCCTGGCCTATGGCGGCATGGCGGCCACCCCCGCCCGCGCCCGCCACGCCGAGGCCGCCCTGCTGGGCCAGCCCTGGGATGCCGGCGCCGTGCAGAGCGCCTGCGTGGCGCTGTTGCGCGACTTCACGCCCATGGACGATCAGCGCGCGTCGGCCTGGTTCCGCAACACCGTGGCCACCAACCTGTTGCGGGGCTTCTTCGAGGAGTGCACCGGCGGCAGCAGCCCCACCTTGCCCCAGCGCCCCACCGCCACCGTGCTGCCTGGAGAGTCCGCATGAGCAGCCCCTTGCACCAGCCCGGCCCCCACGAGAGCGCCCACCTGCATGTGACGGGGCGCGCCCGCTACATCGCCGACGATCCCGGCCCGCCGGGCACCCTGGTGGTATGGCCGGTGCCCTCGCCCGTCGCCTGCGGGGCCCTGGTTCGACGCGACGCCAGCGCCGCGCGCGCCCTGCCCGGCGTTCATGCGGTGATCTTCGCCGAGGATCTGCCGGCGGCCCGCAGCTGGGGGCCGATCCTGCACGACGAGCCGCTTCTGGCCGAGGGACGGGTCTGTTGCGTGGGCCAGACCGTGGCCCTGGTGGTGGCCGAAGACGAAGAAGGCGCCCGGGCGGCGGCCGCGGCCATCGTGCTTGAGTTTACTGCAGAGACGCCCATTCTCACCATCGACGAGGCCATCGCGGCGGGCCGCTTCCACACCAGCCCCCACCGCATCGCGCGCGGGGATATCGACGCCGCCTTTGCCGCCGCCGCCGACGTGATCGAAGGCGAGGTGCGCAGCCCCGGCCAGGACCACTTCTACCTGGAGACCCAGGCCGCCCTGGCCCTGCCCGAAGAAGACGGCAGCTGGCGCATCCTGTCCAGCACCCAGCACCCCACCGAGATCCAACGCACGGTGGCCCATGTCTTGGGTGTGCCCGAACACAAGGTGCTCTGCGAGGTGCCGCGGCTGGGCGGCGGCTTTGGCGGCAAAGAGAGCCAGGCCAGCCCCTTTGCGGCCTATGCGGCCCTGGGCGCCCGGGTGACCGGCCGGCCCTGCCGCTGCGTATTGCACCGTCACCAGGACATGACCTCCACCGGCGGCCGCCACCCCTTCCTGAGCCGCTACCGCGCCGCCTTTGACGCCCAGGGGCGCATCCTCGCCCTGGACGCCGAGCTGTGGAGCGACGGGGGCTGGTCCCTCGACCTGTCGGGTCCGGTGATGGATCGTGCCCTCTTCCACATCGACAACGCCTACCACCTGCCCGCCGTGCGCGTGGTGGGTCGTGTCTGCGCCACCCACCTGCCCAGCAACACGGCCTTCCGGGGCTTTGGCGGCCCCCAGGGCGTGCTGGTGATAGAAGACGCCCTGAACCAGCTGGCCGAGATCACCGACCGCGACCCCACCGTCCTGCGCCGGCTCAACCTCTATGGGCCGGCCCCCCGGGACCGCACCCCCTATGGGCAGGTGCTCAGCGAGAACCGTCTGGACCGGCTTGTTCCAGAGCTGCTCGAGAGCGCGGACTACGAGAGCCGCTTCACCGAGATCGCGGAGTTCAACGACCAGGCCCGCTATGCCCGCCGGGCCCTGGCCCTGCAGCCGGTGAAGTTCGGCATCTCCTTCACCCACAGCCCCCTGAACAAGGCGGGCGCCCTGGTCCTCATCTACCAGGACGGGTCGGTGCAGGTGAACCACGGCGGCACCGAGATGGGGCAGGGCCTGCAAACCAAGATTCGGGCGCTGGCAGCCGACGCCCTGGGCGTAGGCGTCGAATCGGTGCGCGTGATGCCCACCCGCACCGACAAGGTGCCCAATACATCGGCCACCGCTGCGTCATCGGGCACCGACCTCAACGGGGCGGCCGTGCTGGCGGCCTGTTCGGAGCTGCGCGAGCGCATGGCCGCCGTGGCGGCCGAGCTGTTGGGTGGGGTCGCCACCCAGGCCCTGGTCTTTCAGGGGGGGCGCATTCGCACCCGGCAGGGCCAGGGCCTGCCCTTCGCCGAGGTCGCCGCCGCCTGCGACGAGCGCCGCGTATCGCTGCTGGCAGCGGGCGCCTATGCCACCCCGGGCGTGGCCTATGACCGCGAGGCCGGCCGCGGCACCCCCTTCTTCTACTTCGCCTATGGCGCCGCGCTGAGCGAGGTGGAGGTGAGCGCCCTCACCGGAGAATACCGGCTGCGTCGGGTGGACATCCTGCACGATGTGGGCAATTCCCTGGTGCCCACCATCGACCGGGGCCAGGTCGAAGGCGCCTTTGTGCAGGGCTTGGGTTGGCTCAGCACCGAAGAGCTGCGCCGAGACGGGGCGGGCCGCCTGCTCACCCATGGCCCCTCCACCTACAAGATCCCCGCCGCTGGCGATGTGCCCTTGGACTTCCGGGTCGCGCTGCTGCAAGGCGCCCCCAACAGCCGGGTGGTGGGCGGCAGCAAGGCCGTGGGAGAGCCGCCCTTCATCCTTGCGATCTCGGTGGTGAGCGCCCTGCGTGCAGCCATCGCTCGCTTCGGTCCGGGAGGCATGCCGGTGGACCTCGCCCTGCCCGCCACCCCCGAGGCCGTGCTGCGGGCCATCGCCACCCAGCAGCAGGCCGATGGCGCCCGGGCCCAGGCCGCCGCCCGCTGATTGGTGGCCTCCGACGGACATAAAGCGACCGCACCACGCCCTGGCGAGGGTGATATGGTGGTGGGCTCAGCTGCCAACCCCCGCTCAACCGGAGCTCCCCATGAAGAAGATCCTGCTCGGTGTCCTCGGCGTCATCGCCCTCGGCGTGCTGGGTGTCGCTGGCGCCGCCGCCTCCAAGCCCGACCTCATCACGATGTCCCGCAGCATCACCGTGGCGGCCACCCCGGCCGACCTCATGCCCTACGCCACCGACTTCCAGAAATTCGTGCAGTGGAGCCCCTGGTCGGGTCTGGACCCCAACCAGAAGGTCGAATTCTCCGACCCCAGCAGCGGCCTGAACGCCTGGTACTCCTGGAAGGGCAACGAGGATGTGGGCTCGGGCAAGATGACGCTGACGGCGATGTCGGACACCGAGATTCGCCACCACCTGCAGTTCATCACCCCCTTCGAGTCCGAGGCCGACGCCACCCTGCACTTCGAGCCCGCCGGCGACCAGGTGAAGGTGACCTGGGGTTACGAGCAGCAGGCCGACTTCCCCGCCAAGTTGATGGCCGTCTTCATCGACATGGATGAGATGCTGGGCCCCGACTACGAGAAGGGGCTGGCAAACCTGAAGGGCATGGCCGAGACCGCCGCCGCAGAGCGCATCGCCGCCGCCAGGAAGGCCGAAGAAGAGGCCCGCGCGGCCGAAGAAGCCGCCCAGCTGGCCAACGGCGAGGCCCCAGCCGGGGACGCGCCCAACGGCGGCTGAGAAGGGCGCAAATCGCCCATGACGAAGGGGGCGCGGTGGGGCTACTGTGGGCAGGTTCATCCCATCGAGGTCCGCCCCCATGCCCCCCCACCAGCCCCTCGTCTTCGCCGGCCTGCTCCTGACCTCGCTGCTGGTGGCCTCCTCCTGCAGCCCCGTGGTGGCGGACGCCGGCGATGATCCCCATGTGGGCAGCCCCGTCGACAGCGGGCTGACCGATGGCGAAGACGGCGCCGACGGGGCCGACGGGGCCGATGGCACCGACGACACGGGCGGCGAAGACGACGGCGACGGCGACGGCGGCGGCGACGGCGATGGCGGCGACGGCGGCTTCGACTACGATTGTGAGGCCTTGCCCGCCTTCAACGAGGGCGATGAGGTGATCGAACACGCCCGCGGCTACCACGGCCTGGTCTTTGATGACGAGGGCCACATCCTGGGCTGGGATGGGCGCAACAACGTGGTGCGCGCCACCTATGACGGTGACAGCGAGGTCTGGTTGCCCGGCCTGCCCGGGGTCGAGCAGATGGCCCGCCACCCCGATGGCACCATCTACCTGATCGATTCTTCAGAATCCAGCGTGGTCAAGGTGAGCACCTCGGGCGCCCGCGAGGTCGTGGCCCGGGGCTTTGAGTGGGTCTACGGCATCACCCTGGGGCCCGACGGCAACCTCTACGTCGCCGACGGCAATGTCCACCGCGTCGATCCTGTGACCGGCGCCCGCACCACCCTGGTGACCCGCCCCCCCGACGACTCCTGGTGGGCCCACAGCCTGGGCTTCAACCTGGACAGCACCATCCTCTATATTGGCACCGTGGGTTGGGGGCAGCTGCTCGCGGTTCCATTGGATGAGACGCTGACCCCCAACGCCGACCCCGAGGTCTGGGTCGAGCTGCCCGGGGGCTGGCAGGACGCCATCGGCGTGGACGCCTGCGGCAATGTCTGGGTGCCCGACTACTTCACCAGCGCCTTGTACCGCATCTCACCCGATGGAAACTACGAGCATATGGTGGAGACCCGCGAGCGCTGGTATGGCCACGGCATCGCCTGGGGCAGCGGCATCGGCGGCTGGCGCACCGACACCATCTACATGCCCCAGCCCTATAACGAGAACCGCGTGAGAGAGGTCGTCATCGGCGTTCCCGACGGTCGCTTCGTGCGCACCTTCAATGGTGTGGCGGTGGGCCTGTGAGGTCGGCAACCCTCGGTCTGGCCCTGGCTTGGGGCTGCAAGCCAGCCGAGCCCCCCGGGCCCAGCCAGCAAGACAGCCAGGAGCCCGCCTGGGAGTGCCTGCTCTCCCCCGACCCGGTGCCCGACTTCGGCTTCGATCTGGGCTGCCCCGACGACTTCACCCTGCTGGCCTCCGCACCCCTGGACGCCTCCATTCCGGGCGCCCGCTCCAGCAAGACCATCATCGACCGGGTGGATGGAGAGCGGCTCTACTTCACCAACTCCAAGCTCTACCCCATCCACTACGACTTTGCGTCGGCGCTGCTGAGTGGCAATGGCCTGCCCTTTGTGACCGATCTCGGCAGCTTCAACGCCACCGAATACTACTCGCCGGACCGTCGCTTCATCCTGGGGGCCGTGACCCACTACGAGGAGCCCGACGTCTTCGTCTATGAGATCGCGCCTTATGACACGGCCAATGTGGACCTGATCACGACGGCCTACCGGTCGATCCAGGCCCACGCGTGGATGGGCAAGGAGCTGTTCTTCCACCCCACCAGCGAGGCCATCGAGGCCGTGGCCGAAGGCCTGCCCGAAGACGTCAAGGTCATCACCACCGAAGAGCTCTTCGAGGGCATCCGCTACCAGCCGCTCAACCTGGGCACCTCCATGGGGCAGCTGCGCTTCTACCGGGCCGACGAGGTCGAGAACTTCGTCAACTACCGGGAGATCGTGGTTCTGGACGAAATACCAAACGATATATCGGTGGTAGCGGGCACCATCACGGGGGAGTTCCAGACCCCGCTGGCCCACATCAACGTGCTGGCGCAGAATCGCGGCACCCCCAACATGGCGCTCAAGGGCGCCTATGACGACGCCGAGCTGCGCGCCCTGGAAGGCTCGTGGGTGGAGCTGACGGTGGAGGCCCTGGAATACCGGATCCGCGAGGTCACCGAGGCCGAGGCCGACGCCTGGTGGGAGGGCCACCGCCCCGACCCCCTGGAGGTGACGCCCATGGACACCTCGGTCACCGGCCTGTGGCGCTGCGAGGATGTGGTGGACCAGGAGCTGCCTCTGGGCGAGGCCCTGTCCGCCCGCATCCCGGCCTTTGGCGGCAAGGCCACCAATATGGCGGCCCTGGTGCACATCGGGTCTGCGGTGCCGCACAACGACTGCATGGCCCTGCCCTTGTCCTGGTATGACGCCCATATGCGCGACAATGGGCTCTGGGACCTCTATGCCGACATGACGGTGCACCCCGACTGGCTGGACCCCCGCCTGCGGGCGGCCATGCTGGAGGATCTGCAGGACGCCATCCGCGACGCCCCGGTGGATCCCGAGCTGACGGCCCTGCTGGTGGAGACCATCGACCGCGACTTTGACGGCATCAAGATGCGCTTCCGCTCGTCCACCAACGCCGAGGACCTGGGCAATTTCACCGGTGCCGGGCTCTATGACAGCGAATCGGGCGAGTGGGACCCCACCGGCGCCGACATCGAGGACGCCCTGCGCAAGGTCTGGGCCTCGGTCTGGAAGGCCCGGGCTTGGGAGGAGCGGGAATACTGGGGCATCTCCCACACCGATGTCGGCATGGCCCTGCTGATCAACCCGACCTTTGACGACGAAGAGGCCAACGGGGTCGCCATCACCGGCAATGTCTACGACACGTCGGGGCTGGAGCCCGCCTTCTACATCAATGTGCAGAAAGGCGAAGCGTCGGTGGTCCTGCCCGAGCGCGGCACCACCACCGACCAGATCCTCTACTACTACAGCATGCCCGGCCAACCCATCGTCTATATCGCCCACAGCAACCTCGTCCCCAGCGGCGAGACGGTGCTGTCGGCCAGCCAGCTCTATGAGCTGGGCACCGCGCTCGACGCCATTCACCGCTACTTCTACGAGGCCTATGGAACGGCGGGGGGCTTCTACGCGATGGACACCGAGTTCAAGATCGACGAGTTCGGCGAGCTGAAGATGAAGCAGGCGCGGCCCTATCCGGGCTGGAATGGTGGGGAGTGAGCATGATGTCGAGACGTGGGTGGGCCAGCCTGGCCCTGCTGTCCTTGGGCCTGGCGTGTGGGGACAAGGAGTCGGCCAAGGCTGATAGCGGCGGCGCCGACGGGGCCGACGGGGCCGATGGGTCCGACGGCGAGGATCCCGCCACCGTGGAGCTGCTGGGGTCCTGTCCCCAGGAGATCCGCCAGGGCGGCTTCGTGGTGGACAGCAACGAGGACCATGCCTCGGCCAGCGGGCAGGTCAGCGATGGGGTGGTGCCGACCGCGGTGCTGACCGAGCTGCTGCGCTCGGGCGACTGCACCATCTGGCGCCGCGAGAACCCCTTCTGTGACCCGCCCTGCGCATCAGGCGAGACCTGCGGCCTGGACAACGAGTGCGTCACCTACCCCTCCGCCGGGGATCTGGGCACCGTGACCATCAGCGGCCTCAGCGCCCCGGTGTCGATGCAGCCGGTCAACCCGGGCTGGTCCTACTTCGACACCTCCTTGGACAACCCGCCCTGGACCGCTGGCGACCTGGTGACCCTGCAGACAGGGCAGGGGGCCTGGTCGCCGGTCCGCTTGCATGGGGTCGCGCCCGTCGATCTGGACATGCCCAGCGCCCAATGGCAGGTGGTGCCCGGCGAGACCCTGACGGTCACTTGGGACGCCGCCCCCGCGGGCGCCCGCACCGAGGTCAGCCTGATCCTGCGCATCGATCAGCACGGCCTCACCCCGGCCTCGCTGGTCTGCGCCTTTGAAGACGACGGCGAGGCCCAGGTTCCTGGCGATGTCATCGATCTGCTGGTGGGCTTTGGCCTCACCGGCTTTCCTTTTGGCGAGCTGCGGCGGCGCACCGTGGACCACAGCGACCTCGACGATGGCGGCTGCATGGATTTCGAGCTTCGATCCTCGCGTCTCGCCCAGGTTGAGATCGCCGGCTACACGCCTTGCCGCCGCGACGAGGACTGCCCCGACGGCCAGACCTGCAACGAGCCCCTGGAGCGCTGCGAGTAGGCGACGGACCTGCCCCGCGCGCCCCAGTCGCACCCACAGTAGACTGACGCGATGATCGCCCTGCTGTCCCTCCCTCTGGCCGCCGCTGCCACCCCCGTCTGCACCGGCTGGGGCGAGTCCGTGGATGTGGGCAGCTGCCCGGCGGTGCAGGTCAACGAGAGCAGCGGGCTGAGCTACGCCCGCCGGCGCTCGGGCACCTGGTTCACCCACAACGACGCCGGCGGCACGCCCGCGCTCTACGCATTCCAAGAGGACGGCACCCTGGTCGAGACCCACAACGTGGTCGGGGCCGCCTTCCGCGACTGGGAGGACATCTCCGGCGGGCCCTGCCCCTTCGACCTGGACGCAGGCCCCTGCATCTATATCGGTGATATAGGCGATAATGGGGAGTCCCGCAGCGAGATCGCCGTCTACGTGGTCGCAGAGCCCGCAGCCGGCGAACCCGCCCAGACGGTCGCCTTCTGGCGCCTGACCTACCCCGAGGGCAGCCAGGACGCCGAGGCCCTGGCGGTGCAGCCCTGCTCGGGCCAGGTCTACCTCTTCACCAAGAGCCGGGACGGCGGCTCTCGGGTCTACCGGCTGCCCGAGCGGGTGGACGATGCCCTGGAGCCCCAGACCCTCGAATTCGTGACCGAGCTGGATCGCGCCTGGCTGGGCGACAACGGCCTGGTGACCGGGGCGGACTGGTCACCGGGCGGCCACCGCCTGGTGGTGCGCACCTATGGCGGGGCCTGGGAGTGGCAGACCGATCCCGCGGATCCAGAGGGCCACTGGAACACGCCCCCGACCCCCATTCCCATCGATCCCAGCGGCCAGGGCGAGAGCGTGGCCTGGCACCCCGACGGCGGGCTGCTGTGCACCACCGAGGGCGTGCCCATGCGGGTGCTGCGCCTGGCTTGCAGCGCCGACACCGAGCTGCCCGCCTGCCCCGACCGACCGCCTCCCGACACCGGCGCGGTCCCCGACAGCAACCGGCCCGACAGCGGGGCAGCGATGGCGCTGGCGATGGCAGCGCCAGCCGCGTGCTGGGGATGGAAGCGGCGGCGGCGATGAGCGTACCTGCCGACAGCGCCGACCCCGAGGATCCGGCCCTGGCGGCGGCCTCGTCCACCGTCGCACCGATCCGGGCTGCGGCTGTGGCGGCGGGCAGGCCACGGTCCTCTTCGGCGGCCTGCTGCTGGCGGGCTGGGGCCGACAGCGGCGCCAGGCCTGCGCTGGGCTACCACCAGGCACTGGGCGCTGCGCCCCAGCTCTCCTCGGTGGTCCCGCAAGGCGCTCTGGGACAGGCCCGAGCCTTGGGGGCCCGCCACGCTGCGAATGTCAAAGCCCACCCAGCCCGGCTCGGGATCGCGCTCCAGCAGCACATTCAGGTCGGGGTTCACGAAGCTGTGGGTCAAGGGATCCAGGGGCACGCCCATGCCGCTCTGGGCGTCGGCCAGGCAGACCAGGGCCGCCAGGGGCGAGGTGGGCAGCCCCGCCACCAGGGGCACCCGGATGCGAATTTTACAGGGCGATGGGCGTGGCCCCCCACATCCCAGAGACAAGCCGCAGGTCGATGGCCCGGTGGTAGGCGACCGGGTCCTGGAAGAAGCCGAATCGCAGGCGCGGCAACCCCTCCGGGTCGGGCCAGGGAGCGCCGTGGGGAGGGGGAGGAGCGCCTGCGGCTGCGGATGCGCAGGGCCTCGGCCTCCAGAACGACCTCGCCGCCCTGCTCCAGCCAGGCCCGCTGGCGCTGCACCGTGCGCCCGCCCCGGGGTGGGTCCAGCACGGGCGCAGGGCGACAGGGGCACCGGGCGCAGCAAGCCGAAATCTCCAGCCGGGCCACGAAGGCGCCATTATGCCAGAGCCGCCGCCCGCTTCTTCTGGGGCAGCGGCCAGCAAGCCGCTGGCGGGCCGCCATGCTGGGCGTCGGAACGCCAGGGTCCCCGGCAGAGCGGCGTGGGCAGAAAGCAGTCCCCATCGCGCTCGTAGAAGGATGCGTGGGGCAAGGGGTCGGTTGGGTCCAACGGGTCCATGCCCCCGTCTAGCCTGTTCTGGGACTCAGCCGCGACGGCCCAGGGCGTGCACCGTGGCGGCCCCAGGCTGGCCCAAGGCCGCCAGGCGCTCACGCTCGGCGGCCTCGGCCTGGCGCATCTCGCGCTGGCGCTGGGCCACCCAGGCCTGGATGGCCTGCTGCACCCTGGGGCATGCTGCGCTCGTCGGGCAGCGCCAGGCCGGCCCCGCCGGTGCTTCTGGCCCGGCGCGGCCTCCAGGTGGATGAGCCGGCAGCGCAGGCGGTGCTCGTCGCGGCTGCGGGGCAGGCGCAGGCCCAGGTCCACGGGCTCCCCCGGGCGCACACGCTCGGACCGGCCAAACTGCAGCCAGGACTGGTGACTGAACTCAGCATGTTGGGGCAAGGCCGCGTTGTCGCCCAGGGCGATGCCAACATCGCTGTGGGCGACCCAGATGCCCGCCCCATCCACCGAGAGATCCGCCAGAACGGCGCTGCTGCTGCGCGGGCTGGGGCCCGAGCTGCGCAAGACCACCCGCAAGCTGCCCTGCTCCTCGTCGGTGGGGGGCACCCGGAAGCTGCGGCGCTCGTTGAAGAGACGGATGAAGTGGAGGTCCAGGTCGCGGTCGGCGTTCGACCAATCCACAAAGCCAATGCCCACCTCCAGCGTGCGGGCGCCACCAAAACACAAATTGACGATGCTGCCACCGATCGCGAGATCCTCGGCCAGGCGCTCGGAGCGCATGTGCACCGTCACCCGTCCGCCCACCGAGAGCTGATCCCGGCTGTGGCTGTCGCAGCGCACGCGGACCCCCGCCGCTGACGCGTCCACCAGCTCCACCGGCGCCCGCCGACCGTCGGGCCATTGGACCTCCACCCCCACCGCGAGGTGTGTGCTCTCGGTGACCCGGTAGTGGCGGCGACGCTCTTCTCCAGACCGTGGCGGGGAATTTTCCATTTGCCAGCCTCCATTGCTGGAAGGGGATCCCAGGTGGGAAGGTGGGGGGAGACCGCGCCGGTACGGTCAAGCCGGGCAACCGGTTATTGCGCTGAAGTGCCCCGTGCAGTGGAGAACGAGGATGAATGGAGATGGCGCCGACGTTGTGGAGCACTTTACCGCACGCGCGGAACGCTATGATCGCTCCAGCCGTTGGTGCACCGACGCCACGCTGCTCGATCGCATCTTCGCCCTGGCCGGGGTCGGTCCCACCGACACGGTGCTCGACCTTGCCTGCGGCACGGGGCTGGTCTCGCGCCGCTTCCATGGGCGCGTGGCGCGGCTGCTGGGCGCCGACATCACGCCGGCCATGGCCGCCCAGGCCGCGCCCCACCTCGACGGCTTCCTGCTGGCCGACGCCAGCGCCCTGCCGCTTCCCGACCACCACCTCGACGCCATCGTCTGCCGCCAGGGCCTGCAGTTCATGGACCTCGACCGGGTGCTGCCGGAGCTGCTGCGGGTGCTCAAGCCCGGCGGACGGCTGGTGACCGCCGATCTGCACGCCTATGGCCCTGCCGACGCCGCCGAATACTTCGAGGTGCTGCGGCTGCGGAACCCGGCCCGCCGCAATTTCTTTGTCGCGGGCGAGATGGGCGCACTCCTCCAGAAAGCCGGCTACAGCCCCGTCTGCGTCGAGGTGCACATCTCGGAGGAGGACGTGGAGGCCTGGGCCGACAACGGGGCCATCGCCGACAGCCGGGTGGCCGCCATCCGCGCCATCTACGAGGGCGGGTCGCCGGAATTCCTGCGCCTGCACGCCGCCCGGGTAGGCCACGACCGCATCCTCGACCAGATGCGCTTCGAGATCAGCCGCGGCCTCAAGCCGGCTTGAAGGCCGAAAAAATCACCCAGCGCCAGCAGTCCTCGATGGCGCCGCTGGCGGAGATGCGGAAGGGATGCACCGCCCGCACGGCCGCTGGCGCGTCCCGGTAGAGCGCCCGGATCTGGTGCCGGTGCATCACCGGCGTCTCCCAGGTGTCGATCCAGGTGTCGATGTCCTCCCACTGCAGGACCTCGCGCATGCTGAGGTCCACGAAGCCGGCCTCCTGCAGCAGGCGGGCCAGGTCCTGCTCCAGCAGGTGGTTGTAGAGCAGGGGCTGCTTCTTCTTGATCACCCGGAAGAACCAGGGGGCGTCGATGGGCCCATAGGGCACGAGCTGGCCCACCACCAGCTGGCCGCCGGGCTTGAGCACCCGGAAGACCTCGGCCAGGGGGCGCTCGGGATGGGGCAAGAGGTGCAGCACCTCGCGGTTGCAGACGGCGTCGAAGCTGCGGTCGGGGAAGGGGATGTCGTAGACATTGCCCAGCACCACCTCATCCAGGCGGGTCTTGGCGAGATCGACCATCTGGGGCGTGAGATCGAGGCCGACGATGCGGGCGGCCTTGCCCCGGAAGGAGGCGCCCACCACCCCGCTGCCGCAGCAGACATCGAGCAGCACGGCGTCTTCGGGCATCTGGAAGCTGTCGGCGTGGGCGCCCAGCAGGTCGCCGTCGGTGAGCCAGCGGGCCGAGGCGTGCCAGTTGCGAGAGCGAATGCCGAATTGTTCGCGGTAGACCTCGGGATCGGGCCGCACCTGCACCTTCTGGTAGCGGGCGCGCTCGCCCGCACGACGGGCGGCGGAGCGGGCTCGGCTGGCCTCGACGGCGCGGCCCACGATGGCGGCGGCGGCTTCGGGAGCGGCGGCAAAGGCCTCGGCCAGGCCGCTCTCCAGCAGCTCGGCCAGCACCGCGCCCACCTCGGGGGAGGTCAGGCTGGCCTTGGTCTGGCCCTCGAATTCGGGGTCGGCCATGCGCAAGGACAAGGCGGCGCAGAGGCCCTCGCGGATGTCGAAGCCCGCCAGGTGTTCGCCGGGCTCGACCAGGCCCCGCCGCTGGCCCTCGCGCTGCACGGCGCGGGTGAGGGCGGCCTCCAAGGCATCGACATGGGTGCCGCCCTTGGGGGTCGGGATGCCGTTGACGAAGCTGCGCAAGGACTCGGTCCAGGACCAGGTCCACTGCAGGGCGAGGTTGAAGGACAGGCCCTCGGCCTCCCCTGTCAGCGTGATGGCCTCGGGGTGGGCCGGCGCGCGGTCCTCCATCAGCCAGCGCGCGAGGCCGGCCACGCCGGTCGATTCGACAAAGACCTGCGCGCCATCGGCATCTTCGAAGCGTGTTTCGAGGCCGGGCACCAGGAAGGCCAGCGCCTGGAGGTGGGCCCGCATGCCGGGCCGCCGGGCCGGGGCCGCATCCCCGAAGATCTGGGCGTCGGGCAGGAAGCGCACGGTGGTGCCCCGGCGATCGGTGGGCTCCATGCGGCGCAGATCGCCCAGGGGCGCCCCCCGCGAGAAGGCCTGCACATGGCGGGCGCCGTCTCGGCAGATCTCGACCTCCAGGGCCGATGACAGGGCGTTGACGCAGCTCAGGCCCACGCCGTGCAAGCCGCCGGGGTCGCGGTAGGCGCCGCCATCGAATTTGCCGCCGGCATGCAGCAGGGTGAGCACGACCTCGCAGGCCGGTCGACCGGTGCTGGGGTGGGGATCTACCGGGATGCCCCGACCATCATCGCTGACCTCCACCGTGCCATCGGCCGACACCCGCACCGCGATCTGCCTGGCAAAGCCCGCCAGGGCCTCATCCACCGCGTTCTGCACCACCTCCAGGACGAGGTGGTCCGCACCTTCGGGCCCAGAGGACCCGATATACATGGCCGGGCGTCGACGCACGGCCTCCAACCCAGTGAGAACAGCGATGCTGTGCGCGTCATAGGCCCGCGGGCCAACCGGTGTGCTCACGCCGACTCTCCCGCAGGGCTGCCCTCTCCCAAGGCCGCTCGCAGCCGACCCAGCTGGTCGGCCCGGGCCCAGCGCAGGCTGTCAAACCAGCTCGCCAGGTCCAGCAGGCCCTCGCCGCGGGCGGTGCGGGCCATCTCGGGCAAGCCATGCTCAGCCGCCTCGGTCCAGCCCTGCACCAGGGCTTGCAGGTTCTCGGTGCTGCCACCCACCGGCGCCCCGGTCAGGGGCTCGCCCGCCCGCATCAAGAAGTCCAGGTGGCCCCCCGCGTCCATGCGCAGCAGCTCTCCCAGGTCTTCGAGCATGCCGGCCAGGCCGGTCAGGCCCTCGATGCGGGCAATATCAGCGAAATATCCACACAATATCGCCGCTTGCGCGTCCCGCGCGAAGGCTTCGCGGAGGAGGGCGTGGCTGAGGGTGTCTTGCAGGGCCGGCGGCTGGGGCTTCAGACGTGCACCGCCTGGGACGCGCTGGGGCGCTGGCTGAAGGTCACGCCCTCGGAGGCCGCGTGCAGGCCGCGGTACTGCAGGGTGCCCGGATCCGGCACGGCGCCCGCCGAGGCGAAGTCCGCCCGCCACTCGCGGCCCGGGGTGGGGTCGGGGTCGTAATAGGCGAAGTGCTCGGGCCAGTGCTTGAAGTCCATCACCGGACCCTCGCAATAGCTGTCGTAGATGCGCTTGTAGGCCCGGCGCATGACGGCGTCGGGCAGCCCGTTGTAGTTCAGGAACTCGTCGCGCTCCAGGGCCTGCTCGACGCTCAGCCAGCGCAGGTGCTCGACCTCGGAGCGGATGATGCCGGACTCGAGGGCCTGGTGGTAGACCGAGGTGCCGGGCATGGCCGACAGGTACTTGACCCGGGTGATGCTGCGGTGGCCCTCGGCCCATTGGGCCATATGGTCCAGTGTTTCGGGCGTTTCGCCGGGCAAGCCCACGATGGTGAGGCCGCCGTAGCGCATGCCGGCGTCCCAGGAGTGGCGCATGGCCCGGTTGGCCATATTCTCGGTGCTGCCCTTTCGGGCCTGCTTGAGGGCCGCCGGGGTGAGGGACTCGACCCCGAAGAGGGCGATGTCGCAGCCCGCCCCCGCCATGGCTTTGGCCACCTCGGCGTCCACGTCGCTGTTGCGGGTCAAGCAGGTCCAGCCCAGGTCGTGCTGGCCGATGACCTCGCAGTATTCGAGGGTCTGGCGCTTGTGGGCCGAGAAGGTGAGGTCCACGAAGAAGACGAAGTCGATGCCATGGCGGGCCTTGAGCACCGCCAGCTCGCGGTTGAGCTTCTGGGGAGACTTCACGCGCTCCTGGGGCGTGGTCCGGTAGCAGAAGCTGCAGTCCATCTTGCAGCCGCGGCTATAGCTGCTGATGATCTGGGTCTGCAGGCCGCGGGGGTCCCGGGACTGGGGCCACAGGTCGAGGTTCATCACCGGCAGCGAGTCCAGATCGGGCATCTGGCCGCGGGGCGGCGTGGACTGGGGGCGGCCATCGGCGTCGCGGTACCAGATGCCGCGGATCTGGGGCAGGTCCTTGGACCAGCCGCCCCGGGAATAGCTCTCCATCACCTCGAGGATGGTGATCTCCCCCTCGCTGATGACGGCCACGTCGGCCTTCGTCTCGTTCATGAAGACATGGGGCACGCTGGTCACCAGCGACCCGCCCAGGATGATGGGCACGTCGGGGCGGGCGGACTTCACCTCGGCGATGAAGCTCTCGAGGAAGGGGTAGTTGTCCTCGAAGGTGGCGAGCCCGATGACATCGGTGTCGTGCTGGCAGGCGGCCACCGCCGTCTGCAGGGGCGTCGGGTCGTAGCGCACATCGACGATGCGCACGGCGTAGCCGGCGTTGTGCAGCACGGTGCCGATGTAGCTGACGCCTTCATAGGGCGAGGTCAGGAAAAATTCCCAACCGCGGGGCATGGAGAAGGGCGAGGGCCCGACCACCAGGGTGACCCGGGGCAGGTTGGCATCGGTGGGAACGGGCCGTTCGTCCTGCTCTGCCATCTGGGCCATGAAGCGCCGGTCGACGTCTTCGGCTGCCGTGGTGTAGAGGATCGGGTCGAGAGAGGGCTTGTAGGCCACGTTTTCTCCTCGGCGCGGTCGGGTGTATCAGGCAGGTCGGGGAGGGCCCGCGCCGACCCACCTGCCACCTGTGGATCAGTCTACCTTGAAAGCGCCTGGCGTCAGTAGACCTTCACGGGCTCCTGGTGCACGCCCAGGAAGGACTGGGGGTCGGCGCTGGCCGCCAACATGGCCTTGCGGATGCCCTGCTCCAGCTCGTAGAGCACCCGCGCGTCGCCCTTGGCCTGGGGCGCCGTCTCTGCGGGGTCGCTGGCCAGGTCGAAGAGCTGCTTTTCGCCGTCTTCGAGGTCCAGCAGGAGCTTGGCGCTGCCCTTGCGCAGGGAGCGCAGGTGCACGAAGAGCCGGTAGTCGGACTCGGCATAGAGGTCGAGGGTGGGCTTCTCGCCCCGGAAGGCCGGCAGCAGGCTCTGCCCGTCAATGCCCACCGGCAGGTCATAACCGAGCAGGTCAAAGACGGTGGGGAAGAGGTCGATGGTGCGAACCGGCGTGTCGATGACCTGGTGTTCGCCGCCCGGCAGGCGGAAGAACAGGGGCACATGAAGCTGGTGCTCGCAGAGGGTGGCGCCATGGTCGATATAGCCGTGCTCGCCGAACTCTTCGCCGTGATCAGCCACCACCACCACGATGCTGCGATCCAGGATGCCCCTCGCGCGCAGGTGGTCGATCATGGCACCCACACGGGCGTCGGCCTCCTTGATCTTGGCGCCGTAGACGGCCTTCAAGAAGTCGAGGTCGGCGGGGTCCATGTCCAGCTGCGGGGGGTCGCCGGCCTTCTGGATGGCGGCGAGGCCCAGCTCGCGGAAGCGGGCCTGCTCCTCGATGCCGCCGTCGAGGGTGCCGGTGTAGCCGGGCACGGCCTCCCGGGGAGTCTGGTCCAGCAGGGGGTGCTGGCCGTGGGCGTCGTAGCCGTGCAGAAAGAGGAAGAAGTGGGCGTCGGCGTTGGCGTCGACCCAGTCGCGGGCCGGCGGCAGGCTGTGGTCGAAGCCGCCAAAGACCTTGTCGTCGAGGTAGGTCTCGAAGCCGCGGTCATAGCCGAAGCGGGCCTGCACGCCGGCGCCACCGGTAAAGGCCGCCGCCCGCCAACCTTGTTGGACAAGCAGATCCGGAAAGGTGGGGATGTCGTCTGCGAGGCGGCTGAAGACCATCTCGCCGCTGGCGTCTGGGGTGAGCTTGTTGACGATCTTGTGGCGGCTGGGCCACAGGCCGGTCCACATCGCCATGGTGGCCGGCACCGTCCAGGAAGCCGACGAAGAGGCCTGGGTGAACTGGATGGACTCGCCGGCCAGCTTCACCAGGTTGGGGGCGAACTCCGGCGTCAGGAAGTCGGCCCGCATGGCGTCCACGTCAATGAGGATGACGTTGAGGTGGTCGGCCTTCTGGGAGAGGTCATAGGCGTCGGTCTGCTTCTCGGCCGGGGCGGTCGGCGGCGGCGAAGGCTGGGTGGGCGGCGCTTCGGCGCCGGTACAGGCCAGCAGCAGGGCGAGAATCATCGGGGCCTCCACGGGGAGAGCAGAGTGGGGAGAGCAGAGTGGGGAGAGCAGAGTGGGGCGCGCAGCGGGACCGCGCGGCAGGGAAGGGGAGATAACCCCCCGCGCAGCGCCTGTTGGGGCGCTTCTCAGGCGCCCGAACGCGAATCCCGGTCAATATGGCCCCGGCCGCGGGCTGCCCCCTGGCCCTCGCCCCGTGCGGCGACCACCCGGTTGCGACCCCTGGCCTTGGCCTCGTAGAGGGCGAGGTCGGCCGAACGCAGCAAGGCGTCGGCGTCCAACATGTCGGGGCGGGTCACCGCGACGCCCAGGCTGAGGCTGATGTTGAGCGGCCCGGCCGCCGTGGTGAGGGGGGCGTCCGCGATGGCCTGGCGCAGCGCCTCGGCCAGGGCCAAGGCACCCCCCAGCTCGGTGTCGGGCAGCAACACGGCGAACTCTTCTCCGCCCCACCGGGCCACCAGGTCGCCCGCGCGCACCCTCCCGGCCAGGCGCGCCGCCACCCGGGCCAATACACGATCGCCGGCGGCATGGCCAAAGCTGTCGTTGATGGCCTTGAAGTGGTCCAGGTCACAGAGAATCAGCGCAACCGGGCGGTAGCGCCGCTTGGATTGGGCGAGGGTCCAACCCATGCCTTCGTCGAAGGCGCGTCGGTTGGCCAGCTGCGTCAGCGCGTCGGTGCGAGAGGCCCGAATGAGGTCCTTGCGCAGGTGCTCACGCTCGATCAACGCGGCAGCGAGGGCCCGGCTGCGCTCCTCGGACTCCACCCGCCGCTCCCGCTCCCACTGGGCGCGACGGTGCGCCGCCAGGGCCTTCTGGCTGCGGGCGGCCGCACGTTCGGCCTCGGCCAGGCGGCTGTCCAGGGCCCCGCGTTGGATCTCCAGGCTCTTGCGCAGCGCCCGCAGGGCGTCCGGAAAGCGCCCCAGGGCCTCCAGGGCCTCGGCCAGGCGCTCCTGCCCGGTGGCTTCCATGGTCTGGAAGCCGTGCTGCCGAGCCAGCTCGATGCAACCCAAGGCGCGCTGCATTGCAGCATCGGCGCGGCCAGCTCTGACCAGGTAGGCGCACTGCAGGAGGTGCTGGTGCACCACTTGCGAGCGCTTGCCCAACTGGTCGAGGATGCGTTCGCTGGCGTCATAGTCGGCCAGCCCGCCATCCGGGTCCCCCCGCTCGAAGCGAAGGCCGCCGCGGCCCGCCAGGCAGAGGGCCTCGATATAGGGCCAGCCGCCATTCCGGGCCAGGGGCAAGCACTCGTCGTAACAGCGCAGCGCCTCGTCCAGCTGGCCGCCTGCGCTCAGCGCGCCGCCCAGGTTGCTCAAGCAGTGGGCCACGCCTTCGTCGTCACCCGCGGCGCGGGCAACGGCCAGGGCCTCGCAGGTGTAGTGGGCATAGGGCACAGGCTCGCCGTCTTGCCCATGCAGCATGCCCAGGTTGGTCAGGGCCATGGTCTCCAATCGGGCCAAGCCCAGGCGCCGGGCCAGCAGGGCGGCCTCTTGCAGCAGCTCGGCACAGCAACCCCGATCCCGCAGCAGGGACCGGGCCCGCGCCCGCTCCACCAGCACCCAGGCCAGCAGGCGCTCATCGGCGTGGATGCGGGCCTCGTTGCACAGCTCGTCCAGGGCCAGGGCGGCCTCGTCGTGACGGCCCAGACGGCAGTCCAGCATGCCCAGCAGCAGGCGTCCGGTCGGGGCCGTGGCGCGGGCCTCGGGGGCAGCCCGGCTGCCGCTCGGCGGCGGCGGGAGGGTCGGCCGTCGCGACACAGAGGTGCAGGTCCAAGGCAAGGTCGCCGTCAGAGGGCGCAGCCAGCCAGCGGTCCAAGGCCTGCTGCAGCCGGGGCCGGCTGCGCGCCTGGTCGCTGATCAGGGGCAGCCAGGAGTCGGGGATGGGGAGGCGCGACAGTTGGGCCATTCGGGCCGTTTATGCCACAGGCCTGCCCCCTGCGACCGAATCCTTCAGCGGGACCGGGGGCGGTCCTGTCCCTCGGCGAGGTCCACACCCGCCGCCTGCGCCTGCATGGCCTCCAAGGTGAGCGCCAGCAAGGCGGCCGCCTGATCGGTCTCCAGCTCACCCGCCTCGATCAGCGCCAGCAGGGCACGGACGCGCTCGCGGCGGCTCAGGGTTCCCCAGGGATCGGCCTCCGGCAGCGCAGGCGCCTCGCCCAGAACCGCACCGTAGTACCCGATCAACGCCTGACTGAGGCCCCAGAGATCCCCCTCGACCGACAAGAGCCGGCTGGGCGCGGGAGGCTGGAGAGGCATGGCCGTGGCCAGAAGGCGGCCCCGGGCACGCTGCTCGGGGCTGAGCAGCGCGGCGGCCCGGGGCGCCCACTGCTCAGATACCTGGTGCAAGCGATCCAGCTCCTCCCGCTCCGCGGCGGTGCGGGACGAATCCGGGGCCGGGGCGTCCTTGCCCGAAGCCACCAGGACCGCGGGATCCCGTAGGCCCACCAGCAGGTCGAAGGCCGCCGATCCCGCCCAGCCAAACCACAGCAGGGCCAGGGCCAGGGCCGCAGCGGCGGCGGGCGCCCGGGTCACCGCAGCACCTGGACCTGGGTGATCTCCAGCCGGGCGCCGCCCTCGCCCGCCACCAGGCCCACGGGACCGTCGGTCAGCGGGATGCGCTGCCAGGTCCAGTGGGCCGGGTCGATCCGCAGCAGGGTGCGCGCCTCGCCCTGCTCGACGTAGACGGGCTCCTCCGACAAGGCGCGGGCCCAGAAGCTCAGCTGCCGCCCCCCCTCGTCCCACAGGGGCAGCCCGCCCCGGGGCGGCAGGTGAAGGGGCAACAGGTAGCGCAGCGCGTCGAAGGGGAAGTCGACGTCCACCACCTCTTCGCCGTCGATCACCCAGCTTCGGGTCGCCTCGACGCGGTCGGGCAGCCGGTAGATGGACCCGTCCAGGTCGGTGAATACGGGCTCGCCCAGGACCGCGGGGAAGAGGCTCATGGCCGGCTCCACTACCAGGTCCCCTCGGGCCTCGCCCGCCAGGCTCAGCAGGTCGGCTTCGACGCGGTGGCGGACCACAACATAAGCAAAGCCATCCTCCCGCATGCGCGCCAGATCCGCGCCCGTGAACCGGTAGGGCGGGCGGCTGCGGGCAAGGTCGACCATTGCGCTCAAGAAGGCGTTTTCCAGCACATAATCGCGGAACGCCAGCAGATCGGTCCGCCGGATCAGCTGGTTGCAGTTGAGCACCGGGTGCTTGTGTCGGGTCTGGTTATATTGATAGCGGGCGTTGGCGATGGTGGTGGGCTGGTACTGAAGCGGCACCTCGACCACCGCGCCTGGGGGCAGCTCCCCCAACGCACCATAGAGGTCGGGGATGCGGGCATCGGACAAGGGACGCCGGGCGGGCTGGTCGCCCGACCAGAGCGGCTGGCTGAAACCCACCACGCTGAGCAGGGCCACCCCCAAGATGACCCAGCGCCGGCGCAGCTCGGTGGCCACCGCCGCGGTACCCACCGCGCCCAAGGCGCCCAGGCAGGTCAAGGTGATGACGCCGATCCGGTAGGGTCGATAGGCCTTTGAGAAGAAGGGCAGGTGCTCATAGGCCCAGTAATAGGGCAGGGGAAAGGCGCCGGCCCAGCGGTCCATGGGGGGCCGCTCGTCCAGGGCCAGGAAGGGCCCCAGGGTGAGGACCGTGGCGCCCAAGGCGATGGCCGCCCAGCCCAGGCTGCGCCGGCGCCCGGCCACCAGCCCGAACAGGCCCACACCGAAGGCCAGCGCGCCCGGGGTCGAGCGCAGGGGGTTCACCGTGAAGCGGGCCTCGACCAGAGAGCCGATGGCCGTCGCGTTCCGGTAGACCTGGATGGCGTCCACCTCCTCGGTGCGGGCCAGGCTCAGCTCGGAAAGCGGCGCGCCGCCATTGGTGATGGCGTCCACCCGGGTCCAGGCCGCGGCATCGCTGAAGAGCGCGGCCGAGATGGATGGCCGGGTCGGGGTCTCCTGGCGCACCAGGGGGATCAGCGGCGCGTTGCTGAGGGCGGCCACCGCCATGGCGCAGAGCATCCAGGCCGCCGCCTGCCGCCGCCCCTCCACAAGCTGCCACAGCAGAAAACCCAGGCCCAACATCCCCGAAAAGAGCGTGTAATACCAGTTGAAGGGCCCCGTGACCGCCAGCACCGCGGCCGCAGGCAGGGGCCCTGCGCCAGCCCGGCCGCCGCACCAGGCGCACCAGGCACAGCGCGAAGAGGGGCAAGAAGCCGGCTGCCACCAGCTCGATGCAGCCCGCCGCGCCCTCGCCATAGAGGTAGGGCGTGGTGCAGAAGGCCACCCCCGACACCAGGCCGCCCAGGTGGTCCCCCGACAGGGCCCGTCCCAGGGCGTGGGCCGCCAGGCCGCTGGTGGCCAGGGCGCCCACCAGCAGCAGGTTGTAGGCCGTCACCAGGGGCAGGCCCGCGGCCACCAGCCCCCCCCCGATCACCTGCAGGGCGACGTGGCCAAAAGACCAGAGGTCGTAGCCCAGGGGAAAGAGGATCTCGGTGGTCCGCGACGCCAGATCACCCGCCCCGATGCGATCCCCCAAGTGCTGAACCAGCCAGAGCGTGGTCCAGGCGTCAAAGCGATCCCCCCAGATGTGGGTGGTGAAGTGCAGGGGCAGCGGCCACAGAAAGACCAAGGCGCCGAGCACGTAGAAGGCCAGGACAGCAGTCCATTCGACAATGGGGCGGGCGACGGTCACAGGCGCGCAGTATCGCACGGGCCCGGCGCCGCGCAGGGGCGAGGCGGCGCGCGTGGTAGGCTGGCGGCATGGATTCTGCGCGTTGGTCCCCGCGTTTGATGACGCCCACCGAACTTGGGATTCGGCCGGCCCAGCTCTGCGCCTGGCTGCAGGCCGAGGGCGCGGCCTTGCGCGCCGCCTTGGTGCAGGATGGGGCCTGGTGGCTGCGGGGCTTCGGCATCGCGGGCGCTGGCGCCTTTGCGCAGGCGGTGCAGGCATTCGATCCTCGGCCGGCACCCTACCTCTTCGGCCAGTCCAACCGAAGGTCCCTGGGCGGCGGCGTCTACACCTCCACCGCCTACCCCGCCACTGAGCGCATTCCGCTGCATGGTGAGCTGTCCTATCTCAAGCAGCCTCCCGCCACCCTGCTCTTGCATTGCGAGACCCCTGCCGATCAAGGCGGCGAGACGGCTTTGGCTTGTGCCGCGGAGCTGGTGGAGGCCCTGCCTGCAGAGACGGTGGCACGCTATGATGCCCGGGGGCTTGCCTACCTCAAGAATATGCACGGTGGCGGTGGTCTGGGCAAGAGCTGGCAGGCCCACTTCGAAGGGGCGGACCGGGCTGCGGTGGAGGCCTGGCTGCACGCGGAGGGGGCCGAGTGGGCTTGGGATCCCGCCGGTGGCCTGCGCGTGCTGCTGCAGCGGCCGGCGCTGCGCCCCCACCCGGTCACCGGGACGCCCCTGTGGGCCTCCCAGGCCGATCTCTGGCACCCCAGCGCCTTGGGTGCCCGGGGCGAGCGCCTGGCCGCCCGGTGGGCCTCTGCCGACCGCCCCACCGACGCCACCCACGGCGATGGCGAGCCCCTCGACACCGACGAGCTGGCCCGGATTCGCAACCTTGCCTGGGCGCGGGCCCACCGGCAGCCCTGGGAGGCCGGTGACCTGTTGATCCTCGACAATCTCCGTGTGATGCACGGCCGCGCGCCCTTTTCCGGGCCCCGCCGCATCCACGTGGCCATGGTGCAGGACCGATGACGGGGCGCTGGCATGCGCTCTTGGAGGGCCTGCTGCGGCCCACCGCCGGCACCCTGTCGGCCAGCCTGGTGGTGGCCCTGGTGGGGGTCGCGGGCTGGTCCGCCCGACTGGGGGAGGCCGACCTCGCCCAGGGCTGGTCGGTGCAGTCCTGGGACGACGAATTCGCGGCCCTGGCGGGTGAGGTCTGCCGCATGCGACAGCAGCCCCCGCCTGCGGGCGGCACCTGGGTGATCGGCTCGTCGGCCACCCGCGAGGCCCTGTCCAGCCCCGAGGCGCTGGCAGGCGCCTTGCGGCGCTACGGAAAGCGCGGTCCGGTGCGGCTCTTCGCGGCAGGGGGGCTCTATGCCGAAGAGGCCCTGGTCCTGGTGGAGGCCCTGCCGATCGCCGAGGGGGACCTCGTGCTGATCGAGCTGTCTGCGCGAAATCTCGCCCTGCCGGCCGACGAGCTTCAGGGGCTGCTGACCGACCCCCGCCTGCCCCTGCACGGGGTCGCCCTGGACCGGGTCGCACAAGCGCAGGGCCTGGTGCCCACCCGCCGCGTCGCGGGCAGCAGCCTGCTCAGCTACCCCGCCTTCTGGCTGCCCCGCATGGGCGGCCTGGTGCACCTGCTGGTGGGCGCGCCAGAGGTCGATCTGCACCTGGTGGACCGCCTGGGGCCGGTGCACGCCGACCGGGCCCTCGCCCTGGCCGCGCGCCTGGGGGACTGGGCGCGCCGGTGCGGGGAGGCCGCCGATCTGCACCGCGCCACCTACCGCGCCATCGGTGCGGAGCTGCAGCGAAAAGGGGCCCGTCTGGTGCTGTTGGAGGCGCCGCGGAACCCGGCCATGTGGGCGGCCCAGGTGGCCGCGGAGCCCGGCCTGGAGGCTGCGGCGGAGGCCTGCCTGGCGGCGGTCGAGACCGACCTGGGCCGGCCGCGCATCGACCCGATCCGAGGCGCAGATCTGCCCCCGGGGGCCTTCCGCGATCACGCCCACCTTGGCGATGCCGGCGCTCGCCGCATCTACACGGCGGCCCTGGCCGCGGCCATCGGGACCCTGCCATGAAGACCCTGCCATGAAGACCCTGCCATGAAGGCGCTCGGCAAAGCCCTGCAGGTGGCGGGGACCGGCCTGCTGCTCAGCCTCGCCCTGCTCCAGCTGTGGGGGCTGCTGCGGCCGCCCGCCCGGCTGCCCACCGACGGCCTCGCCCAGAAGCAGTCGGATGCGGGCCCCCTCTTTCGGTACCAGGCCTATTGATGCCGCCGTTCGGGCTGGCCTGGCTGCTGGCGGTGATGGGCCCTGGATTGGTGATATACTGGCGATATCCCGCTGGCATAAGGCCCTGGATCCTCGCGATCCTGGGCCTTGTCGGCCTGGGCCCGCTGGCGCCGGGTGCCGTGCTGGGCACCGCAGGCCTCAGCCTGGCGCTGGCCTGGGGGCTGCGGGGGACCGTCAGCCGCCGCCGGGCCTGGGTCGCGGGCGCCGCCCTGCTCACCGTGCTGGTGGGCTTCAAGGCCGCCCTGGAGATCCGCGCCGGCGCGCTCCTGCTGCCGCTGGGCCTGTCCTTTGTGACCTTTCGCCTCCTGCACTTCGTCATCGCCCGCCGGACCGGCAGCCTGGGACCGCAGCCCCTGGGCGAGGTCCTGGGCTGGATCCTCTTTCCGCCGCTCTTCAGCGCGGGGCCCATCGAGCGCCTGGACCACCAGCAGCAGCGGCGTGAGGACCAGTGGCGGCCCGCCCTGCTGGTCGAGGGTGGGGGGCGCATCCTGTCAGGACTGGTCAAGAAGCTGGTCCTGGCCGATGGTCTTGTCGCCCAGGCCCAGGTGGCGCTGGGCGCCGACGCCGACACCACCCTGGGGAGCTTGCAGGACTTCAGCCTGGGGGTGGGCGCGGCCTGGATCTTTGCCGGCCTCAGCCTGCTTCACCTCTACCTGGACTTCAGCGGCTACTCGGATCTCGCCATCGGCGGGGGGCGGCTCTTTGGCCTGCGGGTCACCGAAAACTTCCGGTGGCCGATGTTCTCCAACAGCCCGGCCGACTTCTGGCGCCGCTGGCACATCTCCTTGGCGGACTGGTGCCGGGACACCCTCTACATGCCGCTGCTGGGGGGCAGCCGAAGCCCGGTCTTTGCCGTGCTGGTCACCTTTGTGGCGATGGGGCTCTGGCATGCCCTGCGCTTGGACTGGCTGCTGTGGGGCCTGTGGCATGGCGCCGCGCTGGCGGCCGTGGCGATCTGGCGACGACGCTTCCGCAAGCGGAGGCCCGGCCCGGCGATCTTCAACCTTTTCACCATCCCCGCGACCCTGGCCTTCGTGACCATGGGCCACGCCCTGACCGCCCTGCAGGCGGCGGGCGGCACCTGGGGCGGGCCCGCCTTGCTGCTGCGCATGGTGGGCCTCTACCTGCCATGGAGACTGGAGTGACGGGCATCGCGCAGCTGCTCCAGACCCAGGCGAAGAACCAGGGTGGCGCCCTCGCCCTCGTCGATGGGGATCGGCGCTGGAGCTACGCGGACCTGGCCGAGGCGGTCGCCTGCAGGGCGGGGGCCCTGCGCGCCCAGGGCCTGCGCCCCGGCGCCGTGCTGGCGGTGCAAGGGGCCAACCGGGAGGGCCTGGTGGTGGAGCTGCTCGCCGCGGCCTGGGCGGGCCTCTGGCCCCTGGCCCTGCACCCGGGCTGGACGGGTGCCCAGCGGGAGGCGCTCCTGGTGCGGGCTCGCGGCCGTGGCCTGGTCGGGCGAGGGGCCGCCGCCCGAAGGCGTCCCTGCCACCGACGCCGCCCCTCCGGGGCCGCCGGGGCCCCGCCGCCCCTGCCGGCAGCCTGTGGCTCAGTTCGGGCAGCACCGGCCCGCCCAAGCTGGTGCTGCATCGCAGCATCAGCCTCGCCCGCTGCGCCCAGGCCATCGCCCAGGACCTCGCGCTGGACCCCTCGGACCGCAGCCTGGGCCTGCTGCCCCTGTCCTTTCACTACGGCTAAGCCAGCTGAGAGCGCCTGATCGCGGCCGGCGGGGCTTGCGTCTTGCACCGATCGCCGCTGCCAGCCAGCATCCTGGAGCAGCTCGAGGCGGCCGGCTGCACCGTGTTGGCGGTGGTTCCAGGCATGCTCGGCCCGCTGTTGGACGTGCAGGAGCAGGCGCCGCGCGACCTGGGCCGCCTTCGCCGGGTGACCAGCGCGGGAGGGCGGCCGGATCGGGCGCAGCTGGCGCGCCTTGGGGCCCTGCTGCCCCAGGCCCGGCGGGTGCTCTACTACGGGCAGACCGAGGTGCTGCGCAGCAGCGGGTCAGGTCGACACCGGCCTGCCTCCGACCGGCGCGCTGGGCCGACCCTTTCCGGGGGTGCAGCTGGTGGTGGTGGACCCGGCCGGACAGCCCCTTCCCCCTGGGCAAAGCGGCGAGCTGGTCCATGGGGGCGCCGGCTTGCCCGGAGCGGGTGGACGCCCGGCCGCCCCAGCCCTGCCCGGCCCTGGGGGGGGCGCCCGGCTGGTGGACCGGCGACCGGGTCCATCAAGAGATGGACGGTGAGCTGATCTTCGAGGGGCGAACCGACGACGTCGTCAAGATCGGCGGCTTCCGGGTGGGCCCTGTCTGGTGAGGACTGCCTGCTGGCCGCCCCAGGGGTGACCGATGCCGTGGTGGTGGCCCTCGCCGAGGCCACGGGCGATTTGCGCCTGGTGGCGGCGGTGCAGGGCAGCAGGAGAGGGATGGGGCGGCCCTGCGCCGCTGGTGCCGGGCCCGCCTGCCTGGCTACATGGTGCCCAGCCGCGTGGTTGAATGGCGGGGGGCCTGGCCGGTCCAGGCCAATGGCAAACGGGACCGCCGCGCCATCGCAGCCGCCCTGGCCCTCTCCCGAGATCCGATCCTGGAGCAGCCATGAGCCTCACCGACGAGACCCTTCGCCAGTGGCTGGTGACAGAGGCCGGCCTGAGCCCCGACGGGCTGTCCACCGACGCCCTGCTCTTCAGCGAGGGTCGCCTGGACTCCTTGATCCTCCTCGACCTCATCAGCTTTGTCGAAGACCGCTGTGGCCGAAGGGTGGCCTGGCAGGAGGTGACGCTGGAAAATTTTGACTCCATCGCGCGCATCCTCGCCTTCGTGGAGCGCAACGCGACTTGACGAGGCGCTGACATCAACCCGCCTGCGCTATACTCGGGGGGTGATGCTTCACCCATCGCTCGCACCGCGCTTTGCCATCGCCCGCCCGCTCATGGGGGGCAGCGCGCTGGTGCTGCTGGCCGCATGCCAGGCCCAGGCGCCCGCGGACGCGGGCGGGGCGGCCGCCGTCGACCGCATCTCGCAGCCCTCGGCCTATGTGCCCGATTCAGCATCCACCCAGGCGCCCACCGCCCTGGACGCCGCCCAGCTCGCCGAGGGCACACAAGAGCTGGTGGCCTACCTTCACCGCCAGGATCCCCTCTTCTACCACGACATCTGGACGCTCCAGTTCTGGTCCAACCAGGGCGGCGACTGCCCCTTGATGCAGGAACACAATGGGCAGGACTACTGGAATGACCGCTGCACGGCGCCCAATGGCACCGAGTATGTGGGTTGGACCCTGAACCTGCGCGGCGGTCGGTGGACCGAACCCGAATCCAACCTCTATATGGCCGAGTTCTCCTGGCTCTCGGGCCATGCCGTGCTGCGCTTCCCCGATGGGCGCCTGCTCCAGAACTTCGGCGACGTCATGTACCAGGAGGTGGAGGAGTCCTCGCCCGAGGGCGTCGTGCACGCCTTCCAGGGCTTCGTCTACGGAGACTTCCTCTACTCCGGCGACGAAGCCACCGGGACCTGGGTGCAGGAGCCGGTCACCAGCGAGATCTACTACCGCTACGCCACCCTGCCCGGCGGCTCCCAGGTGGTCGAGCTTCACGGCGCCATCGGGCGTCTGCCCGGCCCGGTCGCGGCCGCCCGCCTCGAAAATCTGCGCCTGTCCAACGGGCCCCGGGATTGCGCCCTGGAACCCAGCGGCAGCCTGCGCTTGCGCGGCCCGGACGGCGACTGGACCACCGTGTCCTTCGGTGCCCCGGGCCCAGACGACGCCGCTTGCGATGGCTGCGGCGATGCCCTGCGCGAAGATGAAGAAGTGGGGCTCGTCTGCGCGGACTTCTCCCCCTTGCTCTCCTGGCCTGGAGGCCACCCGTGGGAGCGTTGAGGGCGCCGCTCTGGCTGCTGGTTGGGTTGGGTTGCGCCGACCCGGCCCCGCCGTCCACCGACCGCGCCCTGGCGGCCCTCACCCGGGCCAGCCTGGATCTGCGCGGCGTGCGGCCCTCCGAGGGCGACCTGCGCGCCGTGATGGCCGACCCCGACCGCCTCCCCGATCTGGTGGAGGGCTATCTGCAAGGGGAGCGCTTCGGCGAGCGCTACGCCGCCCTGATGGCCGGCGTCTGGCGCACCCCCGTGGTGGAGGCCGACCATGGCCAGGCCACCTACCCGGTGACCGACATCCTCGCGATGCTGGAGTCCATCGGACAGGAGCCCCTGCGTGTGCTGGCCGAGGTGGCCCAACAAGACCTGCCCTACCCCACGCTGGTGACGGGCGATTGGACCGTCATCAACCACGTCCTGGCTGAGTTCTACCCCACGGACTACCCTATCGGCGAGACGGGCTGGCGGCGGGTTTCCTACCTCGATGGTCGCCCGGCGGTGGGGGTCCTGGCCACCAACGGCATGTGGTGGCGATACGATTCGACCCAAAGCAACGCGAATCGCGGCCGCGCGAATGCCGTCAGCCGCATCCTGCTCTGTCGGGACTACCTCGAAGAGACCATCGAAGGCGACGCCGACCTCGACCTGCTCGACGAGGAGGCCGTCAACCACGCGCTGCGCACCGCCGACGCCTGCGTGACCTGCCACAGCAGCCTGGACCCCCTGGCCAGCTACTTCTGGGGATTCTACAACCACTTCAACTTCAGCCCCGCCGAGCAGTCCTCCTACCACGCCGAGCGCGAGCTGGATTGGGAGGTCTATTCGGGCGTCCCCCCCGGCTATATGGGCCAGGAGGGCGAGACCCTGGCCGATCTGGGTCGCAGCATGGCGGCCGACCCCCGTCTCATCGATTGCGCGGTGGAGCGCAGCTTCGAACAGCTCCTCAGCCGCCCGGCCGGCCTGGGCGATATCGACGATATCAGCCGCCACCGCGAGGCCTTTCTGCAAGGGGGCCTGAGTCTGCGCAGCCTGGTGCGGTCCCTGGTGATGGATCCCCGCTACCTCGTGTTGGATGAAGACACGGAGGGCGCCACCACCGCCAAGCTGGTGACCGCCGACCTCTACGCATCCCAAGTTGAGGATCTCACCGGCTTTCGCTTCACCGTGGAGGAGCGCGACGCCTTCGCCACCGACCTCTTCGGTTTGCGCACCATGGCGGGGGGCGACGGGCCTGCTTTTGACGGCGACGCCGTGGTCGCGCCCACCCCAACGCTCAGCCTGGTGGTGGAGCGGATGGCCGAGGCCGCGGCAAGCTGGCGGGTGCAGGCCGATGTGGCCGATCCGGCCAATGCCAGCCTGCTCACGGTGGGCATGGACGCCCGGCCCGGCGATCTCGCCTTTCAAACCCAGCTCGATCGCCTCTTTCTGCGGGTTCTCGCAACGCAGCCCGCATTCGGCAGCCCCCTCCGGCTGCAGGCCGAGGCCTTGTGGACCGAGGCCTTCGCCCTGAGCGGCTCGCCCGCGACCGCCTGGACGCTGGTCCTGGCCTGGATGCTGCGCCACCCCGACTTCCTGGTCTACTGACGATGCCACCGCCCCCCCTCAGCCGCCGCGCCTTGCTCTCCGCTGCCAGCCTGGGTCTGGCCGGGGCCGGGCTGGCCGGCGCCGGGCTGTGGTCCGGGCCGGGCCGGGCCGCCCCCTCTCGACGGGATCTGCGCTTCATCTTCGTGCGCATCTTTGGCGGCTGGGACACCACCCGGGTCTTTGCCACCAGCGTCGACAACCCCCATGTGGACTTCGAAGACGCCGCGCAGCCGGCCAGTATCGGCGATCTGCGCTTCATGGACCACCCCGACCGTCCCGGCGTGCGCCAGTTCTTTGAGACCCACGCCGACCGCTGCCTGATCATCAATGGCCTGCGGGTGCCCAGCGTCAACCACCGCATCTGCGAGCGGCTGGCCCTGACCGGCAGCAACCGCGAGACGGCGGCGGACTGGCCCACCGTCATCGCCCACGCCCGGGCCGACGCCTTCGGCCTGCCCCATGTCATCGCCGGCGGGCGCTCCATGCCCGGCCTGCTGGGGGGCAGCGTGGTGCAGATAGGCGACAATGGACAGGTCGGAAAGCTGCTGGACGGCTCCATTCTGGGCGAGTCGGACCTGCCGGTGGATCCGCCGGAGAGCGCGCTGAAGGCCCTGCTGGATCGCCACAGCCAGCAGGCCAACGCCGAGCGCCTGGCCCGGTCCACCGACCGCCGGCGCCAGGCCTTGCTGGCCGATTATGCGCGATCCATGGAGCGGGCCGGCACCATGAAGGACCGCGTCAACGATGTGCACTGGTTGACGGATGGCAGCTTCGACAGCCAGATTCGGGTGGCCACCGAGCTGCTGGGCCTGGGCCTCAGCCGCTGCATCACCCTGTCCTTTGAGCGCCTGACCTGGGACAGCCACGAAGACAACGACAACAAGCAGCACGTCAACTTCGTGGACCTCTTCGACGGGCTGCTGGCCTTGATGGATGCCTTGCAGGGCAGCGCGGGAGTCACAACCCCAACGCTGGCCGAAGAGACGGTGGTGGTCGTGATCTCGGAGATGGGGCGCACTCCCCAGGAGAACCTCGCCAAAGGCAAGGACCACTGGGCGCACACCTCGGCCCTGCTGGTGGGACCGGGCCTGGACGCCGGCCGGGTCATCGGCGGCTACGACGATCTCTTCTACGGCCACAGGCTGGATCTCGCCTCGGCCGATCGCGACGACGGTGGGCGGGACCTCACGCCGGCCATCTTTGGTGCCACCCTGCTGGAGCTGGCCGACGTGGGCCCGGTGCCCAGCCTGCCCGAATACTCGCCCATCCTGGGGGCCCTGGCATGAGGCCGCTCGCCGCCCTCACCTTGTTGGTTCTGCTGGCCTGCAAAGAGGACGCTGCAGACAGCGGCAGCGGCCCGACCTCCGAGGCCTGGGATACCGCCGCCGTCGATTGGGCCAGCCTCTCCTGTGAAGAGGCGCCCATCGTCACCTGGAACAACTTCGGGCAGGGCTTCACCACCCACTTCTGCCAGGGCTGCCACGCCAGCACCAGCGCAGAGCGCTTTGGCGCCCCCCCCACCGTGAGCTTCGACAGCGCAGCCGAGGTCTGGGCCCAACGCGATCGCGTGCTGGCCCGCAGCGCCGTCGATCCGCCCACCATGCCGCCGGCGGGGGGCATCAGCGACCAGGACCGCCAGAAGCTGCGTTGGTGGCTGGAATGCGCCGAGGAGGGCACTTGAGGCGCCTGGGGCTCCTCTGGCTGGCGAGCGCCTGCGCGGGGCCCCCGTCTGCCGACTCCCCGGTGGCCCAGGGCACCGACAGCGGCGGTGATCCCAGCGCCTATGCCGGGCCCGGCGACCGCCCCGCGCCCACCCTGGATGCCGCCCTGATCGCGGCCGGCGCCCAGGCCGGCGTCGGGGCCATCGCAGCCATCGTGCCCCATCCGCTCTACGAGGCGGTGGCCGAAGCGAACCGGCAGGGCAATTCAAGCTGCCCGGCACCCTATCCAGCGGTGGGCGTGACCGATGGCTGGTCCAATGACTGCACCACCGCGTCGGGGTGGGCCTTTGTGGGGCGCAGCCAGTTCGCCTGGCTCTCCAACATCATGGTGGGCGAGGAGCGGTGGGACCAATACGGCGAGTTCATCACCAATGCACGGATCGGCCACCCCTCGGGCGCGACCCTGGACATCGACGGCTATGGCGAGCTGTCCGAGCGAACGGTGGATGGCCGCTTCGAACGCGACAGCTGGCTCTTTGGCAGCTTTCTCCACGAGGGCGCCTGGCTTGCGCCCAGCTGGCTGGACGGAGGCGCCAGCCTGTCGCTGCGCACCCTTGGCGAACAGACGGCGGGGCGCACCGCCGTGACGGTAGAGGGGGGGCTCTCCCGAGACCCCAGCCTGCCCGACGGCATCCTCGGCGTCAGCGCCCGGCATCTTCAGCTGACACAGGATGGGTCGGACTGTTCAGTGGGGGGCTCCCTGGTGGTCTTGGGAACCGAGGGTGCCCGCGTGGAGCTTGTCTTTGACGAGGCCGACCCCAGCTGCCAGGCCTGCGCGACGGACCAGGATGGCGGCGCCCTCTGCCTGGACCTGGCCCCCCTGCTCGTGGCGGCACGCCCATGATGCGCGCCCTGCCGGGTCTCTTGCTTTGGGCCTGCGCCGACGGCCCTGCGCCGGCCGATTCGGCACCCACGGGCCTGGACCCCGACCAGGCCGCCTTCTTGCTGGCCCGCAGCAGCCTGGACCTGCGGGGGGTGCGCCCCAGCCTGGAGGAGCTGGCGGCCATCCGCGCCCATCCCGACCGCCTGGACGCCACGGTGGACGCCTTTCTGGAGGATGCGCGCTTCCGCGAGCGCGTGGTGGCCAGCTATGGCGAGATCTGGAACACGGTGGGTGACGAGACGCAGGCCAGCGCCGAAGAGCTGGGGCTGAGCAGCGAAGATGCTTGGGCCCGCGCCGTGGGAGAGGAGCCCCTGCGCATCCTGGCCGAGGTGGCCGCCACCGACCTGCCCTGGACCACCATCGTCACGGCGGACTGGACCCAGGTGGAGGACCAGCTGGCGGAGGTCTGGCCCGTCGAGGCCGAGGCCGGCAGCGGCTGGCGGCGGGCCCGCTACACCGATGGCCGCCCGGCCGCGGGCACCCTGTCCACCAACGGCCTGTGGTGGCGCTACGAGACCAGCCGCAACAACGCCGATCGCGCCCGGGCCAACCAGGTGAGCCGCATCTTGCTCTGCCGGGACTACCTGGACGCCGAGGTGCGCTTTGACCGCGAGGTGGACCTGTCCGACCCCGAAGTGGTGGAGCAGGCCATCCAGAGCAACCCCGCCTGCGTCAGCTGCCACAACAGCCTCGACCCCCTGGCCGCCGCCCTTGGGGGAGTCTTCGTGCCCCGCAAGTCGGGTGTGGACGAGTTCCTCTACTACCACCCCGAACGCGAAGACATCTGGCGCAGCCTCACGGGCACCCCCCCCGCCTATTTCGGTCAACCCATCGGCGGCCTGGCCGACCTGGGCGATGCCATCGCCAACGACCCGGGCTTTGTGGACTGCGCGGTGGAGCAGGCCGCGACCCTGCTGCTGCGGCGGCCGATGGACCTGGGCGACACCGACCGGCTGAGCGCCTGGCGCGAGGCCTTCCTGGCGGAGGACCTCAAGCTGAAGGCGCTGTGGCGCGCGATCCTGCGCAGCCCACCCTACCGGTCGGCCCACCCTCGGGACGCCCACCACCTCGATCACAAGCTGATGAGCCCCGACCTGCTGGCCAGCACCCTGGAGGACCTGACGGGCTACCGTTTCCGCAGAGACGGGGTGGATATGCTGCGCAACGCCGACCTCGGCCTGCGCGCCCTGGCCGGCGGAGGGGATGGGCGCTTTGCCACCGGAATCAGCCAGGCGGTGGGCCCCACCCAGTGGATGGTGCAAGAGCAGCTGGCCCAGGGCGCCGGCTGGCACCTCGTACACGACGGGGCTGAGCACCTGCCCGACATCGATGCGACGGCCGACCCCACCGCGCAGCCCGGCGCGATCGCGCGCTTGCACGAGCGCCTGCTCAGCCGGCCGCCCACCGGACGGGCAGGCACGACCTGGATGTCGGTGGGACCGACGGTGGCCTGCTGGCCGCCCAGATCCACCGAGACGGTCAGGGCATAGCGCCCCGCCGGCATGGCGCCGCTGCTGGGCACCTCGAGCAAGGTGAAGCGGCGGGCCCGCGGCGCGAGGGTGAGGGTGCGACCGCTGTCGGTGGCGGGGGTGGCGGTGCGCCGCCGCTGGGTCTTGCCGTCGGCCGCGACGATCTCGAAGCCGACCAGCCAAGGGCGGTTGGAGAGATCGGGCACCGACAGGGGCGTGCTGCTGGAATTCGAGAGGGTGATGGGGACGAGAATGCGCTCGCCAAGCAGATACTCGGAGCGCAGCCCCACCTCGGCACCGACCGATGCAGCCGCTGGCGCGGCCGCGGCCGGTGCGGCCTCGGCGGCGAAGGCGGTGAGGTTCAAGCCCGAGAGCAGGGCGAAGAGCGCCAGGCCGTGCATTCCTTCTCCATTGTGGGGATCCGACCCCTAGCCAGCGGTCTGGGGACCGGGTGCCGCCTGGGACCATAGCCCCTTGATGAGGGCCGTGGCCTGGTCCGGTGTGCGGACCTCGCCATCGAGCTGGGCCTGCCGCAGATCGCGCAGCAGCCCACCCATGGCGGGGCCAGCGGGCACGCCCAGCTCTCCCAGATCCCGCCCGGTGAGCAGCGGCGGCAGCGGCCCGAAGGCCACCCCCAGGGCGGCCGCCCGGTCCACCGCAGCGGCCGCGCAGGGCGCCCCGCTGAGGGCCTGGGCCACCCGAGCCGCCAGCTGAACCTCGACCGTCTCCGCGAGGTGGCGCAGCTGGGCGTCGGTGGTGGGCTGGGCCAGCGCGGGCCAGGACGCCAACACAGCCGGCACCGTGGGCCGAAAGCGGTAGCCGCCGGAGCTGTGCAGCTTGAGCCGCTCCAGGACCGCGTCGGCGGCCTGGGGGCCGGCCGGAGACAGCAGGACGGCCAGCATCAGGGCGAGGTCGCGGGGAGGCGGACCCACGCAGTCGCGCAGCAACGCCGCCCGATCGAGGGCCTCCGCCAGGCTGGGGTCCGGCTCGCCCAGCTCGGGCAAGAGCCGGTCCACCAGACCCAGGTGCTGGGCCGCCCGCAGGCCCAGGCCCGGGCGCGGGGCATCCAGCAGGATCTTCTGCAGCTCGCCGGCCACCCGCTCGGGCGCCTCTGCGCTGGGGTCGATGCTCCGACAGAGCGCCACCAGATCCGGATCGATGGAGAAGCCCAGGGTTGCGGCGAAGCGGGCCACCCGCAGGGTGCGCAGCGGATCGTCGCCAAAGCGCTCGGGATCGGCCGCCCGCAGGCGACGGGCTTTGATGTCGGCCACGCCGCCGCAGGGATCGGCCACCTGGCCGGTGAGGGGGTCAAAGGCGATGGCGTTGACGCTGAGGTCGCGCCGGCGGGCGGCCTCGGCCAACAGCAGGCTCGGGTCTCCGCCGACCGTCCGGTCGCCGGCCTCGGTGCGGCCAGCAGGTAGGCTCAGGTCGAGGGTGAGCGGGCCGATGCGGAGCTTGAACACGCCAAAGGAGCGCCCGACCTGCCGGGTGGGCCCCAGGCGACGCAAGCAGCGGTGCAGCGCGGCAGCGCTGAGTCCATGGACCTCAATGTCCAGATCTCCAGAGGGGCGGCCCAAGAAGCCGTCCCGCACCGTGCCGCCAACCAGCCAGGCGCGCCCGCCGGCCGCCCGCACGGCGGTCGCCACCGCATGCAGCTCCGAGGAGACCGTGATGTCCGGGTTGATCGCCATTCCACTGGCCCTTAGAGTGGCGGAGGGCGCGCCGTCAAGCGGACCCGCGTTGCGGCGCGCCCCTTCCCTTTCCCCCGCGGAGACGGGCCCATGAAGTTCTTGCCGATCCTCGGCCTCCTGTTGGGAAGCGCCGCCTTCGCCGCCCCCACCATGGTGTCGGTGGGCGAAAGCGCCCTGCTCTTCACCCTGCCCGCCATCAACGAAGACGCCGCCATGGCCGCCGTGGGCAGCGCCCGCGTGTCGCTGGCCGACTTCACGGGTGTCGCGCCCAGCCACGCCAGCAAGGCCGTACTGCTCTACTTCTTCGACCGCGACCGGCAGGGCGCCGGGCTGGGCTCCTTGGAGCGCCTGCACAAGCGCTGGTCGGGCAAGGGCCTGCAGGTCATCGCGATCACGGTGGACAGCACCGACCTGGGCACCCTGTCCACCGAGATCGAAGACCAGAAGCTCAGCTTCCCGGTGCTGCGCGACAACCACCGCGTGGTGTCTACCCGCTATGGCGCTGGCGAGCTGCCGGTGGCCCTGCTGGTGGACGCCGAGGGGCGCGTCTTCGCCATTGGCAACCCCACGGGCGAGTCCTTCGAAGGCGAGCTTGAAGGCGAGGTCTCGGCGCTGCTGAGCCGCTGAGGAATACCCTCAGCCCGCCGCCGGCACCGTCAGCAGCACCACGGTGATGTTGTCCTTGCCGCCGCCATGGTGGGCCGCGCGGATCAGCTCGCGGCAGGCCACCCGGGGGTCTTCGTAGTGGTTGAGGATGGACTCGATGTCCTCGTCCTCCACCTCGCCCCAGAGCCCATCGCTGCACATCAGCAGGCGGTCGCGGGCTTCGAGCTCGACGCTGAAGATGTCGATGTCGACATTGCGTTCGGTGCCCACCGTGCGCAGCAGGATGTTGCTGTGGGGGTGGTTGCGCGCTTCTTCGCGGGTGATGCGCTTCTGTTCGACCATGCGGGCCACCAGGCTGTGGTCGCGGGTGACCTGGTGCAACATGCCCTCGCGCAACAGGTAGGCGCGAGAGTCCCCGACATTGGCGACATAGGCCAGGCGCATCTCGTACACCAAGGCGGCCACCATGGTGGTGCCCATGTCGTTGCGCAGGACCTCGCTGTGCTCCTTGATGCCGTTGTTGGCGTCCTGAAAGGACTCCTCCAGCACATTTTCGAGACGTTCGGGCGAGATGCGGTCCACATGCTCCAAGCGCTCGCGGGCGCTCGCGCAGAGGATGTCCACGGCCATCTGGCTGGCCACCTCACCCTTGTCGTGCCCGCCCATGCCGTCGGCACAGACATAGATGCGGATGTCGTCGCGCAGGCTGGCCCAACCCCAGTTGTCCTCGTTGAGGCCCCGGGAGAGGCCCACATCGGACATGGCGCCAGCGCTGACGGGGTGGTCGCCCTGGGGCTCTTGCATGAGGGCCTCCAGCGCGCGGCCAAAGGCCATGGCCGAAGTCTGGGCCCCCTGCATGGCGGCGGCGAAGAAGCTCTGCAGCCGGGTTGCAGAGATCGGCGTATAGCGCCGCAGAATGTCCGCCAGCAGCTGGATCTCGCCGACCCGTTCCGACTCGGGCACCGGCCCGTCATAGACGGCGGCGATGTCGGGGTCGAAGAGCAGGTAGCGGGTGCCATCGCGCACCAGGAAATTGGCGCGGGTGAGGCGGCTGAGCTGCACGCCCTGGTTGTGCAGATAGGCCAGCATGCCGGTGGCCCGCTGGGCCATGTCGATGACCTGGTCAAAGGCCAGGGGGGCGCCCTCGTCCAACAGCAGGCCCTCGCCCGTCCAGGGGGTGACGGTGCAGAGCACGGGCCCCTGGAAGAACATGTCCACCAGCGGCGCGAAGCCGGGGTGTTCGATGCGGCGTTCGAAGTAGCGGGTGAAGGCGTCGAAGCCGCTGCGTTCCCAGCGCACGGAGACCAGGAATCGCCGGGGCGACAGGTCGGCACCACAGCTCACGCAACTGGCGGCGGACCGGACGGTCTCGTCGCTGCCGCACTCCCAGCAGAAGCGACGCGGCCGGTCGGGCCGGTCGTCGTTGGCCAGGTAGAACATCCGGCCCTCGGCCAGGCGGACCAGGCCCTCCACCGCGTAGTGCTCCGAAAGGTGCATGCCCGGCGGAAAGGGCGCGGGGCGTTGAAGCGGAGGGCCCATGCAGATCCGATCCAGAGGCCAGCGTGGAGGAGGGGTCCCCCACGACGTTGGAAGGTGCTATCGCGACGGGGGCACCCCGCGCCATTGCGGGATGGATGCACGGGCCGCTTGCCCTGCCTGGTGCCCGCCTCCTCCCCCCACGAGTCCACCGCCGTGAACCACATCCCCTTCACCTTGCACGCTTCCGGAACCGGCGGCACCCAGGCCCGCGCCGGCACTCTCAGCCTCGCCCGAGGTGACGTGCTGACGCCGGTTTTCATGCCGGTTGGCACCCAGGGCGCAATCCGCGGGCTCACCCCGACCCACCTGCGCGAGACCCCCACCCGCATCATCCTGGCCAACACCTACCACCTGTCCCAGCGGCCGGGTGAACACATCGTCGCCAAGCACGGCGGCTTGCACAAGATGATGGGGGTGGACCTGCCGATCCTCACGGATTCCGGGGGTTTTCAGGTCTTCAGCCTCAAGAAGGCCAGCACCACCGAAGAAGGGGTGGAGTTCGCCTATGAGGTCGATGGCAAGCGCACTTTCCTGTCGCCGGAACGCTCCATGGAGATCCAGCAGGCGCTGGGTTCCGACATCGCCATGGTCTTTGACGAGTGCTTGGCCTGGGGCACCGACAAAGAGGCCGCGACGCGGTCGGTGGATCGCACCGCCCGCTGGGAGGCCCGCAGCAAGGCCGCCCACACCCGGCAAGACCAGTCGCTCTTTGGCATCGTTCAAGGCGGCTTCTGGCCGGACCTGCGCGCCCGCAGCGCCCGGCAGATCACCGAGATCGGCTTTGATGGCTACGCGCTGGGCGGCTTGAGCGTGGGCGAGGGCCACCGCGTGATGTGCGATGTGCTGGACTATTCCGTCGAGCACCTGCCCGGCGATCGCCCCCGCTACCTGATGGGCGTGGGCCGGCCCCTGGACCTGGTGGAGGGGGTCGCCCGCGGCATCGACATGTTCGACTGCGTGATCGCCACCCGGCACGCCCGCAGCGGCATGTTCTACACCTGGAAGGGCCGGGTGCGCATCACGGACAAGCGCTACCGCACCGATATGTACCCGCCGGACACCTCCTGCGATTGCACCGTCTGCACCACCTTCACCCGGGCCTACCTCAACCACCTGTTTCGGGTGGGCGACATCCTGGGCGCCGTTCTCGCGACCCTGCACAACCTGCACTGGTACGCGCGCTTCATGGAGGGCATGCGCCAGAGCATCCTGGACGGCAGCTTCCAGGACTTCCGCCGAATGGTGCACGAGGTCTACCCGGCCAAGGAGGGCGAGAGCGACGAGGATCTGCATGGCGACGACGGTCCCGCGCCCGCACCCGCGCCAGAGCGGGGACGCAGCGGCCACGGCGGCAGCCGGGGCGGACGGCGACGCCACTGAGCCCGGCGTGGGGGGTCAGCGCGAGTGCAGCGAAGCCAGCAGCAGCAGGCCCACCCCGAGGATGAACAGCGCCCCCAGGGCAAAGACGAGCAAGGCCGGGCGCTCCTCCCGCGCGGGCGGGGTCGCATCTGGGTCGCGATCCTCGACAATGGGCGCGGTTGGCTCGTTCTGAGAGAGACTTGCCCGCTGGATGGGCAGGGCCTGGGTGGCCAGCGTGACCTCCTGGGCGGCCTCGAGATCGAAGGCATCGGCGAATTCTGGCATGGGCAGAGGATCGGGGGGCGCGCCGGCGATCAGGGCGCCCAGGCCGGGCAGGGGGCGGCCCTGAAGCCGGGCCAGGGCCTCGGGATCGAAGGGCAGGGACCACAGATCCGCCAGCCGGGCCAAGGCGGCGAGGCGCAGGTGCGCGTCTTCGGCGTCGCCCACCACCACGCCGGTGGCCTCGCCCGTGCCGCCCTCATCGGCCCAGCCGCCCGTCCTGGCCGCGACATCCAGCAAGCCCTTGCCCGCTTCATCCAGGCCCACCGGGAGGCCCAGCTCGTCATAGGGGGCGCCATCGGTGGCGTCGCTCCAGTCGGTGCGCTCGCCCTCGGGCGGAATGGCGGCGTCGGTGCCTTCGTCCGGCGTGGATCCGCCCGGGGTCATCCGCTGAGACCGTGCTTCTTGAGCTTGTAATGGAGGGTGCTGCGGGCCACGCCCAGCTCGCGGGCGGCGGCGCTGCGGTTGTCGGCGTGGCGGGCCATCAGCCCCCGCAGGAAGTCGCGCTCGGTGGCAGCAAAGGCCACCTCCACCGGAGACTCCGCGACCACCGACAGGTGGCTGTCGTCGGTGAGCTTGTGGAAGGTGAGGTCCTGGACGCCGATCTGGGGTCCGCCGAGCACAAAGGCGCGGGTGAGCACATTGCGCAACTCGCGCACATTCCCGGGCCAGCTGTGGCGGGCCAGCAGCTCCTGGGCGTCGGGGCTGAGCTGGCAGCGCGGGTCGAGCTTGCGGCAGAGGAAGCGGCTGAGCAGGCCGAGATCCTCCGCCCGCTCGCGCAAGGGGGGCACGGTCACGGTGAGCACGGCGAGGCGGAAGAAGAGGTCCTCGCGAAAGCTGCCCTCGCGCACCGCCCGGGCGAGGTCGCGGTTGGTGGCCGCGACCACCCGCACATCGGGGTAGCTGACCTCGGTGCTGCCCACCCGGCGCACCTCGCCGGTCTCGAGGGTGCGCAGCAGCTTGGCCTGGGCGGCCTCGGGCAGCTCGCCCACCTCGTCGAGGAAGAGGGTGCCCTGGTCGGCCTCCAGGAAGGCCCCGTTCCGGCGCTTGTCGGCGCCGGTGAAGGCCCCCTTCTCGTGGCCAAAGAGCTCGCTCTCAAAGAGGCTGTCGGTGATGGCCCCGCAATTGAGGGCGACGAAGGGCCCTTCTGCCCGCGGGCTGTGCTGGTGGATGCCGCGGGCGATCAGCTCCTTGCCCGTGCCGCTCTCCCCCACCACCAGCACCGTGTAGTGGTGGCCCGCCATGCGGCGCAGGGTGCCGAAGAGCTGGCGCATGGACCGGCTCTCGGCGACCATCTCGCCAAAGCGGCTGGCCAGGGGCAGCTCCTCCTCCTGGTCGCGCTCCACGCGCAACACCGTCCGCCCGATCCGGAACTCTTCGTCGCTGTAGAGGGGCGTGACGTCCCGCAGGCGCTCGCCATCCAGGAAGGTCGCGCCGGCACCGGGCTCGACCATGGCCCGACCGCGGGAGATGCGCAGCCAGGCGTGGTCCTTGGCCAGGCCCGCGTCGGGCAGCGCGATGTGGGAACCCGGGCCGCCCACGCTCAACCGGGAGTGGCGCAGGGGCAGGCGCTGGCCGGGCTGCTCGCCGGCTACCACCACCAGGGCCGCCCGCTCTACCCGCAAGCCGTCTTTGTCGTTGCCCAGGAGGATCTCGTGGGTCTGTTCGGGCTCCTGCGGGGCGGTGGGTCGGGCCTCCCGCGACGTCAGGCTGACCTCGACCCGGTAGGGGCCAAAGGTGATGACGCTGCCCTCCTGCAAGGTGGCCTTGCCGTCCACGGGACGGTCGTCCACGGTCAGGCCGTGGCGGCTGCGGTCGAGGATCTCCCACTCGTCCCGGCGACCTTGCACCACACAATGCACCCGGCTGATGGTCTCGCCGGGCAGCGCAACATCGCATTGGTCGGCGCGGCCGATGGTGGTGCGACCGGGGCGCAGGCGGTATTCCGCCAGCAGGTCGGTTCCGCGGAAGAAGCGCAAGGCGGGCATGGCAGAGACCTCCTGCCGCGGTGCATGGCGCTGCTCCCGCGGCGACGGGCAGACAAAGAAGCGCACTCCGGGCACTATGCCCCATGAGGTCCACCCGCGAGGCCGGAGAGCCCGTGAGATTGCTCCCCCCCCTGCTGCTCAGCGCCTGCTTCCTGGCCGCCAACGACGGCCCCAAGAACCAGGAGATATGCCAACAAATGGTGGAGTGCGGGGGCTGGGGCTGGGACTCCGTAGAGGACTGCGAGGACGAGCTGATGGAGCCCGGGGACTATGACCGGGCCTGCCAGCGCGAGCGCGCCTACCGTGCCTGCATGAAGGACTGCGCAAAGCTGCCCTGCGGCCAGTTCCAGACCTGCGAGGACAGCTGCTGGTCCTCGGAGTGCTGAGGCCGATCCGCGCGCCGACAGACCGCCATCAGAGCGCAGTCGGCGGGGACGACTTCGCGCGCAGAATGGCGTCAGCCAGCGCGTTCACGTTGAGTTCTGCCGAGATGGCCGCGTGGGCTTCTGCACCCGCGTAGAGCTGGATCGCCGGCAGGTGAAAGACCTCGAGATCGGCCAGTACGCCCATATTCTGCTCAGCCTCGGCATAGTGCAGGTGGAGGCCGGGCAAGGCCTCGCCCAGCGCCGGCAGCAGGGCCTTCAGGCGCCGGCAGGCCCCGCAGCCCGGGCTGCCAAAGACCACCACGGACCAGCCCCCCTGGGCGGCCAGCCGCAGATAGAAATTGGGATCGTTCAGGCTCACGGCTGCTCCTCGGACGGGTCGAGGGCGTAGACGCCCGGGTAGACGGGCGGGCCGAGATCGGCCTCCACAGCGCGGATATCGACGGGCCGATCCCGCTCCACCACCAGCACATGGCTGAAGCCGGCCTGGGAGAGGGCGGCGGCGAGGCCGGGTTGGCGCTGTCCGGCCAGCCAGCCGTCGGCCCCCGCGCGCAGGCGCCAGGCCCGGCCGCCTCCCGCGCCCCGGGGCGCAGAGGGCCGCCGCAGCCCCTCCAACATGGGCAGTCCATGCAGGGGTTGCAGGCCCAGGGCGGCGTCCCCAGCACCCGACAGGTCCACCACGGCCGCGCCGTGATCGCGCAACCACACGGCGGCTTCGGCCCCTGGCGGGCGGACCGGCGCGTCCCAGGCGGTGGCCCGCTGAAGGGTGGGCGCGGCGGCCAGGGCCAGCCCAGAGGCAGCAGGATCAGCGGGGCCGGCAGGCGATCGAGCAGGCGGGCGAGGCCCGCGCCCAGCAGGGGCACCAGCAGCAAGGCCGCCCGCAGGATGGTGCATGCGGCCGAGGCCGGGCACCAGCGCCATCAGGCCGGCCAGCGGCGAGGAGAAGGCGGGCTGGTGCACGCCGAAGCCCGGGTCGGCCCCAAGGCCACGCCCAGCACCACCAGGGCCGCCGCCAGCCGCCTCAGCCGGCCCTTGCCCTTGCCCAGCCCCAAGCCCAGGAGGCCCGGCAGCAGCAGCAGGGGATGCAGGCGGAAGCGCTCGGGCACCCCAGCTCCGCCCAACAAGCCGTCGAGGGGCAGCTGGGTGAAGCCGGCCGGGGGCGCCTTTCCGTGCAGTCCTCCAGCCAGGGGCGCCAGCCAGAGGGCATAGGGCGCCAGGGGCAATGCGGCGGCCAACAAGGCCCAGCTGGGGCGAAGAATCAGCGCCACCAGCCCAAAGAGCGCGCCGGCGTAGAGGTAGGCCAGCCCCTGCAGCCCCAGCAGCAGGCCCGCGAGCAGCCCCCAGCCCCGCAGCAGGGCGACCAGCGCAAAGAGGCCCGGCCAGACCGCCCCCGACAGGCTGCGACCGCCGGCGATCTCGTGCAGCATGACCGGACTGGCGGCCACCAGCGCCACCCCACCCAGGCTGGCCCAGGCCCCGGCGCCGAGCGCGCGGGCGAGCAGGGCCGCTCCCCCCAGATTGAGCAGGTGGTGGGCCAGCTGGCTGGCATTCCACAGCCGAAAGGCGCCCGGCGCCAGGGTGCCCTCGGCGCAGGCCAGGGGCCCGAGCAGCCAGGCGTCAAAGGGGTTGGGGATGCTGTGTTGCAAGGGCAGCGGGGCATCGGGGAAGCCCTGCCGGGCGAGGGCGTCGCCGGGCTGGCAGCGAGACCACCACAGCCACCAGGCCCCCAGGAAGTCGCGGTGGGTCCAGGGGTCTTCCGGGCCCCAGAGCCCATGGCCGAGGGTGCCCAGCTGGGGCCAGAGCAGCAGGCAGCCCAGCAGCATCGCCGCCAGCACCAGGGCGCGGTCGGTGCGGCGATCGGTGGGGCTGCGGGGCAAGGGCACCTCGGCGGTGCCGCAAGGTAGCATCCCCGGATGCCCCGCCGTGCCCCGGACCTGCTCGCCCTTGGCGCCCTTGTCGGGCTGGCCTTCTGGGTGCGCGCCGGCTGGATGGCCGATTGGAGCCGATATGGCGAAGCCCGCGGGCTGCGGCGGATCTTCGACGGGCACGAGCGGCGCTACTTCGAAGCCTTCCTGGGCCAGGGCCTCGCCGACCCCTCCGCCAGCTTCGTGCCGGCCTTGGGCAGGCTCTTCAGCACGATGGGTCACCTCAGCCAGGATCCTCGTCTATTGCTCATTTTCGCTGCGATGACCGGCGCGCTGTCGGTGGGGGTGGTCGGGCTGTGGACCCGCCGGCACTTCGGGGCGGGCGCGGCGCTCTGGGCGGCGCTCTTTGTCGCCCTGCTGCCCGAACACGCGGCCTGGAGCACCTCGGTCTACCCGGTTCTGCTGGCCCACCTGCTGGGCCTGGGCTGCTTGTACAGCCGGCGGGCCCTGCCAGCGGCGGGCCTGGCGGTGCTTTCGGCCTGGCTGCGACCGGAGCTGGCCCTGATGACCCTGCTGCGCGGGGCGCCCGGTCTGGCCGGCTGCCTGGGGGCGGGCCTCGCCTTGATCACCCGCGGGGGCCGCCCGCCGGAAGCCGGAGTGCCCCTGCCCTGGGGGCTGCTGCCCAACCTGCCCATGGTGGACTTCCTGGGGCCGCCCATCCTGCTGCTGGGCCTGCTGGGGCTGGTGGAGCGGCGGGCCTGGCCCCTGCTGGGGGTCGCCGCCTGGGCGCACCTCACCGGCTGCTTCTTTGATGATTATGGCGCCCGCCACGCGCTGATGGGCGGCGTGGCGCTCTGTGTGCTGGCCGGTGTGGCGGCGCAGCGCTGGGGTGTGGTGCCGGGCCTGCTGGTGGCTGGCGGCCTGGCCGTGCAGACGGGCACCCTGGCCGAGGTCTGGGCGCAGCCGGTCGACCTGTCGGCCGAGGCGGTCGGCCTGCCGGCAGCCGCCGGCAGGCTGCCAGGAGCTCAGCCTGGACCCGCCCTCAGGCGAGCCTCGCCCCCAGCCACCTGGCCTTGTGGACCGACCCGGTGCCCCCCGGCGCCTGCTTCACCTGGTCCGAAGAGGGGCAACACCGGGCCTGGTCCAGCCGGGGGCTGCGGGATCGCGCCCGCCGCATGCGCCGGCTCTACGGGGCCGCGCCCGTGGCTGCCACCCGGGGCCCCGGCGGCTGGCGCATCGATTACGCCATCGCGCCCCCTCGGCTGCTGGAGCCCCGGTGACCACCCGCGACACGCCCAAAGCCAAGCCCAAGCGCCCGCCCAAGGGCGCCAGCGGGGCCCACGGGGGCCCGAGCCGGATCCGCCTGGGGGTGGAGGCCCTGGCCCTGCTGCTGGTCGCGGGGGCCCTGCGGGGGGCGGCCGCTTGGGCGCTGGGCGGCGGCGCGCCCTTTGGCCCCGATGGCACGGGGCTCGACGCCGCCATCCACCTGGAGGGCCACCTCTACCCCCTTCATGTCGCGATGCTGCGGCTGCTGGGCGATGTGCGCCTGCTCAGCCTGCTGTCGGGCACGGCCTCCTGCCTGCTGCTGTGGGGCTTTGGGCGGTCCCTGGGCCTGGGTGGGGGCGGAGGCTGGCTGCTCGCCTTCTTGCCGCTGGGGGTCTACACCTCGGCCTTGAGCGCGGGAGATGCGCCGGCGCTGGCCGTCGTGCTGCTGGGGGTCGGCTTGACCCACAGGGGCGGCGGCATGGCGGTGCTGGGAGGCGCCCTCGCCATCTCGGCGGTGGCGGTCAAGCCCATCGCCCTGCCGGCCCTCGCGCTGCTGGCCGCCCGCCCCCTGGGGCTGGTGGGGGTGCTCTTTGGCTTCCCCTTCGCCCTGCGGTGGCTGGATCCGCTGATCTCGCCCCGACCCCGGAGCGGCCTGCTGGGCAGCTGGTGGGTGTCGTCCAATGGCGACCCGCCCCACAGCCTGTCGGGCTGGGTGGACTTCTTCCACGACGGCGCCCTGGCCCTGCAACACGCGCCCCTGTGGACCGGCGCGGCCCTGGCCGGGCTGGCGCTGCTGGGCGCCCTCTGGCCCAGGGCTGCGGACCGACCGCCTTCGCCCGCGCTTCGACTCGCCGTGATGGGCCCATTGATCGGCCTTCTGGTGGTCGCCGCCCTCTTCGGCGAGCGCCTGGAGGCGCGCTACCTGCTGCCCTCGGTGGTGGCCTTGCTGCCCTGGGCGGGCGCCCTGCTGCCGCGGGGGGTCGAGGCCCTGCTGCTGTGGCCGACCGCGGCGCTGGTGACCCAGGTGGCGGCAGAGCGGGCCGATCAAGACCCCCTCTCCCAGCCGCCGGCGCCCTTTGTGGTTCCGGTTCCGGTGGTGGACTGCCGGCCACTCTTCGAGGAGGCCAGCACCCGCGGCGCCACCGAGCTGCGCCAGGAGGCCGAGGCGCTGGCCCTCAGCCTGCCCCAGGGGGCCGTCTACCGGGTGGCCCGCCGGGGTCAGGGGCGCGAAGGAGAGCTGGTCTGGCCCCTTCGCGTGCTGCGGCCCGACCTGACCATCGAGGTGGTCGATCCCTGAGCCCCGCTGGGGCCTGCCCGCCGTGCTGGCCCTGGCGGCTGGTATGCGGGCCCTGCGCCTGCCCAACCGCTGGGACGAGGTGGCCTGGCTCTACAGCGCCTACCCCAGCGCCACCGTGGACGCGCTGGAGGCCGGAGACTGGGGGCGGCTGACCACGGAATTCACGGGGCTGCACCCGCCGCTCTGGCCCCTGCTGCATGCCTTGTGGGAGTGGGCCCTGCCGGTGCCGGGGCTGTGGCTGCTGTCCAGCGCGCTGCTGAGCCTGTCGACGGTGGCCCTGGTGGCCCGGCACTCGCTGCTGGCCGGCCTCGTGCTGGCCCTGAGCCCCCTCCAGCTGGCCTATGCCGCCGAGGTCAACCAATACCCGCTGGCCACCGCCTGGGTGGCCCTGGCCTTTGTCAGCCGGGAGGAGATCGCGGCGGGCCGGCGCACCTGGGGCTGGCTGGCCCTGGCCACGGTGGGTGGCGGATGGACCCACGCGCTGGCGGGTCTCGCGGGCGGCCTGGCGGCCCTGAGCCTGGGACCTCGGGTGGCCCTTCGGGTGGGCGCCGTGGCCCTGCTGGCCGCGCTGCCGCTGCTGTCGCCGCTGCTCGATCTGGCGCGTGAGCCTGGCAGCTTCCGCCAGCCGCCCTTTCGCCCGGCGCTGGTGGCGGAGGCCTTCCAGCAGCGCTTCGGTTGGCTGGGCCTGGTGGGGCTGGCCCCCCTGGCCCTGCTGGGGGCGCGGGCCCGGCCGGGTCTCGCGGCGGCTTGCGGGGGCCTCATCCTGGCATGGATGGCCCTGGTGGCCGGCCACATCGCCGCCCCTCACCAGTTTCCCTATCTGCTGCTCCTGGGCGTTCCCGTGGCGCTGCTGGTGGGCGCCGGGGCGAGCCGGTCCTGGCAACGCAAGCTGGTCATCGGGATCAGCCTGTTGCAAGGGGGCCTCGTGCTGGTGCAGAACCTGCAGGCGCTGCACCGAATCGTCGAGGATCCGCCCCGGGCCATCGATCTCGCGCTGGCAGAGCTGCGGGTTCCCTGGAGCTGCCCCCCAGGCCAGCCCCCTGACCCGAGCTGCTCGGGAGACGCCCTCTACCTGCTGGCACCACCGGGTCTGGACGACGACGACAAGAGCCGCACGGGGCCGGTGCTCTGGCGGCTGCGCCCCTGGTGGCCCATGCCCCGGATTCGCCCCTACCCCATGCGGTGGGGGGACCACCGCGAGGGGCAGCCCCGCCGGGTGAAGGGCCATGTGGTCTATGTCAACGACCACACCCGGGACCGCCTGCAAGCGGCCATCGCCGCCCATCCGCGGCTGTGGCTGGTGGTCTATGAGCAGGGGCGACGGGCGGAATTCACCGACCAGGTGCAGGCCCTGGTGGGGCAGGCGCCGGTGGCCGTGGCGGGGGATCACCTCTACCGGCTGGCCGCGCCCGGCGACCCGACCCTCCCCGGCCGTTGACACAGCGAAGACATTTCGGGTTAGCTCCCAGGATGGCCCCTTGACCCGCGCACGCCGGTGCCAAGACAGGCTGTCCCCGTCGGTCCCCCCTCCCCCGAACCGCCATGCTTCAGCCCACTGCCGAACAGCTCGCCGTTCTGAACCGCACGGAGCGGCTCTGGTTTCGCGTCGCGAACCTCTTTGCCGGGCCCCTCAAGCCCTTCTCGCTACTGGCCAGCAACACCTGGGGCCTGGCCCTGCTGTGGTTTGCCGGCGGTCGCCGCTTCCGCATCCACGGACTCGAAAACCTCGACGACCTGGACAAGAAGACCAGCCTGGTGATGGTGGCCAACCACCGCTCCTTCTTCGACTTCTACACCATCGCCTATGCGGCCATGCGCTACAGCCGCATGACCCGTCGGATCTTCTTTCCGGTGCGGTCCACCTTCTTCTACGACGGCCCCATCGGCGCTGCGATCAACCTCGGCCTGAGCGGCATGGCCATGTTCCCGCCCATCATGCGGGACAAGAGCAAGGCCCCCTTCAACCGCTTCGCCCTGGACCGCATGGCCGATGAGCTTCGGCATCCGGGCACCATGATCGGCATCCATCCCGAGGGCCGGCGCAACAAGGACGCCGATCCCTACTCCTTGCTGCCGCCGCAGCCCGGCGTGGGCCACCTGGCCTGCAAGGTGGAAGGCCTGCGCATCGTTCCCGTCTTCGTGAAGGGCCTCAGCAACCGCATGGTGGCAGAGACCCTCTACAACTGGATCTCGCCGTCGAAGTACCCCATCGACATCTGTTTCGGAAAAGCAGTGGACTATGCGGACCTGCTTGACTCCAACGACCCCCAGGCCTCCGCCCTGGCCATCACCCAGCGCAGCATGGACGCGATCAAGGCCCTGGGCGAAGCGCAGCGCGCCTGGGAACGCAGCGAAGGCCGCCTGAAGTGGCCGTCGCCCCCGCTGCCCGTCAACCAGCAGGCTGTGCTTCAGCTGCTGCGCGGGGCCATGCGCTGACCGGTGCTCCGTGACCTCGCCCGACGCGTCGCGAGGCGCCTTGTAGACGGCAGCCCGCGCATCCCCCATGCGCCGGCCTCCGGGCACAAGCCGGCCGAACACCGGACCGCCCGCGTCCCGTCGCCCCCGCCGCCACCCCCGGTTGAGGCGGCGGAGGAGCCGCTGGTGGAGCTGGAGGCCAGCGACGTCGCCGCCCGCCTGGCCCAGGACCCCGGGGCCCTGCTGCTGATCGACATCCGAGAGCCCCACGAGCTGCGACAGGGCCACCTGCGGGGCGCCTGGCTGATGCCCATGAACAGCATCCCCGACGCCTTGGCCTTGCTGCCCCGCGACCGCACCCTGGCGCTCTATTGCGCCGCGGGGGTGCGCAGCTTCGGCGTGGCCCACTACCTGCGCGAGCAGGGCTTCGACGAGGCCTGGTCGGTGCCCGGTGGCTTCGGGGACCTCGTGCACCAGGACCTGCCCTGGACCCATCCACCGGCGGATGCGCCCTTCCGGCTGCTGCAGCGGGTACAACGCGAAGGCGACGCCGCCGCCGGCCAGGTCCAGGCCATCGATGCCACCGCAGAGGGTGGCTGGCAGGTCGCCGTGCTCTACCCCGGGCCTGCGGGCGCCATGTGGGTGCCAGGCATCCCCCACGACCAGCTGCGGGCGGCCCGCGGCTGAGGCGGCGTCAGGACCCGGTGGCCTTCAGGTTGGGGTCGTTGTCCACCTTGCTCCAGGCCTCGCGCAGGGTGCCGGCCAGCTCATCCACCGCCGCCACCTGCCCCAGCAGATCGCCCCCCAGCAGACCCGGCCCGCCGGCGATGACCTGGCCGCCTTCGATCATGGTGTAGGGGCAGACCTGATAGAAGCCCAGCAGGTGGTCGCGCACCGCGGGCTGGGTGAGCAGGGCCTTGACGGCCTCGCGGTTGGTGCCCTGCACTCGGATGATCTCGTCGAGCTTGGGCACCCCAAGCTCGATCTCGCCGCGGCTGTGCGGCGAGAAGGCCCGGGGCAACACCCGCAGCCCCGCCGGCAACCGCATGCCGATGGACACCTTGATGGTGCTGAATTGGATCTCGGGGTTCTCGGGCATCGGGCCAGTCTGGATCGTGACCCGCGACCCGTTGAGGTAGCCGCGCAGGGTGCGGTCGCCTCGGGTGCCCGCGCCCAGAAAGACCATGCCGTGGTCCTTGGCGAAGTCGGCCCAGGCCCGCTCATAGGACTCGCTGATGCCCGCCGCCGCGCGGGCGGTCAGCTCGACCAGCTGGGGCAGCTCGGGGCCGGCGATGCCCTGGAGTTCGATCTGCACGGAGGTCTCGTTGACATGAATCAGGGCGACCCGCTTGCGCAAGGCCACCAGGGGGTCGCGCACAGAGGGGTCGCGCACGACCTCCACCGTCTTCTCCTCGTCAAAACCCTGGATGGTGAAGGCGCCGCCCAGCTCGGGGTCATCGACGGCCAGCTGCGGGGCCTGCCGCGCGCGCAGGCGCTCCAACAACGGCGCATGGGAGGTGATGAGCAGCCCGGGCGGCGCCGCGCCGGGCAGCTCTGCGACGATGCGGGTGAACAGGCTGAGGGCAGGCGGCAGGCGGCCTCCGCCCAGGCTGATCTCGACCCGAACGCCCTTGTAGACGCCGCGCAAGACGGCCTCGTGGGGGTCTTTACCCTGGGTGAAGGTCAAGCGGTGGGCCTGCGCGAGGTGCCCCCACCAGCGCAACCGCCCGGTGCGGCCTGCGCGGTAGAGCCGCACGATGGCCACCATCAGCAGCACGACGGCCAGCAGGACCAGGGATGTGTTGAGGCTCAACGCGGACTCCAGCGGTCATCATAGCGCGGCGCGCCCAGGCAGGATCCGACCACCATCAGCGGGGGTCGGCGCAGCAGCGAAAGCCGTCGTCCATATTCTGGAAGGCCCGCGCGTGACCGTGACGGCTGAGACAGTCTTGACCATAGAAGGTCTGGTTCCACATGGTGCCACCGCGCATGGCGCGCCAGCCTTCGGCGTCGGGCACGGCCTTGCGGTTGAAGGGCTCGGGCTGGCCCGTCCAGGGATCCGACACCCACTCCGACAGATTTCCGTTGAGATCGTAGACACCTTCGGCGCTCACGCAGCCTTCATGGGCCCCGGACGCGGCCAGCGGCGGAGGGTTGGGACCGGGGCCCGAGCCTTCGATGGGGGTGTTGCAGCGCCGGGCATCGCGGGTGTCGCCGTAGACATAGGTCTGTCCGTTGGGACCGCGACAGGCCCGCTCCCACTCGTCTTCGGTGCACAGCCGCCGGCCGGCCGCAGCGCAGAGCCGGGCGGCCTCGTCCCAGCCCACATTGGCCCGCGGCTTGACCCCGGCCTGGTTGGGGTATTCGTAGCGGTCCATGCAGTAGGCGCCCAGCTGCACCGTGGCCTGGGGCCGGTGCCAGGGATGCACCGGGTGGGCCAGGCCGAGGACTGCAGGTCCGGCAGGAATCAGCGCCATGCCTTCGGGGCAGGTGGGCGCGGCAGCCTCACAGGCGCCGACCACCAGCACGCACAGCGGCCACAGCCTGCGCATCTGCCAGGGGCGCGGGGGCACCGGCTGCTACCAGGCCAGCGGGATGCGGACACGGACAGTGTCGGTTTCGGTGCGCCGAACCTGCGTCTTCTTGAGGCGGTCGGCCACGCAATTGCCCGCGCTGCCGCCCCCGCTCACCTTGGCCGACCGAATCACGCCGGCCCCCGTCACCACCAGGTCGGCCTGCAGGCTGGTGCCCTTGTTGATGCCGCACAAGCTCTGCAAGCGGCTGCGCTCGTTGCCCAGGCTGGATTGGATGGCGCGGTAGTCTTTCTGGTGGGCGGGGTTGGGGTCATTGGCCGAGAGGCTGCGCGCGTTGCCCCCGGTGACCGAAGGCAAGCCCAGCTGCTTGGTGATCTGGTCGATCAGCTCGGGCCGCTGGGTCCACAACCAGGCGCCCCCCGCCGCCACGCCACCGCCCCCGAGCAGGCCCAGGGCCAGGATGCCCACCGCCAAACGACGCAGCCAGCGCTTGGGCTTGGGCGGCGGGGCGGCCACCGGCACCGTGGGCTCGCGGTCTTCTGGGCTGAAGGTATTGTCCACCGGCTGCAGGGTGGGCTGGGTGCCCTCGAAGGGCGGGGCCACCGCAGCAGGGGCAGGGGAAGGGGAAGGCGCAGGGCCAGGAGAAGGGGCAAGGCGGGCCGGCGGGTCGGACTTGCGCCCGGCCATGGCCGCAGCCGCCACCAGCGCGCCGGCCGCGGCTGCGCCGCTGCCACCGCACCCAAGGTGGCCAGGCCGCTCTCGGGGCGGCGACGGGGCGGCGGGGCCGTCGCGGGTGGGGCAACCGACGGGGAGCCCTCGAGCGGAGGGGGCGCTGGCGCCGCGTCCGTCGCCTCCTCAGAGGGTCGGGTGGGCGTCTGCGGGGCGAGGGCGCCCGCAAGGCCCAGCAGGCTGTGGCCGTCGGCCGGCAGCTCTGCCGCAGCATCGGGCCGCTGGCGCCGGGGGATGGCCGGATCGGCGTCGGCCATGACCGCCGCCAGCATGGCGTCCAGCTCGACCACCGTGCAGCGAAGCGCGGGATCCACCTGCATGGCCACGGCCAGCACCTGGTTGATCCGCTCCACATCGGCCATGGGATCCTGGTCGCGAACCACCGTGGCCGGCAGGTTGTCGCAGAGAAGCTGAAAGCTGTCTTCGGGGTCCAGGCGATCGGCGAAGCGCACCACGTGGCGCGCCATCATCGTGAAGTAGAGCAGGGCCCCGACCGCATAGACGTCGGCGGCCTCCGAGACGGCGCCTCCCACGAACTGTTCGGGGGCTGCGTAGTGGGGGGTGCCCACAAAGGCGCCCACCCGGGTGAGACCGGCGCCCAATCCGCCTTGAACCTTTGCAATCCCAAAGTCGGCCACGCGGATCACCGCGTCTTCTTCGCGCTCCACCGGCCGGGCCAGCAGCACATTCTCGGGCTTGAGGTCGCGGTGCACGATGCCGCGCTCATGTGCCTTTTCCAGGGCCCAGCAGATCTGGCGGGCCGCCCCGCAGGCGGTCTTGACCGGCAAGGTGCCCACCCGCCGCATGTGGTCGAGCAAGCTGCCGCCGGCTTCGAAGCGGGTGATGAGGTAGGGCGAGTGACCGGCCCGGTGAACAAAGCCCAGATACTGGACGATATTGGGGTGGTCCAGCTCTTGGATGATCTGGGCTTCGGTGGCCAGGCGCCGCACATAGGGGCCCTGGTCGCGCGCGGCCAGCAGCACCTTGATGGCGAGCAGGGGGCCGATCTCATCGCCCGCCGGGCCCAGCTCCCGCGCGACATAGGTCACGCCCGCACCCCCCACCGCCAACATGCGGTGGATGCGGTAGTTGCGGTCAAAGACGTCACCCTCGCGGTAGATGCGCCCCCAGCTGTCCCGCGGGCGTTTGCGCCGGCAGGAGAGGTTGGGGCATTGCTCGGGGTCGGCCTCAAAGGTGGTGAGGCACCGCGTGCAATACCGCTTTTCCGTTTCGAGTTCGGTCATGCGGGGGCTCGCTATCGCGGCAAGGGCGGCCTCGCCCCTCTGCCGCGCATGGGCAGGCCCGTGTTGGCACAATCGGCGAAGCGACACTCCCGACAAGCCGCGCCGCGCGGGCTACCATGGCGCCGCGGAGGTCTCATGTCCATCTCGTCTGCCCGCTGGTCCCTGTTCGCCCTGGCCTGGCTGGCCGCCTGCTCCGGCAAGGTGGATGACGTCGACACCGCCGATGGCGCCGATGGGGACGACGGCGGCGCGGTGGCCCAGCCCGACCCCCTGGTGGAGCCCTCGGGCGCCTGCCCCGACCTCTCCCAAAGCGGCAGCCTGCAGATCGAATCCAGCGGCGAGACACGCGACTTCACCCTGCTGCTGCCCGATCCAATGCCCGAAGCCCCGGGCCTGGTCTTCTTTTTTCATGGCATCGCCAATGTGGGCAGCGATCCCGCCGCCCAGACCGCCCGATCCCTGCAGCTGCAGGCCGCAGCAGACGAGCTGGGCGTGATCCTCGTGCTGCCGGTGGCCCCCGTCCAGAACCTCGCCGGCATCGAGTTCCACCTCTGGGACATCGCGCTGGAGACCGGCACCGACCTGGTGCTCTACGACGACCTGCGCACCTGCCTCAGCCGCGCCCACCCGGTGGATCTGGAGCGGGTGGTGGCCACGGGCTTCTCGGGTGGCGCGCTGTTCACCACCGTGGTGGGCGCCAACCGCCCGGGCACCCTGGCCGCCCTGGTTGAAGGCTCGGGGGGGGCCGACATCGAGGTCCCCATCTACGACAACCTCGCCTCAGAGTGGTTCAGCTCGGAATTCACCTTCCCCACCCTGTTGGTGACGGGAGGCGACTCCGACAAGTGGCCCAACGAGTCGCTGACCATCGTGGACTTTGTGTTGGCCACCGACACGCTGCAGGCCCACCTCGTCGCAGAGGAGCACCTGGTGGCCCGTTGCGACCATGGGCGGGGCCACACCCTCACCCAGGACACCTTTGAGCTGATGATTCGGTGGTCCACCGAGCACCGCTTCGGACAACCCAGCCCCTGGGAAACCGGAGAAGCCTCGTTGATCCCTGACATCTGCGAGTTCCCCGAGGGCTGAGCCCCCGGGACGCGCCCCGCCCAGGCGGGTGTGCTCAGGCGCCGCCGAGGAAGCGCTCCAAGGGCATGACGCAGAAGCCATAGGCGGATGCGGCGGACCAGGTGACCCGGTAGACGTCCAGACCGCGCGTCGATGCGCCGGTGTCCAGGGTGTAGCCGCAGGCCGAGTAGCCCCAGCGATGGGGGCGCAGCCGGCCGCCGTCCTTCTCGTCACAAATCTCTATTCCACCCAGGTTTTCGCCGGGTTCTCCGGCCTGGGTGGGGCGGCACATCCACTCGCTGCGCACGTCAAAGACCGTCACCTTCCAGTCTTTGTCGGCTTTGCGGCTGGCGTTGCGGGGGGCCATGCCCAGGCCTTGCAACAGGCGGCCCACATCGGTGCCATTGTCCCGAATCCACTGCCGCAGATCCGCCACCCGCACCACCTCCAGCACCTCCTCGCGGCCGGCGCGGTCCGACAAGCGCGACACCCACGCCACCTGCAAGGCCTCCGGGGCGTCGGCGACCTGCTGGCAGGCCTGGGCAGAGGCCGGCGACGATCCGGCGAGGGCGAGGGCGAGCAGCAGGTTCACGGGGACTCCAACGGGGCAGGCGGGGCAGGCAGCAGCGGCAGGCGGGCCGAAAAGACCTGGCGGCGCTCCGTACCCAACCCGGTGCGAAGGTGCACGGTGCCGCTCACTTCGACCGTCACCCCCGGCTGCGGGAGGGCGGGGAGCGGGGCCGACAGGAGCAGGGCCACCGGGGGCCGGCCAGACCCGACCGGGTGCTCGAGCGGGCCCAGGGCGCCTTGCACAGACAGGCCTGGGCCCACCGCGGACCAATCCAAGGCCACCAGGTCCGCAGGCGGCCCGCCACGAAGGTCCATCGGGCAGAGAATGAAGGACTGGCCTCCATCTTCGGCCAGGGTCAGCTGCTGAAGGGAGAGCTGTAGCCGGTCTTGGGTCAGGAGGGGGGCGGGTCCGGCCTGGCGGGCCCCACAACCCAGCAGCAGCAGGCCGAGAATGGCGGCCCTCACGCGATCCCGCCGCCCCGGGCCTCCAACCACAGGGCGAGGTCCCGGTGCGCCCGACTGCCCACCACGCTGAGGGGGGGCGCGGCGGGGGGCTCCTTGAAGAAGCGCTCCCGCAGGGCCTTCAAGCGAAGCTCGCTGTCCTCTGCGAGCTGATCGAAGCGGCGGTCGGACTCCTGCTGGCGCACCAGCTCTTCAAAGGCCTGGTGGGCCAGGGTCAGCTCGGTTTCGAACATGCGGCTGATGCAGAAGAGGTCCACGCCCGCCCCCACCGCGGCGAGCAGCTGCTCATCGAGGGCATAGCGGCCGCGCACGGCCTTCATCTCCATATCGTCGGAGATCACGACGCCGCCATAGCCCAGCTTGCGGCGCAGCAGTCCGTCCACCAGCTCCCGGGAGAGGGTGGCGGGGTAGTCCTCGTCCCAGGCCGGGAACATCACGTGGGCGGTCATGATGCAGCCCACGCCGGCCGCGATGGCCGCCTGGAAGGGGGGCAGCTCCACCTGTTCGACGTCGCGGCGATCCTTGTCCACCACGGGCAGGTCTTTGTGGCTGTCTACGCTGGTATCGCCGTGGCCGGGGAAGTGCTTGGCGCAGCAGATCAGGCCCGCCGCCTGGGCCTCCTGCACAAAGGCGGTCACCTGGCGGGCCACCCGGTCGGGCTGGCGGCCAAAGGAGCGGTCGCCGATGACGGGGTTGGCCGGGTTGCTGTCCACATCGGCGACGGGCGCAAAATCCAGGTTGAAGCCCAAGGCCCGCAGCTCGTCGGCCAAGGCGCGGGCCAGCTGCCGGGTGAGGGCTTCATCGTCGAAATTGCCCACCGTGCGCATGCTCGGCCAGGTGGTCTCGCGGATGCGCTGCACCCGGCCGCCCTCCTGGTCCACGCTGAGAAAGGGCGGCAGGCGGTCCGAAAGCAGGCTGACCAGCTCGCGGTTGAGCTCGCGCACCTGGGCGGGCTCGGCCACATTGCGGCCAAAGAGGATGAAGCCCGCCGGCTGCACCTCGGCGCAGAAGGCCTTGAAGTCGGCGCCGGGCTGCAGGCCGGGCAGGCCCACCACCAGGCGCTGTCCAGCGCGGCGCTTGCGTTCAGCCAGGCTGGTCTGCTCGCCCATGGCGGCGCGGCTGGTCCAGACCGGGGTGCCAGGAAGATCGGGGTTGTCCCCCCAGTTCGGCGCCATCAATGCCCCTGGGCCGGGGGATGCTCGGCCAGCTCGATCAGCACGCCACCGGCGCTCTTGGGGTGGATGAAGGCCACCTTCGTCCCATGGGCCCCTGGCGTGGGGGCATCGCTGAGAAAGCGGTAGCCCAGCCCCTTCAGGCGCTCCATATCCGCCAGGATGTCATCGCTCTCAAAGCAGATGTGGTGCAAGCCGCCCCCCCGCTTGTCCAGAAAGCCCTGCACGGGCCCCTGCCCCTTCAAGGGATGGATGAGCTCGATCCGGGTGCCCTCCACCGGCAAGAAGGCGGTGCGGGTCTGGGCGGGCAGCACGTCTTCCTGGCCGGCCAGCGAGAGGCCGAGGTCATCGCAGAAGCGCTTCAGCGCGGCCTGCAGATCGGGGACGGCGATGGCGATGTGGTCGAGGCGCGTGATCATGCCGCCTGCCTAACCCGCCGATCCACCCGGGCATCCCGGCCGGGCGCCGCGCTGGACAGCCAAGAGAAGCGGGCGATAGGGGGCCTTGCTCCCTTCTTACAGGTGACCCATGTCCGACTCGACCGCGCTGACCCCCTACAAGACCCACTACGTCGCCAAGAAGGCGCTCTTTACCTTCCTGGGGTCGGCCTTCCGGCTCTACACCCAAGAGGGCGACCTGGCCTTCTTCGTGAAGATGAAGGCCTTCAAGCTGCGCGAGGAGATCACCGTCTACAGCGACGAAGCCCAGCAGAACGCCATGCTGCGCATCCAGGCGCGGCAGATCATGGACGTGTCGGCGACCTATGACGTGACCGACGCAAAATCGGGCGACAAGGTGGGCGCCTTGCGGCGCAAGGGCCTCAAGTCCATCTTCATGGACGAGTGGAGCATCCTGGACACCGACGACGTGGAGATGGGCACGATCAAGGAGTCTTCCGCCCTGATGGCCATCCTGTCGCGGCTGGTGAAGCTGATCCCCCAGACCTACCACATCACCCTGGGCGGCACCCACGCCGGCGCGATCAAGCAGCGCTTCAACCCCTTCCAGCTGGCCTACGATGTCGACTTTGGCCAGGGCGACGCCTCGCTGGATCCCCGCCTTGGCGTTGCCGCGGTGGTCATGCTTCTCAGCATCGAAGGCCGCCAGCAGTAGGCTCAGGACGGCCCTTGGGCGGCATCGCCGCTGGCATTGCAATAGGTCTCCGGGGCGGCGCGTCCAAGCGCCCCCGCGCCCGCCAGCGGCCCCATGGGCGTGCGCCCGGAAGCCCGCCCCTGGGCCCCTCTTCAGCCGCATCGAGCCCCCATGCCAGCCCACCGATCCCGCCCGGCGCGTCTCGTCCTGCTCTTGCTTGGGGCCCTGGCCTGTGGGGGCGGACCCGGTGGGGGTGAACCGGGCAAGGGCGGCATGGGCGGCGAGGACGGCGAGCGCCTGGCCAGCCCCGACCAGCGCATTCTGGTGGAGACGGCCGAGGCGGCCCGGGGAAGCGTCGCCGACCACCTGGTCACGACCGGCGTGCTCGAGAGCGAGGCCCAGGCCGACATCAGCCCCGAGGCCTCGGGCAATGTGACCCGGGTCCTGGTGGAAGAAGGCGACAGCGTGCGGGCCGGGCAGCTCCTGGCGGTGATCGCCAGCCCCAGCCTGGACGCGGGCGCCGACCGCGCCGGCATCGAGCTGGAGCGCAGCCGCCAGGCCCTGGCCGAAGCCCAGGCCCTGCACGGCAGCGGGGCCATCAGCGACCGCGAGCTTCGGGACGCCCAGAACGCCGTGCGGGTGGCAGAGACCAGCTACCAGGAGGCCAACCGCAGCGCGGGCTTCACCCAGCTCACCAGCCCCATCGCCGGCACCCTGTCCTTGCGCAATGTGCGCGTGGGCGAGATGGCCAGCCCCGGCGCGCCGGCCTTTCAGGTGGTGGACCTCAGCCGGCTTCGCGTCGTGATCCAGCTCCCCGAAAAGGACCTCCCGCGGGTCAAGGAGGGCTTGAACGCGACCTTGTCGGGCGCCTATGACGACGCCGCCCAGGCCAGCGGTCGGGTGGAGCGCATCAGCCCCGTTGTGGACGCCAGCACGGGCACCGTGCGGGTGACCATCGCCGTAGACCCCCAAGGCGCCACCCTTCGGCCGGGCCAATTCGTCAAGGTGCGGGTCGAGGTTGACCGCCACGACGACGTGCTCACCATCCAGCGGCGGGGCCTGGTCTGGGAGGACGGCGAGCCCATCGCCTGGGTGGTGGCCGACGCCAAGGCCCCGGAAGTGAAGGGCGACGACGCGGAGACCGAGGGCGACAAAGAGAAAGAAGAAGGCGGATTCTTCGCCGATCTCTTTGCCGGCGATGACAACAGCGCCGGCGAGGAGGCCGAAGAAGCGGCCGACCCCTGGGAGGGCATCCCCCGGCGCGAGGCGCAGAAGCGCCGCCTGACCATCGGCTTCGTCGATCCCGACCAGGTCGAGGTGCTCACGGGCCTGGAGGCGGGGGATCCCGTGGTGGTGCTGGGCAACAACGCCCTGCGCGAGGGCACGCTGGTGCGCCTCGAAGGTGACCCCGATCCGCCCAAGCCGGACAAGGACAAGGCGGACAAGGACAAGGGCGACGGCGCTGGCGCCAGCGGCGAGGGCTGAGCCCCATGAAGCTCTTCCGGCTGGTGGTCGAGCGTCCGGTGGCGACGCTGATGATCTTCGCGGCGGCCGCCGTCTTTGGCATGGTCAGCTACCTGCGCCTGCCGCTCAACCTGATGCCCGACCTCAGCTACCCCACGCTGACGGTGCGCACCGAGGTGGAAGGCTACGCCCCCCAGGAGGTCGAGAGCCAGATCAGCCGGCCCATCGAGGAGGCCCTGGCCACCACCGAGGGCCTGGTCGAGCTGGAGAGCCGCTCGCGGGCGGGCATCTCCGATGTGGTGCTCGAGTTCTCCTGGGGCACCAATATGGACGACGCCACCCAGTCGGTGCGCGAGCGTCTACAGACCACCTTCCTGCCCGATGACGCCCGCCGGCCGCTCATTCTGCGCTATGACCCCAGCCAGGACCCCATCCTGCGCATCGCCCTGTCCATGGACCCGGCCAACCCCCGGGCCCGGTCGGGGGACAGCCTCTTCTTGTTGCGGGAGGTGGCCGAGAACCAGGTCAAGCGCGACATCGAGGCCATGGACGGCATCGCAGCGGTGCGGGTGCGCGGCGGCTTGGAGCGCGAGGTCCTGGTGGAGGCCCGCGAAGACTGGCTGGCCGCCCGCGGCGTGACCCTCGACCAGCTGGTGACCACCCTGGGCGCCGAGAATGTGAACCTGCCCGGCGGGTCCTTGCGCGAGGGCGACCGAAACTACCTCGTCCGCACCCTCAACGAGGTGCGCAGCGTCGCGGAGATCAGCGAGCTGGAGGTGCGCCGGGCCGACGGCGTGCGTGTGCCCGTGGGCGAGCTGGCCACGGTGCGAGAGGCCAGCCGCGACCGGGAGGTCATCAGCCGGATGGACGGCCGCGACGCGGTCGAGCTCGAGGTCTTCAAGGCGGCCGACGCCAATATCGTGCAGGTGGCCGCCGACCTGAAGGCCCGCCTGGAGCCCCAGGTGGTGGGCATGGGGCGGGACGGTCAGCCCATCCTGCGGCCAGGGCTGTCCGACCAGCTTCCCGACGGCGTCGTTCTGGTGATTCTGGAGGATCAAGCACGATTCATCGAGAGCGCCATCGACAACCTGCGCAGCACCGCCATCCTGGGCGGCATCCTCGCGGTGGTCGTGCTCTTCCTCTTTCTGCGCGACATGCGGGCGACAGCCATCATCGCCGGCGCCATCCCCATCTCCATCATCGTGACCTTTGCCCCCATGTACCTGGGCGGCGTCAGCCTCAACCTGATGAGCCTGGGCGGGCTGGCCTTGGGCATCGGCATGCTGGTGGACAACGCCATCGTCGTGCTCGAAAATATCCAGGTGAAGGTGGACCAGGGCCTGCCGCGGTCCGAGGCCGCCATCCAGGGCACCACCGAGGTCGCCGCGGCCGTCTTCGCCAGCACCTTGACGACGGTGAGCGTCTTCCTTCCCATCACCTTTGTGGATGGCGTGGCGGGCCAGATCTTTGGCGATCTGGCGCTGGCGGTGGTCTTCAGCCTGTTGGCCTCCCTGGTGGACTCGCTGCTGCTGGTGCCCATGTTGGCCGCCCTCACCCTCGAGGTCAGCAACCAGCCGCCGCGCCTCGCCGAGATTGGCCGCGCAGGGCGCTTTCGCTCCTGGCACCAGCTCAAGCGGGCCTGGGCCGGCAGCGCGGGGCTCAGCCGGTGGATCCGCGCGCCCTATTGGCTGGCCCGCTTCCTGGTGCGCCTGCTCTTTGAGCTGCCCACCGCCCTCTTCGTCTGGGGCAGCGCCCTCTTTGCCCGCGTGGCCGCCCGGGGCGGCGGCGGGGTGCTGCGCCCCCTCAACCGCCTCGCCCACGGGGCCGCGGCCCGCTTCCAGGGCGCCTTCGACGCCCTGGCCCGCCGCTACCAGTCCGCCATGGCCGGCATCCTCGCCCGGCCGGGCCTGGTCCTGGGTTTCGCAGCCCTCACCTTCCTATTGGCCCTCCCCCTGGGCGGAAATCTCGGCCAGTCCTTGATTCCCGAGCTACACCAGGGGCGCTTCACCGCCGAGGTGGCCCTGCCGGTGGGCACCCCCCTGTCGCGCACCGCAGACCTGGTGGCCGAGGTCGAGCGGCGCCTGGTGGGGGAGGCCGAGGTGGCCCATATCCACAGCATCGTGGGCACCGAGAGCCGCGCCGACAGCCGCGCCGACGAGGGCGAACACACCGCCCGGGTGATGATCGAGCTGACCCCCGGCGGCGACCTGGAGGCCCGCGAAGAGCAGGTGATGGCGGAGGTGCGCGCCGCCATGCTGGCCTCGGCCGAGGCCCTCAAGACCGACGCCGTGCCCGATGTGCGCATGACGCGCCCCAGCCTCTTCTCTTTCTCCACCCCCATCGAGGTGGTGCTCTACGACAATGATCTCGCTGTCCTGCGCATGGGCGCCGATCGGGCCCGCGACGCCCTGGCCGCCCTGCCGGGGCTCACCGATGTGCGCAGCAGCATGGTGGCCGGCTACCCCGAGATCCAGGTGCGCTACGACCGGGCCCTGTTGGAGCGCTACGGGCTGGACACCGGCACCATCGCCCGACAGATCCGCGACAAGGTGCTGGGCAAGGAGGCCACCACCCTGGCCCGCGGCGATGGCCGCGTGGACCTCATCGTGCGGGTGGATGAGTCGGATCGCCGCAGCACGGCGGCCTTTCGTCGTCTCAACATCAACCCGGCGGTGACGCCAGAGATCCCGCTCGAGGCGGTGGCCCGCTTCACCGAGGCCGAGGGCCCCTCCGAGATCCGACGGGTGGACCAGCGCCGCGCGGCGGCGGTCTCCGCCAACCTGGACGGCTTCGACATCTCCAGCCAGGCCGACGCCATCCGCACCGAGCTCGACCACACCGACCTGGGCGGCGTAGATTGGGAGATCGCGGGCCAGAACCAAGAGATGGAGCGCAGCATCCGGTCCTTGGAGCTGGCCCTGGGCCTGGCCATCTTCCTGGTCTATGTGATCATGGCCAGCACCTTCGAGAGCACCCTGCACCCCTTCGTCATCCTCGCCAGCGTGCCCCTGGCCCTGGTGGGCGTGGTGGTGGCCCTGGCGCTGACGGGCACCTCGGTGAGCGTGGTGGTGCTGATTGGTGGCATCGTGCTGGCCGGCGTGGTGGTGAACAACGCCATCGTGCTGGTGGACACCATCAACCGGCTGCGGGACGACGGCATGGAGCGCGTGGCGGCCATCCACAAGGCCGCCGCCCTGCGCCTGCGCCCCATCCTCATCACCACATTGACCACGGTGCTGGGCCTGGTGCCCCTGGCTCTCGGCCTGGGCGAAGGCGCGGAGGTGCAGCAGCCCCTCGCCCTCACCATCATCGCCGGCCTGTCCTCCTCCACCCTGCTCACCCTGGTGGTGATCCCCGTGGTCTATGAGCGCATGACCCGGCTGCTGGAGCGCCGCGACCGGGCCGAGGTGGCCGCCGCCCGCGCCGAGGTCGGAGCCCAGCCATGATGGACTGGCTGCCGCGCTTTTCGGTCACCCGGCCGGTCACCGTCATCATGGGCTTCCTGGCGCTGTGCCTGCTGGGCGCCATCGCCTGGGACCGCATCCCCCTTGAGATGATGCCCGGGCGCTTCACCCTCAACCGTCTGTGGGTGCAGGTGCCCTATGACGGCGCCAGCCCCCGAGAGGTCGAGACCTCGCTGCTGCGGCCCATCGAGGAGCACCTGAGCACGGCCCCCGGCATCAAGAGCATGCGGGGCCGCGCGTCGAGCACCGGCGTGGGCATGAGCCTGGAATTCCACCGCTCGGTGTCCATGGACGTGGCCTACAACGCCGTGGTGGACCGGCTGGAGCGGGCCATGCCCGACCTGCCCGAGGATGTGGAGCGCTACTGGATCTACAAGTGGAATCCGGCGGACGAGCCCGTGATGTGGAGCGGGATCAGCCTGCCCAAGGGCATTGAAGACGAGCACGCCCTGGTGCACGACTATGTGGCCAAGCGGCTGGAGCGGGTGCCCGGCGTGGGCAAGGTGGACGTCTGGGGTGTGGACCCCCGCCGGGTCTTCATCGAGTTCAGCCTGGACCGCCTGTCCAACCACAACGTCAACCTGGGCGAGGTCATCGCCAGCCTCAGCCAGGACAACTTCCAGATGGCCACGGGCCGGGTCGTGGACCGGGGGCGGGTCCGCTACATCCGCAGCCTGGCCCGCTGGGAGGATATGGACGACATCCTGGCGCTACCGGTCCGAAACGGAGTTCGAATCGGCGATATTGCCGATGTTCGCTACCGCCTGGACCCCAGCCCCGACATCAACCACATCGACGGCCGCGAGGGCGCCGCCCTGGCCATCAACAAGGAGTCCGACGCCAACACGGTGGCCGTGACCGAGGCGGTCGAGGCCGCCTTTGCCGAGCTGGAGGCCGATCCCCGGCTGATGGGGGCAAGATTCGTCACCTTCTTCGACCAGGGCAGCCTGATCCAGGACTCGATCAACGATCTGCTCACGACGGCGGCCACCGGCGGGCTCTGCGCGATCATCGTGCTCTTCGCCTTTCTGCGGGAGTGGCGGCTCACCCTGCTGATCGCGGCGTGCATCCCCTTCACCCTGCTGATGACCGTCACCATCCTCTACTTCACCGGCCGCAGCCTCAACCTGCTCACCTTGATGGGCCTGATGCTGGCGGTGGGCATGGTGGTGGACAACGCGATCGTGGTGGTGGAGAGCATCTACGCCCGAAGACAAGAGGGCGTGGCCCCCCCGCGGGCTGCCATCGAAGGCACCAGTGACGTGGGGCTGGCCATCACCCTGTCCACCCTGACCACCATGGTCGTCTTCCTGCCCATCATCCTGATGACCGAAGACGCCGATTTCAGCTTCTTCATGGGCGAGCTGGGCATGCCGGTGGTGTGGGCGCTGGCGGCCAGCCTCTTTGTGGCCGTCATCTTCACGCCCCTCACCACCACCCTGCTCAAGGGTCGGCCCGGCGACAACGGGGGTCTGCCCACCGAACCCCGCTGGATCACCTGGCTCTCCGATCGCTACCGACGCTGGCTCAAGGCGGTGTTGACCCACCGGACCGACGCGCTGGTGGGTATTCTGGCCTTCACCACCCTGACCTTCATCGTCCCGGCTCGGGCGGTGGGCTGCCAGGACGAGGCCGACGGCAACATCGGGCAGTTCGTCGTGCGCTACGAGGTGCCCGCGGACTTCACCTATGGCGAGCGCCTGAAGGTGGTGGAGACGCTGGAGGCCTGGGTGGAGGGCCACCGGGAGGACTGGGGCGTGCGCACGCACCGGGCCAACCTGGGGGCCGACAGCAGCTATGGCCAGCTCAATGTGCACCTCACCGAAGACAAGGAGCGGGACGCGGATCTCCCCAGCCGCGAAGAGGTGATCAAGCAGGCCGAAGCCGGCCTCCCCCGCATCCCCGGCGTGGACGTGCAGATTGGCTGGGGCAGCAGCGGCCAGGGCCAGAACCGCGAGATCGAGGTGAATATCCGCGGAGAGGACGTGGCCACCCTCGAACAGATCGGCGTGGAGGTCCGCCGGGTGCTCAAAGGCGTGCCCGGCGTCATCGCCGCCCGCACCGACCTGGAGGAGGACGGCGGCCAGGAGCTGCGCTTGCGGGCCGACCGCGAGGCCCTGGCCCGCTACGGGCAGACCGCGACCTCGGTGGGGCGCACGGTGGGCTTTGCCCTGCGCGGCACCCGCCTGCCCGACTACCACGACGGCGACAAAGAGATCGACGTGGTGGCGCGCTTTCGCCTGGAGGACCGCCAGGACCTCGACCGCCTGCTGGACTTCCCCATGTGGAGCAGCGTGACGGGTAGCGCCGTGCCGCTGCGGGCCCTGGTCGACAGCGAGGTGGCCCCTGGGGTAGGCACCATTCGCCGCAACGACCGGGTGACCTCCTTCCCGCTGACGGTGGAGCTGGGCCCCGGGGCCGATCCCATGGCGGTGCGCGAGGCCATCACCGGCGCCCTGGCCGGAGTGGCCTTCCCCCGCGGCTATGGCTGGGACTTCTTTGGCGGCAGCGGCAGCGACCCGGCCAATGACTCGGCCCGCAACCTCGCCCTGCTGCTCAGCGTCACCTTCGTCTTCCTGATCATGGGCGTGCTCTTCGAGAGCTTCATCCTGCCCCTCTCCATCCTCACCAGCATCCCCATGGCGCTGGTGGGCGTGTATTGGACCTTGTACCTGACAAATACGCCACTGGACGTCATGGGCGGCGTGGGGCTGGTGGTGCTGGTGGGGGTGGTGGTCAACAACGGCATCGTGCTGGTGGACCTGGTCACGCGCCTGCGAAAAGAGGGCCACAGCCGCACCGACGCCCTGGTCGAGGCCGGCGGACGGCGCATCCGACCCATCCTGATGACCGCGCTCACCACGATCTTCGGCCTGCTGCCGATGGCCTTGGGCACCAGCACCTTCATCGGCATCCCCTACGCCCCCATGGGCCGGGTGGTGGCCGGGGGCATGGTCGCGGGCACGGTGCTGACCCTCTTCCTGGTGCCCTACCTCTACAGCGTGCTCGACGACATGCGCGACAGCTCCAGCCGCTGGGCGGCCTGGGTGGCCCGACCCAAGGGCGCGCTCGATGCGCCCGCGCGCCCCGCGAAGTAGACCCCCAAGACGCGACCGGCCGAGGATCCCACGATGCTGCTGCTCTTGAGTCTGATTGCCAATGCATCCGCGGCGACGGTTCCCCTGGCCTATAACGAGGCCCTGGATCGCGCCCTGGCCGGCAACCTCGAGCTGCAGATGGTGGCGCAGGACCTGCGGGTGGCCGAAGGCGCCCTGCTGGCGGCCCGGGGCATCTTCGATCCCAACCTGACGGCCTACGACACCTTCAACAGCCAACGCAACCAGGATGTGCAGCAGTTCGGCGAGATCAGCAGCGACCTGCGCTTCAACACCTGGGGCCTTGGCCTGGGTTGGTTCGCCCCGACCGGCACGACGGCCAGCTTGGACTGGCGCAGCACCCGCTCCGAGGTGCAATACGACCTGATCGACTTCCCGGCGAGCCTGCGCGACCAGTTCGTACAGCCCGACCCCTTCGTGCGCACGCGCCTGGGTGCCACCCTCACCCAGAATGTGCTCCAGGGGCACCAGATCGCCTTCAACCTGTCCGGGGTCCGGCGGGGCCACCAGGCGGTGGATGCCGCCCAGGCCCAGCTGCTTGCCCAGCGCCAGCAGACCCTGGCCAATGTGGCCCTGGCCTATTGGGCCTCCTACTACCAGGGCCAGCTGGTCGAGATCGCCCGGCAGGCCCTCGCCGTCTCTCAGGAGGAGGCGCGGGTGGTCCGGGTCAAGGTCGAGCAGGGCACCCTGGCGCCGGTCGAACAGACCCGGGCCGACGCCGCCGTGGTCCAGGCCGAGCGCACGCTGATCGAGGCCCAGCAGGGCGTTCGCACCGCCAACGACAGCCTGGCCCTGGCCCTGGGCGAGGAGCCCGGCACCGACTTCTTGCTGAGCACCGCCCCGGCGGAGGCCGTCGCCCTGAATATCGACGTGGAACGCGCCGTCGCCGCCGCCTTGGAGAACAACCCCAGCATCGTCGCCCTCAAGGTGCAGGTGGTGGGCTCTGAGGCCGACTGGCTGGCGGCCAGGCACCAGCGCCTGCCCACCCTCGACGCCACCGGCAGCTTCGCCCTGAACGGCACCGAGGCCGACCAGGCCGCATCCGTGGGCGAGCTCTTCAGCGGACAGCTGCCCGAGTGGAGCATCGGCGCCAACCTGTCGGTGCCGCTGGGCAACCGGGCCGACCGCGGCAACCTGAACTCCGCCGCCGCCACCTACCAGAAGATGCGCCTGCAGCAGCTCAGCCTGGAGCGCACCATCAGTCAGCAGGTGCGGGCCCAGGCCGCGGCCCTGCAGACCGCGGCGGTCCAGGTGCAGCTCTCCAAGGCCAACCTGCGTCTGGCCGAACAGACCCTGGCCGCCGAGCGCGCCCTGCTCGATGCCGGTCGCTCCCTTCAGAAAGACGTGCTGGCGTCCATTCGCGGCGTGGACACGGCCAAAGCCGAACTCCAGAAGGCCAGCGCCGACTACCAGGTGGCCATCATCGAGCTGGAGCGCCTCAAGGGCAACCTCTGACCGCGGGCCGGGCCCCGCGCCGGGCGGCTTGAGGACGGGCGACAGGCAGAGTACCCTGCGCCCTCCTGCACCGCCTTCTTGGGAGCCCCCGATGGCCCGCCCCCTCTCCCGCCTGCTGCTGCTCGCCCTCCCCCTGTCCGGCTGCGGCTGCAAGGACGACGGCCCCGGCCAGTCCCAGACCAGCCCGCCCGATACCGAGGTCGGCAGCACCCCCTTTGACGATGTCGCCGTCACCGGGGAATACGACATCGGCGGCCTGTCCTGCGATGTGCACGTGCTGCGCACCGAGGGCGACGTGCCCCATATCTACGCCCGCGACCGCGCCGATCTGGCCCGGGTGATGGGCTATGTCGTCGCCCGGGACCGCTTCTTCAGCATCGATCTGGCCCGGCGGCTGGGACAGGGTCGGGTCGCGCAGATCCTCGGTCAGGACGCGCTTTCCAGCGATATCGAGTCCCGGGCCACCGCGATGACCTTTGTGGCGAAGCAGCTCGAAGAGAGCTTCACGCCCGAGCAGGAGGTCTTCCTGGGGGCCTATGCCGAGGGCATCAACGCCTATATCGCCGCCGTGAAGGCCGGCAGCGAGCCCGTTCCCAGCGAGCTGGCCCTGGCTGGCCCCCTGCTGGGCTTCCCCGACCCCACCGAGCTGATGTTGCCCTTCGACCTGGGCGACATGGCAGGCTTCATGGCGGTTCTCATCTATCAGCTGGGCTATGAGACCGACGATGTGGGCCGCACGGCCAACCTCGCCCGCATCCCCGACTTTGCCGGCGCGGATCTCGAGGCGCTGCGGGCCGCGGGGGTCTGGGAAGACCTGTGGCTCAACATCAAGCCGATTCATGAAGAGGCCTCCGCACCCGGCTGGGGCCTCAACGGCGCGGTGCCCGCTGGCTCGGCCCTGACCGCCGCCCCGCCGCCGCCCCGCATCCGCGCCCCCCGCGACCTGCTCGACCGCATGGACGCCCGCATGCTGCGCTTCCAGAAGCGCCTGGGCCGGGACGACGAGGTGGGCTTTGGCTCGAATTCCTGGGCCGTGGCGGGCTCGGTCGCCTCGGATGGGCGGGCCCTGCTGGCCGGTGATGGCCACCTCCCCCTGTCGGTGCCCAGCCTCTTCTACCAGGTGGGCCTGGACACCGAGGTCCTGGGCGGCGGGGACCTGCACCAGCTGGGGCTGACCTTCCCCGGCATGCCCCTGATGGCGGTGGGCACCAATGGCGCTGTGGCCTGGAGCCAGACCCAGCTCTCGGGCGACATCACGGACTGGTACCTGGAGGAGATCGGCCTGGACGCCACGGGCAAGCCGGCCACCGCCCTCTTCCAGGGCGACTGGCTGCCCCTGACCGCCACCCAGGAGGACATCGAGATCGCCGAGGTCACCCTGTTGGGCAGCGAGGGCGGCACCTTCAGCTTCAGCCGATGGACCACCGCCGACGGGCGATGGATCGCCGACATTGAAGGCCAGGTGCTCGATCCCGACGATATCCCCGACCCCACCGCCGTGGTGTGGATGGGCGGACGGCCCATCCTGCCCGGCGATACCAATGGCGATGGCAAGGTGCACGCGGTGAGCTTTGACTACACCGCCCTGGACCCGGCCAACATCCTGCTCGCCGTCGATGGCTTTGGCCACGCGGCCAATGTGACCGAGTTCAACGAGGCCACCCGCCACCTGGTCGCCTATAGCCAGAACGTGGTCGCCGCCGACAAGGACGGCTCAATCCTCTACACCGGCTACCAGGGCGTGCCCTGCCGGGGCTACCTGCCCCGCGAGGACGGCCACTGGATCGAGGGCGCCAACCCCAGCCTGCTGCTGGATGGCACAACCTATGGCGGCTTCACCATCCCCCTGGACGCGGACTTCAAGGTGGACGAGAGCCAGGGGGCCGACCCCTACCGCTGCGTCGTGCCCTTCGCCGAGTACCCCCACGCCATCAACCCCGACCAGGGCTATGTGATCACCGCCAACAACGACCCGGCGGGCATCACCTTCGACGGCGATCTGCTCAATGAGCCCTGGTATATCGGCGGGCCCTGGACGGTCGGCTACCGGGCCCACACCATCCGCACCGGGCTGGAGCAGGCCATCGCCGAGGGCTGGGCCGACCTGGACGGCATGGCCGCCATCCAAGGCGACCAGCGGTCGGTGATGGGCCTCGCCTTCGGGCCCCACCTCGTCGCCGCCATCGCGCATGCCCGCGAGGTGGCCGCGCTGGACTTCGTCGAGCCCGACTCGGCCGACGCCCGCCTCGCCGCCCTCTACCACGCCCACGGCGACCGCCTGGACGCGGTGGAGACCCGCTTGAACGCCTGGATCGCCGGCGGCGCCCCCGCCGCGTCCGGGGTCGAGACCTTCTACCACCAGGTCGAGGCCGGTGAGGCCGAAGATGCCGTTGCAACCATGATCTTCAACGCCTGGGTCGGCCGCTTCAACGGCGCGGTCTTCGACGACGAGGGCCTGCCCGATGTCTGGGTCAGCGGCGGAACCAACGGGCGCACCCGGGCGCTGAAGCTCTTCCTGGATGGGCGCGGCGACGGCAATCCCAACGATCTCGCCTCCTTCAACCCCGCCACCGCCGAGTCCGCCTTCTTCGACGTGCTGGGCACCGACGAGATCGAGACCGCCGACGAGGTGATGCTCAGCAGCCTGGTGGGCGCGCTGGACTTCCTGGAGAGCCCGGCCGATGGCGAAGACGGGGGCTTTGGCACGGCGGAGATGGACGCCTGGCTGTGGGGCCTCAAGCACCTCGTCACCTTCGACTCGCTGCTGGCCGACTTCCTGGGCGATGGGGGGGCCTATGCCTTCCTGGTAGACCAATTCAGCATCACCACCGCCACCCTGCCCCTGGCCGACAGCCTGGCGTCGGATGACCCCCGGCGGGTGCTGGAGCACTTCCCCCGGCCCGGCGACAACCTCGCCGTGGACGCCGCCAATTTCGGCTACAACCCCACCCGCTTCCGCTATGGCAGCGGCCCGGTCTTTCGGATGGTCTGGGCCTTGGGGCCCGACGGGGTGAGCGGCTACAACGTGCTGCCGGGCGGCCAGTCCGCCCTGGTCGACAGCCCCTACTTCGCCGACCAGGCGCGGCTGTGGCTGGCCAACGACGTGATGGCCATGCGGTTTACGGTGGAGGAGGTCATCGCCGGAGCCGCCGGCCACGGGTCTATAGCGGCGGGGCCTGCGACTAAGCCTCGCTGCTCCGGCGGGCGGCCTTGCGGCGGGCGGCCTCGGCCCGGCGCTGCACCAGGGCCTCGCTGGGCCGCCGACCCACCAGGGCCTGCTCCCCATGGTGCTCGTCGTCCAGGCCCCCCAGGGGGCGGCCCAGCTCGAAGCAGGCCACCTCGCGCTGGCCTCGGTCCCCCGCCCGAAAGGGCACCACCGCCGCCCCGATCCCTGCCGATACATAGACCGCGCGGTCGGCCCGCCGGTCCCCATAGAGCCCGTGCACATAGCGGTGGCCGGCCAAGGCCCCGACGGTCCAGCGGGGCAGGCCCATCCAATCCACCTGTCCGCCATGGGTGTGGCCGCTCAGCACCAGGGGCACGCCCCCCTCCCACAGCCCGTCGGCCTCCTCGGCGATATGGGAGAGGCCCAGGGTGGGGGCCTTGCGGGGGTCCAGCCCCTTGAGCGCCTTCTGGCGGTCGGCGTTGCCGGTGTAGGCGTCGTCCAGGCCCACAATCTGCAGGCGCTGGTGCCCGATCTCGATCGAGGTCCAGGCGTTGTCCAAGACCTCCACCCCAGCGTGGCGCAGGCAGGCCCGCACGGCTTGGGGGCCGGTCCAGTGGTCGTGATTTCCCAGCACCGCAAAGACCGGCACGTCAATGGCCGCGATCAGGGCCTCGAGCTGGTCCAGATAGCGCAGGCTATGGGCCACAAAATCGCCGGTAATCGCGACCAGATCAGGGTTCTGGGCCAGCGCGGCCTGCACCGCCGCCATCTGCACCGAGAAGGGCGTCACCCGACCCACATGCTGGTCGGTGAGGTGGGCGACCCGGATTGGCTGGTCCAGATTGTCGGCGTGGCCCACAGGACCGGCGAAGCGGCGAAGGACAACGGTCAAGGACGCTCCCGGGGTGGCACCCCCCGATCATGCACGCGAATCGGCCCCTGCCAAGGGGAGGCCCGGTGTGGAAGGCCGTCCGGCCGACCGGGGTTGACGGGTCCCCCCGAAGCCGCCCGAACCCGGGCAAGGACCACCCCCATGAGACTGCGCGCAGCCCTCAGCCTGACTGCTGGCGCCCTGCTGGGCGCGAGCGCCCTCCTGCTCATCCCCTCCCTGAGTGGCGCGGGCCACGCGGCCGAGCAGCCCCCCGCTCCCGCCACGGCCGCCCCAGGCGCCGCTCTGCTGGAGCCCCTCAGCTACAACCCCAGCCTCAGCCTCGCGCCCCTGGTCGAGCAGATGGGGCCCGCCGTGGTCAACATCCACGTCTCGCAGACGGTGGAGTTCGGCGGCATGGACCTGCGCGGCGTGCCCGCCCCCTTCCGCGACCTGCTGCCCTATGGTGGCCAGGGCGGCAGCCAGGAGCGCAAGGGCCAGGGCTCGGGCTTCATCCTGTCCCAGGACGGCACCATCCTCACCAACCACCACGTCGTGGACGGCGCGGACACCGTGACCGTGACCCTCTCCGACGACCGCGAATACTCTGCGCGGGTGGTGGGCAGCGACCCCCACACCGATGTTGCCCTGGTCCAGATCGAAGGGGCGAAGGACCTGCCCACGGTGCGCCTGGGCTCGTCGGAGGCCCTGCGGGTGGGCGACTGGGTGGTCGCCATCGGCAACCCCTTCGGCCTGGACCACACGGTCACCGCCGGCATCGTCTCGGGCAAGGGCCGCGAGATCGGCGCCGGCCCCTACGACCAGTTCATCCAGACCGATGCAAGCATCAACCCCGGCAATTCGGGCGGCCCCCTCTTCAACCTGCGGGGCGAGGTGGTGGGCATCAACACCGCCATCGTGGGCCAGGGCATCGGCTTTGCGGTGCCCATCGACCTGGTCAAGGAGATGCTGGAGGATCTGCGCACCGACGGCAAGGTGGCTCGAGGCTGGGTGGGCGTGGGCCTGCAGGACCTGGACCCGGCGCTGGCCCGGCGCCTGGGCGCCGACGGCCAGAAGGGTGCGGTCCTGTCCCAGGTCTATGCCGACACGCCCGCGTCCAAGGCCGGCTTGCGGCCGGGTGACCTGGTGGTGGCCCTCGATGGCGCGCCGGTCAAGGACAGCGGCGCGGTGGTGCGGGCCATCGGCAGCAAGCGGCCGGGCGAGAAGGTCAGCCTGGAGATCCTGCGGGACGGGCGCAACAAGCAGGTCCAGGTGGAGCTGGGCCGGCGCCCCGACGAGGGCGCCCCGCCCCAGGCCCTCGCCGAGGGGCGCGAGCCCCGCTCCGACAGCGACGACGCCCTCAGCCGCCTGGGCTTCGCCGGCCGGGACGCCGCCAGCGTGGGCATCCAGGCCAAGGCCGGCGTGGTCGTGACCCGGGTGGATCCCGATGGCGCGGCCGCCGAGCGCCTGCGGGCGGGAGACCTCATCATCGAAGCCAACGGCCTGCCGGTGAAGGACCACAAGGACCTCCGACGCGCCCTGTCCGGGGACGACGGCCTGATCCTGCTGGTGGTGGAGCGCCGGGGCGCCCAGCACCTCATCGAGCTTCACCTGGACTGAGGCCGGCCCGACCGGCCCGCCGGGGCGCGCCACGCGATAACCTCGGCGGGCCATGGGCAATCACCTCCGCGCCATCCTCGTCCTGCTGCACCTGCTCGCCATCTGCACCTTGGCGCTGCCGGCGCCGGTCGGTGGCATCAACGAGCGCAGCTACAAGGACCCCAGTCTGCAGGCCACCTTTGGGGACTACGCCAAGGCCCTGCAGGCGGTGGGCTTGGACATCAGCCGCAAGGAGCTGCAGGATCGCGCCTGGGTGGTGGGCAAGGCGATGGTGGACTTCCACAACGCCGCAAAGAAGCCCTTCATGCCCTATTACCAGGCGACGGGCACCTGGCAGGGCTGGCGAATGTTCGGCTATGTCAGCCGCAAGCCGGCCCGGCTGGAGGTCTATGCCCGCATGGCCGAGAATGAAGACTGGCAGCCCATCTTCATCGCGCGAAGCAGCGAGTGGGACTGGCGGGCGACCCAGCTGGACCAGGAGCGCATGCGGGGCCTGGTCAACGACCACTCCTGGCGCCGCGGCAAGGGGCGCTACCTCGAACTCTCCCGCTGGCTGGCCCGGCAGGCCGCCGCCGACCTGCCCCAGGCCCACGCGCTGAAGGTGCAGATGCGCAGCCTGCCGCTGCCCTCCCCCGAGCAGCTGCGCGAGCAAGGGGCCGTCCTGCCCGGCGACGCCTTCTGGGAGGTCGAATTCGACCTCGCGGAGCTTCGGTGAAGGCCCCGGGCCTGTGGGGCCGCTTCGTCGCGCGCCTGGCCCACAAGGAGCCCGCCACGCCCCTCGCGCTCTTCCGCATCGCGGTGGCCAGCATCCTGCTGGGCACCTTCAGCGACATGGTGCTCACCGGGGTGGTGCCCCCGGTGTGGTTTGACGTCGATCACGGCGGGGCCTATTCGCTGCGCGGGGGCCAGTGGCTGGTGGCCGCCCTGGGTGGGGCGAGGCCAGAGGCGGTGTGGCCCTTGCTGGGGCTCAGCATGCTGGGCTCGCTCCTGCTGCTCCTGGGGCTGGGCGGCCGGGTGACGACCTTCGTGGTGCTGCAGGGCTGCATCGCCCTCTTCTCCATCAACCCCAGCGCCGGGGGCGGGCACGACAAGCTGCTCACCAACGCGCTCTGGCTGCTGGTGCTGTCACCGGCCACCGCCACCCTCAGCCTGGACGCGCGCATCCGCACCGGCGCCTGGCGCAGCGACCGCGCCGTGGCCGCCTGGCCCCGCTACGTCGCCATCTTCCAGATCGCCCTGGTCTATGGGCTGACCGGCATCCAGAAGCTGGGGGCCGAGTGGATGCCCTGGGGCGGCCTCTCGGCCCTCTACTACAGCCTGCTGCTGCCCAGCTGGGCCCGCTTCGACCTCAGCTTCATCGCCTGGATCTACCCCCTGACCCAGCTGGCGACCGCCTTGACCTGGATCTGGGAGGTCACCTGGCCCTCGGTCCTGGTCGCCTTCTGGTTTCGCGCCACCTGGCAGCGGCCGGGCCGCCTGCGGGCCCTCAGCAACCGCCTGGATTGGCGCCGGCTCTATGTGCTCATCGGGATCGGCGTGCACCTGGGCATCTGGGCCACCATGAATGTCGGCCCCTTCTCCTTTGCGTCGATGGCCTTCTACCTCTGCCTCTTTCACCACGACGAATACGGGGCGCTGGTCCAGCGGCTGCGGGGATGGCGGCAGCAGCCCGAGCGGTTGCAGCAGGGTCAGACCCCGGAAGGGCCGCCCGCGGGATAGGGCGGATGCCTGCGTTTCAGGAGCCGACCATGCGCCGCGCCCCCCTGCTCTCCTTGCTCTTCGCCGGCCTGCTGGCCACGGCACCCCTCCTCGGGCCCTCCGACCTCGGGGTCGCCCAGGCCGCCGAGGCTGCACCCCTCTTCGAGGGCCTCTTCGTCGAGATCCTGCCCATCGGCGACCTGCCGGGGGATGGCGTCACGCCGGTCAGCTTGCACATCCTCGCGGTGGACCGCATGGGGGCGCCGCTGACCGGGGTCGAGCTCAAGGCCAAGGCCAGCGTGGGAGCCCTGTCCGAGCTGCAGGAGCTTCAGCCGGGCATCTTCCGCAGCACCTACACCCCGCCCGAGGTGGACGTCACCACGCCCCTGACCGTCGAGATCAAAGGCAAGACCCTGGACAAGCAGAAGTTCAGCCGGGCCTGGGGCTTCACCCTGCAGCCGCCCATCAGCCAGCGGGTGAGCGTGACGGTCAGCCCCACCCGCCTGGTCCTGCAAGAGGGCGCCAGCGCCAGCCTGGATATCCAGTTTGTCGGCGGATCTTCGCAATACCGAGAGGGCGCGCGGCTGCAGCTCCGCAGCTCGGTGGGCAGCATCGAGAACCTCACCCCCCTGGGCGATGGCCGCTACAGCGCGCTCTTCAAGGCGCCGCCCTCGGTGGGCCCCTCTGTCGCGGTCATCACCGCGGTGGACCAGCGGGATCCCACCCGCACCTATGGCCATATCACCCTGCCGCTGACCGCCCCCAAGGACCTGCCGGTGGTGAGCCTGCCCGGCGCTAGCGTGATGGTGCGCATCGGCGACCAGGAATTCGGGCCGGTGCCCACCGACAAGCGCGGCAAGGCCACCGTGCCCGTTGTGGTGCCCCCGGGTGTCAGCGGCGGCACGCTGATCACCCTCAAGGACAACGCCCGCACCGAGGCCCCCCTCGACCTGCAGGTCGCGCCCGCCCGCCGGGTGGAGCTCTTTGGGCACTATGCCGACCTGCCCGGGGATGGCGGCTTGCAGATCCCCGTGCGGGTGGCCGTGGTTCGCCCCGATGGCAGCCCCGACAGCGGCGCCGCTCTCGACCTGCAGGCCGTCGGGGGCAGCTTCGGTCCGGCCCGACACGAGGGCAATGGCGTCTATGTGCTCCCCTTTGTGCCCGACCGGGCAGCCGGGGTGCTGTCCACCGAGATCGCGGCCCGCATCGCGGGGGATCCGGCTCCCCCCGCCCTGCTGCCCCTGCGGCTGATCCCCGTGCGGCCAGCCCGGGTGGACCTCTCCTCGGACCCACCCGCCCTGGCCGCAGACACCACCGCCTTCAGCGTCAACGCCAGCATCCTGGATGGCATGGGCGCCGGGCTGTCGGGGCGAGACCTGTCCTTCCAGGTGGCCGGCGCGCGGGCCGAGGGCCCCACCGCAGACCATGGCGACGGCACCTATAGCGCGCGCTTCACCCGCACCGGCAAGGGCCCCGCCGAGCTCCTCGCCACCGTCAAATCCCAAGGGGTGAGCAACCCCGTGCGCCAGGTCGTGGTGCTGCCCACCGTCGGCCGCTTGCCCCCCAACGGCCTGTCCAGCACCGCCCTGACCATCCTCGCCGTGGACGAGTTCGGCTACCCCGTGGCCAATGTCCCGGTCAGCCTCAGCCGCATCCTCGGCGACGGAGAGCTGCCGCGCAAGGCCACCACCGACGCCGCGGGCATCGCCCAGGTGCAATACACCGCCGGCCGGGCGCCGGGACTGGTGGTGCTGCGGGTCGAGGCCGCCGGCCGGGTGGCCAACCTGGGCCTGCTCCAGCTGCCCCCCGACATCAGCCCGGGGCTGGCCCTGCCCTTCTCGGGCACCGCCACCGAGGCCGCCCTCGAGTCCTCCTGGCGGCCCATCATCCAGCCCATGCGCATCGAAAAAGTGGATTAGACCCAGGTCTTTCTGGCTTATGGGGCCGGCGGGTCCAAGCGATAGATCGTGCCGGCCTGGTAGTCGGCCACATAGAGTTCGCCCGCGCCATCGCGGCCAAAGCTGCTGATCAACAGCGGAAAGTGGCCCAGGGCGGTGACTGCTGCTGCGGGCGGATTCAGGGGCGGGTCCCCCGGCGGCAGGTCCAGGGCCCAGATGCGCCCCGAGACGAAGTCGCCAAAGACATAGCGACCCTGGAGCGCGGGGATGCGGCTGCCCTGGTAGACCAGCCCGCCCGTGACGCTGGAGCCCTCCGCCCGGCCATAGACGTGGATGGGGTCCTGGTAGCCGCCCGCCTCGGGCCCCGCGCAGGAGGCGTCGGCGGGAAAGCAGGCGCGGCCTTCGCGGATATTCCACCCCAGGTTGTCCCCGGCAGACACCAGGTCGATCTCCTCCCAGCTGTTCTGGCCGACATCGGCCACCACCAGGCGACCCTGGGGGTCGAAGGAGTAGCGCCAGGGGTTGCGCAGGCCGATGGCCCAGGTCTCGGGCGGGATGCCGGCCTGGCCAAGGAAGGGGTTGTCGGCTGGGATGCCATAGGGCAGGCCGGCGCCGGCCTGATCCACGTCGATGCGCAGCATGGAGCCCAGCAGGGTCGTCGCGTTCTGGCCGTTGCCCTTGGGGTCGTCGCGCCAGCCCCCATCGCCGAGGCCGATGTAGAGGTAGCCGTCGGGCCCAAAGGCGAGCTGCCCGGCGTCGTGGTTGGCGAAGGGCTGCTCCACCTCCAGCAGCACGCGCTCCTTGCCGGCCTCCCAACGAATAGCGGCGGGGTCCACCGACAGCTCCGAGATGCGGGTGGTGTCCTTGCCATCCTTCTCGACGACGTGGTTGATGTAGAGCTTGCCGTTGCGGGCGAAGTCCGGGTGAAAGGCCAGGCCCAGCAGCCCCTCTTCGGAGCGGGTGAGCACGGTGCGCCGCAACAACACACCCGCCGCCTCTCCGTCGGGCATCTCGAAAATACGGGCAGCGCCACCCTTTTCGAGGACCACCATGCGGTCGCTGCGACCCGGCGGAAACTGGATGTCGGTGGGCTCTTGCAGCCCCTCCACCACCGGCGACAAGCGCAGGGCCAGCTGGGCGCGTCCGGCATCGGGCCCGTCAAAGGCCCCTTGCAAGCCCCGTCCGGCCGCCTGTGCCCCCGTGCCGGCCGCAGCCTCTGGGGCGTAGTCCGAGGGGTAGTTCTCGATGACCAAGGCGCGGATGCCGTCGCAGCCGGCCAGCAGCGCGGGAAGGAGCAGGCGCAGGAGGGTCCCGGGCACCGGTCCCAGCACGGGCGTGCCCCCCAGCCCCGCATAGAGGGCCCGGGTGGCGTCTACCAGCAGGGGGCTGAGCCCTGCGCTGAGGGCCACCCCCAGCTCCAACAGGCCGTAGAGGCGCAGGGGATGGTCGTGACGGTCCGCCAGGCGCCCCAGCACCAGGCTGCCCAGGCCCAGCCCCCCCATGAAGATGGCCAGCACCGCTGCGTTGGCCGCCGTGCTCGCCCCAAAGACCAGCCGCAGCTCGCGCAGCCAGACGGACTGGTAGACCAGGGCGCAAGCACCCGAAAGGAAGAGGAGCAGCGCCGGCAGGGCGATTCGGGGGCGGGCCGCGGGGGTCACCACGGTTGACTCCTACAGCCGGGGGTGAAAGGAGCTATCTCGACGCAACCCCGCAGGTGCCTGGCCAGACCCTCAGATGACTCCTCCCGCCGCTACCAACGCCGAGAAACGCCGAAAGCGGCGCTGGCGGATCGCCCGTCGGGCTGGCGGCCTGCTCCTGCTGGGCGGGGTCGCCGGCGCCTTGTGGCAGACCGGCCTCTTCCAGGGCCTCACCACGGAAGGCATCCAGGCGCGGGTGGCCGAGGCCGGGCCCTTGGGGCCCCTGGTCTATGTGCTGGCCTTTGCCTGTCTGCAGCCTTTCGGGCTGTCGTCCCACCTCTTCCTGGTGGCGGCCGGGCTGATGTGGGAGAGCGCTGTGGGCGTCCCCCTGGGGCTGCTGGGCATGATGCTGGGCTGCACCAACAGCTTCGCCGCCGCGCGCTGGATGGGTCGAGAGGCCGTGCAGGCCCGCATCCCCGCCGGGCTGGCCAGGCACGATGACGCCCTGGCCCACCGAGGCCTGCGCACCGTCATCGCCCTGCGGCTGGCCTTCTTCACCTTCTTCCCGCTGAGTCTGGCCATGGGGGTCAGCCGGGTGAGCTGGCGGGACTACCTGCTGGGCACCTTCCTGGGCTGCTTGCCCATGGCCCTCTTCGACCTGCTGGCTGCCCACCACATCGCCGCCGGTCTGTTGGGATAGGCCCCGGGAGCCCCCCGCGCGAGCCCCCCATGACTGCTGCCCACCTTGCCCGAAAGGCCGCCCTGCTGCTGCTCCT
>JAGYJW010000026.1 GCA_018401435.1 Deltaproteobacteria bacterium | reverse complement strand
CGTGTCGGTGTCCGTATCGGTGTCGGCATCGCCGCCATCGCCGCCGTCCTCGCCCACCGATTCGCCGCCCTTGTCGGTACAGGCGGCCAACAGCGACAAGGACAAGCACAGGGGCCAGGCGACGGAGCGGAACAAGGGGCGAGGGGACATCGGATCTCCAGGGGCGAGGCTGGCGACCATAGCCGCCGCCGGCGCGGTCGGTGTGGCAGGCGGGTGAAGGGATCGCGGCGGGAGGCTCAGATCCGCACGGCCCGGGCGAGCAGCCGCGGGCAGCCCGCTCGGATGGGTCCCCCCGCATAATCGCCCAGCAGCTCATCCACATAGAAGCCGGAGGCCTCCAACATCCACTCCACCTCGCCGGGCAACATCAGGCGCAGGGGCAGCTGGCTGAGGGCCACCTCGACGCCATCCAGGAAGTAGCGATCGGTGATGTCCAGGCGCTGGCGGGCGGGATCACGACGGGTGGACCGGGAGCGTCGGGCGGGCAGGCCCTGCACCTCGCCTTCCCATACGGTGGTCTCGGGGCTGACAGCTTGCGCCCACTGGCCAAAGTCGGGCATGGGCAGGTCCAGGGTGAGCGGCGCGCCGGGCCGCAGGGCGGCGTGGCAGGCGCCCAGGCAGGCGGCCTGGTCGGCCCGCGTGGGCAAGAAGGAGAAGGCAGCGTTGGGCACGATGATCTCGCCAAAGAGCCCCAGGTCGAAACTGCGCATGTCGCCCTGCACGGATTCGGCCGCGGGGGCGAGGCCGCGGGCCAGCTCCAGCATGGGCGCGCTCAGATCCAGGCCCACCACCGGCCGGGTGGGGGCCAGCCGCCGGCTGATGCGTCCGGTGCCGCAGCCCAGCACCAGCAGGCGCCCGGAGCCCGCGCGGCGGGCAAAGAAGCCCACATCCGTCTCCAGGTGCCCATACTCGGCCTCGTAGAAGTGGGCGATCAGGGCATAGGGGTCGGGGGCGGTGGCCATGGGTGGCTCCAGCGCGGCGGGGCGGGCCTCCTATCCGCGGCCCGGGCGCTCGCACCGGTCGGCTCAGTCCGCCGGCTGATCGAAGCGCCAGAGCACGCCGGCGGCGTCGGTCACAAAGACCGTGCCGTCCACGGCGATGGGCACGCTGGTCACCAAGGCATCCAGCTGGGCCTCCCACAGGGGCTCCCCCGTCTGCAGATCGGCCATGTGCACGGCGCCGTCGTGGGCGCCCACCAGCACGACGCCGGCCTCGGGCAGCACCGTGGGGGAGGAGGTGATGGTGCGCTCCAGGTCCAGGCTCCAGTTGAGCCGCCCGGCGTCGGCACCCGCGGCCTGAAGGGCGTAGAGGTGGCCGTCATGCGAGCCGAAGAGCACCTGGTCGCCATCGAGGGCCGGCGAGGACATGACTCGGCTGCCCGTCTCGAAAACGAAGACGTCGCGCCCATTTTCGATGTTGATGGCGTGCAGCTTGCGGTCCCAGCTGTTGATGTAGACGGTGTCGGGGCCCACGGCGGCGGTGGTCTTGATGGCGCCCAGGCCGCCGTCCACCGGATCCTCGTCCATCCAGTGGTTCCACCAGACCCGCTCGTGGACATAGTCGAAGGCCTGAAAGCGGCCGTTGTTGGCGCCCACGAAGAGCAGGCCCCGGGCCGGGTCCAGGCTGGGGGAGCCATGGGGGTGATTGCCCAGGAAGTCGGTCTCGCGCAGCACGCAGCCCTCGGCCGCATCCAAGACGAAGGCCTTGCCATCGGGGTCGGGGTACTCGACGGAGATGAAGACCTTGCCGTCAAAGAGCAGCGGGGACGCGCCGATGGAGCCCCCCAGCTTGACCTGCCAGAGCAAGGCGCCGGTGCGGGCGTCCGCCGCCGTGAGCCAGCCCGAATAGTCGCCGATGAAGACGCGGCCGCCGCCCACCGCCGGGGTGCTGTGGCTGCCCAGGTTGTTCTCGGTGTCCTCTGCGCTGGCCTCCACCGCCGCCCGGGGCAGGGCCAGCTCCCAGGCCAGGCTGCCGTCTTCGGGGTCGAAGGCGCGCAGATAGCCGTCATCAAAGGCGGCGTAGACCCGCTCCCCGTCAAAGCTGGGGGAGCCCTTGGAGGCCGAATAATCGCCGATGGCATAGGGCGCCGAGGCCCAGGTCAAGGCCAGCTCGGGCCCGATGAAGGTGCCGGGGGGCGCCTGGCCGCGGTGCTTGGGCTCCAGGCGGAACTGCGGGTATTGGCCAGCCACCGGCGGGGGCACCCCACGCGCCCATTGCGGCTCGGCCTCACAGCTGGGGGCGGTCTCGGCAAGCTCCGGGCGGCAGGCCCCGAGCCCGGCGCCGACCAGCAGCCCCATTGTGGCGATTCGATGCAGCATCGGGCCTCCAAGACCCCAAGGTAGCGCCCGGGAGAGGCCCTGCGCCCTGTCGTTGATCAGCCCCGCCCTATTCCGAAAGGCCCCGGCACCGATCCTCGGCGGCCTCGCTCAGGGGCGTGCCACAGTTGCCGCAGAACTCGCAGGTGGCCGCGTTGGGGGTCTGGCAGGAGGGGCAGACCCGGTCGGCCCCGGAAAAGCGGTGGTCCACCACCGCGATCTTGTCGGCCTCGCTGGGGAAGTAGCGCCGGGCGGGGTCTTGGGGGGCCCCGCAGGTCGGGCAGTGCCGGTGGTCCAGCCCCAGCAGCTTCTCGCTGCCGCAGTAGGGGCAGTCCCACAACATCTGGTAGGTGCCACGGTCGGTCGTGCTCACGGTCCGCTCCATTCGCCAGGGACGTGCGCCCCCCTTCTATGGCGGTGGACCGGGGGGCGGCACCCGTGGCCGACGCCTGCCTCAGAGCTTGAGCTTGTCCTGGTCCATGCGGATGAACTTTGCGGCGTCGGGCGCCTTCATCGCATCCAGGGTCGTGCCCGCCCAGGCCTTGAAGGCGGCGGTGTCGGCCAGGGGTTCCGGGCTCACCTTGACCGAGAGGGTGCCGGTGCCCTTGCACTTGGCCGCGAGATCCAAGGTGAAGGCGACCTCGGCAGAAGAGCGCACCTTGCCCTCCATCTCGTCGGACCAGGTGCGGCCGGGCTCGATCACTTCGGCCACATGGGCGCGCTGCATGCGCTTGCCATTCTTGCAGGTGGCGTCTTCGAGCACGACAGCACCCCACAGCATGCTGCCGTCGCCCTTCTTGAGCTTGGCGTAGCGGATGCCGGCCAGCTCGTCGGCGGCCTGTTCTGCCCCCAGCGACTTCAGGGTGATGCGGGCCTGTTCGATGCCCTTGACCGTGAGGCCGGGGGACAGCTCGGTGATCGCGGCGGTGGCGGCGGTGGCGGCGGCGGTGTCCGTGCCTTCGAGGGAGCCCACCCGGGCGGCTTCGGCGAAGCTGGCGACGATGCGGGACTGGGCCTCGTCATCGCCGGTGCCGGCCAACAGGCCCTTGAGCCGCGGGATGGCCTGGGCGCCAGAGCCCCGGGCGTAGGTGTCCAGCACCGAAAAGAACCGCGCACGGTCCGTTCCCAGGCCCTTGTCCACCTCGGTGGCCAGCAGGGCCTGCACCTTCTGGGCCGGGCAGGTGGCCAGGGCGCCATACCAGCGCTGGGTCCAGAAGTCGGCCCCCAGCTTCTGGGCGCGGGACACGAAGAAGTCCTGCACCGTCTCGCTGCTGGGACAGGCCTCGCCCAGGGCGCCCATGGCCTTGGCGCGGTCGTCGGACTGCAGCGCGTCGATCCAGGCGACCGCCGCGTCGGTGGCGCCGAGATCGATGGCGGCCAGCATGGCGGCGTTGCCTTCTTCGCCGCCGATCATGTGAGGAAGCTCCTTGGGGGCGAGCTTCTTGGCCAGGGCGGCGTCGCAGGCGGCCAGGTCCACAAAGAGGGTGGCGGCGCTCAAAGAGGAGGCCTCGGCCATCTCGGCCACGATGGCCTTTGCATCGCAGGCGGCGTGGGCCGGAGCCGAGAAGAGCGGCGACAACAGCGGGAGGACGGCAACCAGCAGCATGGGAGGGGCTCCAGGAGTGGGTTCGCCGGACTAACGAACACGGCGGCGGGGGCAAGCATCCCACGGCGCGGCCCGCTGGGGGTTAGCGGGGGACCATGAGCGACCCCACCCTCCGCTTCGACGGCCTCGAACGCAAGCTGCGCCTCAGCCTCTTCATGGGGGCGGCCTCCTTGCTGGCCAACCTGGGTCTGGCCTACCTGCTCTTCGCCGTCGTCCTGGCCGAACCCGCCCAGGTCGCCGGCGTCACCGACCGGGGAGAGTCCGCCGCCCCCATCACCGAAGAGGGCGACTACCGCATCGAGATGCGGGCCTTCTTCGTGCGCATGGAGGATGTCTTGGATCGAGAGGCGCGCCGTCGCGGGGTCAACCCCGCCGAGGTCGTGCCCACCAAGGAGCAGGTGGACGCGGCGGTCGAGACCCGCACCATGCACTCCGACTCCAGCCAGCTCGTGCTTCAGAAGCTGCGCGAGGGCTTTGAACTCTTTGATTTGGAGTGGCCCATCGCCATCCCCGAGCGCTGAGCCTCTACCGAGACTTGACGGCATCGGCTTGCGGGTGCCCCTGGCGCTGTGACACCTTCCTCCCATCGGAGGCACCCCATGCGCTGTCTGCCCGCAATCCTGCTCCTCGTGCCTGCCCTGGCCTGCACCCCCAACTACGGTGTGGCCGGCAAGACGGGCTCCGTCGATGGCGGCGCCGACACCGGCAGCGACAGCGCCGAGGACGAGGACGAGGACTTCAGCGCCTATGATGGGGCGGTGCTCGAGATCCTGTCCCCGGCCCCCGGCAGCTTCCTGCCCCTGGGCGAGCCCGCTGATTTCGAGGCCGTGCTCACCGATGTGGACGGCAACGAGCTTGAGTTCGACGAGGTGCTCTGGACCAGCAACCTCGACGCCGACTGGTCGGCCACCGGCCTGTCGGCCGAGCTGTCCGACATGCCCGCCGGCATGAACAGCTTCACCGCCGTGGCGGCCCTGCCCAATGGCGACCGGGTGGCCGACGCCGTGGGTGGCGTCGTGGTGCAGGCTGAAGACACGGGGGTCTATGCCGGCAATATGGTGCTCATCGCCTCGGGCGACTACAACGGGACGCCCATCAGCGCCTCTTGTGTGGGCGGCGCCATCGTCACCGTGGCCGCCGATGGCGAGACCGCGAGCGGCAGCAGCAACTGCGTCATCTCGCTGTTCGGCTTCAGCCAGGAGGCCCCCCACGCCTTCGAGTTCGAGCTGGCCGACGGCGAGGTCACCGGCTCGGCCGCCCTCGACCTCTTCATCCCGATCAGCTTCGAGGTGGCGGGCGAAGTGGGCGATGGCAGCATCCAGGCCTCCTGGGCCAGCAACGTCCTGGGCTACCTCGACCTGGAAGGCAGCCTCGAGGTGGAGCGGGTGACCCGCGACATCTCGGGCGAATAGGCCTTGAAGCACCGCGCCCCGGGCCCTGGGCAGGAGACCCGCCCCCGAATGCGTCTGCCCCGCGCGCCCGCGCTCGCGATCGGCCTGCTGCTGCTGGGCAACGGCTGCGCGAGCGCCAAGCTCTTGCGCCTCGAAAACGAGGTGCTGAAGAACCAGAACCGCGAGCTGCGCGACAACCTCGCCGCATGCCAGGCAGACGCGCCCCCGCCGGACTTCGCCACGGTGGTCACCGTCGATGTGGTGCGGGGCTACCTGGAGCGGGCGGGCTTCAGCGGCCTGGAGACCAAGCCCAATGGCGTGTTGACGGTGCTGGTCAGTGGTCGAAATACAACCTTCACCCTGAATATCCAGCTCTTCCCTCGCGAGAAGGTGCTCTTCCTGGCCGTCAGCGACTACCTGCGCCTGGAAGACGCCACCACCTCGTCGGCCATGGTGCTGCTGCTCACCCAGCTGGCCGCCCTGAACTACGACCTGCTGCTGGGCAAATTCCAGCTCAACCCGCGCACCGGGGAGATCTCTTTTTCGGTGGAGCTGAACCTGGATGACGGGCTGGGCTTCCGCACGCTGAAGGCGGCGTCGGACCACCTGGTTCGCACGGCGGACGAGCGCTACCCCGAGCTGCTCCGTGCGGCCCAGGGCACCGGGCTCTGAAGACCGGGCCTGCGCGCCGACTCAGCCCCGACCCTTCAGCGCCCCCGGCGCCATGGAGAGGCGCGCCAGCTCGGCTTCGATGGCCTGCAGCTCGGCGATCAGCGGCGCCAGCGCCTCGTCGCGGGCCCCCCCGGCCCGGGCCTGGGCCAGGGCGCGGGCCGCCCGAGTAGCTCGGCCCCCAGGTAAGGGCGCAGGGCCGGGTCCCTGGCGCGCCCGCAAGAGGGGGCCCCAGCGCAGATCCCAGTCATCCCATGTCACGGGGGCCCCCGCCCCGGGCCTGACCACCAAGACGGGGTACCAGCGCCCATTCTCGCAGAGGAGGTGCTCATCCTCCAGCAGGTGGCCGGCCTGGGCCACAAAGGCGCGCAGGGCCTCGGGCTCGGTATTGGGTTGCAGGACCAGGCGGGAGAGGGCCGCCACCACGTCGGGCCGGGCCGACAGGATGCCCTTGATGCGCTCGCCGCCCATGCCGGCGATGACCACCGTGGCCACCTCGCCCACGGCGAGGGGGGCCAGGCCGTCGCCCAGCCGCAGCTCCACCCGGCGCCGGCTCTTCCAGCGCTGGGCCACCCGGGCCCGCGCGCCGGCCAGGGGGGCCTCCCCCACATCGCAGGCCAGCACCCGCGGGCAGATGCCCTCCAGGGCCAGGGCGACCGCCAGCATGCCGTGGTCCGTGCCGATGTCGGCGGCCGGTTGGCCGGGCAGCACCAGGGAGGCCAGGAGCCGCAAACGCGCGGGGAGATCCATGGGGGCTCGTGGGGGAGGGGTTTGCATCCGTTCTACCCCTCAGAGCACGAAGCTCCCACGATGGAGGACCCGTCCATGCGTCTTGTCGCCCCCCTGCTGCTGCTCCTTGGCGCCTGCGCCGCCCACCGCGGACCGGCCGCGCCTGCGGTGGACCGCATGGCCGAGCTGGACCGGCACCACGGCTTTCAGGACCTGGCCTTCAACGTCGCCTGCACCCAGATTGACGGACGCAGCGCTGCCGCCGAGGTCGTCTACGGCATGGACCTCTACGACTTGAGCCGAAGGGCTGAGGCGGGCGGCAAGGAGTCCGGCCCCATGACGGTGGGTTGCTACCAGGACAAGCTCGGCCTGGTGAGGATTCCCATCGAAGGACGCGCCGCCGTCCGCAAGGTCCGCGCCGAGCTGAGCGGCCTCTATGGCAAGCCCAGGACCAGCAGCGCCCGCAAAGACCTGTCGGTCTGGCGCGGCGAGCGGGTGGAGCTGAGCTTCGAGGCGTCGGAGGACGGCTCCCGCGGCACCATCGCCTACCGCAGCCTGCTCACCGAGGCCCTGTGGCAGCGGGACCTCTTCCTGGCCAGCCGCCCCCCCAAGCCCAGCCAGCCCACGGCCTCGGCGCCGCCGGCCAGCTTCCGCTTCTCGGAGGATGGCATCTACTGACCGCGCCCCCCGGTCAGACCGCCGGCAGCTTGCGGGGATCGGTGAGGTGGCCGGTCACCGCGCTGGCCGCCGCCACCGCGGGGCTGACCAGGTAGACCGGCCCCGGCGCGCCCATGCGCCGATCGAAATTGCGGTTGGTGGTGCTGGCGGTAACCTCGCCGGGAAGGGGCACCCCTGGCCCATTCCCGATGCAAGAACCACAACCCGGCGGGCTCACCACCGCGCCCAGATCGGTGAAGAGCTGCAGCAGGCCCTCGCCTTCGGCCTGGCGCGCCACCAGGGTGCTGGAGGGGGTGACCGTCACCCGCACGCCGGGGTGCAGGCTGCGCCCCCGCAAGACATCGGCCGCCGCGCGCAGGTCGGACAAGGACCCGCCCGTGCAGCTGGCGATGACCACGTTGTGGATCTGCACGGCCTCCGAGGCATCGAGGGCCGCCCGGTTGCGGCTGTCGCCGGGGGTGGCCACGGTCAGGGGCACATCGGCCAGGTCGATCTGGATCACCCGCTCGTAGTGGGCGCCTTCGTCGGGTGCGACCATCGATTCTGCATAATCCTGGCCCCGGCGCTCCTTCAAGAAGTCCAGCAGGGGCTTGCAGGGCTCGACCACGCCGGTCATCAGCCCGCCTTCGACGGTCATATTGGTGATGACGGACAGCTCGTCCACATTCCACTGGTCCAGGCCAGGGCCGCCGAGCTGGATCACGCAGGTGTCGGTGGGGCTGGTGCGCCACTGCTCCTCGCGGAAGTAGGGGGCGCCGATCAGGTGCAGGATGAGGTCCTTGGGGCTGAGCAGGCCACCGGCATCGCCGGTCACCACCACCCGCACCACCTTGGGAACGGTGACGGGGATGAGGCCGGTGCGCAGGGCGAAGGTCATGGCCGTGCTGCCCACCCCGAAGGCGAAGGCGTTGAGCACGCCGGCCGTGGGGGTGTGGGAGTCGGTCAGCACCACGATGTCGCCGGGGCGGGCGTAATCCTCCACGACGACCCGGTGGCAGACGCCGGCGGGCAGGGGCCGCCCCGGGCCGTGCAGGCGCAGGCCATGGGCCTCGCAGGCCTCCACCATCTCGGCGGCCAGCTGGCGGGCCGGCGCCAGGCGGGCGGCCTTGACCGCGTCGGGAACGGTGGCCTCGTCGATCAGCACGAAGTGGTCTTCAAAGCAGGCGACCTGGTCGGGGTCGTGCACCGGCGCCTTGCCGAAGGCCTCGGTGTAGAGGGCCATGCACATGCCGGCGGTGTACTCGTGCATGCCGCGGAAGCCCACCCGGCAGAGCACCTGGTCGCCGGGGCCCACCTGGGGCAGGCCAAAGCGGGGGCCGTCGCCCTTGCCGGGGGCGCCGCCCACCCAGGCCTTGGCGGCGACCAGCTTCTCGACCACATTCATGGGGCGGCTGGCGCCGGAGGTGGCGTACCAGGGGGCCACATCGCCCGCGAGCCAGGCCTGGCCATAGGGCAACAAGCCACCTGCCACCGCCACCTGGCGGAAGAACTCGGGCAGGGCCTCGTGGAACTCGCTGACCGGCACGTCTTCGCCGGCCCGCAGGCGGTCCACCACCCCGAAGTCGGTGGTGAAGGGCATGCCGCCATAGACCATATTCTCTTGAAAGATGCGCTGGAAGCTGCGGGCCACCACCAGCTCGATGCCCGCGCCCTGGTGGGCCACCACCGCCACCTCGCGGCTGCTGCCGCTGCCATAGGCGTCGCCGCCCACGATGACCTGGAAGCCGCCGCCCTGCACGTCCGCCTTCTTCACCTGCTCCTTGAAGTTCTCGAGGAACCAGGGCCCCAGGATCTGCGGCGTATAGCCCAGGGTGCAGGCCTGGCCGGAGATCATGGCGTCGGTGTTGACGCCATAATGCAGGGCCTCGCCGCCAAAGCTGCGGTCCTGGCCTTCCAGCTGGGCGCGGACCTCGTCGCCGTCGTCAAAGAGGGTGAGGATGCGGCCGGTGAGCTTCATGGGGGACCTCGAAAAAGGCCGTGGGCCTAACCGGCGGGGGAGGGGACAGCCACGCCACCCTCAGCTGGCGGCGGGCGGGTCCTCGTCCAAAAACAGTGTCACAGGAGCGTGATCGCTGGGCTTCTCGCCCTTGCGGGCCTCGCGGTCGATGACCACCGCCCGGCTGCGGTCCAAGAGGTCGGCCGTGACCAGGAAGTGGTCGATGCGCATGCCAAAGCCGCGCTGGAAGCCGCCTCCGCGGTAATCCCACCAGGTGTGGGCATAGCGCCCCCAGGCGTCGGGGTGCTTCTTGCGGAAGGCGTCCACCAGGCCGCTGTCCAGCAGGCGCTGGAAGCGGGCGCGCTCTGGCGGGCTGCACAGCACCTTGCCAAACCAGAGGTCGGCGTCCCAGGTGTCCTCGTCCGTCGGGGCGATGTTGAAGTCGCCACAGAGCAGCAGGGGGCCGCCGGCCGCCCGCCAGGCGTCGGTGCGGTCGCACAAGGCGTCCAGCCAGCGCAGCTTGTAGGCGTATTTGGCGTCGCCGACGGCCTTGCCGTTGACCACGTAGAGGTTCACCACCTTGATGCCGCCGATGGTGGCGGCGATGCCCCGCGCCTCGGGGTCGCCCTGAAGCGGCAGGCCCAGCTCGATATCGGTCATGGGCAGCTTGGAGGCGATGGCCACGCCATTGTAGGTCTTCTGGCCGTAGATCGCGACCTGGTAGCCCCGCGCCTCGAAGAGCTCGCGCGGGAACTCCTTGTCCTGGCACTTGGTCTCTTGCAGGCAGAGCACGTCGGGGGCGGCCTGATCGAGCCAGTCGGGCACCCGGTGAAGGCGGGCCCGGAGCGAGTTGATATTCCATGTGGTGATGCGCATGAACCGCTCATAACCCGTGAGGGAAACGAAACCTTCCGGGGGGGTGGGTCGGCGACCCTACCCATTTGGCCCGCCCTCCGGTACTGTCCGCGGGTTCCGCCCTTGCTGAGGTCCCATGCTTCGACGCGCGACCGTCCCGCTGAGCCTGCTCAGCGCCCTCCTCTTCCTGTTGCTGGGTAGCAAGACCGCCTCTGCGGTGGAGCTGACCGGCCAGCTGCGCGGCACCGTGACCGATCCCGAGGGCCTCGCGGTGCCTGGGGTGCTGCTCACCCTCAACGCCCCCCAGATGCAGGGCGCGCGCCAGGAGCAGGCCGACGACGAAGGCCGCTTCCGCTTCACCGGCCTGCCCGTGGGCGACTACAGCCTGCGGGCCGAGCTGGCCGGCTTTGGCGTGCAAGAGGTCAGCCTGCGCATCCAGTCGGGCCTGACCACCACCGCCAACCTCACCCTCACCCCCGCGGTGGCCGGCGAAGAGCTGGTGATCACCGACCGGGCCCCCACCGTGGACGTCTCCACCACCCGCACGGGCCTGGTGATGAGCAAGGAGATGCTGCGCGACCTGCCCAACGCGGGCCGCGACTACCAATCTGCCATGGGCTTCGCGCCGGGCGTGAATGACAACGGCACGGGCAATCCCAATGTACGGGGCGGCTTGTCCTTCTCGAACCAGTACTATGTGGACGGCGTCAATACGACGGACCCGCTGACCAACACCTTCTCCGCCAATATGAACTTCGACGTGATCGAAGAGATCCAGGTCATCACCGGCGGCATGGACGCCGAGTATGGCCGCAGCCTGGGCGGGGCGGTCAATGTGGTCACCCGGTCCGGCGGCGACGAGTTCGAGGGCGATGTGCAGGTGCTCTACAACAGCACCCAGACCCAGCTCTACAAGCCCCTTCCCGAAGAGGAGGGCGTGCCCAAGCCCGACCAGGCCAGCCAGATGGTCGCGCTCAACCTGGGCGGCCCCATCGTCAAAGAGAAGCTGTGGTTCTTTACGGGCGTGCAGCTGTCCCGCGACCTCTACACCCCGGTGCTGACCGAGGATGTGCGCGAGATCTACCCCAAGGAATTCTCCGTCCCGACGCGCAACTGGAAGAGCGCCTACCTCTTTGGCAAGCTCACCTTCAGCCCCCACCCCGACCACCGCATCTGGCTGCAGGGCCAGGCCGACCCCACCAATATCGACAACTCCGAGTCATCGGTCTACACGTTGCCCAATGCAGAGACGTGGTGGCGCCAGGGCGGCTGGCTGGTGTCTGCGGGCTACCAGGGCACGCCCACCAGCAAGACCATCATCGACGCCCAGTACAGCCACAGCAGCAGCTACATCAAGGTGGAGCCCATGCAGTGGAAGGACAGCTGCAAGGCCTACGCCGCTGACGGCACCTGCAAGCAGTCCTTCCCCAATGACATCGCCGCGCAATATGGCGTCGAGACGGGCTGGTTTGGCTATGACCCCGACGGCTTCTCTTATGGGACCTTCCCCTATGCCTACCGGACCCAGCGCGACCGCAACACGCTGACGGCGGCGTGGACGCAGTTCGTGGACTTCGCCGGAGAGCACCAGTTCAAGCTGGGCTTCCAGGGCGATCTGCTCACCAGCAGCTCGGCCAGCCCGGGGCTGGAGAAGGGCATCCCCTACTTCAGCTACACCACCACCCCCGATGACCTCGAGTCCTATGTCCCCACCCTGCTGGTCAAATACGACAGCAGCGGGGCCACCGATCTGAGCGGCTATATGGTGGGCTGGTATCTGCAAGACGTCTGGACCCTGGGCGGGCGCCTGACCCTTCGGCCGGGCGTGCGCTTCGACAAATCCGGCTTCACCAACAACATCGGCGAGCTGGTCTACTCCACCCAGATCACCGCCGCGCCGCGCTTTGGTGCCGCCTACGACCTCACCAACGACGGCCGCACCAGCCTCTTCGCCTATTACGGCCGCTTCTACGACACGGGCTGGCTGGAGATCGCCGACATCCTGTCCAAGGGCACCAATGGCGGCGGCTACTACGACTGGGACAGCGAGGCCGGCGCCTGGTCCGACAACCCGAGCTACTCCTTTGCGAGCAGCTTCGAGGTGCACGACCAGCTGCGCATGCCCTACTCCGACGAGTTCTCGGCCGGGTTGAACCGCGACATGGGCGAGGGCTTCGCCGTCGGCGTGACCTTCTCCTATGAAGAGACGCGCAACCTCTTTGAAGACGACGAGGTCAACTTGGTCTGGAGCGAAGACGGCAGCGAGATCCTCAGCAGCCGCGACGGCACGGGCGAGGCCCGCTACCGTCTGCGCACCCCCGATGACGCCTTCATGCAATATACCAGCCTGGAGTTCCAAGCCAACAAGCAGTGGGGCGAGAAGTGGGGCATGCTGGCCAGCTACACCTATAGCCGCAGCTATGGGCGCTACCGCGACGACATCGGCCAGGGCCTGGCCTCCTCCACCTATGATGTGCCCACCCTGCGCAGCTACGAGGTGGGGCTGATGCCCTATGATGTGCCCCACGCCATCAAGGTGGCGGGGTCCTGGCGCGATCCGCTGCTGGCGGAGTTCAACGAGAACTGGGGTCTGGGCGGCATCTTTGCCTGGAACTTCCAGATGTTGTCCGGCGAGCCCTACCGGCCCGCCTACTACAACGGCGTCTTTGGCGACTGGTCGCTGGTTCGCGAGAGCATCGACGGCGACTACCGCCTGCCCGCCACCAGCAAGCTGGACCTGAAGGTGGGCGCCACGGTGGCGGCCTTCCAGACCACCTGGGACCTCACCTTGGAGTGCTTCAACGTGCTCAACAACCGCACGGTCACGTCGGTGCAGACCGCCGTGGACGACCCCGATGGCAGCGCCAGCCTCGACCAAGAGGGCAACCTGAGCTTTGGCCAGGCCCAGTCGCGCCAGCTGCCCCGCTACCTGCAGATCGGCCTCCGGGGAGAGTTCTAAATGTCCGCCCAGACCGCACGCGCCGCGAGCGCCACCCTCGTCCTGCTCCTGAGCTGCGCCTTGCCCGAGACCGGCATCGACCGCAGCGTGATCAAGGGCACCCTCTCCATTCCGCCCCAGCTGGTGGCCGAGACCGAAGGCGATAGCCGGGCCAACGACGACTGGGCCGAGGGGGTGGCCGACGAGATCGGCCCCTACAGCTACCGGCACGTCAAGCTGCACGGCAGCATCGCCAGCTTCAACCCGTCCACGGGCGACCAGGACTGGTTCCGCCTCACCGCCTTGGAGGATGGTGCGTCCACCTTGACAATGACCTGGGCCGATTCTGCACCCGAGTCCCTGGACACCGCGGCGCCCTTGCCCGACGAGACGGCGACCTTCCGCATCGAGGTGCTCAACCTGTCCGAGCTGGACCCGGAGGGCAACCCGGTGCCCATTCTGTCCGAGAGCACCGCGGGCAGCTATGGCAGCTTCACCGCGGATCTTTCGCTGTCTGCCAACACGACCTATGGCGTGCGTGTTGCCGGCCTCGGCGGCGATGGGTCGGTTCGCGACTACGACATCCTGTTGAGTGGCTTCGACCCCAACGGCAAGGCCGTCTATGTGGGCGCCTGGCAGAATGCCGACCCGGCCGACCGGGGAGCGCTGCTGGGCGGCACCTCGGTCAAGGAATTCACCCTGGACCCGGCCACCTTGAGCTGGGTGGGCGACTGGACGATGCTGGACATCCGGTCGGTGGAGACCACCGATGTGCCCGGCACCGGCAGCGAGGACACCGCCGCCCCGGAAGATCCGGACACCACCACCGCCGTCAACGAGAAGGTCGGCGCGGTCTTTCTTCATGGGGGCAGCTTCGTGGGCTTGCGCGGCGGCATCGGCCCCGGCGTGCTCTATGCCACCGAGGTGGTGGAGGTGAAGCTGCGCACCGACGAGGTGGGCGAGGATGTGCACAAAGGCAAGGCCCTGACCCTGGACGCCCTCGCGCCGGTGCCCCTGGGCTTCTCGGTCAGCGAGATCGAGCCCAACGACGTCGAGATCGATGATGAATACACGATCATCGGCGGCACGCCCCAGGATCTCGGCGTGGGCAGCGGCGCTGGCCTGGTGGATATCGTGCGGGGCAGCCTGAACTTCGAGACGGCCGACCCCAGCTGGGTCGGGGACAACGACGCCTTCAGCATCACCGTGGCTGAGCCCGTCGCCGCCCTGATCAGCCTGGATTGGCCCGACGACAGCTACAACCTCGACCTCAACCTGAATGGCCCCGATGGCACCATCTACGCGGCCGGCTGGGGCATCGAAGAGGGCAAGCCCGAGACCATCGACAGCCTGGGCCAGTGGGAATTCCTCTTTGAGCCCGGCCAGACCTACACCTTCATCGTGCTGCCCTGGTCGGGGGCGGCCGGCGACATGCCCTATACGATGCGCATCGAGTGGGTCGCGGCCCCCTGAAGCGCAGATCGCAGCCGGCCACGCGGTTACACCTGGGGGCCCCCGCGCGTAGTGGGGTCAGCCCCCGGAGTGTTGCCCATGACCGTCGCCATCGAGGTCGCCGACCTTCACAAGTCCTATGGCAGCTTTGTCGCCTTGCGGGGCATCAGCTTCCAGATTTCCGAAGGCGAGGTCGTGGGCTTCTTGGGGCCCAATGGCGCGGGCAAGAGCACCGCCATGAAGGTGCTGACGGGCTTTCTGGCCCCCAGCGCGGGGCGGGCCGCCATCCAGGGCCACGAGACCCTGGCCGACCCCATCGAGGCCCAGCGCCGGGTGGGCTACCTGCCTGAAAATGCCCCGATCTACCCCGATATGCGCGTGGGCGACTACCTGCGCTACATCGGCGAGATCCGCGGCCTGGGCAAGGCCGAGCTGGCCCGGGCCATCGAGCGAGTGGCCCAGGAGTGCGGCATCGACGAGCGCCTGGGGCAGACCGTGGGCTCCTTGTCCAAGGGCTACCGCCAGCGGGTGGGCCTGGCCCAGGCCCTGCTGCACAGCCCCCCCATCCTCATCCTGGACGAGCCCACCACGGGCCTCGACCCCAACCAGATCGTCGAGATCCGCAACCTCATCCGCGAGATCGGCCGACGCCGTACGGTGATCCTCTCCACCCACATCCTCAGCGAGGTCCAGGCCACCTGCGACCGCGTCATCATCATCAACAAGGGCGCCATCGTGGCCGACGGCGCCACCGACGATGTGACCGCCCGCACCCGGGGCGGCCTGATGCTGCAGGTGGTCTTTGGGGCCGGCAAGGTGGAGGCCAGCCCCGAGGCCGTATTGCAGGCCGTGCAGGCCATTCCCGGCGTGGACCGCGCCCGCATGATGGAGGCGGCCGACCCCGACACCCACGCCTTCGAGGTGCTGGCCAGCGAGGATGTGCGCGCCGCCCTCTTTCAGCTGGCGGTGGACCGGGGCCTGGTGCTGCTGGAGCTGGCCCGCGAAAAATCCAACCTCGAAGAGGTCTTCCGCCGCTTGACGATGGGCTGAGGCCGCCGGGTCAGGACAGGGCGAGGCCGATCACCACGCCCAAGCCCATGACCAGAAGGAAGACCAACCCGATGATCATGGGCAGCTTGCTGGCCGATGGGGCCGCCGCGCGCTCTTTTGCGGGGACGGGCGCTGGGACGGGCGAGGGGGATAGCGCGGGGACAGGCGTGGGGGATTGCGCGGAGGGTAGCGCGGCCATCGGCGCGGCAGGCCCGGCTGCTGCGGGCGTTGACGCGTCGGGGGTCGGCGCGCTGGGGCTGGCGCCGCGCTGCCAGCCCGCGATGCTGTGTCGGTGGGTGCCCGTCACCTCGGTCTTGCCCAGCAGCTGCAACACATCGCCGAACTCGGGCAGATCGCCCAGGCGCTCGCAGTCGGCGCCGCCCGGCGAGCGCAGCTGTTCGTCGCCGGTGAGCCGCCCCACATAGATCATCTCGCGCAGGCTGAAGCGGTCGTAGGGGCCCTGCCAGGCGTCGCCCTCGGCAAACTGAAGCTCGAATTCCCAGGGTTGGGCGCCGGGATCGGCCTGTGCGGGGCCGCGGCGCACCGCCCGAGGCGGCGGGAGGGGGGCCTGGGCCAGCTGGGGGATGCCCGACGCGCTGCTGCTTTCGGCCAGCCAGGGATCGGGCCCGTCCTCCTCGTCGCCGGTTGGCGCGACGTGGCCCTGGCCCACAATCCACCAGTGGCCGCAGCCCGGGCAGGCGGTGAGCTGGCCGTCATCGACGTCCACTTGGCTGTGGCAGGCGGGGCAGGCATCGCGCATGCGGCGAGCTTAGCCTTGCGAGGGGCCGGGGGCACCCTTGGGTTTGGGCCAACGCCCCGTCGCCACCAGGGCCGGGTAATGAATCTCCCACTGCCGAATCATCCTCTCAAAGGGGAGATCAGCGTAGTGGCCGTGGTCCTCGACGATCTCCAGCAGGCGGCCGCCGCCGCGGTCCTCGCGCTGAAAGACCGCGTCGGACTGGCCGTCAAAGCCCAGCGGCGGCACCCCCAGGCGGGCGCAGAGCTCGCGGTTGAAGGCCGGCGTGGCCGATACCCAGCGCCCGCCCAGGTAGAGGCCCACATAGCCGTGAAAGACCAGCAGGTCGGTGCCCAGGGCGGCTTCGAGCTGACCGGTGCCCAGGTGGTTGCGCACATTGGCAAAGTGCAGGCGGCTGGCAATGCCCAGCACCCGGGCGCTCGCGGCCAGCAGCAGGGCCTTGTCGATGCAGTGCCCCCCCTCGGCCGGATCCCGCAGCAAGGCGTCGCTGGCCCGAAAGGCGTCGCGTTCGAAGCGCACCCGCCAGGGCGTGTAGCGCAACCCGTCACGCACCGCGAAAAAGAGCGCGATGGCGGCATCTTTGGGGGGCAGCCCGCCGCCGATGCGCTGGGCGAAGGCGACCACTGCGGGGTGGTCGCTGTCCAGGGCGGCGGTGGGGCGCAGGTGGGCCGGGGTCGGGTCCATGGCCCGTCATAGGTCCTCGGCGGGCCCTCGTCCAGGGCAGGCCCAGGGCGGGCGGTTAGGGCTGGCCCCTGGAGGCGCCCATGTCCGAGAGCCGTCCCCGCCTGGTCATCGGCACGGCGGGCCACATCGACCATGGCAAGACCAGCCTGGTGAAGGCGTTGACCGGTGAGGATCTCGACCGGCTGCCCGAAGAGCGCGCCCGCGGCATCACCATCGCCCTGGGCTTCACCCACCTGGACCTGCCGGATGGGCGCCTGGCCGCCTTTGTGGATGTGCCCGGCCACGAGCGCCTGGTGCGCACGATGATCTCCGGGGCCACCGGGCTGGACGCCGTGCTGCTCTGCGTGTCTGCGGTGGACGGCGTCATGCCCCAGACCCGCGAGCACCTCGCCATTCTCGACCTCTTGGGGGTGAAGGCCGGTATCGTGGCCCTCACCATGTCGGACCTGGTGGACGCCGAGATGCTGGAGATGGCGGCCCTGGACGTCGAAGAGGTGGTTGCGGGCACCTTTCTGGAGGGTGCACCTGTGTTGGCCACCGCGGCGGGCCCCACGCCTGCCGGCCTGGACGCCCTGGTGGCGGCCCTGGCCGCCTTGCCCGCGGCCACCCGCCCCGATGGCGGCCCCCTGCGCCTGCCCATCGATCGCGCCTTTGTGCGCCAGGGTTTTGGCACCGTGGTGACGGGCACCCTGCGCAGCGGCCGGGTGCGGGATGGTGACGAGGTGGAGGTGCAACCCGAAGGCCTCAAGGCCCGGGTGCGCGGGGTGCAGGTGCATGGCCACAAGGTGGACGAGGCCCTGCCCGGCCAGCGCACGGCCCTCAACCTCGCCGGCATCGAACGCGACGACCTCGCCCGGGGCCAGGTGATTGGCCACCCGGGGCGCCTGCCCCCCGCCAGCATCCTGGATGCCCGCCTGACGCTGCTCGCCGCTGCGCCGGCCCTGCCCGACGGCGCCCATGTGCGCCTGCTGGTGGGCACGGCCGAGGTGCTGGCCGTGGTGCATGTCTTGGAGGTGGATGGCGGCGAAGACGAGCCTGACGGGCTCATTCCCGGCCGACGGCATCGGGTGCAGATCCGCACGGCGGCCCCGCTGATCGCCCTGCCGGGGGATCGCTTCATCCTCCGTCGAGAGAGCCCGGTCGAGACCCTGGGTGGGGGCGTGATCCTCGACCCCTGGGCCCCGCGGGCGCGCCGCCGGGATCGGGCCCGGGTGGCGGCCGAGCTGGCGGCCCTGGAGGCCGGCGACCGGGGCGTGCTGCTGGCGCGGGCCGGGGACGCGGGGCTGGCCCCTTCCCAGGCCGCCCTGCGCGGCGTGACCGAAGGCGCGCCCCTGGCGGACGTCCTGCTGCACCCCGACCGCCTCCTGGCCTTGCAGGCCGCCCTGCTGGAGGCCCTGGCGGCCTACCACGCCAGCCGGCCCCTCTCGCCGGGGGCCCCGCGCCGAGAGCTGCACCGTCCCCCCCTGGGCCACCTGGCGCCACGGCTCTACGATGCGCTGGTGGACGGCCTCGCCGGCGCGGGCGCCCTGGTCATTGATGGCCCTCGCATGCGCCTGCCCGACTTCGAGATCCGCATGGATGCCAGCCAGGCGGCCCGATCCGCTGGCCTGGAGGCCGAGGTGCGGGCCGGCGGCCTGGAGGGGGCCAAGGCCTCGGATCTGCTCTCTCGCGATCCCGAGCTGACGCATCTTCACGTCGAATCCGGCACCCTGGTGCGGGTGGCGGATCGGCTGCTGCACCGGGACAGGCTGCGGGCCCTGGAGGCCCAGGTGCGCGCCTGGTTCGGGGCCCACGACGCCATGGCCGCCGCCGACTTCAAAGAGCTGACCGGCCTCAGCCGCAAACACGCCATCCCCCTGCTGGAGTGGTTGGATGGCCAGAGGATCACCCGCCGCGACGGGGACCAGCGGCGGCCGGGCGCGGGTTGAAGCGGTAGGCTGATTCGGCCGCCTCTGCTACCCTACCGCCGTCGCCTACCAGGTCCGGCATGACCCCTTCGCGCATCGGTACCCCCGCCTTCGGCCTCCTCGTCTTTTTAGGCCTGGCCGTCAATCTGGCGAGGCCTTCCCCGGCCTTCGCACAAGAGCCTCCAGCGGCGGGCGCGCCCGTCGAGACGGGCCTGCTGCGGGTGGATTGCGCCACCCCCGGCGCCCAGGTCTGGGTGGATGGCGTGCTGGCCGACAGCCTGCCGGTGTCCCGCTACGTCAGCGCGGGAGAGCACAGCGTGCGCGTCGCGGCCGATGGCTTTGAACCCTATGTGCGCAAGATCAACGTTCGCGCCGGGGCCCGCGCCGACCTCACCGCCCAGCTGTCGCCGGGGGGCGGCACGGTGGAATTCCAGATCAACGCCCCGGGTGGCCATGTCGCCATCGACGGGCGCTCCGACTCTGCGCTGCCTGTGCGCCTGCGGGACCTGCCCCCCGGCGAACACAGCTACCTGCTGACCGCCCCCGGCCACGAGCCGGTCAAGGGTGTCTTCGTCTTCAAGCCCGGCATCAACCTCTTCATCCGCGAAGACCTGCCCACCAGCAGCGGGCGCTTCTCGGTGCTCTCCTCCCCCGAAGGCGCGGCGGTCGAGCTCGATGGCAAGCCCGTGGGCCAGACCCCCCTGTCCTTGGAGGGGGTGGCCCCCGGCCTGCACGTCGTGCGGGTGGATGACGGCCAGAACGCCGCCCTGCTGCAGGTGGTCGACACCCGGGACGGCTCGCGCGGCGAGGTCAACGCCACCCTCAGCCGCAAGGGCGCCGACCTGGTGATCGTCACCGGAGACGACGCCGGAGAGGTGAGCCTGTCAGGTGTCGTGCTGGGCACCGGCCGCAAGGTCAACCTGGGCAAGGTGGCCCGCGGTCGCTACGCCGTGGAGGTCAGCGCGCCGGGCCGAAAGCCCGCCAGCGGCCGCGTGAATGTGCCCCCCTCGGGCAAGGCGGCCTACCGGGCCGACCTCGCCCCCGAGGACGGGCGGGAACGCTCCGTCCTTGTGGAACAGAAGCCCTTCTATCAGCACTGGGCCTTCTGGACCGGGGTGGGGGTCGCCGCGGGCGGCGCCACCACCGGCGTCATCGTCGCGGTCGTGGGCAGCCAGCCCGTCCCGGCCCCAGAAGGCGACGTGGTCGTCTCCCTGCCATGACCCTTCGCTCCCTCGGAGGGCCCATGCGCGCCCCCTCTCTCCTCGCCCTGCTCGCCCTGGCCGCCTGCGCGCCGCCCGAGCTGCGCACCGCCGTCCAGATTCAGCTCACCGCCGACGATCCCGGCGCCATCCAGGACAATGCCGACCGCATCCTGCTGGTGCTGGACAGCGTGGAGGGTTGGACCGACCGGGACGGCGCCCCCGCAGAGGCGACCGAGCTGTCCCGGACCACCTGGTTCGAAGACACCGACGACGACGGTCTGGTCGAGTTTGTGGCCGAGGTGGATCCGGGCACCGGCGGCACGCTGCCCCGGGTGGAGCTGGCGCTGGGCAGCCAGCGCGGCCAGTTCACCGTCAGCGCCCATGGCTTCTTGGGTGTGGCCGAGACCTCCCGCTCCGGCGTCACCGACCCCATCGGCTTCGTCACCGACAAGGTGCCGGTGGTCGAGGTGGCGATGGCCCTGCTGGACGTGCCCATCACCCCTTGCAACAACGGCGAAGACGACGACGCCGACGGGTGGACCGACGCGGCCGATCCCGACTGTGCATCGGGCGATGAAGAGCTGGGCTTTGGCGACACGGAATGCAACGACGGCGTCGACAACGACGAGGACGGCGACATCGATGCCGCCGACAGCCGCTGCACCGACGCCACCGTGGATGGCGAGCTGGCCGGCTGCCTGGACGGCGAAGACAACGACGGCGACGGCTGGACCGACGACGAAGACCCAGACTGCGCCCTGGGGGATGAAGAGCTTGGCTTTGGTGACACCGAATGCAATGACGGCGCGGACAACGACGGCGACGGCGATGTAGACGCCGCCGACGACCACTGCGCCGATGCAACGGATGAGACCGAGCTGATCGACCCCTGCATCGACGGCGAAGACAACGACGGCGATGGCTGGGTCGATGGCGACGATCCGGACTGTGTGGGAGAAGACGCCATCTACGAGGACACCACCACCTCGCCCTACGAGTGCAACGACGGCATCGACAACGACGGCGACGGCGAAATCGACGCCGACGATCCCAGCTGCAGCGCGGGCACGGACGACACCGAACTCAACGCCTGCGAAGACGGCGTCGACAACGACGCCGATGGCTGGATCGACCTCGCCGACCCGGGCTGCACCAGCGCCTTGCGCGACAGCGAAGGCGGCTTCTCCAGCCGCCAATGCAACGATGGCATCGACAACGACGGGGACGGGGGCATCGACGCCGCCGACCCGGACTGCACATCCGCTTTCGACTATACCGAAGCCGACCAGTGCTCGGACGGCTACGACAACGATGGCGATGGCTGGGTGGACGACGAAGACCCCGACTGCGCTCTGGGCAACAACGAGCTTGGATTTGGCAGCACCGCCTGCAATGACCGCGTCGACAACGACGGCGACGGGTCCATTGACGCCTTCGACTCGGGCTGCTTGGATGGCTTTGACGACGACGAGGTGGACGCGTGCACCGACGGCGTCGACAACGACGCCGACGGCTGGATCGACTCCGATGACCCCGACTGTGCATCGGGAACAGAGCTGGGCTTTGGCAGCACCGAATGCAACGATGGCATCGACAACGATGGCGATGGGCGCATCGACGCCCTGGACCTGGACTGCGCGGCCGCCAGCGGCACGGCCGAGGCCGACGACTGCGACAACGGCCTGGACGACGACAGCGACGGCTGGATTGACGCGGCGGACCCCGACTGCATCGCCTCCGGCGACGAGACGGGCGGCTATGGCAGCACCGAATGCAACGACAGCGTGGACAACGACGCCGATGGCCTGATCGACGGGCTGGACCCGGACTGCAGCACCGCCGATGACGATCATGAGGCGAACTATGCCTGCGCCGACCAGGCCGACAACGACGGCGACGGCTGGGTGGACCTGGACGACCCGGGCTGCAGTGCGGCCACCGACACCTCCGAGCTGCCGGCCACCAGCGCCTATGCCTGCAACGACGGGGTAGACAACGACGGGGACGGCTTTATTGACGCCGCCGATGCCGGCTGCAGCGACGGCACCGACAACGACGAGACGGACCCCATCACCGGCTGCTCGGATGGCATCGACAACGACAGCGACGGCTGGACCGACGACGCGGACCCCGACTGTGCGGCGGGCAGCACCGAGCTGGGCTTTGGCAGAACCCAATGCAATGACGGGTTGGACAACGACGGCGACCTGACCATCGACTCGCTGGACAGCGGCTGCGAGGGCGCCCTGGACAGCCTGGAGGGTACGGCGGCCCACGACTGCGTGGACGGCTGGGACGACGACGGCGACGGCTGGACCGACGACGCGGATCCCGACTGCGCAGACGGCGGCACCACCGAAGACGGCCTGGGCAGCACCGCTTGCAACGACGGCCTGGACAACGACGGCGACGGGGCCGTCGATGCGGCGGACGGGGGATGCAGCGCCGCCACCGATGACGACGAAGACGCCGGCGACTGCGAGAATGGCAGCGACGACGATCTGGATGGCTGGGTGGACGGCGACGACCCGGACTGCGCGGCCGGTGGCGTGGTCGAGCTTGGCTTTGGTGGCGGCGAGTGCAACGACGGACTCGACAACGATGGCAACCTGCTCATCGACGCGGCGGACGACGGCTGCGAGTCGGCCTGGGATCCGGTTGAGGACGACAACGCCGATGATTGCGCCAACGGCAGCGATGACGACGCCGACGGCTGGACCGACGCCGACGACCTGGACTGCCTCAGCGATGGCGACGAGCTGGGGCTGACCAGCTTCGCGTGCAACGACGGCCTGGACAACGACGGGGACGGCTCCATCGACGCCGACGACGCCGATTGCACCGTGCCCTGGCTGGACGACGAGGCGAGCCCCGACCCCAGCTGTGAAGACGGCGATGACGACGACGGCGATGGTTGGGTGGACGAAGAGGACCCCGACTGCTTTGTCTTGGGCCTGGAGTCCGGCTTCTCCTTGTCCGCCTGCAACGACGGGGTGGATGGGGACGGCGATGGGCTGGTGGACGCCGACGACGCCGACTGCGACGACGGCTTCGACCTGGATGAGCAGGCGGCCAGCGCCAGCTGCACCGATGGCCTGGACGACGATGGAGACGGTTGGACCGACGCCGATGATCCCGACTGCGCGGACGGCGGCGAGGAGACGGCGGGCTCCGACATCGCCTGCAACGACGAGATCGACAACGATCTGGACAGCTATGTCGACAGCGACGACCCCGACTGCGAGAGCGGCTGGGACAATGACGAAGCGGCCAGCCCGGGCTCCTGCACCGGCGGCGCAGACGAGGACGGCGACGGCTGGGTGGACGACGAAGATCCCGACTGCATCGAATTCGGTGAGGAGGTGGGCTATCTCTTCGTGGCCTGCAACAACGGCCTGGACGACGATGGCGACGGCCTGATCGACAGCCTCGACCCCGGCTGCTACAGCGCCTTGGACCCGGTCGAGAGCGACCCGGTCGGTGCCTGCAGCGACCTGCTCGACAATGACGGCGATGGTTGGGTGGACTACGAGGATCCGGACTGCATCGACGCCACCGCCGAGGCCGGCACCCGCGACGCCCAATGCAACGACGGCATCGACAATGACTTCGACGGCCTGATCGACGCTGCAGACACGGACTGCACCGACGCCTACGACAATGTCGAGGCCCCGGGCAGCAGCGTGGACTGCGTCGATGGCGCCGACAACGACGGCGATGGCTGGACCGACGGCGACGACCCCGATTGCGGGTGGGGCGACAGCGAAGTCGGCTATGAGAGCGCCTTTGCCTGCAACAACCAGATCGACGACGATGGAGACGGCCTGCGCGACGCCGCAGACCCTGGCTGCTCCAGCGCCTTCGACGCCGACGAGGCCCATGTCTTTGAGTGCGCCAACGGCCTGGATGACGACGGGGATGGCTGGGTGGATGTGGACGATCCCGCCTGCTCCAGCACGGCTGACCTCTTCGAGAACGACGGCGTGGCTGGCAACTTCGCCTGCAACAACGGCAGCGACGACGACGGGGATGGCGCGGTGGACGCCGCCGATCCGGGCTGCGCGGATGGGTCGGATACCGACGAGACGGACCCATCGACCCAATGCAACGACGGGCTGGACAACGACGGGGACGGCTGGACCGACCTGGCCGACCCGGTCTGCACCAGCATCGCCGTGCTGCTGGAGAATGACGGCATTGGTGGACGCACCCAGTGCAACGACGGGGTGGACAACGATCTGGACGGCTTTGCCGACTCCGCCGATCGCGACTGCACGGGCGCATCGGACAACTCCGAGGCCTACTGATCGCTGCGGGCGGCCCCGGTGCCCCCGCCTTGTTGAAGGCGCCCCGCATCGGATAGGGCGGGGGCCACTCGTTGGATCCCCGCCAGCCCGAGGCCGCGCCATGTCTCCCTCTCAGCCCTCCCCCGCCCGCCGCACCCACACCTGCGGCGTGCTTCGCTCTGAAAACGCAGGCCAGGACGTCATTGTCCAGGGCTGGGCCCACTTTGTCCGCGACGCCGGCGGCGTGCTCTTCCTGCTGGTGCGCGACCGCACCGGCCTCGTCCAGATCACGGTGGACGACCGCGCCCCGGCCGAGGTCTGGGAGGTCGCCCGGCAGATCCGCCTGGAATTCGTGCTGGAGGTGCACGGCAGGCTGGTGCTGCGGGACAAGGGCGCCATCAACGCCGATATGGACACCGGCACGGTCGAGATCCTGCCCCAGCGTCTGCGGCTGCTCAGCCGCACCAGGCCGCTGCCCTTCAGCATCGGCGGGGCCCTGTCGGCCGAGGCCAGCGAGGAGGTCCGGCTCAAGCACCGCTTCTTGGACCTGCGCCGGCCCGAGCTGCAGAGCAAGCTGCTGACCCGCCACCGCGCCTATATGGTCACCCGCACCACCTTGGACGCCCAGGGCTTCGTCGAGGTCGAGACCCCCATCCTCTGCCGCAGCACCCCCGAAGGCGCCCGGGACTACCTGGTGCCCAGCCGCGTCCACCCGGGCCAGTGGTATGCCCTTCCCCAGAGCCCCCAGCTCTTCAAGCAGCTGCTGATGGTGTCGGGCTTTGACCGCTACTTCCAGATCGCCAAGTGCTTCCGGGACGAGGACCTGCGCGCCGACCGCCAGCCCGAGTTCACCCAGATCGACATGGAGATCAGCTTCCCCACCGCGTCGCTGGTGATGGAGATCGGCAACAGCCTGGTGCGGGCCCTGTTCAAGGACATCCGGGGCCTGGAGGTCGGACCCATCCCCGTCATCACCTATGCCGAGGCCATGGCGCGTTTCGGCGTGGACAACCCCGACCTGCGCTTTGGCATGGAGCACGTCACCTTGGACTGGTCGGGCAGCGCCTTCCGCGTCGTCGCGGGCGCGGTCGAGGCCGGTGGCATCGTCAAGGCCATGGTGGTCAAGGGCGGGGCCGAAGACTCCTCCCGCAAGACCCTCGATGGCTGGACGGACTTCGTGAAGCGCTACCGCCTGGGCGGCCTGCTCTGGGGCAAGGTGCAGGCCGATGGCAGCTGGTCCGGCCCCCTGTCCAAGGTCGAAGATGCGCTGCTGGCGCAGATCCCCGATGTGGCCCCCGGCGACCTGGTCTTGGTGGGCGCGGGGCCGGCCGCCCATGTGCACGCCGGCCTGGGGCGCCTGCGGGCCCACATCGCCCGCGAGCGCGGCCTCTTTGGCCCCGACCAATTCGCCTTCTGCTGGGTCACCGCCTTCCCCGCCTTTGAACACGACGAAGAGAATGGGCGCTGGGTCGCGGTTCACCACCCCTTCACCAAGCCCATGGACGAGCACCTGGAGTGGATGGGCACCGACCGCATGGGCGAGGTGCTCTCCGACGCCTACGACATCGTCTGCAATGGCTACGAGATCGGCGGCGGCAGCATCCGAATCCACGACAGCGCGGTGCAGTCCCAGGTCTTTGCGGCCCTGGGCCTCAGCCCCGAACAGGCCCACGAAAAATTCGGCTTCCTGCTGGATGCCCTGCAGTATGGCGCCCCGCCCCACGGCGGCATCGCCTTCGGCTTTGACCGGCTGGTCATGCTGCTGTCGGGCACCGAAAATATTCGCGATGTCATCGCCTTCCCCAAGACCGCCAGCGCCCAGGACCTGATGGCGGACGCCCCCAACAAGGTGGAGGCCGCGCAGCTGGCTGAGCTGAGCGTGCGCAACACGGTGGATGGCTGAGGCTATGCTGGGCGCCATGCCCCGCCTGGTGTTCTTCCTGCCGTTGATCCTCGCCTGCCGACCCTCCGGCACGGTGGGGGAGAGCGGCGCGCCGACGCCCGATAGCGGGGAGCCCGCAGACAGCGGCACCAGCGATGGCGCCGATGGCGGCAGCCCCGATGATCGCGATGGCGATGGCTTCTTGAGTTGGCAGGTGGCGCCGGACCCCAGCCTGGCCGACTGCGACGACCAGGACGCAGCGGTCACGCCGGCCACCGAGATCCTGGTGCCGGCGGGTGCATCCACCCGCGGTCGAGACGACCGCAACCCCGACCAGGCGCCAGCCCGCAGCATCCACCTCTCGGCCTACTGCATGGACCGGACCGAGGTGACGAATGCGGCCTTTCTGCACTTTCTCGAAGCCGAGCGCGCCGCGGGACGGGACAATGTAGACACGGAGGGGCGGCCCCTCTTCGACCTGTTGGATGACGACGACAGCGTGCCCGAGCGCCTGGCTCAGGCCGAGGACGGGAGCTGGTCCATCGCCGAAGGCTATGTCGACCACCCCGTCACCGAGGTCTACCACTGGAGCGGGGTGGCCTATTGCGCCAGCCGTGGCCAACGCCTGCCCACCGAAGCCGAGTGGGAGAAGGCCGCCCGGGGCGACGACGACCGGCGCTACCCCTGGGGGGATGCCGCCTTGTCTTGCGACCTCGCCAATATGCGTCCCGGCCGCGAGGGCGCTGGCGGCCCGGCACCCTGCGTGGACGACACCACCCCGGTGGGCAGCTATCCCGATGGGGCCGGTCCCCATGGCCACCTCGACCTGGCCGGCAATGTCGCGGAGTGGGTCTGGGACTGGTACCAGGCGGATTATTATGCAGAGTCGCCAGACCAGGACCCCCGGGGGCCCGACAGCGGCTTTGCGCCTTCGGTGCCCGGGGGAGAGGACGCCCGCATCACCCGCGGCGGCGCATTCCCCAGCGGCGACGTCTTTCAGGAGGTCAGCCACCGCACCATCGAGCCCGGCGACGGGTCCAGCAATGGCGTCGGCTTTCGCTGCGTCCGGCCCTTGGAGGAAGAAGAATGGACCCGGTGACCGTGGCCCTGGTGCGCTGGTGCCTGACCGAGGGGGCCGACTGCCGTCACGCCGAGAAGCTGCTGGCGGGCTTTGCTGAGGCCTGCGACCTGCAAGGCATCCGCATTGACCGCCTGATGTTCACGTTGCGCACCTTGCACCCCCAGCTGGTGGCGGTGGGTTGGTTCTGGGAGCGCGGGGAGCCCTTTGTGCAGCGGGAGTACCGGCACAAGGGGGTGAGCGACCAGGCCTTCCTCAGCAGCCCCGTCAAGCCCCTGCTGGAGGGCAAGGAGCAGCGCATCCGGGTGCCCCTGACCGGGCCCGAGGCCGAGCGCTACCCCATCGCCATGGAGCTGCACGCCCGAGGTTTCACCGACTACCTGGCCTTTGCCTTGCGGGCGGGGGACGGCCGCCCCAACGTCATGACCCTCGCGTCCAAGGCCGCCGGTGGCATGGCCGAGGAGCAGGTGTTGGCCCTGGAGGCGGCGCTGCCCGCAGTCGGGCTTCTATTGGACCGGCAGGCCTTGCGGCTGATCGCCCGCAATGTCTGCACCACCTATATTGGTGAACACACGGGGCGTCGGGTGCTGGATGGAGAGATCCAGCGGGGGGCGGTCGAGCGCCTGCGAGCGGCGGTCTGGTTTGCCGACCTGCGGGGCTTCACCGCCCGGTCCTTGGACCTGGGGGTCGAGCGCACGGTCGAGCTGCTCAACCTGTGGTTCGGCGTCGTGGGCGAGGCGGTGCACGCCGAGGGTGGGGAGATCCTGAAATTCATCGGCGATGCAGCGCTGGTGGTCTTTCCGGTGCGGGATGGCCACGACGGGCCCGCCTGTCGCGCCGCCCTGGCGACGGCCCGGCGCACCCTGGAGGGGGTGGCGGCCCTGGGGGCCCCCGACGGCTTGCCCATCCGCTTCGGCGTCGGCCTGCACATCGGCGAGGTGGCCTATGGCAATATTGGCGCGGTGGACCGCCTGGACTTCACCGTCATCGGCCACGCCGTGAACCTCGCGGCGCGTCTGGAGGCCCTGGCCGGCGAGCGCGGCGAGCCCCTGCTGACCTCGCGGGCCTTCGCCGAAGCCTCCGGCGAGGACCTCGATCCCATCGGCCGCTACCCGCTCAAGGGCATCCCCGAGCCGGTCGAGGTCTACCGCCTGCCCCGCTGAGCCCCGAGCCTGTCCATGTCGCCCCCTCTCTGGCCACTCTGCATCGCCCTGGCCCAAGAGGTCGCCCCGCCGCCGCCGCCCGCGCCCCTGGTGGTGCGGGTGAGCGGCCTGCGCAACGATGCGGGGCTGGTGCAGGTCTACCTTTGGCAGCAGGCGGAGGGCTTCCCCACCCGCGCCGAAAGGGCGGTCCAGCGCCTGAGCGCCGAGATCGCGGGGGGCGAGGCCGAGCTGCGCTTTGTCGACCCGCCCCAGGGGCAGGTGGCGGTCAGCGTCATCCACGACGAGAACCGCAACGGCCAGCTGGACACGGGCTTTCTGGGCATTCCCGAGGAGGGCGTAGGCGCCAGCATCGGCCCCGACTATCGCCGCCTGGGCCCGCCCCGATTTCAAGACGCCGCCTTTGAGTTGGGTTCCGCCGGTCGCAGCCTGGATATCCGCCTGAGCTACCTGCTTTAGCTGTCGAGAGGCAGGTCGGCGCGGGCGCTATACTCCCACATGCCGCCGTCATAGTTTCGGGCGTCGGGGTGCTGAAGCTGCTGCAAGACCAGCCAGGCCAGCCCGGAGCGCACGCCGCCGGTGCACAGGCAGATCACGGGCCGGTCGAGGGGGATGCCCGCGTCTGCCAGGCGCCGCTGGAGCGGGTCGGGAGGCAGGAGCGTGCCGCCGTCGGCAAAGAGGGCCTTCCAGTGCAGGTGGCGGGCACCGGGCACATGGCCGCCCCGCACTTCGAGGTAGGGGGTGGCCCCGTGAAACTCCGCGTCGGAGCGGCAATCCCACACAGCCGTCGCGGGGTCTCGGGCGAGCAGGCCCGCCAGGTCCACCCGGGCCGGGGGCTCGGGCAACCAGTCCAGGGTGGGGCCGGGCAGGGCAGGGGAGGGGGCCTGGCCGGCGGCCTTGCGCAAGGCGTCGGCGCCGCCATCCACCACCCGCACGCGGGGGTGGCCCAGCAGGTGCAGGGTCCACGCCAGGCGCCCCTCTTCGCCAAATCCGGACGGTCCTTCGCCGGCGATCAGCACGGGGCGGTCGGGGCGCAGGCCCGCGTCGGACAGCGCCCGGCGCAGCCCCGCCCGGTCGTCGGTCAACAAGCCGGTCCGCCCCGATTCGGCACGCCAGGCGGTCCAATCGAAGGGCACCGCACCGGCCAGGCCGCGGGTCCACCGGGCCATGCGCCCGCGGGTGTCAAAGAGGCTGGCCCCGCTGGCGAGCAGGCCCGCGCCCGCAGCCGGGGCCACGAAGCGCGGGCCCTCTGCCGGGCTCACCCGCTGATCAACGCGGCGGGGCTGGCGGGGGCCTCGCCCTCTTCGGGGGCCGGCACCCGCTCAAAGGTGATGTCCTCGCCCTCCAGGTCCACCTTGATGCCGTCCCGCGGGCCATAGTTGCCCGACACGATGGCCTTGCTCATGGGGTTGAGCAGGTATTGCTGAATCGCCCGCTTGAGGGGCCGGGCGCCAAAGGTGGGGTCGAAGCCGGCATCGCAGAGGGCGGTGCGGGCGGCCGGCGACACGAAGATCTCCAGCTGGCGAGCGGCCAGCAGCTTCTTCACCCGCTTCATCTGGATGTCGAAGATGAGGTCCATATTGTCGCGGGTGAGGGCGTCAAAGACGATGACATCGTCGATGCGGTTGAGGAACTCGGGCTTCAGCGTGCGCCGAAGCTCTTCCATCACGCCGTCCACGGCCTTCTGGCGGTCGCCGGCGGCGTCCATGATGCGCCGGCTGCCAATATTGCTGGTCATGATCATGACGGTGTTCTTGAAGTCCACCGTGCGGCCCTTGCTGTCGGTCAGGCGGCCGTCGTCCAGCACCTGCAGCAGCACGTTGAAGACGTCGGGGTGGGCTTTTTCGATCTCGTCCAGCAGCACCACCGAGTAGGGGCGGCGGCGCACGGCCTCGGTCAGCTGGCCGCCCTCGTCATAGCCGACATAGCCGGGGGGCGCCCCGATGAGACGGGCCACCGTGTGCTTCTCCATATACTCGGACATGTCGATGCGGACGATGTTCTGGTCGTCGTCGAAGAGGAACTCGGCCAGGGCCTTGGCCAGCTCGGTCTTGCCCACGCCGGTGGGGCCCAGGAAGATGAAGCTGCCGATGGGGCGGTTGGGGTCCTGCAGGCCGGCCCGGGCCCGGCGGACGGCGTCGGACACCGCCACGATGGCCTCGTGCTGGCCCACCACCCGCTGGTGCAGGTTGGACTCCATCTTGAGCAGCTTCTCTTGTTCGCCCTGCTTGAGCTTGGTCACGGGGATGCCCGTCCAGCGGCTCACCACCCAGGCGACGTCGTCTTCGGTGACGATCTCGCGCAGCACGCCGCCGTCTTCGCCCTGCAAGGCGTGCAGGCGCTCCCGGGCGGCCTCGATGTCGCGGGACAGGGCGGGGATCTTGCCGAATTTCAGCTCGGAGGCGCCGCCATAATCACCCTGGCGTTCGGCCAGCTCGGCCTGGTGCTGCAGCTCCTGCAGCTTCTGTTGGCCCTCCTTGATGACGTCCAGGGCCTCTTTTTCGGCATTCCATTGGGCGCGCAGCTCGCCGGCCTGCTCTTCGAGGTTGGCCATCTCTTCGCGCATGGCGGCGGCGCGTTCGACCGTGGCGCGGTCGGTCTCGCGGTCCAGGGCCTGCAGCTCGACCTTCATGCCGCGAATCTTGCGGTCCAGGGTGTCGATGGGGGCAGGCAGGCTCTCGATCTCCATCTTGAGCCGGCTGGCGGCCTCGTCGATGAGGTCGATGGCCTTGTCGGGCAGCTGCCGGTCGGAGATGTAGCGGTCCGACAGGGTGGCGGCCGCGATGATGGCATCGTCGGTGATCTTGATGCCGTGGTGGCTCTCGTATTTGTCCTTGATGCCCCGCAGGATCGAGATGGTGCCGTCCACCGTGGGTTCACCCACGAAGACGGGCTGGAAGCGGCGCTCCAGCGCCTTGTCCTTCTCGACGTGCTTGCGGAACTCGTCCAGGGTGGTGGCGCCGATGCAGCGCAGCTCGCCCCGCGCCAGGGCGGGCTTGAGCATATTGCCGGCGTCCATGGAGCCTTCGGACTTGCCCGCCCCCACCATGGTGTGCAGCTCGTCGATGAACAGGATGACCCGGCCCTGGGCGGCCTCGATCTCGTTGAGCACGGCCTTCAGGCGCTCTTCGAACTCGCCGCGGTACTTGGCGCCGGCCAGCAAGGCGGCGAGGTCGAGGCTGAGCACGTCCTTGCCCTTGAGGCTCTCGGGCACGTCGCCCATGGCGATGCGCTGGGCGATGCCTTCGACGATGGCGGTCTTGCCCACGCCCGGATCGCCGATCAGCACGGGGTTGTTCTTGGTGCGGCGGGACAGGACCTGCAGGGTGCGGCGGATCTCTTCGTCGCGACCCACCACCGGGTCCATCTTTCCGTCCCGGGCCTCGTCGGTCATGTTGCGGGTGTACTTGTTGAGGGACTCGTACTGGTTTTCGGCCTCCTCCCCCGTGACGGACTGGCCCTTGCGCAGGATCTTGAGGGCCTCGCGCAGGCGGTCAGGGGTGAGCCCATAGTCCAGCAGCAGCTGCCGGGGTTTGTCGTTGACCTCGCCCAGCGCGATGAAGAGCACCTCGCTGGCGACGTGGCTGTCGCCCAGGTCGCGGGCCAGCTTGTCGGCGGCGTCCACCACGTCGCGGGCCTGCTTGGACAGGCCGCTCTTGGCGCCGCCGCTGACCTTGGGCAGCTGCTCGAGCAGGGCGGCGGCCTCGCGGCGGAACTGGTCCACCGGCACGCCCACATGCTTGATGAGGCTGCCCACCACGCCCTTGTCCTGTTCGAGCAGGGTCATCAGGATGTGCTGGGGCCGGATCTCGGGATTTCCGAGCTTTCCGGCGAGGTTCTGGGCATCGGAGATGGCCTCGCGGGCCTTCACGGTGAAACGTTCGTACTTCATCAGTCCTCTCAGATGGCCGGGGGCGCGGAGCGGGGCCCTGCTGCCCGTTTCAGGAGAAGTCTATGCACCCTACGGCAGAGACAAGGCGCGTGGGAAAAGCTCTGCGAGAGCGGCCCCCCCGTGGGCCCCATCAACCGCCGCTCCTAGCACTCCGGGAGGATCGACGGCGTGCTACCTTCGGGTGGCGCCCTCCGGGGCGCCCGGAGGGTGGATGAGACGCGCGCTGCTGCTGTCGCTGGTCCTGGCCTGCGAGACCCCGCCGCCGCCCGCCCCCGAGGTGGCCGAAGCCTCGCCCATGGAGCGGGTCCAGGGCCTGCGCAACGCCTTGCAGGGGGCCCAGCGCGCCTGGACCGAGGGACGCCGCCAGGAGGCCCGCTCCCGCTCCCGCAGCGCCTACTTCGAAGAGTTCCAGCCCCTGGTGCCCGCCCTGCGCGGCGTGGACGCCATGGCCACCCTGCAGCTCGAATATGCCTTTGGTGACCTGGAGCGCCGGCTGGGCCGCTCCAATGACGCGGTGGGCGTGTCCGAGCTGGTGCAGCGCATCACCCGGGGGACCGACGCCCTGGCCTCCACCTTGCCGCAGCCCGTCGGCCAGGAGGCCACGCCATCGGTGCAAGCCGGCGCGCCGGTGACGGAGGAGGCCACCCTGCCCACCCACCTCGTGGCCGAGCCCCGGCCCGTCAAGGCCGACTGATACGTCGCGCTCAGGGGCTGCTGCGCACCCAGGTGGCGGCCAGGGCCGGTCCGGCGATGCGTTCGGCCAGGGCATAGGCCTCGGCCGGTTCTTCGACCCCCCGGCGGCCCAGGTGGATGACGGCGCGGTCGCCCAGCAGGGGCTCGCTCAACAAGGGAGCGGCCACCACCTCGTCGTCTACGCCGATGACCAGGCGGTGGCCCACGAGCTGCTCGCCCAGCTGGGCCAGGCGGCGCTGGCCGGCGTCGTTGAAGACCAGCAGCACGGCGGCGGGGCCGCCCATGGGGTCCTCCAGGGGGCTGACCTCGGCGATGTGTTCGGAGCCCAGGTGGGCCGGGCCCACGGCGATGTCCAGGCAGGGCTCGCCCGGCCCCGGACAGTCCCGCAAGGTGATGTGGTTGCTGTTGGGGGCGACCTCGGTGTAGACGCCGAGGCGCCCGGGACGCAGCAGCCGGCCGACCAGGCGGTCGGGGCTGACCCCGCTGGGAAAGCGCAGTAGAAGCTCAATCTCGCCTTTTGTGGCCCGGGCGGTGCCCTCGAAACCCCACTGCTCGATGCGGTGGTGGAGGATGGCGGCGTCGGCCTCGGCCGTGGCGGGGTCGCCGCTCAGGCGGATGCTGTGATCGTGGATGCCATGGGGGCCTGCGGCCGGCGGCCCGGCGCGGCCGGCGCCACAGGCGACCAGGAGGGCGGGGAGCAGGCAGCGGAGCAGTGTCGAGTTCATACCCGGAGCTACCCGGCTGGGGGCGGTGCGGCGAGACCGGCGACCAGATCTGCGCAGGTGCTGCCTGCGGGCACGCGTTTCATGCGGAAGATGCTGGTCTCGGGCACGGCGCGCAGCTCGGGGTTTGCGATGAAGAGGCGGTTGCTGGCCCCCACTGTGCGTTGGGCGAATTCCTTGACGATTGCCCGGCCCTTGACCTCGTCCCGGCCATCCCAGACGCCTTCGACCACGGTGCGGGCGCGCTGCACCATATAGACCTCGACCTGGCCAAAGAGCGGGGCCTGGATGTGCACGGTGGCGCCAGGGTTGCCATCGCCCTCGAAGTCGAGAATGCCCTCAGAGCCGGCCTTCTGGGGGACGCCGGTCTTCTGGGTCTCAGGATCGAAGCCCACCGCGAGGGTCTGCATATCGCCCCGTACCCGCCAGCCCCCCGACACCGGCGCCATCTCCAGGATGTAGCGCTTTTCGGGCACTGCCCCGATGAAGCCCGGCGGGATGGTGGTGGTGGCGATGCTGCGCGATGCGTTGGGCGTGATGCTGCACACCCGCTGAATCTGCAGGGGCTTGTCGGGGGTGCCCTCGACCCGCACCAGGTAGATGCTGGCCGTCTGGATGGTGGTCTCGCCCAGCACCGGCAGCTTGGCTTGGGTGGTCAGGCTGAGGTCCATGCGCCAGCTGCCCCGGATATCGGGCATGGCCGGCGGTTCCGGGGGCTCCACGACCGGGGCGTCGCTGTCCGGCGGGGTCTCGGCGCTGGGGGGCGGGGTGGCCGCCAGGGCGGTGAGGCTGAGGGCCAGTCCGCCAAAGCTGCTCAACAGCATGGAAGTGGTGGAGGGAGAGATGGTGCGGCTCCGGAGGGCGGCGGGCAAGCGGCAGCAAGGCCGCCCGCCGGTGCGACGGCGGGGGCGCGGTGCCATTCGAGCCCAGTCTAAGCGGTCGGCCCGTCGCGGGTGAGGCGAGGCTGGGGGTCGAGGGCGTCGGCTGCGGTCACCGTCTCGAGGAAGGCATGGAGGTCATCGCGCTCCAACACCTCCTTTTCAAGCAGGTGGTCGGCCATGCGGTCCATCAGCTCGCGGTGTCCCGACAGGACCTCGTGGGCCCGAATATAGGCGGCGTCCAGCAGGCGACGGACCTCCTCGTCCAGCTGCTGGGCGGTGGCCTCGCTGATGGAGACATCCCGCATGGCGCCCCCGCCCATGCCAAAGGGGTTCTGGCGTTCGCCGCCATAATCCACGGCCCCCATGGACCGGGACATGCCGTACTGGGCCACCATGCGCCGGGCCAGATCGCTGGCCTTGCGGATGTCGTCGGAGGCGCCGGTGGTGATGTCGCCAAAGACCAGCTCTTCGGCGAGGCGGCCGCCATAGAGCACCACGAGGCGGTTGAGCAGCTCGCCGCGGGTCATCAGGTAGCGGTCTTCGAGGGGGGTCTGCAGGGTGTAGCCCAGGGCCCCGATGCCCCGGGGGATGATGCTGATCTTCTGCACCGGGTCGGCGCCGGGGCAGGCGGCCGCACAGATGGCGTGGCCGGCCTCGTGGTAGGCCACCACCCGCTTCTCCTTGGGAGAGAGGCGTCGGCTCTTCTTTTCGAGGCCGGCGACCAAGCGTTCGACCGCCGCGTCGATATCCGACATCTCGATGACCTTCTTGTCGCCCCGGGCGGCCAGCAAGGCGGCCTCGTTGAGGGCGTTGGCCAGGTCGGCCCCGGCGAAACCTGGGGTTCTACGGGCAACCTCGTCCAGGTCTACATCCGGCCCCAGCTTGATTTCGCGGGCGTGCACCTGCAGGATGGCCAGCCGGCCCTTGACGTCGGGGCGGTCCACCAGCACCTGCCGGTCAAAGCGCCCGGCCCGCAGCAGGGCGGGGTCGAGGATCTCGGGCCGGTTGGTGGCGGCGACGATGATGATGCCCTTGCGGCCGTCAAAACCGTCCATCTCCACCAGGATCTGGTTCAGCGTCTGCTCGCGCTCGTCGTGGCCGCCCACGGGGCTGCCCCCGCCCCGAGCCTTGCCCACGGCGTCCAGCTCGTCGATGAAGATGATGCAGGGGGCGTGCTCTCCAGCCTTCTGGAAGAGGTCGCGGACCCGGGCGGCGCCCACACCCACGAACATCTCCACGAAATCCGATCCGGAGATGCTGAAGAAGGGCACGCCGGCCTCGCCGGCCACGGCCCGGGCCAGCAGGGTCTTGCCGGTGCCGGGCGGGCCCACCAGCAGCACGCCCTTGGGGATCTTGCCGCCCAGGGCGGTGAATTTTTCCGGGGTCTTGAGGAACTGCACGATCTCTTGCAGCTCTTCGATGGCCTCTTCGATGCCGGCGACATCCCCGAAGGTCACGCCCGTGCCCTCTTCGGGGACCAGCTTGGCGGAGGACTTTCCGAAGGTGGCCACGCCGGGGGGCACCCCTCCGTCGCGGCGCGAGAACATGAACCAAAGGCCGAAGATCAGCAGCATGGGCAGCAGCAGGCTGGCCCCGCCGCCCGACTCGCCTTCGCAGGCCCCGGGCTGCTTCTGGCTGTAGGGGACCCGGTGGGCGTCCAGCAGGCCCACAAAGGCCTCGTCGTCGGCTTCCACCCGGTAGACGGTCTGGATCGCGGGCTCGTTGTCGGAGGGCGCCTTGAGCTTCATCAGCACGCGCCGATCGCCGTCGAATTCCACGGACTCGACCTGATCGGCGGCGACCTTGGCCTTTGCGTCGGTCCAGGTCATGGGCTGGGTGGCGGCGGCCCGCACGGCGGACAGCAGAATCCACCCGATAACCGCGACGGCCACGACGTTCAGGATGATAAAGACGTTTCGGTTCTTCTGCAAGGGAGGGTCCGAGGAACAGGTGCTACAGTGTCGCCCCTGTCAACGCCGAGGAGCGGAAGCGATGGCCAACGAGCGTGTATCCCTGTGGGCGATGGCTCTCTTGCTCACCGTAGCCTGCGGAGACAAGGGGACGAGCAGCGGTGAGGACACCGGATCGGCCGACGGATCGGATGGGCCAGATAGCACGGACGGCGGCGACGGTGATGTGCCGCGCACCGACAATGACCATGACGGCTATTTCTCCGATGTCGACTGCAACGACAACGACTACCGTCAGAACCCCGGCGCCACCGAGCTCTGCGACGGCATCGACAATGACTGCGACGGCGAGACCGACGAGGGCTTCGACAGCGATGGCGACGGCTACGTCAGCAGCGCCATCTGCGAGGACGGCGACGACTGCGACGACAGCGACCCCAACATCAACCCTGGCCGGGCCGATGTGCCCTATGACGGCATCGACCAGGACTGCGACGGGGCCGATCTGCTCGATGCCGACGGCGACGGCTTCGACTCCAGCAGCCACGGCGGCAATGACTGCGACGACAGCGACGACAGCATCTTTCCTGGCGCACCCGAGCTTGCCAAGGACGGCGTGGACCAGGACTGCGACGGCGCGGACCTGCTGGACGGCGATGGCGACGGCTACGACGATGTGGCCTTTGGCGGCGCCGACTGCGACGACCTGGATCCCGTCGTGCACCCCGGCGCCTTTGACTGGATGAACGACGGGCTGGACGCCGACTGCGACGGCCGGGACGGCGGCCGCATCGACCTCGTCGACGCCGAGCTGGCCTGGACCGGCAACACCGGCGCCAACGGCTACTTCGGACTCAGCCTGGAGGGCTGTGATCTGGACGGAGATGGGCTGCAGGACCTCGTGATCACCGCGCCGGTCTCCACCAGCACCTCCGGGGTGAACGCCGGCATCGTGGGCATCTGGTTCGGGGCCAACAGCGCGGACTGGACCCCCGGCATGACCGTGTCCGACGCCGACACCGTCATCAGCGGCAACGCGGCCAACACCCTGCTGGGCTTTGGGGCCGTGTGCGCCGACCTCGACCTGGACGGCTATGACGACCTGCTGGTGGGCAGCGGTGAGGTCGCGGGCACCGACTGGGTGCTGCGCCGCTTTGACGGCGCGCCCCGCTGGAATGCCACGATGTCCTCGGCCGATGCCGACGCCACCTTTGGCTACAACATCAACAACAGCTCCAGCTCCACGGTCTACAGCCAGGGCTTGCAGCTGTGGGATGTCGATGGGGACGGGCAGATGGACCAGCTGGTGGTCACGCCCTTCTATGCGGCCAGCTATGGCAGCGCGCCGGTCAACAGCGCGGTCTGGCTGGTGCCCCTGGCGGATCTGGGCAGCAGCGGCGACCTCTTGCCGCTGGTGGATCGCATCATCACCCTGGACAGTCCGGGCGCGCTCTGGAAGGTGGGCAGCGCCCCCGACCTGGATGGCGACGGCCAGGGCGAGCTAGTCCTGTCCCAGGGCCTGAGCGCGGGCGGCACGACCCCCGGGGTCATCAGCTTCATCAGCGGCGTTCCGGCCAGCGATGGCACGGTGGCCGGGCTGGCCTGGGCGAGCATGGTGGGCACGGCCGGGGTCAATGACTACTTCGGCTACAGCTTTGCTTTTGGCGATTTTGACGGCGACGGGCTGACCGATGCCGCCATCACCCGCCTGGGCGAGGATCGGGGGGGCAGCCTGGAGGTGGGCGCCGTGCACTTCTACGCCGACGTGGGCAGCATCCTGTCGGGGATCGGCCTGGACGGGCCCAACCTGTCGGAGGCCTGGCTGCGTGGCGAGTGGTCCAATGGCCGCCTGGGGGCCACGCTGGGCAATACCGGCGACCTGGATGGCGACGGCCTGGACGACCTGCTGGTCACCGAGCCGTCGGGCGGCGTGGGCGGTGAAGGGCGCGTGCGGGTGGTCGGCGGCGAGCTGCTGTCGTCGGTGGCCGGTCTGGGCACGACCCCCCTGGATTCGCAGGTGGCCGAGTTCCGCTGCGAGTCCGCCAACGACGGCACCGGTCAGACCTGGGTGTCGGGCGACTTTGACGGGGACGGGCTCCAGGACCTCGTGCTGGGCGGCCGCAACTGGGTGAGCGGCGGGCGCGCGCTGGGCAAGAGCTACCTGTTCCGGTCTTCGGATCGCTGAGGGGCGGCGCCGTCGGCTGCAGCCCCGCGGGAGCGAGGTTCAGCCGCGGCGGCGGCAGCCAACAGACCCACCAGCCCCGCCAGCCCCGCCAGAAGGCCCAGGCCCCCGGCGCCGCCGGCGCTGTCAGCAGGCAAGCTGCTGCAGCCCTTGGGGGCTTCGGTGGCGACCACGCGCTCGACCAGGAAGGCGCAGGCGCCGTTGGGGCTGCCGTCTTCGCCCTCGTCGATCTCGCCGTCGCAGTCGTTGTCGCGGTTGTCGCAGTCTTCGGCGGCACCCGGGTAGGTCCAGGGGTCTTCGTCGTTGCAGTCGTTCTGGCCGTCGGGCTCGACATCGGCAAAGCCGTCAAAGTCGTCGTCGAAGGTGTAGAAGCCCTCGTCCACCTGCCCGTCGCAGTCGTCGTCGATCTCGTTCTGGCTCTCGGGGGCGCCGGGGTAGACCAGGTTGTTGGCGTCGTCGCAGTCGCCCTCGCGCTCAGACAGGCCGTCGCCGTCGTCGTCGTACCAGGTCGTGCCCTCGTCGATGCGGCCGTCGCAGTCGTCGTCCATCTGGTTCTGACGTTCGGGGGCGCCAGGGTAGATCTCGGGGTCCCCGTCGTGGCAGTCGCCGTCATTTTCGGTGTACCCGTCGCCGTCATCGTCGATATTGAGCCCGGCAGGCTCGTTCTCGACGCCGTCGCAGTCGTCGTCCTTGCCGTTGTCGGGGCGCTCGGGCATGCTGGGGTTCACCGACGCGTCGTTGTCGTCGCAGTCGCCCGCACAGGCCAGCCAGCCGTCGTTGTCGTTGTCCCACTGGGGCAGGATGGACTGGCTGCAGTCGTTGCCCAGCACGGCGATGGTGGACAGGGCGAGGTCGGGGTCGTTGGACACGATCTCGATGTCGGCCGAGGCCGCCGGGGCCCCGCCTGCCGGCTGGAAGGCCAGCTCGATGGTGTCGCTATCCCCGGGCAGGACCAGCATGGGCGTCACGCTCTCGACGCTGAAGCTGGTGCTGCCGACCGGGTTGAAGTCGGCCACGGTGAGGGTCACGCCGCCGCAGTTCTCGACCCTGGCCTGGCGGCTGAAGTAGCCGCCCGGGGCCCGGGGTCCAAAGTCGTGAAACAGGGGGTAGACATTGCCGCAGGGGACGCGGCCGATGCCCCGAAGCACGATCTTCCAGATGCCATTGTCGTCTTCGGTGCGCTCGGTGACCTCGCTGTCGTTGGAGATGATGGTCAGGACGGTGCGGTATTGCAACTCGGCGCCGGGGCGGAAGACCACCTCGAAGAGGGCGCTGTCGGGGTCCTCGTCGCTGCCGCCCTGCAAGACCAGGGTCTCGGGATCGTCGTCTTCGTCGAAGGCCTGCCAGCCGGGGCTCACGCTCCAGTGCTCGTTGTCCTCCACCTGGATGTCGAAGATGGTGACCGCGCCACGGCCGGTGCTGTAGAGCAGGACGTCGAGGGTCTCGCGGTCGTTGACCGCGACCATGCCGGCGTCGAAGGTGGCCTGGGCGGTGGAGAGGACGCGCTTCTGGGCGTTGACCTCGTAGTCCTGGCCGCAGGCGCTGATTGCGAGGGCCACGGTAGGCAGCAGGAGGAGGACCGAGGGGCGAGGCATCGAGGACTCCAGCGAGGACGCGGAGGATACGCCGAGGGACCGCAGCGTTCAAGGTGGCGGTAGTGTAGCGGCAAGAGGACCCCTCTCGGGCAGGGACTGCGCCCCAGGCCCGCCGCTCAACCTCCTCTGGGCTGAACCGATAAGCCCCTGTGGGGGATGGACCACCGAAAGATGATCTCTGTTCATCGGCCGCTCGCAGCGCATCCAAGATGCGCCGCCGCCCGCCAGCGCACGCTGGGCGGGGTGCTGGAGCGGCTCGCGTCGGCCTTCGGATCAACCGCGCCGCCGATGACGCCGCGGGGCTGGGCGTGGCCACCAACCTCGAGACGGCGGGGCGGTCGCTGCAGGCCGCGCGGCGCAATGTGCAGGATGCCATCGCCGCCTCGGATGTGGCGGATAGCAGCATCGGCGAGATCACCGACATGCTCCAGCGCATGCGGGCCCTGGCCGTCGCCTCCAGCTCCGAGACCCTGGCCGATGACGAGCGGGTCTACCTGGACGACGAGTTCGGGGAGCTGCTCGATGAGATCGACCGGGTGGCCAATAGCACCAGCGTCGGGGGCACCCGCCTGACCGCGCCGGGCGCCATCGAGATCATCGTGATGGTGGACACCTCCGACAGCATGGGCTTCGAGATTCCGGCCTTGCGGCTGGCCTTGCCCACGCTGCGCGACAACCTGCGGGCGGTGGGGCTGGATGCGCGCATGGCCCTGGTAGACGTCTCCACCCGCACGGACGCCGTGGACGGCAGCCAGAGCCTGGCCCGGCTGCAGGACGGCGACGCATCTTTTGACGCCGCCCTCGCCGCGCTGAGCACCACCGGCGTGGGGGCCATGGACCCCTACACGACCATCCTGGACCAGACCGGCGTGAACAGCACCACGGGGGCCTCGGGTGAGCCCGACCGCCAGGTGGTGCGGGACGAGGCCACCCAGAAGGTCGTGATCTATGTGTCGGATGCCGGGCTGGAGATCAACTTGAGCGGCACCACCGAGGCCTCGGCCGCCGCCCAGCTGGCTGCGGCCGGTTGGACCGTGCACGCCTTGATCCAGACGGGCACCCACAGCGCGGTCTTTGACGACCTGACCGCCGACACCGGCGGCCTGATGCAAAACCTAACCTTCAACGGGGCGAATCTGCCCACCACCCTGGGCATTATCGAGGCCGACCTGGTGGCCAACGCCCGTCCGGTGGACGGGCTGGAGGTGCAGGTGGGCATCCACAACACCGCCAATGACCGTGTCACGGCCCGCTTTCCCAGCGATCTGACCACCTATGGGCTGGGCATCGACGGCCTGACCATCGATGACGCCAGCGACGCCCAGGCCGCGCTGGCCGCGCTGGACAGCGCCTTGGACGCGGTCAACCTCGCGGCGGCGGGCGTGGGGGCCACCCGGAACCGCCTCGAGAGCGTGGCCCGCTTCCAGGACGACTGGACCGTGGCCCTGGCCTCCAGCCAGTCCACCATCGAAGACGCCGACTTTGCGGTGGAGACCTCCGAGGCCACCGTCGAGCAGCTGCTGCTCGACGCCTCCACCGCAGCCCTGGTGCAGGCCCGCAACCTCGAGCGCGACGCCGTGAGCGCCCTGCTGGGCTGAGGGCCCTTGGGTCTCTTGGCCTCAGTCCACCGTGACGGGGGGGTGGGCCTCGGGGGCGCTGCCCTCGGCGTCCAGTCGCGTCTCGTTGTCGATGACGCTGACGGCTTTTCGGTAGAGAAACTGCGCCTGCTGCGGATTGTCGCCGATGCAGACGATGCCGAACTTCCCGAATTCCGACAGGGCGCCCATCAGGTGGAAGACGCTGCCCCGCTCGGTCGTATTGTGGAAATGCAGGCCGTGATAGACCGAGATATCGATGAGATCGTCGGGCAGCAGGCCCTTGTAGCGTTCTGACTGCAGGGTGTCCGAGGCCAGGTAGCACTTCTCCCGGCCGGTCTGCGAGTAGAAGGCGCCGCTGTCGAAGTCGTAGCTGCCATCGGTCAAGAAGCGCAGGGTGAGGAAGGGGTGGGTGGTGCCGCCCTTTCGCAGGTTGACCTCGATGGCGTGGTGCTGAAAGCCGCCCTTGCCATCGGGCACGGTGACGAAGTCCGTGGCGAAGCGGCCCATCACGCCCTTGCTGGCCAGCACCTGGGCCACCCGCAGGCCGGCCTCCTGGATCTCCAGCCGGTAGGCCGCGTCGGCGGGGAAGGTGCAGCCCATGAAGACCTGGCCCGAGGGGCCCCCCAGGATCTGGTCGTGGGTGGAGATGCTCTGGGCCCGGCCCACCGCGTTCACCCGGCACTGGCTGGAGGGCGAGCGCTTCTCCTCGCCCTCGATGAACTCTTCGACCACGCCGCCCATCTGCTTGTATTTGCTCCGAAAGCGCTCCCAGGTCTCCATGGGGGCTTCAAAGCGCAGGTTGGGCAGCTGATCGCGGATCCACCGCTTGCGGTCGGCCTCGGTGCGGGCGTCCATGCCCGTGAAGTAGAACAGCGCGTTGCCCTCGCCCGAGAAGCCCTCGTTGAGCTTGACCACGGCGCGGCGCAGGGTGGGGTGGGTGGCCTTGAGGGCGGAGAGGGCCTCGACGATGTCCTCGACCTCGTGCAGGCGCTCGAAGCCGTCTGGAAACTGCACGCCGGCCTCGCGGAAGACCTCGCGGCAGCCGCTCTTGCTGCCCAGGTCGGCCTTGGCCGGGTCGTTGGCATAGAGCGGGATGCCCAGCTGCACCGACAGGGTGCGCTCCAGCGGGGTGCTGTTGAAGCAGACGATGTGGGCCCGGTCGGTGTCGCCGATGGCTTGCTTGAGTCGCGCCATCAGCCGGGGCCGGTTGAGGATCTTGCAGGTGAGGGGCTGGGTGCTGGCGTCGGCGCAGTGCATCAGCGTCAGGCGCTTGCGGGCGTGGCTGGTAGGAACCCCGGTGAGCAGGTGCAGGTAGTAGTCCACCACCGTGGGCGACAGCGCCTGGCTGGTGACGATGATCACGCGGGTGCGCGGCCGGCGCAGCAGCATCAGAAAGAAGAGCAGGCGCTCTTCGTAGTGGTGCACGCCGGTGATCTTGGACAGCTCTTGGGGGTCCATGGACAGGCTGGGCACCACCAGCACGGTGTGGTCGGTGCGGTCGTTGCGGGACACCCGGTCGTAGAGGCGCGGCAGACCCTGGCGCAGGCGCGCGAAGGCGGCGAGCTCGTCCGCCGAGCCAGGGGCGGGGGACAACGAGGGCAGGACCGTCATGGGGGGCGCGCTCCAAGGCCATGGGGGCCCGCCAGCCTACCAGCCTGGGCGGCCGGTGGGGGGGGCGCACGATAGGTCCCTGCCCGGCGAGATCGCGTCAGGGAGGTGCCCATGCTCAAGCCGGTGGCCGGACTCCAGGTAGGCGGCGGCGAGGTGGAGCGGGTGGCCATTGGCGGCGGCGCGCCCCTGGCCCTGATCGCCGGGCCCTGCGTGATCGAAGGCGAGGACCGCTGCCTGCGCATCGCCGCGATGCTGGCGGATCTGGGCCAGCGCCTGGGGCTGCCCGTGGTCTTCAAGGCCAGCTTCGACAAGGCAAATCGGAGTTCGCTCCAAGCCTTTCGGGGTCCTGGTCTGGACGAGGGGCTGCGGGTGCTTCAGCGGGTGCGGGCCGTGACCCGCCTGCCGGTGACCACCGATGTGCACCTGCCCGAGCAGGTGGCCGCCGTGGCAGAGGCCGTGGATCTCATCCAGATCCCGGCCCTGCTCTGCCGCCAGACCGACCTCTTGGTGGCCGCCGCCCGCAGCGGGCGCCCGGTGAACCTCAAGAAGGGGCAGTTCCTGGCGCCCGACCAGGTGGGACCCGCTGCCGCCAAGCTGCTGATCAGCGGGGCGCAGGGCGTGCTGCTGACCGAGCGCGGCACGAGCTTTGGTTATGGCGACCTGATCGTGGATGTCCGCACCTTTCCGCGGATACGCGATCTTGGACTTCCCGTCTGCTTTGACGCCACCCATGCGGTGCAGCGGCCGGGTTCGCTTGGAAACAGCAGCGGGGGGGAGCCCGCCCTGGTGGGCCCCCTGGCGCGGGCGGCGGCGGCGGCGGGCATCGACGCCCTCTTCTTGGAGGTGCACGACGCGCCGGAGGAGGCCCTGTCCGATGGCCCCTGCATGGTGCCCCTCGACCGCCTGGAGGCCCTGCTGAAGGACGTGATGGCGGTGGATCGGGTGGTGCGGGGGGCCTGAGCGCGGTCAGCCCCGGGCCACCGGGGGCGCCACCTTGCGCCAGTCGTGCACCGCCAGGCGCGCCCAGCGCCGCGCCCGCACCTGCGGGCCCCGCACGGTGTAGACCCAGGCGTCCAGCTGCTGGTCCCGCACGACGATGGGCTTGCGCTCGCGGGTGAAGAGGCCCTCGGCCACGCCCTCGTAGAGGTCGAGCACCCGCAGCAGCCCCGGGTTCGCAAAGCGCACGACCTCGCCCAGAATGGGGTCGCCGTCTTCATCCCAGACCAGGCCAGGGTAGCCGGCCGGGCTGCGGTAGAGGCAGCCCGGGGTGGTGGCCGGGGCCCGCACCAGGCCCGCGAGGTAGCCATCGGCGCTCTGGCCCGACAGCAGGCTGCCATAGACGAAGAGCAGGTCGAAACGCCCGCTCATGCCTCCTCCTCCTCCTCGCCGCCGCGTTGCCCCTCTTCGAGCCAGGCTTGCAGGCGGTCGGCCAGGGGCAGCAGGGCCTCATAGGTCAGGCGCGACTCGACGTCCTCTTGCAGGCGCACAAAGAGGGCTTCTTCCAGGATGATGCGCTTTCCGGCGCGGGTGCTGATGTGCAGGGCGCGGGCCGCGGCCTCCAAGGTGGGCCCGTCCAGGCCGCCCCGCAGCGGTCGGCTGCACAGCCAGCCCCGGGCCTGACAGAAATCGTCGAGGACAGGGACCAGGGGCCCGATCTCCTTGTCTGCCCACAGCACCAGCGGCCCGCCGCCCTTGTCCACCAGCCGCACGGGCAGGTCCCGCCGCCGGTCCATCAGCAGCAGCGCGGCCAGCAGGGAGAAGGCGGGGGTGTGGGTGAGCAGCCGCATGCGCAAGCTGTGGTTGTCGGGCACCGCCCGGGGGGTGTTCTCGCCAGGGAAGAGCAGGCCGGCATGCAGGCGGGCGCGGCGTTCGAAGGCGTTGGGCAAACGCACCGACGCCGGCGCGGCCCGCAGGCGCTGAAGCTGGGCGTTGACCACCGCGATGCCGCCTGCGACCTCGGACAGGTTGGCGGGAAAGGCCAGGGCCAGACCGGCCTGGTCGATCTGTTCGAGGAAGGGGCCCTCGGTGAAGGGCAGCTCTGCACCGGGATCCCCCGCGACCGGGAGCGCCAGCGGGTCCCGGCCGGGCAGCACCCGGTTCAAGGCGGCCCGCACCCGCCTGGCGTCGAGCATGGACCCGAAGATGCGCAGATCCCAGGTGGCATAGCGGCGGCCCAGGCGCTCGTGTTCGCGCTCGGCGAGGATGTCGGCGGCCACCACCCGGGCCCCCACACCGCCGACCGGGCCGGCCTCGGGTGGGGGCTCGGGGCGGCGGGCGCGCTCGACCAGGCCGCGCAGCCACTGGCGGTATTCGGGGTCGGTGAGCGCGATGAGAACGCCGTCTTCGGCCAGCTCGCGGCGGCGCACGGCTCCGGGCGTCACCACCAGCCGGTCGCCCAGGCGACGGGCATCTCCGCGGCGCACGGCCATCTCGGCATAGGATCCCAGCGGGCAGTTGCTGCCCCCCACCTGGTCCAGCACGGCGCGCAGGTGGCTGGTGGACAGCTCGCCCTGGTCGAGCAGGACCCGGTAGAGGCGGGCATAGACGTCGGGGCTGCGCTCCAGGCCCGCCCGCAGGTCCACCGGCTCGGTGACGGCGTCCTGGGTGGGGGTGACCAGGGCGAAGGGCAGCGTGAGCTGGGTGCCCCGGGCGCGGCGCCGCCCCGGCCGCCGCTCAAAGGCGGGCTCCAACAGGCTGCGCACGGCGCTGGCCCGGCGGCGGGCCGTGGTGGGGGCCAGCTCGGGCTCCTGTTCCAGAATGAAACGGGCGATGGTGTCGGCGTCGGGCATGCTGCGGTGCCCCGACAGCAGGGTCCGGGCGAATTCGTTGCGCCAGACCGCGTCGGCGTAGAGCCGCAGGCGGCGCGCCGGATCCGCGAAGGCGAGATCCAGGCCATGGCGGGTGAGGTGCAGCTCGCCTTCGGTGGCCAAGAGGGTCAGCCACTCGCCGGCCTGGGTGTAGTAGTGCACCGTGCGCAGCTCGACGTCGAGCACCTCGGCCAGGGTGCGGGGATCGCGCAGCCCGGCGGCGATCAACCCGATCATGCGGATGAGCACGCGGGGATCATTCGCGTTCGGGACCAGCTCTGCGCGGGACCTACGGGTGCTCATGGACGCTCATCTCAACTATTACCTGAGGTATCACTTCAACTCTATTGTTGACATGGGAAGGCCGGAGTCCATAGGATGAGGCCGACACCCACGCTGCCCTATCCGCGTCCCGCTGCAGGGGCGCGGCGGGGGTGGCCACCGAACCCTTCGAGGCCGCAATGTCACGGGTAGCCCGACGCATCCGCATGGGGGCGCGCACCGCCGCCATCCCGGGGCCCACCCGATTCAGCGTCGAACAGCACGCCATCGAGACGGCGCTGCGGGGGCGGGCTTCGCGCAAGGCGCGGGCCCACCTGCGGCGCATGGAGCCCGTGGTGCTGCTCACCCCCCGGTGGAGCGCCTCGGCCCGCTTCTTGGAGGATCTGGCCCTCGACCTGGCGGTGGGCGAGCCCACGGTGGGCTGCCGCACGGTCGATCTGCGGCCGCTCAAGGATCGTTCGGTGGGCGAGGCCTGGCAATTCGTCCAGCATGTGCTCACCCAGCTGGGGCAGCGCGGCTGGAGCCAGCGCCGTCCCCAATCCGTGGTGGACCGGCGCGGTTTTCGCTGGTCGCTGGAGCAGCTGCTGGAGGAGGTACACCACGAGGCCCCCCACCGGGTCGCGCTGCTGGCCCATGGCGCCCAGCACCTGCCCGTCGAGGTCATCGAGGATCTGGCCACCGCCTGGGAGGACTATACCGAGCGCCACCCCGAAGGCCGCCGCCTGACCCTGCTGCTGGCCGGCAGCCAGGCCGCCCGCTGGCTGAAGGTGGCGCCGCCCCCAGCTGGACCTGGCGGACTATGGCGAGGCCGAGGCCGCCGCCGCCATCGTCGGGCGGGCCGGGCCCATGCCCTGCGCCACCTCGAAGAGGTCGCCCGTTTCACCGGCGGCATCCCCAGCCTGGTGGAGGCCGTGGGCCGCGCCGCCCGCACCCACGGCGAGCTGCCCTTGCGCCCCACCGAGCTGCTGCAGAGCATGGGGCGGCTGGCCGACGAGATGCGCGGCGCTGTCGATATTGTCGCCGCGAGTGACCCGCTGGCTGACCGCCTCTTCGAGCTGCTGGACGGCGAGCCCGCCCAGGCCCGCCCCGAGGTGGACATGGCGCTGGTACAGGCCGGCCTGGTGCGCGAGCTGCGGGTGGGCGGGGACGCCCAGGTGGCCTTGCGGGCCCCGGCCATCGCCGCCCTGGTGGGCTGAGGCCCCTGGACGCTCAGCCGGCCGCGCGGGCCAGCGGCGGGGCAGCGTCGGACTGCACCTCGGGCAGATCGCCCTGCCAGAGCACCTTGTCGCGTCCGCTGCGCTTGGCGGCGTGCAGGGCATGGTCCGCGGCCGCCAGGGTGCGCTCGGGGTCGCCGCCCGCGCCGGTGCTGGCGCCGCCGACGCTGACGGTCACCCGCAGGCGCTCGTCCTGCCAGGGGATGGGGGTGGCGGCCGGGACCCGGCGCAGGTGGTCGGCCACCCGGCGGGCGGCCCGGGCGTCGCTGCCGGGCATCAGCAGGGCGAATTCTTCGCCGCCGATGCGGGCAGCCAGGGCGCCATCGCCGGCCACCCGCTGGAGCTGGCGGGCGACCTCGCGCAGGACCCGATCGCCGGCCGCCAGGCCAAAGGCGTCGTTGATCCGCTTGAAGTGGTCGATGTCGAGCACCAGCACGCTGAAGGCGCCCCCCTGGCTGGCCACCAGGCGCTGGCGGAAGGCCCGAACCGTGTCGAGGCCCGTGAGCCGGTCGCGGCGCACGGGCGGGGCCATGCCGGCGGTGGGTGCTGTCTTGAGCACCGGCGGCGGCGCCTTGCTCACCAGCCCGGCGTAGACGGTGCGGGCGGCGGCCTCCACCGACGCCATGGTGGGCTGCTCGCCCACCTCCACGGACAGCTCGGCGCCCAGGGCGGTCACCCGTTCGGCCAGCTGGTCCACCAGCGCCGCGACCTGGCCCTCCAGGCCCAAGGCCGCCAGGGCCTGCTCCGCGCTGCCGATGCAGCGGCTCTTGGGGAAGGCTTGCACCACATCGGCCAGCAGGTCGGCGGCGTGGGCGATGCGGGCCAGCTGGTGGCCGCGGCTGTCGCCCGCCTCGGGTGCGTGGTGGTGGCGCACGGCGTAGATCAGCTCCTCGGGGAGGGCGTCCATCAGCCCGGACTCGATGAGGGCCGAGGGGTGGTCCCGACCGGTGAGCACCCGCTCGGCCTCGATGCGGGTCTTGGCAGGGCGGCGCCGCAGGCCCTCGAGGTGTTCGGCCGCAGCGGGGGTGCCGGCGGCCAATACCAGGGTGCCCAGATCCTGGGTCAGCCCCAATGCAAAGGCCCCATGCGGATCGTCATAGCCAACCCGCTCGGCGATCAGGGCGGCGGCGGCGGCCCGACGCAGGCTGTCTTCCCAGAAGGGGGCGGTGTGAAAGCCCGGCGCGTTGAGGTCGGCCACAGCCGAGCGCATGGTGTAGGTGATGGCCAGCGAGCGCACGACGCGGGCCCCCAGCTTGACCACGGCGTGGGGCACGCTGCGCACGGGATCGGCGCTGGCGTGGCGCGCGGAGTTGGCCGCCCGCAGCAGCTCCACCGTCAGGCCCGGGTCCTGGGAGCAGGCCCGACCCAGCTCCTGCAGGGGGCGGTCCGGGTCGCCGGCGATGCTCACCACCCGGGCCAGCAGCACCGGGGGAGCGGGCAAGGCGCGCCCCTGAAAGCGACCTTGCTGGGCAGACTTGCGCGTGCTGTGACCGTCTCGGTGATCCATCGGATCCTCCCTACCTGCACCTCCTTCGGCCCCGGATCGCAGGCCTTGAGGGGCACCGGTCGAGCCGTGTCGGGCCCCTTTGCCGGGCCGCCAGCGGCCCCATAGGGAGCCGGTCTGCCGCGGGGGCGCCCCACGCGCCCGGCCGCCTTGGGAGTCCGCCATGGATGATGCTGCCCGCCTCGACGCCTGGGATCAGCTGGACCTGCCCGCCGCCCAGGCCCGCCTGGCCTGGCTCGTACCCGAGCTGATCCGCCACAACCGGCTCTACCACGAAGAAGGCGCCGCCGAGATCGAGGACAGGGACTACGATCTGCTCTATCGGGAGCTGGAGGTGCTCGAGGGGCGCTTCCCCCATCTGCGCCGCCCGGACAGCCCCACAGCGCGGGTGGGCGGCGCGCCGGTGGACGGCCTGGTGCCCTTCCCCCACCGCATCCCCATGCTGTCGCTGGGCAACACCTTCACCCATGCCGAGATCGCCGACTTCGTGGTGAAGACCGATGAAAAGGGGCGGATCACCGGCGGCCTGGTGCTGCAGCTGCAGCGGCAGGGGGTCGCGGTGTCCCCCGACGCGCTGGCCTTTGTGGTGGAGCCCAAGCTGGACGGGCTGGCGGTGGAGCTGGTCTATGTGGAGGGGCGCTTGTCGGGGGCCGGCACCCGCGGCGATGGCGAGGTGGGCGAGGACGTCACCCACAATGTGCGAACCATCAAGAATGTGCCCCGGACGCTTGTTTCGGGTGAGGGGCCGGTGCCGGCCTACCTGTCGGTGCGCGGCGAGGTGCTCTTTGATCTGCCGGGCTTTGCCCGCATGAACGAGGAGCGCCTGGCCGAGGGGGAGGAGCCCTTCAAGAACCCGCGCAACGCCGCGGCGGGCACCCTGCGGCAGCTCGACCCCCGGATCGCCGCCCGTCGGCCCCTGCGCTTTGTGGCCCACTCGGCGGGGGAGGGGCTGGACATCGACGCCGCGCCCACCCACTGGGCGCTGCTGCAGCGGCTGCAGGCCCTGGGCTTCACCATCAACACCCTCAACCGGCGCTGCGTGGGCGTAGACGCCGTGATCGCCGCCGTGGCCGAGGTCGGGCGGCAACGCGACGGGCTGGACCACGAGATCGACGGGGCGGTGATCAAGGTCGATGACCGCGGCCTTCAAGAGACCCTGGGCTCTCTCACCCGCAGCCCGCGCTGGGCCACGGCCTTCAAGTACCCGCCGCCCCGGGCCCGCACCCGGCTGCTGGACGTAGAATTCAGCGTGGGCCGCACCGGCGTCGTCACGCCCGTGGCCAAGACCGAGCCCGTCACCGTGGGCGGCGTCACCGTGACCAGCATCACCCTGCACAACGAGCGCCACCTGGCCTGGCCCCACAGCGCCTGGATGGAGGGCGACCGCCCCCGCAGCCGCGGCATCCCCGGCGCGCCCTTGCGGCGGGGGGATCTGCTGGCCATCTACCGGGCCGGCGACGTCATCCCCCGGGTGGACGCGGTGGTGGATGAAGCCGGCCGGAATGCGCGCGAGGCCTTCATCTTCCCCGAGGTCTGCCCCGACTGCGGAGAGGCCCTGGTGGCCGAAGACGCGCCCCGGGCCGGTGGCGACCTCGACCCGCACCCCAACCGCAGCTGGCGCTGCCCCAACGCCCTGGGCTGCCCCCAGCAGCTCAAGGCCTCCTTGCAGCACTTCGCCGGGCGGGGGGCCATGGACGTGGACGGGCTGGGGGCGAAGCTCATCGCCCAGCTGGTGGAGCGCGGCCTGGTGCGGCACCCCTCGGATCTCTACCGCCTGGACACGGCCACCCTGGCGGGGCTGGACCGCATGGCCGAGAAGTCCGCCGAGAACCTGGTCGCGGCCCTGGAGCGCAGCAAGGCCCAGCCCCTGCATCGGGCCCTGGTGGCCCTGGGCATCCCCCAGGTGGGCGAGAGCACGGCCCGGGATCTGGCGGACCACTTCGGCGGTCTGGACGCCCTGCTGGCCGCCACGGAGGAGGAGCTGGCCGCGGTGCATGGCATCGGGGTCGAGGTGGCCCGGTCGGCGCGCGGCTTCTTTGCCTCTGCCGCCAACCGGGAGGAGCTGGCGCGGCTTCGGGCCCTCGGCATCGGCTTCCTGGCGGCTGCCCGGGCGGCCCCGTCGGCGGATCACCCCGCGGCCGGGCGCAGCTTCGTGCTCACCGGCACCTTGCCCACCCTGTCCCGAGATGAAGCCAAGGCGCGCATTCTCGCGGTGGGGGGCAAGGTCGTGGGCTCGGTCTCCAAGAAGACCGACTTTGTCGTCGCGGGCGAGGCCGCCGGCAGCAAGCTGACCAAGGCCCAGGAGCTGGACCTGGCCATCCTGGACGAGGCGGGCCTGCTGGCCCTGCTGGATGGGGGCGCCCGATGAGCGCCGACGCGCGGGTGCACCTGCGCATCCAGGGGCGGGTGCAGGGGGTCTATTACCGGGCGAGCTGCCGGCAGCAGGCCCTGGCCCTGGGCCTCAGCGGCTGGGTGCGCAACCGCTGGGATGGCAGCGTCGAGGCGGTGGCGGAGGGCCCCCAAGCGGCCCTGGACGCCTTTGTGGCCTGGTGCCGGCAGGGGCCGCCCTCCGCCCGGGTGGATGACCTGGACGCCGCCTGGAGCGACGCGGTGGGCGGCATGCAGGGCTTCGAGCAGCGCCCCTCCCTGTAGAAGCTCAGGCCGGGTCGGGCGGGGGCGGGGGGCTGCGCCGGCCCAGCAGGCCCAGGTGGAAGCGCAGGGGCTTGAGCATGCCCCGCAGCATGCCGGCTTCGGGGCCGGTGGGTTCCAGGCGGCCCAGCAGCTGGCCCAGGGTGGCGCGCACCTGCAAGGGCGAGCGCCCGTTGAGGTAGCCCGTCGCCTCCAGCACCTGCAGGGCGTCCTGCACCAGGCCCTGCATCTTGCGCCGGCGCCACAGGGGCCAGTGGGGCGCCGCCGCGTCCCGGGCCTGACACCAGCCGCCCAGCAGCCAGGACGCGGTCACGGTGACGGCCTGGGCGAGGTTCAAGGAGGCGTGGCCCGCCGTGGGCAGGGTGAGGATCTCGGTGCAGCACGCGAGATCGTCGTTGCTCAGCCCGAAGTCCTCCGGGCCGAAGAGCAGGGCCGTGGGGGCGGGCTGCTCCAGCACCACCTGGGCCAGCTCCCAGGGCTGGCGCACCGGCCAGCCAAAGCGCCGTGGCCGGCCCGAGGTGCCCGCCACGCGGACATGCTCGGCCACGGCCTGGGGCACGGTGGCCACCAGCCGGGCGGCATCCAGCACCGCGTGGGCGCCCGGGGCCATCCACCGGGCCTGTTCGGGGTCGAAGGCGGGCGGATCCACAAGGATCAACCTGCCCAATCCGTGGTTGGCGATGGCGCGCGCCGCCGCGCCGATGTTGCGGTTGCCCCGGGGGCGCACCAGCACGATGTCTACCTGGCTCAGGGGGCCAAGGCGGTCGTCGTCGGGGGACACCCGCCCTCCGGGCTCAGCCGCCAAAGAGGCCGCGGAAGTAGGACATGACCCGTCCCAAGAGGCCCTTGGGGGCTGGCGCCTCGGGGGGCGTGACCGGCGTGGGCAGCTGCGGCGTGGGCAGCTGCGGCGCGTGGCCCTGGGTGTCCGTGATGTCCTCGCCGCTGGCGCGCGGGCCCTCGCCCGGGTGCACGGGGCTGAGGGTGCCGGCGGGAGCGGTGGCATCGCCGCGGTGGCCGCCGGGGGCGTCCGCCGTGTCTCGGCCCAGGGGCGTGGACGGCCCGCCGCCAATATCCTGCATCAGGGAGGAGGTGGGCATGGTGAAGGGCGTGGGCGGCGCGGCCGGCTTCGGGTCGGGCGACTGCATGGCCCGCGTGGGCTGCTCTTCGGGGCTGGTCCGGCTGGGCTCGCGGGGGCTGCGCCGCTCCTTGCTCTCGCCGATCTTGAGCGTGCTCTCCACCGTCTGGCCCGTCTCCTTGTCCCGCGCCGTCAGGTTGAGGATGCCCTCGCTGTCGATGTGGAAGGTGACCTCGATCTGCACCCGGCCCTTCTTGGCCTGGCGGATCCCCTTGAAGACAAAGGTGCCCAGCAGCTCATTCTCGGCCACCATGCGGCTCTCGCCCTGGTAGATGCGCAGCATGATGCTGGACTGGTTGTCCCGCGAGGTGGTGAGGGTGCGGGTCTTGTAGTCGGGCAGGGGCTGGTTCTTCTGGAACAGGACGTGCATCGTCCCGTCCACCTTGTTGATGCCGATGGGCATCGGCAGCACATCGAGCAGCGTGACCTCGCTGCCGCTGGTGCCGGCCAGGCTGTGGGCCATGATGGCGGCGCCAATGCCCACGGCCTCGTCGGGGTGCACGCCCTTGCTGGGCGGCTTGCCCATCAGCTCGGTGACCTTCTGCTGCACCAGGGGCATGCGGCTCTGGCCGCCCACCAGCAGCACCTCGTCGATCTGGGTCTTGGTGGTGCCGGCCTCGCCGAAGATGCGCTCGCAGGTGCTGATGGTGCGGGCCACCAGGTCGTCGGTGATGGCCTCGAGCATCTCCCGGGTGATCTCGAGGTCTACGGCCAGGGGCTGACCGTCGTCCCCCTCGGTGATGTAGGGGATGTGCACCTGGGTGCGCGTCAGCGTGGACAACTCGATCTTGGCCGTCTCGGCCGCGTCGCGGATGCGCTGGATGGCCACCCGGTTCCAAGCCAGATCCACCCCGTGCCGGTCGAGGAAGTCTTCGAGGATGTAGCGCATCAGGCGATCGTCAAAGTCCACGCCACCCAGGAAGGTGTCGCCGCCGGTGGCGATGACCTCGAAGATGCGGTCCTTGATGTCGATGACGGAGATGTCGAAGGTGCCGCCGCCCAGGTCGTAGACGGCGATGCGCTGCGACAGGTTGCGGCCCAGGCCATAGGCCAGGGCGGCCGCGGTGGGCTCGTTGAGGATGCGCAGGACCTTGAGGTTGGCCATCTTGCCGGCGTTGCGCACGGCCTGGCGCTGGCGGTCGTTGAAGTAGGCCGGCACGGTGATGACCGCCTGGTCCACTTCGTCGTTGAGGGCCTCTTGGGCGACATCCTTGATCTTGGTCAGGATGGCGGCGCTGATCTGGTCCAGGGTGAAGACCTGGTCCTTCACCCGGATGAGGACCTCGCTGTTGTCCCCCTCCAGCATCTCGTAGGTGAAGACCTGTCGAACCTTGTCGATGGTCTTGCTGTGGAAGTTCCGGCCGATCAGGCGCTTGCTGGCCATGACCGTATTCGACGGGTTGAGCTGGGCCTGGCGCTTGGCCTCCTGGCCGACGAGGCGGTTGCCCTTCTCGTCAATGGCGAACACGGAGGGGATGGTCGATTCACCCCCCTTATACGTGATCACCCGCGGCTTGCTGCCCTCCATGATGGCAGCACAGCTATTTGTGGTGCCGAGATCGATGCCAATCGCCCTGGGCATGGTCAGGTTCACCGTTTCGCAAGTCGTGGACGGCGCTTGTACCACGCGCAGGAAGGGCCGGTCAACGCGCGCCCCCCGCGGTCAAGGGCCAGAGGCAGGGCCCGGCGTCGCAGGGCGGCGCGGGTCCGAGAAGGGGCCGACCCGAAAACGGCGTCGGTCGGGCGGGCTGCGCGGGGCTTCAAGCTGGACAAGACATCATCGAAGCTCGCGGCGAAGCTTGACTTCCAAGACGGCGCGATCGCTGGCCTTGTTCACGATGAGGGCGGTATCGCCCACCCGCACGGACTCTCCGGCCACCGGCACCCGACCCAGCTCGGCCAACAAGAAGCCGGCGATGGTCTCGAAGTCGCCCTCGGGCAGGTGCAGGCCACAGGCCGCGTGAATGTGCTCCCGCTCGGCGCGGCCGGAGGCCAGCCACTCGCGCTCGCCCACCCGGCGCACCAGGCTGCGGGAGCGGTCGGACTCGTCTTCGATCTCGCCCACGATCTCTTCGAGGATGTCCTCGGCGCTGATGATGCCTACCGCGCCGCCATATTCGTCCACAGCCACGGCGATGCGCTGGCGCAGGCGGCGCATCTCGAGCATGAGCTCGTCGGCGCGCTTGGTCTCGGGCACAAAGAAGCAGTCGCGGGCCACCGACGCGGCCGTGGCCCCCCAGTCGTCGGTATTGAGCAGGTCCTGGTGCAGCAGCACGCCGGTGATGCGGTCGATGCGGCCCTTGTAGACGGGCAGGCGGGAGTGGCCGGTCTCGACCATGCGCGCGGCGGCCTCGGCCAGCGTCGTGTCGTGGGACACGGCCACCACCTCGATCAGGGGCACCATCGCGTCTTCGACGGTGGCCTCGGTGAATGCGAAGACCCGGCGGATGAGCTGGCGGTCGTCGGGGGACAGATCCGGCGTGCGGCTGCTGTCCAGCATCAGGCGAAGCTCCTGGCGGGTCACGCCGCGGTCCTCGTCGCCGCTGCCGCCAAAGAGGCGTGCGACGCCGTCAATCACGTAGAGGGCCGGCAGGAAGAGCTTGCTGAGCAGGTAGAGGGGGAAGACCACCCACTGCACGAGGCGGTCGGCGTGGTGCTGGTAGATGGCCTTGGGCAGCATCTCGCCGATGGTGAGGGTCAGGGGCCACACCAGCAGCACCGCGAGCCAGGCGGGCGCCCCCTCGATGCGCGCCACCAGGCCCGCAGCCAGGGTGGCCGCGCTGATGGTGCACAGATTGGTGCCGATCAGGCAGGTGCCCAGGGTGAAGGTGGATCTTTCGAGCATCTTGAGGGCCAGGGCCGCGCCCCGTCCGCCCTGTTCGGCGTCGCCTTGAAGCTTCATGCGGTTGGCCGAGACCAGGGCGATCTCGCTGCCTGAAAAGAATCCTTCGAAGACGAAGAAGAGGAGGATCAGCCCGATGGTGGCGCCGATGGTCATCGGGCCTCCGGGGTCACGGGCGTGCGGCTGGGGGTGGCCTCGGCGTCGGTGAGGCGGCGCATCGACAGGTCGGTGATGCGCCGACCTTCCACCCCGGACACCACGAAGCGCCAGCCCTGCCAGTCGATCTCGTCGCCCTTTTCGGGCAGGTCACCCGCCACGGCGGTGAGCAGGCCGCCCATGGTGGTGTATTCGCCTTCGGGCACGTCCATCTCGAAGCGGTCGGCGAAGTCGTCCACATCCATCCATCCGGCGATGCGGTAGACGCCGCGGGCGACCTCGGAGACCGCCGGGTCCTCGTCGTCGGTCTCGTCGAGCAGCTCACCCACCAGCTCGGCCAGCAGGTCATCGAGGGTGAGCACCCCCACCACGCTGCCGTGCTCGTCCACCACGATGGCCATGTGAAAGCGCTCGGCGCGGAACTCCTGCAGCATGTCCTGGGCCCGCTTGGTGGTGGGCACGAAGCGGGAGGGGATCAAGCAGCGCTTGAGGTCGCGGGCGTTCATGGCGGCGTCCCCGGCCAGGCGGGCGCGCTGGATGGCGGGCAGCAGGTTCTTGACCAGCAGCACGCCGATGACGTTGTCGGGGTTGCCTTGCCAGACCGGCACCCGCGAGAAGCCGGCCTCGCGGATGGCGGGCAGCAGCTCGGCCCAGGGGGTGGTGATGCTGACGCTGAAGACGTCGGGCCGGGGAGTCATCAGCCGCGAAACGGCATTGTCGCCGAACTCGAAGACCTTGTGGAGCATCTGCTGCTCCATGGGCCGGATGCTGCCCGAGGCGTGACCGCGGTCGATCAAGGCCCGCAGCTGCTGTTCGCGCACCTGGGCCTGCACCGGCGCGGACGAGCCCCCGGTGGCCCGCAAGGCCAGCTCGGCGGCGCGGGTGAGCAGCCAGCGGAAGGGCGCGACGGCCACGGACAAGGGGCGCAGGGGGATGGCGACCAGGGCGGCGAGGCGCCGGTTCTGGCGCAGGGCCACCACCTTGGGCAGCACCTCGCCAAAGAGGATCAGCAAGGGGGTGAGCAGCACCACATTCAGCCAGGGCTTGTCGGGCGCGAATAGCAGGACGATACCGGCGGTCACCGTGCCCAGGGTGACGTTGACCAGCTCGTTTCCGATGAGGATGGTGGCCAGGGTGCGGCGCGGGTGGTTGAGCATCTCCTCGACCCGGGCGCGGCCGGGCTGGGGCAGGGCCTGGCGGTCCACCGGCTGCAGGCTGAACAGCGCGGTCTCGGAGCTGGAGAAGAAGGCCGAGCACAGCAGCAGCAGCGCCGAGGCCACCAGGGCCGGCGTGGCCATGGACAGGCGGTCACCCCAGCTGAGCGGGGCGTCGCCTTCCAAGGCCGAGAGGGCGAGAATCCAGGGCAGACCGCCGATCATGCCGACACCGGGGCAGGGGAGGCCCCCTCGAAGTGCGAGAAGCGCCCGGCGGGCCAGGGCCCGGAGTCCAGGCGCGCGCCCGCGGCTGCCTGATCGTCGATGGTGCCGATGGCGTGCACGGAGCGTCCAAGGCGTCGGCCCAGCGCCAGCACATCGGCCTTGCGGTGGGCGGGGGAGGTGAAGAGCAGCTCGTAGTCCTCGCCAAAGGCGACCTGCAGCGAGAGGCGGTCGGGTGCGGCGGCCACCGCGGCGCTGGCGGGCAGCGCGCGGGCAAGGACCTGGGCGCCCACCCCGCTGGCGGCGCAGAGGCGGCCGAGATCCAGGGCCAGGCCGTCGCTGAGGTCCATCATGGCGCTGGCCAGGCCCTCCTCGGCCAGGGCCACGCCCAAGGCGACCGGCGGGTCGGGGCGGCGCAGGGCCGCCAGGGCGTCTCCTCCCCAGAAGAAGCCTGCTGCGGCCTCTCCCAAGGTGCCTGACACCCAGAGCAGGTCCCCGGGGCGGGCCCCGGCGCGGGTCACGGGGGCGGGCGCGTGGCCGCCCACCGCGAGGCTGAGCATGCGGGGGCCGGGGCTGGCCGTGCAGTCTCCCCCCACCAGCCGCAGGCCGAAGTGGGCGCAGGCGGCGTGCAGGCCAACCGTGAAGGCGCGCACCCAGACGAGATCCAGCGGACGGGGCAGGCAGAGGGTGAGCAGCGCCCAGCTGGGGGTCGCCCCCATGGCGCCCAGATCGCTGACATTGCTGGCAACGAGCTTCCAGCCGACATCTTCGGGGCTGAGCCGCCCGTCCCAATGCACGCCTTCGACCATGGCATCCGCGCTGAGCGCGAGCCCTCCAGGCAGCACCGCGGCGTCGTCCCCCACATCCACCAGGGGGCGCAGCGCAGGTGCTTCGAAGCGGCCCTCGAGGAGGGTCGCGATCAGGCTTCGTTCGCCAGGGTCATCAGGCATGTCGTTTCACGCGGCTTCTACTCCGGCATGCCATCGGGTGGGGGCTCTTCTGGCGGAGTCCACCGTCGGATGCGGTCTCCAGAAATGGTGAGGATGAGCAGCTTGCGGGCAACTTCGCGGTCATCGCCAAAGCGGCTTCCGCCCGCGATGGGATCGCGGATCACCGCCTTGGACAGCTCGTCGCGGATCGCCACGCGGTCTGGGCCGCCGGCCACCACCGCCGTCTGCAGCAGGCGGGTGGCGTCCCATGCCAGGGCGTCCACCACGCCGGGCTGCCGGCGCAGGGCGTCCTCGTAGTCCCGCATGAAGGTCTCGACGGCCACGTCGTTGCGGTCGGGCAGGAAGGCGTCCACGAAGATGGCCCCACGCACATATTGCCCGCCGGCCTCGACCATCTTGGGGTGGTTCCAGCCGTTGAGGCCCAGGAGCGGGATGGCCTGGGCGTAGCGGTTGGGGCGGAAGCTGCCGACGGGGAACTCCTCATAGGCCAGGCTGGAGGCCACCAGCGCGGCCCGCCGGAAGCTGTCGGGGATGAAGATGGCGTCGTAGTCCACCTGGGGGGGCAGCACGACCTTGCTGTCGTCCTGGCCTTTGGCCCGGGCTTCGGCCTTGAGCCGGTAGAGTTCGGCGCTGCGGGCCTTGGGGTCCTTGCCACCCAGGGCGCGGGCCGGGGCCAGGAATTCGTTGGCCTCGTCGTCGTATTCGATGGAGCGCACGACCTTGGCGCCGCGCTTCTGGGCGCCGGCCACGAAGAGATCCCGCACGGACTGCCCATAGGCGGTGTCGGGGTGCAGGATGGCGAAGCTCTTCCAGCCCCGCTCCTTCACGCCAAAGTCCAGCAGGGCGTCCACCTGCTGTTCGAGTGGCAAGAAGCCCTGGTAGATGAAGCTGCCAGCAGCGGTGGGGGTGCCCGACTGGCTGAGGGCCAGCAGGGGCGCGCCCAAGGCCTGGGCGGCGGTGGCCACCTCGTCGACCTGCTCCTTGAGCAGGGGACCCATGATCGCGACGCAGCCCTGGTCGATGACCAGCTTCTCGAGCTGCTTGACCACGGCCTTGGCGTCTCCGCTGGCGTCTTCGTAGACGAAGCTGAGCTTGTTGCCCGAGCGGTCGTTGGCCAGCTCGATGACCTCGCGGATGCCCTTGCCCACCGCCCCATAGGTGCCCGACATGGGCAGCAGCACGCCCACCCGCCCGGCCACCGTCTTGTCGCCATTGGCGGCCCGGCGCTGGATGTAGCCGGCCTCTCGGGCCTGGGGGCTGTCGGGGTAGACGTCGAGGAAGCTCTGGGCGAGGCGGGTGGCCTCGCTCAGGTTGTGGGCGCGCAAGGCGTCGCGAGCGGCCTTGAGGGCGTCTTCCTCCAGTCGCCCTGCCACCACGGGAAGCTCGTCCAGGTCCTGCTTCTGGCTTTCGGCCAACAGGTCGGACAGGCTATATTGCACCCGGGCTTCGACCGTTGCGTCGCTGGCGCCATAGGTCACGGCCTTTCGCACATAGTCGCGCACCTTGGCGGGCGGGGTGCCCTCGTCGGCGGCGATGCGGGCAAGCAGGCGGTAGCGGTCGCCATTCATGGAGTCGGGCACGCCCACATCGCCCATCAGCTGCAGCGTCGCGGCGATATTGCCCGACAGGCTGCTGTCGGCATCCACCAGGGCCATGCCCAGGATGGCGGCGCTCTTGGTGGGGTGGGTCGGGTATTCGGCGGCCACGCGCTCGAACCATGCCCGGGCCACGCTGTTGTCCCCGGCCAGTCGACGCTGTTCGCCCGCATTCAGCATCACCCAGGGCTTGTCTTCTGCAGAGACGCCGTCGGTGAGCGCCTCTTCGAGGCTGCGTATGGCGGCGAGGCGGTCTGTGGGCCCCAGCGCGGCGGCCTGGACCACCACCGCCGGCGCGGCGGGGGGCGGCTTGCGGGCCGCACAGGAGAAGCCGAGCAGCAGGCTGGCGAAGAGGAGGCGGGCGGTGCGAAGCATGGGCTCTGGGAGGCAGGGGAGCCAGGACGGGGCCACGCAGGGGATGCGCGGGGCAGGCGGCTCGGCGGGGGGCTGACAATAGTCGACGCGGCGAGGGGAATCACGCGTCGGCGGCGCTGACGGGGGGGCTTCTGCCCAGGAGCGCGGCATCCCAGGCGGAGCGGCCGGGGTGGGCCTGGGCGGGCAGGGCGGCTTGCAAGGCGTCCAAGGCGCGGCGGGCGGCGGGGGAGAGATTCGTGGGAACCTCGACCACCACCTTGACGTGGAGGTCACCGGGCTTGCCGCGGTCCTGGTGCAGGCCCCGGCCAGACAGGCGGAAGATCTTGCCCGAGGGGCTGCCGGCGGGCACCCGAATCCGGGTCTGGCCGTCCAGCGTGGGCACCGTCAGCTCGGTGCCCAGGGTGGCCTCGGCATAGGTGAGGGGCGCTTCGAGGAAGAGGTCGGCCCCCCGCCGCCGGAAGAGGGCGTGATCTTCGACGTCCATGAGCACCACGAGGTCGCCGGGAGGGCCATCGCCGCGCGGAAAGCTGCCTTTGCCCCGCAGCTTGAGCTTGGTGCCGGTGGCCACGCCAGCGGGCACCCGCACCCGAAAGCGTTCGGTGTCGTCGCGCACGCCCGCGCCTTCGCAGCGCTTGCACTTCTCGACCACCAGGAAGCCGCGGCCATCGCATCGGGGGCACTCCGAGCGGAAGAGGCGCCGGGCCTGGCTCTTGCCGCTGCCCTCGCAGGCGGGGCAGGGGCTGCGGCCCACGCCGGGTTCGGCTCCGGTGGCCTCGCAGCGGGTGCAGGGCACCCGGCGGCGCAGCTCGATCTCTTTGTGGGTGCCCAGCCCCGCCTCTTCCAAGGTGACCGTCAGGGTGTACTTGAGGTCCTCGCCCTTGTCGCCGGGGCGGCGACGGCCGAAGAGGCCGGCGAGGGCGTCGGCCACGAAGGCGTTGAGGTCTTCGGGGGTGGGCGGGCGCCCGTCCATGCGAAAGAGCGGGCCGAGCTTGTCGTAGCGCGCCCGCTGTTCGGGATCGCTGAGGACCTGGTAGGCCTCGGAGATCTCGCGGAAGCGGCGGGTGGCGTCGGGGTCGTCGGGGTTGCGGTCGGGGTGGTACTGCAAGGCCAGCCCGCGGAAGGCCCGCTTGAGGTCCTCCTGGCTGACGGTCCGGCTGACGCCGAGCACGATGTAGTAGTCCCGTCGCGCCACGCGCACTCCTGGGGCAGGTGCGGCCCTGCTAACCCGCGGGAGCGACAGCCTGCGCCCGGGATGGGTAGGGGCCCTCAGGCCTCGTCGTCAATGACCTCGTCATCGCCAAAGTCATCGAGGTCGCCAAAGTCGTCCATGCCGGCCATCTCGTCTTCGACCTGCTCGCGCAGGCCACCATAGATGGCGTCGGCCAGCAGGGCGGCGGCCGATACCAGCGCGTCGTGGGCGCCCTGGATGGTGCCCAGATCGGCGCTGTCCATGGCGGCCTCGGCGCTGCGCAGGGCGTCCTGCACGGTGCGCTTGTCGGCGGCGGCCAGCTGGTCGGCGAATTCCTCGGCGCTGCGGGAGGTGCTGTAGATGAGCCCGTCCAGCTGGTTCTTGGCCTCGGCCACCTCGCGGCGGGCCTTGTCGTCGGCGCGGTAGAGCTCGGCCGAGCGCACCATCTCGTCGATCTCTTCGTCGGCGAGGCCGCTGGAGGCCACGATGCGCATGCCCTGGGCCTTGCCCGTGCCCAGGTCCTTGGCCCGCACATGCATGATGCCGTTGGCGTCGATCTCGAAGGTGACCTCGATCTCGGGCATGCCCCGGGGGGCCGGCGGCAGCCCGTGCATCTCCAGCTTGCCCAGGCTCTTGTTGTCCGCGACCATCTCGCGTTCGCCCTGCACGATGTGAACGCGCACCATGTCCTGGTTGTCACGGGCGGTGGTAAAGACCTTGCTCTTGCGGCAGGGGATGGTGGTGTTGCGGGTGATGATGGGCTCCATCAGGCCGCCGGCGATCTCGATGCCCATGGACAGCGGGGTCACGTCCAGCAGCAGCACATCCTTGACCTCCCCGCTGAGCACGCTGGCCTGGATGGCCGCGCCCACGGCCACCACCTCGTCGGGGTTGATGCCCCGCTCGGGTTCGCGGCCGAAGATGTCGGCGGCGGCGCGCTGGATGCAGGGCATGCGGGTCATGCCGCCCACCAGCAGCACGGCGTCGAGGTCCCGGGTCTTCAGGCCCGCGTCGTCGAGGCAGCGCTTGCAGGGGCCCTCGAGGCGCTTCACCAGGGGCTCGACCAGGGCCTCCAGGGTGCCGCGGTCCAGGTGCTGGACGAGGTGCACCGGCCCCGAGTCGTTGCTGGCCAGGAAGGGCAGGTTGATGTCGGTGGCGTCGGTGCTGGACAGCTCGTGCTTGGCCTTCTCGGCGGCCTCCTTGAGGCGCTGCATGGCCACCTTGTCGCCCTTGAGCGCGATGCCGGACTTCTCTTCGAAGCGCGCCAGCAGCCACTCCACCAGGGCGTTGTCGAAGTCTTCGCCCCCCAGGAAGGTGTCGCCATTGGTGGCCTTGACCTGGAAGACGCCGCCGTCCATCTCCAGGATCGACACGTCGAAGGTGCCGCCGCCCAGGTCGAAGACGGCGATGCGTTCGCGCTCCTTGCGCCCCAGCCCATAGGCCAGGGCCGCCGCTGTGGGCTCGTTGATGATGCGCAGCACCTCCAGACCGGCGATGCGACCGGCGTCCTTGGTGGCCTGGCGCTGGCTGTCGTTGAAGTAGGCCGGCACAGTGATGATGGCCTGCAGGACCTCGTCGCCGACGTAGCTCTCGGCGATGGACTTCATCTTCTCGAGGATCATCGCCGAGATCTGCGGCGGCGAGTAGGGCCGCCCCTTGACCTCGATCCAGGCGTCGCCGTTCTCCGAGCCCACGATCTTGTAGGGCACCAGCCCCAGGGTGCGCTGCACGCCGGGGTTCTCCATCTTGCAGCCGATGAGGCGCTTGACGGCGTAGAGGGTGCGTTCGGGGTTGGTGACCGCCTGGCGCCGGGCGATCTGCCCCACCAGCCGGCTGCCGTCGCTGGTGAAGGCCACCACCGAGGGGGTGGTGCGGCTGCCTTCGTCGTTGGGGATGACCAGGGGGTCTCCGCCTTCTACGATGGCGACGCAGGAATTGGTCGTGCCGAGGTCGATGCCGATGGCGCGGGTCTCGCTCATCTCGTCCTACTCCGTGCCGCGCGACCGGGGACGGCGCGCTCCAAAGGGTCTGAAAATCGGGAAATAGAAGGGTTCAGGGCGACTTTTCGCCCGTTTCACCGGGATCGACCTCGGGATCGACCTCGGGATCGACCTCGGGATCGACCTCGGGATCGACCTCGGGATCGACCTCTGGCGCGTCCGGGGCCGCCGCCGGCAGGTCGGGAACCGGTGCGGCTGCGGCGACGGGCCCCGCCGAGACGATGACCCGGAGCGCCGCAGCGAGCGCCCATCAAGTAGTAGCCGGGTGTAACCTCGCTGAGCACCGCGCCGGCCACGATGCTGTCGTGGGGCTCTTGGGACAGGGCCTCGTGGCGGTCGGGCGAGAAGGGCGTGCCGGGGCCCGATTCGACGGCCTCGATGCCCAGTCGGGTCAGGGCGGCCTGGAACTGTCCGGCGATCATGGCGATGCCTTCGACCACCCGATCGGTGTCCTGGTCGTGGTGCCCCAGGGCCAGCAGCAGATTGTCGAGGATGGGCAGCAGCGGCTTGATCACCTTGCCGGGGGCGGCCCGTTCGATGGCCTCGATCTCCCTTGCGCCGGCGATCGGCGGCTCGACGCAGGCCTCGTCCTTCTGCGCTTCGCCCAGGGCGACGGCCGCCTCGGCGCGCAGGGCCCGCTCCTCGGCGGCGTCGCGGCTCTCGCGTGTCTGCCCGGGATGGCCTCGGCACTCGCGCCCTCCTTCCACCGGCGGGCGAGGCCCGCCGGCCACAGCTTCTCTGGCGTTCGGCGTCCAGCTCTGCCGACAGGGCGTCCAGCCGCGCCTCCAGCTCATCGGCCCGGTCCAGGGCCCCATCCAAGGCGCCCTGAAGCTGCACCAGGGTGGCCTCGGGGTCCTCGTCGCCGTCCAGGGTGATGGGGGCGTCGGTGGTGTAGAGGTCGGTGTCGTCGCTGGGATCGGCGCCCGTCGGCGGGTCCAGGGGCTGCTCCTCCTGGGTGTCGGCCTCGGTGAAGAGGGTGATGACGCCGTCGTCTTCGTCGGAGTCGTCCCCGCTTGCGGCCGCCTCGGGCGCGTCGATCTCGAGGTCGGCTTCAAAGGCCGCCATCTCGTCGGCGTCGGCCGGGCGGCTGGGACGGCTGCGCGCCTCGACCGCGGCGAGGGCCTCGGCCAGCAGGTCGTCGCTGATGTTCAGGGAGAAGTCGCCGGCGGGCGCGGGCGAGGATCCCGGTCCGGGTTCGTCGGGCTGGGTCACGGCGATCAGGGGTCGAGGGGTGCGTTACTTCAAGCCAGGGGCGGCGGCTTGTCAAGGGGCAGGCGGGCGCTCGGCCTCGGCGGCGGCCCGCGCGGGCCAGGCCACCTGTCGCGCCGAGGTCAGCTCGACCAGCTCCCGCGTGATGCTCTCCTGGCGCAGCACCTGCCAGCGCTGGCGCAAGGCGTCGAGCTGCTTTCCCGAGCTGCGCCGCGCCGCGTCGGCGGCGGCCATGCAGGCGCGCACCTCGGCGCATGGCCTCGGCCAACACCACGGCCAGCCGGCCCGATGGCCTCGTTCGCGACGGCCTGCAGCACCACATCCCGCGGCGAGAGGGTCTCGGGGCCGCCGTCGACGGGGGACCGGGCACCCGCCAGCAGCAGGCGGCGGGCCAGGCGGGTGCCGGTGGCGGTGGGGTGCAACAGGACCACGCTGGGCAGCTCCGGCAGGCGCAGGATCTCGCTGGCAATGGCCTCTGCGCGCTCATTCAGCTCGTCGGAGGTGCTGGCGGCGGGCAGGTGGAAGCGCAGGCGGGCCAGCAGCGCGGGATCGGCCTGGGCCACCTCGATCAGGCGGGTGCCGACCGGGGCGTCCACCGGGCCCTCGGCGGGCAGCTGCTCCAGCGGCAGGCGCCGAGGGGCCACAGAGGGGCCGCTCGGGTCCCACCAGCACCCACAGGGTCTCGGCCTGTGGCGCGGCGGTCGGCGGGCCGGCAGGGGCGAACCAGGTCTCCTTGGCCAGTCGAGGTGGAGCGGTCGCGTCGGCGGCGGCGGCAGCGGCGGGGAAGCGGGCGCGCGCCAGGGCCCCAGCCCGCATGACGGTCACGGCGCCCACCGCTGCCAGCCGGCGCTCGGTGGCCTGCGGATCGCCGGTGGGCTCAGCCATGGGCGGCCTCGGGAAGCAAGCGGGCCTCCACCCACCGGGCCACGGCTTCGGCCAGGGTCGCCTCGTCCCCGGCCGACAGCACGGTCTCGGCCTCGAGGCGGGCGGTGAGGCCGGTGAGGCGGGCGGGCAGCTCGGCCTCCATGGCGGTGGCCAACTCGCTCACGCGATCCTCGGGAATGCGCATCAGCAAATCACTCTGGCTGGCGAGGCTCAGGCGGAGGAGCTGGGCCATGACGCCCTGGGGGGCCAGGCGCGGGGTTTGCAGCAGCCTGCGCAGGCGGCGGCCGACCTCCAGGCGACGCTGGGCGCTGGCCTCCAGGCGGGTGCCCACCCGGGCGAAGGACTCCAGCTCCAGGAAGGACGCGTAGTCCAGGCGCAGGCGCCCGGCGAGGTGACGAAAGGCCTGGGCCTGGGCCCGCGCCCCGACCCGGCTCACGCTGAGTCCGGCGTCCACCGCGGGCTTCTGGCCCGATGCGAAGAGGCCACGGGACAAGACCACCTGCCCGTCGGTGATCGCGATGAGGTTGGTGGGCACATAGGCCGACAGGCGGCCATCTTCGGTGGTGGCCAGGGGCAGGGCCGTCAAGGAGCCTCCCCCGGCCTCGGCCGACAGCTGGGTGCTGCGCTCCAGCAGGCGGGCGTGCAGGTAGAAGACGTCGCCGGGGAAGGCCTCGCGGCCGGGCGGGCGCTCCAGCAGCAGGGACAGCTCCCGCCAGGCCACGGCGTGGGCCGTGAGGTCGTCGTAGACCACCAGGGCGTGCTCGCCCCGATCGCGGAAGAACTCGGCCACGGCGGTGCCGGCGAAGGGGGCCAGGGTGCGGGTTGCCGCGCTGGCGTCTTCGGGGGCGGACACGACGACATAGCGCACGCCGCCGGCGCGCAGGGCCTCGGCCACCTGCCAGACCTCGGCCCGGCGTCGGCGGTGGCCACATAGACGCAGATGACCCCGGTGTCGCGCTGCCGCAGCATGGCGGTCATCGCCAGGGAGCTTCGTCCGGTGCCCTCGTCGCCGATGATCAGCTCTCGCTGGCCGCGGCCGATGGGGAACATCGCGTCGATGGCCAGGGTGCCGGTGTAGAGCGGCTGGTGCACCGCGCCGCGCTCGTGGATGCCTGGCGCCTCGCGCTCCAGGCGCATGGGCACGCGGGTGCCCACAAATAGAACGCCATCCAGGGAGAAGCGGTATGAAGTCGAGGATGCGGCCCAGCACCGGATCGCCCACAGGCAGGGTGGCCAATCGGCCGGTGCAACGGGCGCGCTGCCCGACGCGAGCCTGGTCGCTATCGTCGAGAATGGCCGCCTGGACGCCATCCTTGCTGAGTCCAAGCACCAGGGCCGACAGGCCCGGACCGAACTCGATCAGCTCTTCGACCCGCGCCGAGGGCAGGCCCACGATGCGCAACACGCCGATCAACACAGCGGCCAGCGCGGCCTCGCGGCGGCCCCTGGCGAAGGACCCAGGCGGCGGCGGCGGCCTTCAGCGCGCGCTGGCCCCCGCGCTGCGGCCGCACGACGGAGGCGGGCTGAAGGACTGTCACGCCTGCACCCGGGCGCGGTGGGCCTCGGCCCGGATGGCCGCGATCTGGGCCGCGACGGAGGCGTCGAAGACCTGGTGGCCCAAGCGCAGGATGGCGCCTGCGCCCAGGGCCGGGTTGAGCTTCAGGGTGAGGGCGCGGTGGGGGCCCAGGTGCGCCTGCAGCGCCTCTTTGAGCGCGGCCAGGGCCGCGTCCGAGGGCGCCTCGGCCAGGGTCAGCTCGGCGGCTTCATCGGGGGGCGCAGCAGCGCCTGCGGCCGGTCCGAAGGCCGCCAGCTCGACCAGCAAGCGCTTCAACAGCGCGTCATGGGCGCAGCCGGGCGCGAGCTTGAGCAGCAGCTCGCCGGCCAGGTCCGCGCCCTGGTCGATGGCGGCCTCGGCCACCCAGGACTCCAGGGCGACACGCTCCCCTTCCAGCAGGGCGTGCACCCGGGCTCGCTCGGCGGTGGCGTCCTGCCGGGCTTCGCCGATGAGTCGGGCGCGCTCCTGGGCCGCCTGGGCCGTCGCCTCGCCAAAGATGCGCTCGCGCAACACATCCAGCTCGCGGCTGCGGGCGTCCAGCTCCTCTCCGCGGCGCTGGGCGGCCTCTTGCAGCTGGCGGGCCTCGGCCAGGCTCTCCCGCAAGGTCTGGCGACGGGCGTCGATGGCGGCGGCGATGGGCCGGTAGACAAAGCGCAGCATCAACATCGTCAAGACGATGAAGTTGATGATCTCCAGGGCGAAGGTGCTGATCTCGAAATCCATGGGTCAGGGCAGGAGCGGGTTGGCGAAGAGCAGCACCAGCGCGATCACCAGCGCATAGATCGCGGTGGATTCCACCATGGCCATGCCCACGAAGAGGGTGCGGGAGATCGTGTTTGCGGCGTCGGGCTGCCGGGCGATGGCGTCCATGGCTTGGGCCAGGGCGCGCGCCTCTCCCAGTGCAGGGCCAATGCTGCCGATGCTGACGGCGAATCCGGCCGTGCAGATGCTGGCGACGGCGATGATGTCGTGGGAATTCATGGGCTGGGCTCCGGGGCCGGAGGAGGGGGAGGGGGCGCGGCGACCTGCATGGCGCTGGCGGTGAAGACCAGCGTCAGGACACCAAAGATATAGGCTTGAACCACGCTGGTGAGCACGCTCAGCACCATCAGGGGCACGGGCAGCAGCAGGCCGGCCAGAGACAGGAGGATCGCCCCGATGATCTTGCCAGAGAGCATATTCCCGAAGAGTCGCAAGGACAGCGACAGGGTGCGGGACAGCTCGCCGATGATGTTGAAAGGCAGCAGCATGGGGTTGGGGCGAACATATTGTTTGAGGTAGGCCCAACCCTGGGCCTGAAAACCATAGACATGGCCCGCGCCAAAGGCCACCACGGCCAGGGCCGCCGTCACCGACAGGTCGCCGGTGGGGCTGGTCATGCCCGGCAGCAGGCCCACCAGGTTGGCCACCAGGATGAAGAGCCACTGGGTGAGGATCAGCGGGATGAGCTTGCTGGGATCCACCTCGACCATATCGACGATCATCCGCTCCAACAGCTCGTAGATCACCTCCAGCACCTCGCGGGGGCCCTCCAGGCGCACGGCCAGGGCGCCGCCTCCCAGCAGCAGCACCGTGATGGCCAGCGAGAGCGCGAGGCTGTCGGTCAGGACCAGGGGCCCGAGGGACCAGAGCACCGTCGGGCCGAGGCTGTTCATGGTGCGCCCGGGTCGATGCGCCGGCCCAGCGGCCCGGTCAGCAGCAGGCGGGCGAGGAGGAGGCCGGGCAGCAGCGCCCAGGCGACCGCGGGCAGCCACCCCAGGACCAGCACCGTCGCCAGCACCGGGCCCAGCAGGCCCAGGGGGGCGCTCATGGCGCTGACCTGGGGCCGCTCCGCCACCTGGCGGGCCCGCCAGGCCAGGGTGAGCAGGTGGGCGGCGCCGCCGGCAAAGCCGATGAGCGCCACGATCAGGATCTCCATCACTCCACCTCCTCCAGGCTTCTGCTCAGGGCCGACCAGGACGCGATCAAGCCCACCCCCAGGCCCAGGGCCAGGCCCACCAGCGTGATCCAGGGCAGGCCCAGGTGCCGGGCCAGGGCCGATCCGCCAAAGGCGCCCACCAGCAGGGGCAAGGCGATCTGCCAGCCCACCGACCCCGCGCGGGCGAGGGCCGCCCACAGGCTGCGCTTCTCTGCGCGGGCCTTGGCCATGCGGGCCGCCTTCTTGCGCACGGCATCGACATAGGGGTCGGGCTCGGTCATGCCGGCTCCTGGACCAGGCGGCGCAGGGCCTCGCGGGCCAGGTCGTGCACCAGGCCCCGGTGCAGCGCGGCGCGGTCCTTGCGGCTGCGGGTGAGGCGGGCCACCTCGTCGGCGATCTCGTCGAGGTCGCGGGTCAGGCTGGCCCGGCCGGCCATCACCCGGCAGCGGCCGGCGGCGAGGTCCAGGATGCCGCCCGACAGGCCGACAAAGCCCTCGCCTGCTTCATCTTCAAAGACCATCAGCCCCGCGGGCAGGGCGGCCACCAGGTCGCTGCGGCCGGGCAGCAGGCCGAACCAGCCCGACAGGTCTTCGGCCAGGACCCGCCGCACGGGGCGGTCATAGAGCAGGCCGGCGGGGGTGCGGATCTGCAACACAAGGCGGCTCATGCGCGCACCCGGTCCAGGTCGGCCAGGCCGCCGATCATCCACAGGCGCTGCTCGTCCACGGCGTCCAAGGCGCCGTCCAGGATGCGGGTGCAGCCCTGAAGCGTCTCCTCCACCGGCACCCGGGCGCCTTTGCGGCCGGTGAAGGACTCCGACACCACGAAGGGCTGGGTGAGGAAGCGCTCCAGGCGGCGGGCCCGGGCGACCGTCTGGCGGTCGTCGGCGGACAGCTCGTCCAGGCCGAGCATGGCGATGACGTCTTGCAGCTCGGCGTAGCGCGACAGGGCGCGGCGCACGGCCTCGGCCACCCGGTAGTGGCGCTGGCCGACGACATCCTCGGCCAGCATGCGGCTCTGGGAGCGCAGGGGATCCACCGCTGGATAGAGACCCGCCGCCGCGCGCTCCCGGGACAGCACCACCTGGGCGTCGAGGTGGCCCATCACGGTGGAGGCGCCGGGGTCGTTGATGTCGTCGGCGGGCACATAGACGGCCTGCACGCTGGTGATGGTGCCATCCATCGTGCTGCTGATGCGCTCTTCGACCTCGGCCAGCTCGGAGGATAAGGTGGGCTGGTAGCCGACCCGCGAGGGCGAGCGGCCCAGCATCGCGCTGGTCTCCATGCCCGCCTGGACGAAGCGGAAGATGTTGTCCACCAGCAGCAGGACCTCCTTGCCTTCGTGGTCCCGCAGCCACTCGCTCACCGACAAGGCGGCGTGCACGGTGCGCAGGCGGGCCCCCGGGGGTGCGTCCATCTGGCCAAAGACCATGATGGTGCGGTCCAGCAGGCCGCTCTGCTTGAAGTCCTGCCACAGCTCGTGGCCCTCGCGGATGCGCTCGCCCACCCCGGCGAAGACGGGCACGCCGTCGTAGCCCTGGACGACTGCGCTGATGAATTCCATCAGCAGGACGGTCTTGCCCACCCCCGCGCCGCCGAAGAGGCCGGTCTTGCCACCCCGGGCGAAGGGGCAGAGCAGGTCCACCACCTTGATGCCCGTCTTGAGGGGCTCGAGCTTGGGCAGGTGGCGGTGAAGCAGGGGGGGGCTGCGGTGCAGGGGCATCGGCGTGCCGCCCACAAGGGGGGGGCCCCCGTCCAGGGGGCGGCCCAGGCAGTCCACCACCCGCCCGAAGAGGTTGGGGCCCACGGCGATCTCGAGCGGCCGACCGGTGCGGGTGACCGGCTCGCCCCGGCTGAGGCCCGCGGTGGGCGACAGCGACAAGGCGCGGGCGAGGCCGGGCCCGACATGGGACTGCACCTCCAGCACGATGGTGGGGTGAAGATCACAGCGCACGGCCTCGCGCAGGGCGGGCTCCTGCCCCGACGGAAAGCGCAGGTCCACCACGCTGCCCTGCACTGCCTCGATCGCTCCCCGCACGGGCCCTCCGGTTCATCCATGCAACCTGCAAGGTGCGGGCCAGGGCCAGAGTGCCCGCCCGCTGCGACGGATGGGGCGCGGGTGGGTGATCCTACCCAGGGGCCCCTGTGCCAGATGGCCCAATCGGCTGCAGGGCCGCGCAGAGGTGGCGGACCACGCCGTCGGCCAGGGGCACGCCCGCTTCGGTCAGGCGCAGGCCCGCGCCGCCCCGCTCCACCAGGCCGGCTGCGAAGAGCGAAGTCAGGGATGCGTCGGGAATGGAGTGTTCAAGCTCGTTCTGGAGGAGGTTGAGATCCAGGCCGTCGACGTGGCGCAGGCTGCTCAGCACCCGGTCGGCGGCGGCCTCGTGGGAGTCAGGGCGCTCCAGCGCGCCTTCGGGATCGGCCAGCCAGTCTGCGACGGCGCCGTGGTTCAGACTGCGGGCGCCATCGGGCTGAAAGCCGTGGGCGCCCGGGCCCAGGCCCGCGTAGAAGCCGCCTCGCCAGACCGCCTCGTTGTGTTGGGCGCGGTGGCCGGGCAGGGCGAAATTGCTGACCTCGTAGCGCTGCCAGCCACCCTCTTGGAGGCGCTGGCGGATGCGGTCATAGGCCGCCCGCCACAGCGCTTCGTCGGGGGCCTTCATGCGCCCGGTCGTCAGGGCGCGGCCGAAAGGCGTGCCCTCCTCGAATGTCAGTCCATAGAGCGAGACATGGGGCGGTCGGGCCTCCAGGACCGCGTCCAGATCGGCGTCCACATCGGCGAGGGTCTGGCCCGGCAGGGCAAAGATGAGGTCGAGCGACCAGGAGCGCAGGGGCAAGGCCGCCACCTGGGCCACCAGGGCGCGGGCCTGGTCCACGCTGTGTCCGCGGTTGAGCAGGTGGGCAAAGCGCGGGTTGAAGGTCTGGATACCCAGGCTCAGCCGGTTCACGCCCCCCGCGATCAGCGCGTCCATGCCCGCCGGGTCCAGCGTGCCGGGGTTGACCTCCAGGCTGACCTCGGCGGCGGGCTCCAGCGGCAGGGCGTCGACCAGGGCGCCGATGAGAGCGGGCGGCGCCAGCGAGGGGGTGCCGCCTCCAAAATACAGGCTGTGGGCCAATCCGGGGAAGGCGTCCCGGCGCAGGGCCCACTCGGCCCGCAGCCCGTCGGCCCAGGCGCTCCAGTCCGCTTCGCGGTCGGGGTAGACGTTGAAGGCGCAGTAGGGGCAACGCACCCGGCACCAGGGGGCGTGCACATAGATGCCGAAAGGGGCGGGCATGGCGGGGTCGGGGAGGGGAGGGGTCCGCCTATCCTACACACGCGACTGCCGATAGGTGCCAGGTGTCGCATGTTGAGCCTTCTCGTCGTCGCCGGAGATCGCCGGCTTTCTCGCTCAGGGTCTGCGACGCTCGCCTCAGGGAGGTCGCGCATGAATGCCCAATAGCTGGCAGCTCTGGTGCGGCATTCCTCTCGCGACCGGCCAACTGTAAACATGCAACACCTGGCACCTGACGGGCGGGATGGCACCTGGCGGGCCCCTGGCGAAGCGTCAACATGCGACACCTGGCACCTTTTGGGGCGGGCAGGCTTGCTCAGTAGTCCCTCCGGCCCACCGCCAACCAGCTCGTAGCCGTCCAGGTCCCCCGCCGCTCCCGGGCTGGGTGCGTACTTTCTTGCGGTTGATCGCGCGGCAGGGGTTTGCGCGTGCTCATCCGGCGAGAGATCTCGGACCTGCCGAGAGAGGAAGGAAGAGCTTGGGTGAGCAAACACCTCACCCAAGCCGGCCCCGACCTACGAGCAGGGAGGACGTTGAGTGAAACGAAGAACCCTGAATCCCCTCGCCCGCTTCCTGCGGGATAACCTGACGCGCCCGAGCGGTGGGCAACCGTCGAGGACCCTCGCAAGCCTCGCGGGGTTCGCTACAAGCTGGTGGGCGCTCAACCTGCTTGTGTTAGGGCCTGACCGTTGGCTCCCGCACGCTGCGATGTCGAGCGCCTGGGCATGAAGCTGGCGGTCGGCCGGGCTTTCGGGCTGCGCGAGCTCGCCCACAGCGGACACGACGCTGTACACCTTGGTCCGGCGGCTGAGCCCCGCGGCCCTGACTCCGGTCCCTCGTGGACCGGAAGTCCAAGGAGCTGTGGCTGAGCAAGCATGCAGGTGGACCCTGCGATCGGCATCTCGTTGGTGGCCATCGACGGCGAAGTGCCTGGGCGCGGACCGCGGCTCAAGCACCCGGAGTCCACCGGCATTGCCGTCCGCGTCAGACCGCCTCGAAGCGCCGCTCGAGCGCACGCGACGAGGTCACCGATGCCAAGCAGGAGCAACCAGCTGCGGACATGGACCCGGGCCCGGACAGGAAGGTCTACCTGGTCAAGGCCCTCCAGCCGTGCACGTCGCCTCCGCCGCCAAGGTGGCCATGCATCAAGTGGTCATCCCGGCGCATCGCGGCGAAGCGCCGATGTTCGAGGGCTTCGTCCGGGAGCTGATTCGAGCCTATGGACGTGCCATGGTCCAGTGCGTCTCGGTGGATGCTGGCTTCGTCACCATCCAGAACCTCATGATGCTGGCGATGTCGGGGATCCCCTACATCGCTGCGCTCAAGGGCAATGCGGGCGCGCTGCACCGGCGCCTGTCCATGGTCATGGGTCAGGGCACCGATGCGCCCCGCCGGGCGGTGGATCGCCGAGACCCAGGAGGTCCGCAACAAAGGCCCAGGTGCACCGACAGTTCGGCCGGATCGACGAGCTGGGCGACTGCATGGAAGGCGGACTACCGGCAGGTCTGGCGTCCAGCCGAACGACGATCGTCAAAGGCCGGAAAGCCGCCCGTGATCGATGACCGGCTCTTCATCACCAGTCTGCCCATAAACAGGCTCACGCCAGCGCAGTGCATGGCCGCCATCCGCGCCCACTGGGATCGGGAACGACTGTTTCTGGACCCTCGACACCAATGGAACAGACACCCAGGCCAAGGTCAAGCACGGCCCTGGGTCGAGTCGCTCGCCGTCCTCCGGCTCTTGCCTACAACCTCGTTCGCATCGTGCGGCACCGGGTGCTGCAGACGGCGAGGCCCCGTCCAACGCCCAGACGGGCGGACCGCTCACCCACAACCTCAAGCGCAGGAAGGGCAGCCCTTCCGCGAAGTCATAGACTCCTCCGCGACGCACTGGTGATGCCGGGATCCTTCCGATCCCGGGCGGGGCTGCGACCCGCTCGCCCAGGCTCTTCCCCTCCCTCTCTCGGCAACCCATCGCAGCGACAGGTCCCGGCAAGCATGGCCGCGTCCTCATCGTGTGTCTACGAGCCGGGGAACGGTCGAAACACACCGCAGAGCTGGGGTAGGATCAATGGATATTCAGGTCTACCGATCAAGCCTGTGGGGCGGGCGCGGCGCACCGGACCTGGGTAGGGCGGTGCGATGCCCACACTGCACCACATCCCCGGCGGCCCCCGCGTCGCCATCGACGCCGGCGGCAGCTTGCCCCTGGTCTCCGTCCAGCTCTGGTTCGACGTGGGCTCTGCCTATGAAGTGCCCGAGATTGCCGGTGCGGCGCACCTCCTCGAACATATGCTCTTCAAGTCGGCCGAGGGCCTTCCCGCGGGCGAGGCGGTCGCCCGTCTCGAAGCGCTGGGGGGCGCGCCCAACGCCTGGACCTCCTTGGAGCAGACGGCCCTGATGGTCACCCTGCCCTCCCGCCATTTGGGCCTGGCGGTGCAGACCCTGGCGCAGATGGGCACCCGCCCGCTGCTGCTGGAGGCCGAGCTGGCGCCCGAACGCGGCGTGGTGCTCGAAGAGCTGCGCGAGGCCGAGGACGACCCCGGCGATGTGCTGGCCGAGGCCCTGCGCGGGCGGGTCTTTGGCGACCACCCCTATGGGCGCTCGGTGCTGGGTACCGTGGCCTCGGTGACCGGCCTGGATGCCCCCAAGCTGCGGGCCTTCCACCAGCGCTGGTACCGCCCGGCCAACGCGACGCTGATCGTGTCGGGCCCGGTGGACGAGGCCGAGGTCCTGGCCCTGGCCCGGGCCCACCTGCCCCCCGAAGGCGCCGCTTCGCCGCGGCCGGTGCAGCCCTGCCCGGCGGACTCCCCGGCGCCCGGCGTCTTCTGCCTGGACCCGGACTTCGACGAGCGCCTGGTCGAGATCGCGGTGCCCATCCCCACCCTGGACCACCCCGACGTGCCCGCCCTCGACCTGCTGGCCGTGGGCCTGGGCGATGGGGGCAGCGCCTTGCTCCCGCAGATCCTGCGCCATGAGAAAGACCTGGTGATGAGCTGCTGGGCGGCCCTCGAAAACGAGCGCGCAGGCGGTCTCTTCGTCGCGGGGCTCTCCGCCCGCGAAGGCCAGGCCCTCGACGCGGTGCAGGCCCTGGCCAAGGTGCTGGCCCAGGTCGCCCGAGAGGGGCTGCCCGCCGGCGTCTTGCGCCGGGCCCGGGCGGCGGTGTTGGCCGATCGCATGCGCGACCGCGAGACCGTGGATGGCCGCACGGCGCGCCTGGCCTGGTATGTGGCGAATCGGGGAGATCCCGCTGCCGACCTGGCCTATGAGGCCGCCATCCAGCGCGTGACCCCCCGCGATGTGCAGCGGGTGGCGGCCCGCTACCTGGACCCGGACCGCTGGGTGGTGGGGGGCCTGGGCCCCAAGGCCGAGATGGATGGCAAGCGCCTGAAGGCCGCAATCCGCAAGGGGCTGGCCGAGGCGCGCCCCGCGCAGCGGGGGGCGGCTCCCCGCACCACGGTGGCCACCCTGGCCTGTGGGGCGCGGGTGCTGGTGGAGCCCGACCCCGACGCCGAGCTGCTGGGCCTGTCGGTGCTGGGCCCTGGGGGCGCCATCGCCTGCGGGCCCCGGGACGCCGGCTGCCCAGCGCCTGGTCGGCCCTGGTGGCGCGGGGGCCGGCGATCTGGACGCGGTGGCCTTGCCGCCGCCGTCGAGGAGCGGGCCGGCAGCATGCGCCCCTGGGCCGCCCGCAACTCTTGCGGCGTTCAAGCGGCATTTCCAGGGGGAGAGGTCGCGTCGGCGGTCAGCCTGCTGGCCGACCTGCTCAACCGCCCGCGCTTTGACCCGGTGGAGGTGGCCCGCACCCAGGCCGACCTGCTCGAGATCCAGCGCACCATGATGGACGACTCCGGCGACCTGGCGCGCCACCTCACCCTGGCGGGCCTCTACCCCGGCCACGCCTGGGGGCGTTCGACGGTGGGCACGCCGGCCTCGGTGGCCCGCATGAAGCCCAACCGCCTGCTGGCCCACCACCGCCGCGTGATCTGCGGCAGCAACCTCGTCCTGGCCCTCTGTGGCGCCGTGGACGCCCAAGAGGTGGTGGCCCTGCTGGACCGCGCCCTGGCCGGCATGCCCGTGGGCCGGCCGGTGCAGCCCGCGCCGCCGGTGATGCCCCAGCATTTCACCCGGCGGCGCTGGGGGCGGATTCAGCGCGAGGGCTCCCCCACCGAGGTCGTGCTGGCCTTCCCCGCGCCCGGTCAAGAGAGCCCTCAAGAGCCCGCCTTGCGCCTGCTGGAAGCCGTTCTGGGCGGGGTGTCGGGTGGGTCCGGCCGCCTCTTCGATCGCATGCGCGAGCGCGAGGGCCTGGCCTATTCGGTGAGCGCGGGGGCCAGCCCGGGCATCGGCGGCAGGGCCTTCTCCTGCGCCGTCACCGCCGATCCTGCCCGGGCCCGCCTGGCCGAGGAGGCCTTGTGGGAGGAGCTGCAGCGCATCGTGGACGAGCCGGTGCCCGCCGACGAGCTGGCCCGGGTGCAGGCTGGCCTGGTGGAAGGCGCCCTGGTGGGCGTACAGCGGGCCATCAGCCGTGCCGACCACCTCTCCTCGGCCGAACGCTACCTGGGCGACGGCTTGCGCTGGCGCGATCGCCTGGACGCCCCCGCCCGGGTGGACGCCGCCGCCCTGCAGGCCCTCGCCCGCTCCGTGTTGCGCCGCGATCGCTCGGTCACGGTGCGCGTGGGGCCGGCCGCCGGCCTGCGCTGACACCACCCTGCACCCCGCGGCGCCGACCGCTCTGGTAGGTTGAAGGGGCCGAGGAGCAGCCAATGGCCGAGGGTGGCAAGCAGGAGGAGCTGAAGGCGCGGGATCTGCTGCGCCGGGACGAGCTCCCATCGCGGCCCCGGCTGGGTGAGCGCACCTTGGGGCGGGTGGGCGGCCGCGCCTGGGATCGGCCCCATGTCTTCGTGAGCGGCGCCCTCTACGCCCGCTACCGGCTGGCGGACCCCTGGGATCCCGCCAGCGGACCGACGACGCGGTGCGCATGGGCCCGGTGTCCTTGCGCCTGGGAGAAGAGCGCCGCGAGCCCGCGCCCACCTGCGCCCCAAGAGCCCAAGGCCCGCAAGCAGGCGAGCCCCTGTCCCAGTGGCGGCAGCCCTCTGGGGCCGCGCCCGCGCCTGCCCCCGCTCCATCGCCCGCGCCGCCGCCCCGCCCGGCGCCCCGCAGCCAGCCCGGCCCCCGCGCCGCCGGGCCCCGCCCGCCGCCGCCAGCGACGCCTTCACCCCCACCGCCGATCAGGTGGAGCGCGGCATGTTCCGCGACAAGATCAAGCGCGGCCTCAAGGCGCCCATCCCCGTGCGCCCCGATCTCGACGACGCGCGGGCCGCGCCGGCCAGCAAGGGTCGGGGCGAACACCGCCCGAACCGGTGGTGGCCCGCCCGACGAGCCCCGCTCCTTGGGCCCCGCCCTGCCGCCGCCGCGCGCCCGCGCCTCTGGTCGCAGCCTCAGCCCAGCGGGGCGGGTGCGCCTGGCCCCCCCGCCGGCGCCGCAGATCTCCTCCCCCGAAGCCCTGGACGCCGGCCCCGGGGTGCTCGAGGAGTTCGTGCAGGCCGAGCTTCCGCCGCCCCTGGCCCCGCTGGAGGTGGTGGAGATCGTCCCGAGGGCGGGCCCCCGCGCCGGCGCCAAGGCCCCGCCGCCGGCGCCCGCCCGAGCGCGCATGCCCGGCCGGCCCATGGGCCTCGACGACCTCTTTGGCGGCGGCGGCAACAACGAGGGCCGCGTGCGCATGCCCCGCCGCGCAAAGCCCCCCGGCCCGCCGGGCCCCACCGAAGGCGAGCCTGGCAGCTGACCCCACCGCGAACTTTCTTCCGAAGGCCCGGCGGGGGTGCTAAACTCGCTCAAAGCGCTCTGGAGGCCACGATGTCGCTCGCCCCTTCCCTGATCCGACTGCTCGTCGTCGCCCCCCTCTTCATCGCCTGCGGCGCCGCGGATGTGGACGCCCCCTTCGGCGACGAGATGGACAGCGACCAGGACGGCATCGACGACGCCACCGAATTCGAGCTGGGTACGGACCCGGAACGCAGCGACACCGACGGTGACGGCTTCTCGGACAATGAAGAGATCAACCAGGGATCGGACCCCACCGATGGCAACGACCGGCCCTACCTGGGCGGATGGGCCAAGGATCGCAGCTGCCGGGATGGCATCAGCGCCACGGGTCACGGCGTCGGCGACATCGTCGAGAACTTCGAGCTGCCCGACCAGTTCGGCGAGAATGTCAGCCTCTACGACTTCTGTGGCCGGGCGGTGCTGCTGGTCGCCTCGGCCGAGTGGTGCGGCTACTGCCGCGAAGAGGCCCCCCACCTCACCGAGATGTACAACAGCTATGCCGATCGCGGCCTGATGATCGTCACGCTGCTGGGTGAGACCGACAGCGGCAGCCTGCCCGCCCAGGAGAACCTCGCTGGCTGGGCCGACCAATATGGCCAGACCTTCCCCGTCGTGGCCGACGCCAGCTTTGGGGTGGGCGCCCGCTTCGTTGAAGGCTCCAGCATCGGCCTGCCCAGCGTCTCGTTGCTGGCGCCGGGCATGGAGGTCGTGATCGCTGATGGCCGCCCGTCCGAGCAGGACATCGAGGCCGTCCTTCCCCGCTGAGGGCCCGGCGGGCGCCGGGTCCGCCGCTGCCGCCCGACGCGCCGTCTCCCCGGCGCGTTTTCGTTGGATCCTCGTGTGGTCTCCGCCCTTGCCCTTGACGAGAGCGGCTGCTCCGACGACGATCCCCTGCACCTTCCCCCGGAGCGCCCGTGCCCCGTGTCCTGAGCCTGCTCGCCGCCACCGGGGCGCTCCTCCTTGCCACGCCGGCCTTTGCCGCAGAGACGGTCAGCTTGTGGACGCCCGGCCCGGTCGCCGCCAATGGCCAGCCGGTGCAGGTGCAGCTGTGGAGCCCGGCCTTTGACCCCGCGGCCAAGGTCAAGCTGACGGTGGGCGGCCAGAAGCAGGCCGACTTCGACCTCAGCCAGCCGGGTCTGCTCGCCTTCCGCTATACGCCGCCCGCCGATGGCGCGGCGGCATCGGTGCCCCTGACCGTGCAGGTCAAGGGGCCCAAGGGCAACGCCGAGGCCAGCCTCAGCCTGGACCTGGCCCCCGCCGCCACCGCCCCGCTGCAGATCACCTTTGACCCGCCCATCCTGGCCTTTGGCACCGATAGCGCCGCCAAGGTCTGGGTGCAGCCGCCCCCGGGCGCCCAGGATCTGGGCAGCCGCCGCTTCTCGGTGCACAGCTCGGCCGGCGTGATCGACACCCTCACCCCCGTCGGGGACGGCCGCTATTTCGCCCGCTGGACGCCGCCCGCCAAGCTGCCCGACGCCCAGGTCGTGCTCTTCATGGTGAGCGAGGACAACCGCCCCGGCGAGGTCTCTTGGCGCCGCCGCCGCTGCCCGTGAGCGTGAGCACCGCCGCGGACGGTGGAGGCCCCCGGCAGCACCAGCCTGCTGGAGGCCGGCGGCCGCCGCTATGGCCCCCTGGCCGCCGACAGCAAGGGCAGCGTGACCTTCAAGGGTGGCGGTTGATCCGGATCCGCGCGGTCAGCTCGAGGTGGTCCACAAGGGCCAGAAGAGCAGCCGCAGCGTGGACCTGCCCATCGCCGCCGGGCCGCGCCTGACCTTCTCGCCGCCGCGCTGCGGGGCTGCCCGCCAACCCTGCCCTGTCCTACCCGGTGGTGCTCTTTGGCCTGAGCGCCGGCGGGCGGGCCTTGGATGCCGCCCCCAGCCTCGCGGTGGACCGGGGCAGCCTGGGTCCGGTGCGGGCCGGCAGCCTGCGGGGCAGCTTTGTCGCCGACTACCAGCCGCCGGCCGAGGCCGGGCCGGTGCAGTTCACCGCCACCCTGGGTGAGCTGGTCGTCAAGCGCGACAGCCGCCTGGTCGCCGCGCCGGCCGCGCCGCTGGCCCGCCTGTCCGTGTCACCAGAGACCCTCGACCTGGACACCAAGGAGATCACCCTCACGGCCACGCTGAAGACAGCGGCGGGCCAGGCGGTCACCGGGCGCCCGCCCGAGCTGGGCCTGAGCGGCGCCAAGCTGGTGGGCAAGCCGGTGGACCAGGGCGATGGCAGCTATGTCTACCGCGCCACGCTCACCGAGGGCCCCGTGATGGCCGCCCTGCTGCCCGATCTCGCCCCCACGGGCCTGCCGGCGGCCCACCTGCTGGCCTGGACGGTGGACCCCGCGGTGGCTCCGGGTGACGGCACGGCCCTGATGGTGGCGGTCACCGACGATTTTGGCCATGGCGTGCCCGATGTGGACCTGGTCCTGCGCACGGTGGGCGGCGCGGCCCCGGCGACCGCGCACCGGCAGCCGCGGCCTGGCCTGGCTGCCCGTCAGCCTGGGACCGAGGGTCCCGCCCAGATCTCGGTGGGAGGGGGGCAGGCCTGCGCGCCCGCACCCTGCCGCTTCCCAGCCCGCCGAAACGCGACAGCGCTCCCCCGTGGGCAGCGCCCAAGACCAGGCCCTGCTGGCGCGCTGGGTGGCCATGACGGACGCCGTGCGCCCGGTCAGCCCTCTGCCCGCCGCCCCGGCGCTCGCCCCTGGCGGGCACGGTGGGGCCCGCCGCCCCCGCCGATCCGCGGGCCTGGCCGCCGCGCCGCCCGAGGGTGGGGCCCCGGCGGCCGCAGCCGCCCCGGCACCCGCCTCGGGCCTGACGCTGCGCGTGGACGCGGCCGTGGGTGGGGGGCGTCACAGCTATGATCTCGCGGCAGAGGCCTCCCCCGATGTGCCGGCCACCGCAGCCTTCACGACGGGTGGCCTGCTCAGCGTGCCGATGCTGGACGCCCGGGCCACGGTCAACTTCAACGAGACCTGGGCCGCCGATGTGCGGGCCCGCCTGTGGACCGAGCAGCTCAATGTGCGGGCCACCGAGCAGGTGGGCAGCGGCAGCGTCGACTTCGCCGCCGGGGTGCGCTACGGCCTGCCCGTGCTGGACTTCTTCTCGGCTTATGGCCTGGGTCAGGTGCACAGCGTCACCACGCCGGCCTTCACCTATGCCAACGCCCCCAAGACCGAGCTCGCGGTCGAGCGCGCCCGCAAGTTCGGCCTGAAGATCGGCGCGGGAGGCATCCTCACGCTAGGGCCCGTCTATGCGCGCCTGGAGCTGTCCGAGACCTTCATGGCGGCCCCCTCGGTGCACGCCCTGGACAGCGAGGTCGCGGTGAAGGTGCTCGACCCCCTGGCGGTGCGCCTGGGCTTTGCCGCCGAGGCCCGCAACCTGCGCCTGGTCGTCAGTGATACCGATGTCGATGTCAAGGACTCCCTCACGGCGCTCACGCTCGGCGTGAGCTGGCTGCTGCCCTGAACTCACGCTGCGACAGCAGCACCCTGTCTCGCCCCCGAACCCACCTGGAGTGATGTGACCGACCCGGCCGAGCCCCAAGCCGACCGCTACCAGCTGCTCGAACGGCTGGGCGTGGGCTCGACGTCGACGGTCTACCGGGCCATCGACCGCGAGACGGGTACCGAGCGGGCGGTCAAGGTGCTGTCCACGGCGATGGCCCTGCACGAGAGCATGCGCGACCGCTTCTTTCGCGAGGCCGCCATGACCGCCCGCCTGCGCCACCCCAATATCGTGCGGGTCTGGGACGCCGGAGAGGCCGACGGCAGCCTCTTCATCGTCATGGACATCGTGCTCGGGGGCACCCTGGAGCAGGTGGTGGAGCTGAAGGGGCCCATCCCGGCGCGAAAGGCGGCCTCCATCCTGCAGCGGGTGCTGCACGCCTTGCACCACAGCCACGCCCAGGGCGTGGTGCACCGCGACGTGAACCCCGGCAACATCATGCTCACCATGGACGGCACCCCCCGCCTGGTGGACTTTGGCCTGGGTCGGGCCTTTGGCCGTGATCCCCGCGTGAGCACCGACCCCGGCAGCGTTCTGGGTACTTTTGGCTATATGGCGCCCGAGCAGGGCATCGACTCGGGCCATGTGGACAACCGGGCCGACATCTTTGGCGCGGGGGCCACCCTCTACGCGGTGCTCACGGGGCGCCGGCCCAACCGGCTCTTTGATGCCGACGACCGCCCCGAGCTGTGGGAGGGCGTACCCGGGCCCCTGGTCGCCGTCATCCAGCGGGCCACCCGCTACCAGCCCGACGAGCGCTTCTCCACCGCCGCCGAGATGGCCGACGCCCTGGCCGCCGCCCACGAGCTGCTGCCTCCCCTCACGCCGGAGGAGGAGGCCACCATCATGGTCAAGCCCTCCGCCCCCGACGACACGGTGGTCCGCAAGCAGCTCAACCTCAGCAACATCGTGCCCCCGGGGCAGGTCAAGGTGGAGCGTCAGCGCCGCCGTGAGGCCGCCCGCGAGGCCCGCGCCCAGGAAGAGGCCCCCACCCGCGAGATGGCGGTCATCAAGGGCGCCCGAAAGGGGGCCACCGCCCCGGATCCCCCCCGCCGGGCCGGCCTGCCCTTCGTGCTTCTGGGGCTCGCCCTGGTGCTGGCGGTGGCGCTGCTGTGGTCGGTCGCGGGATGAGGCGGCTGCTGGGGTGGCTGGCCCTGTCCGCGTGTGGGGCTCCAGGAGGCCAGGCCGGGGACCGGCAGCAGAGCAGGCTGGCCGAAGACTATGCGGCGTTGATCGCCGATCCCAACCCGGTGGCCACGGTCGCCCTGCCCGCCTGCGCCGCCCTGGCCGACCCGATGCTGGCCGGGGACTGCGCCCTGGCGGTGGTGCTGAAGATCCGCGCCCGCGAGCCGGGCAGCCTCAAGGCCCTCTGCCCCCAGGTGCCCGAGGGGGCCTGGCGGGACGAGTGCGCCTTCATTCGCGCCGAGGACGCGCTGAGGGCGCGCGATCGCGACGAGGCTGCGCAGGCCTGCCTGGACGCGGGCGCCTTCAAGCACGACTGCGGCCAGCACCTGTGGCAGGGGGAGCTTCGCACCCTGGTGCGCACCAGCGCCGACCTGCCCAGGTCCGAGCGCCTGCCCCGGGCCCAAGCGCTCTTCGCGGCCTGGGAGGCCCGCCTGCCCGCGACCGACATCCGCTGGCGCTTCTGGCAGCGCTACTTCGAGATGGGGTTGGAGACCGAGAATGGCCTCAACCTGGACAGCTGCGAGGAGGGGACAGGCCCCGAGCTGCGCCTGCGCTGCCGGTCGGCGGGGGCCCACCTCTACCTGCGGCGGCTCTGGGACCACCTGCACCACGACGACGAGCGCGCCTGGTTCTGCTCGGGGGAGGCCCCCAGCATGGCCCGGGTCGAGGACGCCTTTCACGGCGTGAACGCGCGCCCCGACCCGCTCTTGGAGGCCTTGCTGCTGGAGCACTACGCCGCTGTCTGCGTGCGCGGCGAGGCCCACCCGCCCGTGGACGGGGTGGCCAGCCAGGCCGCGCTGGAGGCCGAGATCGCGGCCCTGCCCCGGACCGCCAGGGCCCCCTGAGCCCCCTACCGGGCGCTGCCGGCCGCCATGCCCGCCGGGCAATCCGGCTTGGCGTTGATGCGGTAATAGCCCAGCTCGTCCCCCCAGTATTCACCGTCAAAGGGCCACTGGCGGTAGCCATCCTTGACCCGGGCGGCGCGCACCACGGTGTCGCGGGCTTCGGCCAGCTCGCCGCGGTTGGCGGCCTGCTCAAAGAGCCGGGTCTCGAACTGCATCATGTCCAGCTTGCTCATCTCGGCGTCGCTCAGCATCTGGCCCAGCTGGGCCTCCATGCCGGCGGCCCTGGCCCGGATGCGCTCGCCTTCGGCCTGGATCAAGGCGGCCTTGCGGGCGCTGACCTGGCGGCTGGTCCACTCGGTGAAGGGGTTGGCGCTGACGCTCTGCACGCGCTTCAGCTCGTCTTCGGCGTGGCGAATCGCGTTGAGATCGTCCAGGAAGCGCTCCTCCACCTCGAAGCGCCAGGTGATCATGGCCGGCAGGCTGCTCTTTTCGCCCTCGACATGCTTGCGCATCTCGGCAAAGAGGGTGGCGGGATCGGTGGCGGCCACCTGCTGCAGCGTGGTCTGCACCGGCGCGTAGCGGGTGCGGAAGCTGTCGATCTGCTTGCTGGCCTCGGGGAATTTGCACATCAGGAAGAGGCTGTGCACCCGCAGCAGCTCGCCTTCGGGGAAGTACCAGTCCGCAAAGAAGGGCGAGGTGTGGTTCTGCAGCAAGGCCAGGGCGCCGTTCATATCCTCCATGCGGAAGTGGGCCCAGGCGCGCTCGAACTGGACCTCGGGCCACATGCGGCTGTCGCGGGTGACCTGGGCGAAGTATTCCACGGCCCGGGGCCAGTTTTCGGCGGCGTAATAGGAGCGGGCGAGGTTCACGACCATCACGTCGTTGAACTGGGCGCCCCGACCCGCGGCCGCGCCGGCGGCCTGCGCGGTCAAGAAGGGGGCCAGGGCGGCCTCGGGCTTGCCCGTGGTGGACAGCAGCACGCCTTCGAGGCTCTTGGCCTCGGGCAGGTAGGGGTCGTCCTTCTGCACCATCTTCAGGATGGCGAGGGCGACGGTGTCCTGGCCCTTGTGGTGGGACTCCCGCGCCGCGAGGTAGGCCATGCGGCTGCGCACGGCGGCGGGCACGTCCAGGCCCACATTCTCGGCGAAGGTGCCCTCGAGCAGGGCGGTGTCGCCCACCTTGTCGGCCAGCTGGATGGCCGAGGCCGCCGATCCGGCCACCAGGGGGGCGTCGGTGGCCAGGGCGCGCTCATAGGCGACCAGGGCGCCATAAGGCAGGTCGAGCTTCTCGAGGATGCCGCCCAGGCGGGCGTAGGACTCGGCGTGAAAGTGCGACAGTTCGGTGTTTTCGGTGAGTGCCACCAGCAGGTCGGCGGCCTCCTTCAGGCGGCCGGCCTTGTAGGCCTCGTCGATGGCCCCGAAGGCGGCGGTGCGCTCCTCCATGGTGGGCATGGGCCTGGCCTCCGGCTCGGTGCTGGCCGGGAGGATCTTGGCCTCCTTCTTGGCTGCGTCGGCCGGAGTTGGGGCCAGGGCGCCGGCCAGCAGGCCAAGCAGCAAGCCCAGGGGCAGCAGCGAGCGGCGGGCCCCCATCACTTGCTCCGCTTCATCTTGGAGTAGCCCACCGACAGGGCCACATTCTGCTTGACGAACCAGGGCTGGACCTCGGCCGTCTTCACCCGCTTCTGGTAGAGCAGGTCATCGCGGATCTGCACCCGGATGGCGTCGCCGCTGGCCAGGAAGAAGCGCATGCCCACCCCCAGGCCCAGGCCCGGGGCCACCGCGACGCTGGCGTCGGGCATCATGGCCTGCTCCACCGCCGCGCCGATGCCGGCCAGGCCGTAGATGTCGTGGTGCACGACCTTCTTGCCCATCCAGTTCAGCTTGGCGTAGATGGGCGACCACTGCACATCCACCAGGGCCGAGCCCAGGAAGCGGTAGGCGTCGGGCTGGATGCCATAGGCGGGGCTCTCCAGCTGCTTGTAGGCCACATTCTTGAGGCTGTAGCCGCCGGTGAGGCTGCCCTCGACGCCCAGGGTCTCGCTGAAGTGCTTGACCACCCCGAAGGAGGCGACCGGCGTGGTGGTGTAGGTGTCGAAAGGCATCCAGCCCACCGCCACCGCCAGCTCCAGGGCGTCGGTCTTGGGGTAGAGCAGCTTCTGGACCACGCTGATGTCGGAATTCTTGAGAACACCCACGTCCAGCGTCTCTTGGGCCCGAGCGACCGGAGAGGCGGCCAGGGCGGAGGCGACGAGCGCGGCGGCGGCCAGCAGGGAGGGGAGGCGTCGCATGGTCGTTCCAGGAAGGGAAGGGGAGGGGCCAGCGGGGGAGCCGTCCGGCCAGGAGGAGAGACCGGCGCCGGGGCGCCTGGATCCGGCTAGAAGGGGAGGTCGCGGGGCTTGCTGGCCAGCGGACGGTAGAAGATCTCGACATCCGAGTTGAAGCCCGGGATCGCGTCTCCCCAGAAGGTGATGCTGTTCTGCGAGGGGTCATAAGACCAGCCCGACGAGTAGAGATCGGGCGTCTCGTCGGTGATCTCGGAGGGATCCCGCAGCTCGGACTGGCTGACCTCGTCGCCATCCACCCAGACGCGGATGGTGGTGATGTCGGGGATCGACTGCAGCTGGAAGGAGGTGACCAGGTTCACCAGCAGGTTGCCCAGGTCGGCGAGGTGCTTGCTGAAGTCGCTGGGGGCGCAGCCGTCGGCGCTGTCCACGATGATGTTGCGGTGAAAGCCGCCGGTGAGCTCGGTCGCGTCGATGATGCGCTGCAAGGACCAGGTGGGCGGCGTCGGGTTGAGCTCGGAGCCGCAGATCACGCCGCCGCTGGTGGGGTCGAGATCCGGGGTGATGGCCACCACCTTGACCGGCTTGCCGAAGGCTTCGAGGGGCTCGATATAGGCCTCGGTGGGGTCCACCTCTCCCTGGGCCATGCGGCGGGAGTTGTCGCCTTCATCCGTGACGACCACCACCACCACGGTGCCATCGGGGCGGAAGAAGCCCTCGTTGACCAGGTTGGTGCTGCCGGCAAAGGGAGCGAGGGGGTCGTAGCAGGCCTCGGGCGGGTCATCGACCGAGCGGCAGAGGGCCAGCAGGGCGGCCTCCAGCGGCTCCTCATTGCCCGAGCCCTGGGGGTTCTGGTTCCAGGAGTCGAAGCCGCAGACGCAGTCCAGGTACTCCTGGCTGATGATGTCGGGGGTGCGCCCGGCGCTGCAGGCCGCGTCGTCATAGCCGGGGTCCGCGGGCACATTGGTATCGGCCCAGAAGGCCGTGTCGCAGAGCAGTTGTTCGCGGAAGGCCGCGGCCACGTCGGCGTCGCCCTTGGCCACCACGCCGCCCACCAGCAGGCCGGCCTCGCCGGGGTCCACGCCGGTGCTGCTGCCGCCGTTGGTGTCCACCGAAGTCGTCGTGATCCCCAGGTTATAATCCAGGAATCGGCCACGCTGCTGGGTGTAGGTGATGTAATTGCCCACCGCGTCCGTCAGCGTCTCGGTGACCGGCGTGGCGCCGGCGGCGCTGGTCAGGGTGTCGATGAAGGTGTTGAAATTCAGCGCCAACGCGGAGGTCTCGGCCGCCATGGAGGCCGAGTTGTCGATGACGAAGAGGATGTCGGCTTCGTTGGAGAAGGAGGACTGCTCGTAGCCGGCCTGGTTGAACAGGAGGTACTTGTTGCAGCCCGTGAGGCCTCCAGCAGCGACCGTTCCGAAGAGCAGGGGCAGCAGGCGGCCAGGGAGCGAGCTTCGCAGCGAATGGTCCACGGCCTCTCCGAGAGTCTCTGGGGTGCGCATCCTATCGGTTGCCGGGCCTCCGCCGCAAGCATTGGGGCGGATGGGTGCCCTGGGCGGCCTGATCGCGAGATCGACGGGCTGCGCCTCACCCTGCAGCTTTCCCTACAGATCCGGCGCTGCGCTCCGAACAGGCTCTTGACCGGACGCGACCTGCCGCCGCGCCGTCTTCGCCCCGGCCCACGCCCGCCACGGAGGAAATGCAGCCATGCTCACCCAAGGTGCCATCGCCGACACGTCGCTCTCGACCTTGCCATCCAACCGCCGGGACACCCGTCGGCTGCCCATCAAGGTCCTGGTCGAGTACGAGTGCATGCAGGACTTCCTGACGGACTACACCGCCAATGTGAGCATCGGCGGCATGTTCATCAAGACCGACAGCCCGCTGGAGCTGGGCACGCGCTTTCGCCTGCGCTTCCGGCTGCCCGAACGCGAGCAGCCCATCGATACCACCGCGGTGGTGCGCTGGAAGCTCAGCCCCGAAGACGCCGGCCCCATGAATGCGGGCATGGGCATCTGCTTCGAAGAGCTGAGCGTGGCCGACAAGGCCGCCGTCGACGAGCTGCTCAACGACTGGGAGTGAGCGCGCGCCGCCCTCCGGTCAGAGGTTGCGGACGATGGTGTCGATGGTGCGGAATGTGTGGGAAACCCGCGGTTGAAGCTGGATTCCCCGCTCACGGTGGTAGCTGACCAGGTCATTCCACAGGGTGGAGAAGCCTGCCCGGATGCCGTCGTAGTCCTGCTGCTCGACCATGCCCCGCAGCTGCTCGACCGCCGGGGGAAGCTGGTTGGCCTCGTAGCAGGAGGTCATGCGGCCCACGGTCTCCAGCATCAACATGTAGATCGGGTCGGCCATGGCTTCTGGGGGATCCGCGGGGCCGGCGCGGCAGCCGGCGGCGCGGGTGCGGGCGCAGGCGCTGCGACCGGCGGGGCCACCGCCGGCGGGGGCTCGTCTTCGTCGACTTCTTCGTCCTCGACCTCGAACTCGACCGGCACGATGGTGGGCGCCGGCTGGGGCAACGGCGCGGCCTGGGGCTGGGCGAGGGCGGGCTGCGGCATGGCGAGCGCCATGGGTGCCGGCAACGGCGGCGTGAAGGCGTCTTCGTCGCCCAGGGTGGGCTCATCGTCCAGCAGTATCAGGCCGCTATTCTCTTCGAGGTCGATCGTGCCGGGACGGTGGGCCGCGACCTCGGTCAGCGCCTCTGCCTCTGCGGGCGCTGGGGCAGGCGCTGGAGCGGGTGCGGCGTCCAGGCGGGTGGCCGGGCGCGGCTCGGGTGCGGGGCCCAAGGCGTTGGTGTCGATGTCGAAGAGATCTTCGGAGACATCGGTGACCACCGGCGGGCGGGGCAGGGCGGCGGCTCGACCACGGCCGAGCGGGTCTCGCCGATCAAGGCACGCAGGGCGGCCTCTTCGGCGGAGGGCCCGGGCGCGGCGACCGCCGGCGCGGGCTCGGGCTCGGGCGCGGCGACCACCGGCGCGGGCGCGGGCTCGGGCGCGGCGACCACCGGCGCGGGCTCGGGCTCGGGCGCGGCGACGACCGGCTCGGGCGCGGGCGCGGGCGCATCGATCGCGGCGGCGCCTGCGGCCAGGACGCTCAGGCTGAGGGCGGCCGCGGTGGCGGCCTCGCCCAGGTCGGCGGTCTCTTCGGGCTCGGCCAAGCCGGGCAGGGCCTCGATGGGGGCATCGGCGCTGGGCCGATCCTCGGTGGCTTCGGCCGCCAGGACCGCGGGGGCGGCTTCCGGCGCGGCGACGGGCTCGGGCGCGACCTCCGGCGCCTGCGCGACAGCCGGCGTCGGCGTGACCACCGGCGCCTGGGGCCGAGGCAGCGGCGCGATCACCGGCGGCGCGGCGGCAGCAGCCGCCGGCTGGGGCGCGACCGGTGCCTGGATCCGAGGCGCCTGCGCCGCGGCATCCAGGGACGCCTGCGCGGGTGGCATGTCGGGAATGGGCGCTGCGACCGCATCTTCGGGGAGACGCCGCAGGCCGCGCTCCGCCAGGAAGGCCTCGACATCGCCCAGATACCAGGCCAGCTCCTCCAGTCGCAGGCAGCCCCGCACCCGGCTGGGGCCCAGCTCGTTCTTGGAGTCGATGCCGGTGATCCGGCCCTCGGTGCTGGGGTCCAGGGCGACGGTGGGGGCGATGAAGACGTCGCTCTCGACGTGGCCGGGGCCCACGCGGATGCTGCGCTCGGCTTGCACGCTGCGCACCAGGGCCGTGGCAGACCGGATGTTCACCGTGTCGCCATAGACCCGCTCGACCTCGACGCGATCGCCTTGCAGATCCACCTCGCCGTCGCAGTGCACGGTGCGGGCGCGCACACCGGCCGGCAGGCGCAAGGACAGGCCCGCGGTCAGCTCGGTGGCCTGCACCGGGCCGCCCACGGCGATGCGGCCGGCCGTCGCGGCGATGCCGCCGGCCCGCGCGCTGCCGGTGATGGCGACATCGCCGCCATCGGACTCGATCTCGGATCGCACCCGCGCGGCGCCACCGATGAAGACGCCGCCCTCCTGGGCGCTCACCACGCCGGCGTCCACGTCGCCGTCGATGCGCACGGCGGATCCATAGATGCCCTCGGCCTCGCAGGCGCCGCTGATGTGGATCTGCCGGCCCCGCACGGTGCAGGTGCGCAGGTCGCCGTGCACGGTGACGTCGCCACGCGGGGCGGCAAGCTCTTCGAGATCAGCGTCCAGGTGCAGGGTCACGCTGCCGTTGTTGCTGTGGACCCGGCGCAGGCGCTGGCCCAGGGTGCCATGCAGGACAATGTCGCCTTCGTGCTCGATGGACAGCCCGCGCTCGTCCTGTTCCAGGACCAGACCGGCGGGGACGACAAAGGCGTCGGAAGACTGCGACATGGTGTCGGTGCTCTCGGTGCTCGGGGTCGACTGCGGACGGTGCGCCAGTGTATCGCAGCGCCACAGCGAGCCAGGGCAAGGGGGGGCCTGCCCGACTGCCGGTCGTCTATTCCGCCGGCCGCCCCCCGGCCCCTGTATCGGGGGCGTAGACCTCGGAGACCAGCCAGCGGGCGTGGGCGTCGGGCAGCGACCCGCTTCGGGGTGGCAAGCGCCCGCGACCCCGCTGCAGCTCGGCTTCGAGCAGCCGCCGCAGGACCGCCGGTGGGGCATCCGGGCGGCAAGGTGGGGGCCTCGGGGGCCAGCTCCCGCGCGCCGCCCACCGCGGGCAGGATCAACCGAAGCCCCGCCGCCGTGGCCTCTCTCACCACCAGGGGCGAGTTCTCGGGCCAGGTGGATGGCAGCACCAGCAGGTCGTGTTCGGCCAACAAGGCCCCCATGGCGGTCGGGGCTGCGCGCCCAGCCAGCGCACGCCGGGGGTGGCCTCCGCGGCGGCGCGCAGCTCCTGGGCAAAGCGCGGGCGACCGGGAAAGGGCGGGCAGGGTCCGGCCAGGCTGAGGAGTGGCCGCGCCAGCGGCAACCCAGCCCGAGGCCGCGAGCAGCCGATCGGGGCCCTTGGTGGGCAGCATGGCGCTCGCAAAGAGGATGCGCAGGGGACCGGGCGGCGCGACGGGTGCTGGGGCGATCGGCCGGAGCAGCGGCAAGGGGCAGGTCTCGATGGGTGGCATGCCCAGGGCCTGCATCCGGTCGGCCAGGTCCTGGCTGGGGCTCAGCCGTCGGTGGGCCAGGCCCATCGCGCTGCGGGCGCTGCGGGCGCGGTGGCCCTGCTCGGGGGTCAGGCCCAGGCGTTGCAGCCCCTTGCCCAGGCGCTGCCGCAGGCCTGCTGGGAGCGCGCGCCCGGCCGCACAGTCGGGGCAGGCCGCGGCGCTGGGCCCGGGCAGATCTTCCCGGCGGCGTCCACCACAGCTGCCCTCGGGCGCAGACCGAGGTGGTAGTCGTGCAGGCTGAGGATCACCCGGGCCCCCGCCGCCCGCGCCTGGGCGATCAGGGGGAAGCCCAGGCCCGAGAGGTGGTGGATGTGAACGACGTCTGGGGCTTCCTCTTCGAGCCACCGGCCCACCCGGGCATCCAGGCCCGCCGGGTGCCAGTTGTGGGACCAGCGCAGGGCCGGCAGGCCCCGACGCGCAACCCCTTCCAGCCCACCGCCGCCACCGTCTCCTGGCCGGGGCGCGACAGGGAGCCAGCAGCCGCGACCGGTGGCCATCGGCCTGCAGGGCGAGGGCCAGGGCCTCGACATAGAGCCCCGTGCCCCCCATGGCCGCGGGCGGCCAGCCGTGCAGCACCTGGGCGATGCGCAGGGGCCTCACCGGCACACCTCGGCATAGAGCGCTTCATAGGCGTCCATCTGCGATTCGGGGGAGGGCGGCGGCCGCGGGGGCCCCGGCGGCTGGGCAACGACCCGCACCAGGCAGCGCTGCAGGGCGGCCTCGTCGTCGGGGGCGTAGAGGAAGCCGTCCACGCCCTCCTCGACCAGCTCCGGGATGCCGCCCAGGGCCGGCGCCACCACCGGACAGCCCACGGCGCGCGCCTCCAGCAGCACCAGGGGCGCGTTCTCGGGCCAGCGTGAGCCCATCACCAGGGCCGAGGCTCCCTGCGGGGCCGCCGCACCCCCGCCCGGTCGAGCACCGGCCCCACCGGGTGGCCCAGGGCGATGGCCGGATCCTGCACCGGCCCGTGCAAGGCCAGGCCCGGGCGGCCACCGGGAAGGCCGCGCGCCAGGCCCGCCACCCGGTCCCGGCCCCTTGTGGGCGGCCACCGTGCCCAGAAGAGCAGCGGGCCGCCGCCGGTCAGGGGCCAAGGGGCCTGTCATGGGGCAGCACCCGCACTGGCCCCAGGCCCTGGGCTTCGGCGCGGCGCGCCAGGTAGCGGCTGGGGGCCAATTCGGGCGGCGGCCGCGCGGGCAAAGGCGATCAGGGCCGCATTTCGCGCCGCCGCATCGGCCCGGAAGCTGGGGCCGGGCGCTCTGCACCTCGGTGCACCCGCAGCCGACGCGCCGGCAGGCCCTGGTAGGCCCGGTGCAGGTGCTCCGGCGGAATCCAGGCCGCGACCCGCCCCGCCAACCCCACCAGGCCGCGGGTGACCGGTCAGGCACCGGCGCCCAGGCGCTGGCGCGGGGAGCGCAGCGGCGGGCGAGGGGGCCCCGGGCAGGGCTGGCCATCGGGCAGCAGCTCCAGCCCCCCCGCCGCGCACCAGGTCCAGGCGTCGTGCAGGGTGAGCACCGTCGGCGCGTCAAAACGCAGCGTGCTGCTGATGAATTGCAAATGGTGAATATGGATCACATCGGGGCGGAAGCGGGCGCAGACCGCCGCCGCCGCCGTCCATCGCCCGGTCCGACTCGCGATCCCCCAGGCGCCGGGCCGGCAGGTTCTGCACGTGCGGGTGATGCCGGGCTCTTGGGTGGCTGTAGGCCCGGCGGCCCGGGGCGCGGGTGGCGGCCCGCTGTGCAGCTGGTGCCCCCGCCCGCGCGTAACCGCGGTCACCGCGGCGGCGTGCTGCTCGGTGCCGCGGTCTCGCGGGGCGGGAAGCCGTGGACCACCTGCAGGATTCGCATGGGGCAGGGCTATCCGAGCCGCGCGGGCCTTGCCCCTGGGCCCCGACCGACCACCGGCCCACGACGGAGCGAGTGGACCGGGGCCCCGCGGGCGCTATCTTGCGGGGTATGCCCGCCTCCACCGCCACTCCGGAATCCTCGGCCCCCCAGGTCCTCATCGTCGATGACGAGGTCAACCTGCGGCACCTCCTCCGCGTGATCCTCGAACGGGACGGCCACACCGTGCTGGAGGCCGGCGATGGCACCCAGGCCCTGCGCGCCCTGCAGCAGCACCCCAGCTTGCGGGTCGTGCTCTGTGATGTGCGCATGCCGCGGCTGGATGGCCTGTCCTTCTTGGACGAGGTCCAGGGTCGGGGCCTGCCGGTGGTGATGATGAGCGCCTATGGGGGCGCAGATGTGGCGGTGGACGCCCTGAATCGCGGCGCCTTCGACTATGTGTCCAAGCCCTTTCGCGCCGACGAGGTGCGGGCCTGCGTGCGCCGCATGATGGATCATGCCCAGCGCCGCCCCGCCACGCCCCCGCCCGCCCCGGCCCCGGCCCCGGCCCGGCAGCGTGCCAGCGCCCCTGCCGCCGCGGGCCGCCGATGCGCCGGTGGTGCACTTCTCGCCCGATGGGGGAGACTCCGAGCTGTCCATCAAGAAGCACAGCGCCGCGCTGGAGGCCCACCTGATCGCCCTGGCCCTGGCCCGCACCGAGGGCAACCGCAGCCAGGCCGCCCGCCTGCTCGAGATCTCCTACAAGGCCCTGGCCTACAAGATCCGCGACTACGGGCTGGAGGGTTCTTGAGGCTCGCCTGGGCGGCCTTGTGGCTGCTGGCCTGCTCGGCCGATCACCTGGTGGAGCGCGGCCACAGCGCCCTGGACCGACACGACCTGCCCGAGGCCGAGCGCAGCTTTCGGCGGGCCTTGTCCCGCGAGCCCCGCAACCCCGCCGCCCTGGCCGGCCTGGGTTGGACCTACCAGGTGGCGGGCCAGAAGACGGCGGCCTTTGGCGCCTTTGACCAGTGCGCCAAGGTCGCGCCCGAGAGCGCCGAGTGCCTGCGGGGCCTGGCCAGCATCGCCATGGGGGGAGGGGACGCGGCCCGGGCCCGCGAGCTGCTCACCCGGGCCGAGGGCCTGGCCCCCGACGACCCCAAGGTGCAGTCCAGCCTCGCCCTCTTCGATGTGGCCACCGGCGATCTCGATGCCGGGCTGGCACGCTACCAGCGCCTGGTGGATCGCCTGCCCCAAGACGGTGAGTACCGGCTGGGTCTGGCGGAGGCCCAGCTGCGCAAGGGGGAGGCGAGGCCGCCCTCGCCTCTGCCGAGCCGCCCTGGCCCTGCCGGCCGTGCCCGTGCGCTTCCGCGCCCTTGTTGTAGCGGCACGGGCTGCGGGCCATGGTCCGGGCCTCGGCCGGGCGCGAGGACCCCGCGCGCTGCGCCGAACCGCGCCCCCGGTGCGGGGCGCTCGCCGCCTCGACGCGGCCCTCGATCAGGCCGCCGCCACGAGGTGGCAGCCTGCCGGATCTGCCGCGGTGCGGCGGCGGGTGGCCCGGCGGCGCTTCCCTCGATTGTGGACGGCCTCTGCCCCCAGGCGCGCGCAGCCGCCGCCCCCGCCGCAGCGGGGCCCGAGGGGTAGGAAGCTTTTTCCCGATCGGGCAATTCCTTCCGCCACGGCGCGAGATCTCAGCGCCAGGGCCCTTCCCATGAAGGGGTCTTCGTCGCTACCATCTCAAAGACCAGGAATCCGTGAACTCCACCCCCGACGAATCCCCGGTCTGCAGTCACCGGCGCTCTTGCCTCCGGCCTCGTCGCAGAGGCTTCACCTTGACCGAGCTGATGGTCGTTGTCGCAATCGTCGGCCTTCTCATCACCATCGGCTGGACCACCCTGCAAGGCCAGCTCCCCCGCTACCGACTCGTCCGCGCCTCCCGAACCCTGAAGAGTGATCTCGTGTATCTGCGCAACCTCGCCATCTCTGCCAACCGCGAGACGCGCCTGCGTCTGGTGAGCAGTGGGGGAGATTGCGCCGCCGATGTCGAGGCCTGGGGCGGCTCCTGGGCCCTCGAAATCGGCGATCGGTCCAGCGCGTCGCGGTCCTGGGAGCTGCTGCCCCCCGACGCCGACGCCGATGGCAGCGACGACGACCAGTCCGAGGGCCTGCACGACATCGGCGATGGCGGCGACCGCAAGGCCCGCTTCATCTGCCTGGCCGACTGGGGCACCCTCGAAGGCCCCGGCGCCAACAACCGGGACGCGCTGGTCTTCAGCCCCCGGGGCCGCCTGAACAACCCCGGCAGCGACTTTGTGGCCGAGGGCGGCTGGGTGCGCCTGGACCTGGTCAACCAGATCGCCGCCCGGCAGGGCGTGGATGACCGCATCAGCGTCAAGGTCAATCGGGTCGGCAATATCGTGCTTCGTTCCTCTATGGTCGCCGCCGAGAGCGGCGCGACGGCGACCCGATGACGCGCCGGCCCCTCCACCGCGCCGGACGCGCCGGCTTCACCCTGGTCGAGGTGCTCATCGCCACGGCCCTGCTCGGCTTTTCGCTGGTCGTGATGTTTGGCTTTCACACCCAGGCCGTGCGCAGCAACCAGCACGCCCGGCGCATGACCGCCTGCACCTACCTTGCCCAGAGCCGCATGGAGCAGCTTCTGTCGGTGGAGTGGACCGCCTCCACCCGCCACGCCGACCTGGTGGACACCATGGGGGATACCACCTCGGCCTCCACCCCCTGGTCCTACCTGGAGCACCCCAACAGCGGGTCTGCCCCCACGCCGCTCAACGCCGCCCAGCAGTCCAGCGCCGACCTGGGCCAGCCCATCTACCTGGTGACCTGGGACGTCGAAGACATGGACGCCAACGGCACCTGGACCCGCCTGCGGGTGCGCTGCCAATACGAGGACGAGTCCTTCAACTCCTGGCACGGCACCACCATCTCGTCCTACCGGTTCCGAGACCCATGACCCCCACCCCCCTCCATTGCCGTCGGCCCGCTGCCGCCCGCAAGGGCGTGTCGGGCTTCACCCTCATCGAGGTGATGATCGCCATCGCCATCGCCGGGGTGACGACGGCCGGGCTCTATGGCCTCTTCACCATGCAGAGTCGGCAGCTGTTGACGCAGGATCTCCAGATGGAGATGAACCAGAACCTGCGTTTCGCCACCGATATGCTCAGCCGGAGCATCCGCATGGCTGGCTATGGCACCGGCGGCTACGTCACGGGCGTGCTGGGGCCCACCAACCCGGGCAACAGCTCCCAGGACTCGCTGCTGCCGGTGATCATCCCCTGGGACGCCAACGGGGCCAATGGCACCGACGCCTTGACCGTAGTCTATGGCGACCCCTCCCTGGTGATGGACAGCTCCAGCGACACCATCGAGCCCTGCTCGACCACGTCCATCACCTTCCGGCCCACCATGCTGGACAACGCGGCCAAGCTGGCCCAATACCAGGCCGGCGACCTGCTGATCTGCTTTGATTACGCCGATATGCGGGGCATGGAGACCTATATGTGGACGGTGACCTCGGTGAACGCCAGCAGCGGCGTCATCGCGGTCTCGGACAACAGCGGCCTGTCCGACTACGCCAATGTCTGCGGCTCGGGCGAGAACCTCACCCCGGTGATGACCTGCTCCAAGGCCAACGTCTACACCTTCTACATCGACGATGACGACGGCGATGGCGCCGGCCCGGGCAGCGCCGAACACCCCGTGCTGATGTTGGACATGGACATGTCCTGGCCCGACAGCACCGATGTGCCGTTGGTGGACGACATCGAGGATTTGCAGCTCCAGTATTGCCTGGCCCCGGCCACCGGGGGCTCGGTGGACTGCACCAACGCCGCCAACTGGGTGGACGGCAGCGCCGTGACCGCCTCGTCGGACGCCAACCGGGTGTGGATGGTGCGGGTGGGCCTCATCGCCCGGTCCTCCCGCGAAGAGTTCTCCGACCGGATGCCTGGCGCCCGTCCGGGCCTGGCCAACCATGTGGGCGCCGCCGCCGGCACCGACCACTACTACCGGCAGGTGCTCAGCACCGAGGTGTCTGTCCGAAACATCCGCTACCAGGCCAACCTGTGATGCCCCACCGACCCCTGCTGTCCCGTCGCGCGGGCCTCCTTCGGGATCGCCGCGGCTACATCATGCTGGTGGCCTTGCTGATCATGGCCATCCTCGCCGTGATCGGCTCCAGCACCCTGCAGGTAGCCGGCATCGACCAGCGCATCGCGGTGCAGAACCGCAAGCACATGATGACCCTGAACACCTCGCACGCGGGCACCGAACACGCCCGCTCCGAGCTGATGTACGAGGACCCGCCCCACGAGGGCATCGACACCGGCAACGACACCTTTGGTGACTTCGTGAATGCCACCGAGGCCGAGACCGACTTTGGCGGCGTGGCCTATGGCAGCTTCGGGCGCTCCCACAACCTGGGCGTCTATTGGGTCACTGCGACCTACCACCGCTGCGGCAACCCGCCGCCGGGCTACTCCACAGAGCTGGGCGGCAACAAGTTCCGCTCGGACTACTGGGAGATGGCCAGCACCGCCCGTATGCAGACCTCGGCCAGCAGCGCATCCAGCGCGGCCATGAACGAGACCACCGCCAGCAGCTCGATGCTTCTGCGCAAGGTCAAGTTCGGCACCTGCAAGATCCGATGAGGCAGGAGACCGGCATGACCCCTCGCACCCCCCGCCTCCTGCTCTCGCCTTCGGTCGTGGCTGCCGTGGCGCTCTTTGGCTCCGCCGCCCAGGCCTCGTCGTCGTCGGGCGGCGAGGAGTACCTGTCCACCACCGAGGCCGCGCCCCCCAACATCATCTTCCTGGTGGACCTGTCCTCGTCCATGTCGGACCCCTGTCCCGAAGACAGCGACGACGACACCGCCCACACCGGCGCAAGCTACGTCAACAACTTCAGCGACCCCTGCATCGACGATGTGGTCGAGGCCATCAACCTGGTCACCCAGCACTTCGATTGGGCGCGCTACGCCGTGGTGGGCACCAGCCCCGATGGGCCCTACACCCACACCCTGCCCAGCGGCAGCACCCGCACCGTCGTCTATGGCGATGACTTCTTCCCCATTGCGCCCCTGGGCTCGTCTTCGGCCGAGATCTCGGCCGCCCTGGCCAGCCTGACGGTGCATGGCACCACCCGCCGGAACCTGGGTGAGGCCCTCGAAGATCTCGCCTTCGACTACCTGCAGAACACCACCCCCGACGACGGGGTGGACGACGACAGCGACGGCTTCGACAATGACTGGCTGGAGGCCCCCCTCGAATACTGGTGCCAGGAGACCCACGTCATCGTGCTCACCAACGGGCGGCCGGTGGACGACGAGCGCATCTCGGGCTCCTACGCCAGCAGCGCGTCCATGAGCACCGACGTCACCTGTGACACGGCCTCGGGGCGCACCACCTCAACCTCCAGCTCCGATGAGCAGTGCTACTACGACAACGTGGTGAGCAAGCTCTACAATACCGACCAGCGCGGCGATCTCAGCGGCACGCAGAATGTCGTGGTCCACACGATGGGCCTGGGCATCGACAGCAGCAGCGTGGCCGAAGAGCTCTTTGGCAACGCCTCGGATGAGATCAGCAACGCCGGCGTCTACAACGCCGCATCGACCCCCGACGGCATCCTGACGGGCATGTTGCTGATGATGCAAGACATCCGGTCGGGCACCTTCAGCCGGTCCACCCCGGTGGTGTCGGCGGACGGCGCCTACCTCGTCTACACCTTCTACTCGCTCAACGGCGACGACTTCCTGACCAGCACCTCGGGCATGGCGCTGGGCCAGGGCCATGTGCGCGCCTATGAGATCGACGACGACCCCACCAGCTCCACCTATGGGCAGGTGCTCTACAACGGCCCCTCGGACTATGGCGGCGCCTTGTGGGATGGTGGCGACCTGCTGGTGAGCCGCCTGGTCACCTCCACCGAGGACAACCCCGAAGACCGCGACGGTGTCGGCCGACGCGACATCTACACCTTCTGGGAGCCTGCCTACGACCTGACCAGCACCGTGCTGTCCAGCGAGGGCGACGGCGACCGGCGCATGGGCTTCGACCGCACCTTTGCCCAGCAGGTTGCCGCCGATTCGACGGTGCTGAACCGCATCCTCGACACTTCGGTGGGCTCGGGGGGCTGCGCCTCGGACCCCGCCTATGACCTCAGCAAGGACGGCTGCCTGGTCGATGAGGACGACCTGCAGGCCCTCATCGACTTTGCCCGCGGCTACAACAACGCCGAGTTCCGCTACATGAGCGAGACCCGGGGCCGCTGGCGCCTGGGCGACTCGCCGCACTCGGTGCCCGTGGTCGTGCAGGCCCGCAACAGCAACTACGCCATCGACCCCACCTACCGGGCCTTCCTGGCGGGGCTCGAGGCCAACCGCGACGACGAGTCCTCCCCCGACATCGTGCTGCTGGCCGCCAATGACGGCATGCTGCACGCCTTCCGCCTGGAGGAGGATTACTCCACCGCGTCGGACTCCGAGCAGGGTGAGGAGCTGTGGGCCTGGATCCCCGGCTACCTGCTCGAACGCGAGCACGACGCGGAGTGGGCCGGCCGCCTGATGGACCTGATGCTCTTTGGGCGCACCTTCCTCTTCGACGGCTCTCCGGTGGTCGAAGATGTGTGGATTGACGCCAACAACGACGGCATCAAGGACTGCACCAGCGTGCCCGACGCCTGCGAGTGGCGGCGGGTGGTGGTGGTGCAGCAGGGCCAGGGCGGCCCCGTCACCCTGGCGCTGGACATCACCGATACCACCGACCCCAAGTTCTTGTGGGAGCAGACCGACGAGGCCGACAACGCGGCCACCGGCCACACCACGGGGCGTCCCGTCATCGGCCTGGTCTATGACGCCTCCGACATCACCGACCCCAAGGACCGCTGGGTGGCCTTCTGGGGCAGCGGCCGCGGCGTGAGCCACACCAGCTCGGGCACCGACTACTACCAGCAGGCCGAAGCCAACATCTATATGTGGCACCTGGGCGACGACTACGAGAGCACCACCGACCCGCCGGTGCGCTACCAGGCGCCCAGCTCCACGGCCGACTATGCCCGCGGCGACAACTACCACCCCGAAGCCGACGTCTACAGCAGCGCCGCGCTGCAGGACGACAGCGACGCGGCCGGCCACTACGAGTATGCCTACATCTCGGCCGCCCTGGCCGCGGTGGATGTGGACTCCGATGGCGACGTGGACACGCTCTACTTCCCGGTGACCACGACCTATACGCCGGCCTCCGAAGGCGGCGGCGCGCCGGGCAACGACGTCGAGGATCCCGGCTCCACCTGGATGTACAAGGCCTGCATCGACACCTCGGATCCCGGCAACCTGCAGTGGGTCGAGTTCTACGACCCGGTTGACGACGGCAGCCTGTCGGCCCGGCCCGAGGTCTTCTATTCGGCCACCGCCTCCTGGCTGCCCGACGGCCACCTCGCCGTCTACTGGGGCACGGGCTCACCCTATGAGCGCACCGGCTCCGACCCCGGCTACTTCTTTGCCATGAAGGACACGGCGCCAGATGCCTGCGACGGCGACTACCTGCAGCCCATCACCGATTGTGGCACCGACGGCGTCGTGACCCTGGACAATGGCGAGGGCCTGACCGGTGCGCCCACCGTCTATGCAGGCGTGGTCTACTTCCCCACCTGGGTGCCCGATGCCGACGTCTGCGATGGCGGCGTGGGCCGCATCTACGGCCTGGCCTATGACGACTGCCAGCCCGGCATGGACACCGATGGCAACGGCGTGGTGGATTCCAACGACGACTCCTTCGTCGAAGAAGAGGACTCCTATGTCTCGGGCATCAGCGTGAGCGATCACGGCTCGATCTTCTACGGGACCTCGGACCCAGACGCGACGGGAAATACCATCGGCACGATCACCTCGTCCACCGATGCCTTCCTGGGCACCAGCACCCTGGCGTGGATGGAGGTCTTTTAGACCCCCGCCCTCAGGGCAGCCGGTAGGCCGCGCGAAGCTCCCGGTCCAGGCGCTCGATGTCCCGGGCCCGGGCTTCCAGGCCCTGGGCCTCTCCCTGGGCGCCGGCCAGCGCGCCCAGGTCGCCGGTGGCGGTGGACTCCCGCAGGCGGCGCAGCAGGCGGATGCTGTCGGAGAGCACCGCCGCCGTGGCCGCGTGGTAGCGGGCGCACTCCGGGCAGTCGGGGGGTGGCCGCAGGGCGAGGATGCGGTCGTGCACCGTCTGGTTGCCGGCGATCAGCCGGTCGAAGCCGTCGGTGCGGCCGGCCAGGGCGTCTTGAAGGATGGTCTGGGCCATGGCGTCGGGGTCGGTCCAGGTCTTGCCTTCCATCAAGGCGCGATCCAGCCGGTCCAGCCAGGCGGCCACCGCCAGCGAGGCGGGGGGCAGGTCGGCGGGAGCCGCAACAGCCGCGGCCCCAGCAGCCGGGGCCGGTGCGGGCGAAGGCAGGTCCAACTGAGGGGCATCGTTTGCTGAAGATGAAGTCATCGACTTCATTTCGGGGGAGGTGGTCGTTTCGGGAGGGGCGCGATTGGCGGCGGGGGCGGCCGATGCGACGGCGCCCGCGCCCAGCTCGGCCCGGGCGGACTCCCGGCCCAACAAGAAGGCCGCGGCGAGGGAGCTGGCCGCCAGGGCCAGGCCCAAGCCCAGCAGCAGGCCCCG
>JAGYJW010000025.1 GCA_018401435.1 Deltaproteobacteria bacterium | reverse complement strand
CGCCATTGGCAGAGCGCACGGCGTGAACATCGATCTCGTGCACCACCAGCCGCTCGACATCCTCCGCCCGGAAGCGCGCCCGCGGGTTCACCCGCAGCAGGCGCTTGGCCCCATCCACCAAGACCCGAGCCGCCATCACCGTGTCCTCGACCACCACCCAGCGGCTGAGGCCGCGCTCGGCCAGGGCCTGCCGCAGCCGGTCGATCACCGGCTGGGCAGACAAGGACTCCGCAGGCCCACCCGGGTGCGGGGCATCGGGGAATTGCAGGGCGAGAAGCTCGGCTGTCGGGTACCAACCGGCTGACAGCGCCATCGCGTCAAAGGCCTGGGCGCTGCGGTCCCGAAGGGCCACGATCAGCCGGCGGGTGTCGTCGAAGCAGGCGCCAACCAGCGCGCCGGCAGGGTGATCTCGGGGCGGTTCGTGGCGGTCCAGGGTGGCCAGCAGGCCATCGGCGTCAGGCAGCGGGATGTACTCGAAGGGAGGCGCCTCGGCGCCACGCAAGAAGATGCGGCGCGCTGCCTCTGCATTGCAGGGGTTGAGGTGCCGCGAGAAGGCGACATCTTCGAGGATCCGGTGACGCACCCGATCGGCGGAGAGGACGGGTTCGGGGATTTCGGGAGCCATGCTGCGCTGCTATCTCCTCGCGGCGTCTTCGGAAGCAGAAGACCCCCACCAGCAGTGGCTGGCGGGGGTCCCAAGACAGCGGGCTGGGCCGCAGGGCTCAGGCGCCGAAGCTGCGCTCGAAGAGATCGGTGATGGCCGCGCGCCCCGCGTCGTTGAGGAAGCGGGTGCCGCTGCCGGCGAACTCGGGGCTCTCGATCACGGGCGTGCCGCGGGTCCAGCTGGAGCCGTTCCAGGTGAACCAGGCGCCGTGCTCCTGGTCAAAGACCCACACGCGCTTGTTCCAGCGCTTGGCCAGCTCGACCGACCAGCCGGTGCCACCGTGAACGGTGCCATCGGGCTGGATCACGCCGACCACGAAGACCTGGGCGGCGTGGCTGACCACATGCCACTGGGTCTGGAGGACGCGACGCAGGATCTCGGTCTTGTCCCAGTGCCGGTGCAGGCGGTGGGCCACATAGATGAGGCTCACATCGCCAGCGGCAAGCTCGCGCTCGTCCAGCACCTGGCAACCCACCGTGCGAGCCTGGTTGTGGCCCTCAAAGGTGAAGTTGATCTCGCGCACGCCGAACTTCTCGGCCTGCTCGCCAAAGGCGGCCTCGGCCCCGGTCGCGCCGCCCGAATACATCGTGCAGGCGGCGGGGTGCGGGGAGGGGGGCGAGGTGACCGGGTCCACCACATCCTCGGGCCGCACCAGCATGGTGACAGGGTCGAGGTTGAGGGCCTCCGGCGCATCCAGGCTCTGTCCGCCGGCCCGCAGCACGCGCAGGGCGATGTCCTGGCCGCTGGGGACGAGGCTGACAGCCGTGTCGAAGCGCGGCGCGAAATCATCGACGTCGGGCCCGCTGTCGCGGTGCATGCGAACGGCCAGCCAGATGCGGATGGAGCGATCGCGGGCGACCGCCCGCCAGCCGGCGGCGTCGATGTCGGCGACATCCAGGCCGTCCACCACCACCACCGAAGGGCGGAAGTGCATGACCTCGTCCACGCTGTCCAGCAGCCGCGCCATGTCGGCGGCACCAAAGCCGCCACCCAGGCAGGAGTGGATCACGCGGTTGCGCTCGATCTCCACCAGGGCCTTGCCGCGATCTCCGACCCGGGCGGCATTGGCCACCTCGGTGAAGATCTCGTCGTACATGCTGCGCACCCGGGCGTGCCCGTCGGTGAGCGAGACATGCAGCACGGGGGTGCCGCGCAGGATGTGGTTGAGGGCGAGGTGGATGAGCAGGGCGCTCTTGCCGATGCCCGCCCGCGCCATGACGGCGCCGATCTGGCCCGGCTCAAGCCCGCCCCGCACCGCGGCCGCAACGGCCCGGACGGGACTACGCTCGTTCAGCTCTTCACTGTGCATGGAAAACTCCAGTGGAACGCGTCCGGGTGGATCAGCTGGCAGCCTTGGCGGCCTGGTAGGCCTTGATCAGCTCATCCTGCACGTTCCGGGGGGCCGGCACATAGCGGGCGAACTCCATGGTGAACTCGGCCTTGCCCTGGGTGGAAGAACGCAGGACGGTGGCGTAGCCGAACATCTCAGCGAGGGGGACCTCGGCATCGACGTTGGCGTAGCCATCAGCCTCGGTCATGCCCAGGATGGTGCCACGCCGCTGGTTGAGGGTGCCGATGACAGAGCCCTGGAATTCAGCGGGGCCCTCGACGGAGACCTTCATGATGGGCTCGAGCACCACCGGACCGGCCTTGTCATAGGCCGACCGCCAGGCGCCGCGGGCGGCCTCCTGGAAGGCGATGTCCGAGGAGTCCACCTGGTGGTACTTGCCATCGGTGAGAATGCAGCGCACACCCACCACCGGGGCCTCCATCAAGCGGCCCTTGGGCAGCATGCTGCGGAAACCCTTGTCGCAAGAGGGGATGTACTCGCGGGGGATCGTGCCGCCGCTGATGTTGTCCACGAACTCGTAATCGCCGTCCTCAAGCGGCTCCATCGAACCGACCACCCGACCGAACTGACCCGAACCACCGGTCTGCTTCTTGTGGGTGTAGTCGAAGGGGGTGACCTTGGTGATGGTCTCGCGGTAGGCCACGCGGGGCGGCGAGGTATCGACCTCGGCACCGTACTCGCGCTTCATGCGCTCGATGTAGACATCGAGGTGAAGCTCGCCCATGCCCGAGATGATGGTCTCGCCCGTCTCGTCGTCGGTGTTGACGCGGAAGGTGGGGTCTTCCTTGCTGAAGCGCGACAGCGCCTTGGACATGCTGATCTGGGCCTTGTTGTCCCGCGGCTTGACGGTGAGGCTGATCACGGCGGCCGGCACGTGAATGCTGGTCATCGCGATCTCCACCGTGCCATCGGTGAAGGTGTCGCCGGAGTAGCAGTCCACGCCGAAGAGGGCGACGATGTCACCGCAGGTGGCGCTGTCGATGTCTTCCATCTCGTTGGAGTGCATGCGCACCAGACGGCCCACCTTGACCTTCTTGTTGCCGCGCATGTTGAAGATGGTGTCGCCCTTGCGCAGGGTGCCCGAGTAGATGCGGACATAGGTCAGCTGGCCGTAGCGCCCGTCTTCGAGCTTGAAGGCCAAGGAGACCAGCGGGCCGTTGGGGTCAGGCGCGACCACGACATTGGGGGCGTTGGCGCCCCGGTCGTCGGACATGTCGATGGCCTCGTTCTTCACATCCGCGGGGGCCGGGAGGAAGTAGAGCACAGCGTCGAGCAGGGGCTGCACGGCCTTGTTCTTGTAGGCGCTGCCCAGGAACACGGGGGTCAGCTGCATCGACACGGTGGCCTTGCGGACCGCCGCGCGGATGATGTCCACCGTGACCTCTTCCATCAGCATGGCTTCGGTGAGTTCATCGGAGAACATGCTGACGGCGTCGAGCATCTCCTCGCGCTTCTCTTCGGCCGATTCGACGAGGTGCGCGGGGATCTCTGCCACGCGGACGAACTCGCCGTTGTCGCCGTCGTTGTAGTAGGCCTGCATGGTGATCAGATCGACCACGCCCTCGTGCTTCTCTTCGAGGCCGATGGGGATCTGCATCATGATGGCGTTGTGGCCGAGCTTTTCGCGAAGCTGCGCGCAGACGCGGAAGGGGTTGGCACCCTGCCGGTCGCACTTGTTCACGAAGGCGATGCGCGGCACGTTGTAGCGACGCATCTGCCGGTCCACGGTGATGGACTGGCTCTGCACGCCGGCCACCGAGCACAGCACCAGGACCGCACCGTCGAGCACCCGCAGCGCCCGCTCCACCTCGATGGTGAAGTCGACGTGTCCAGGAGTGTCGATGATGTTGATGTGGTGGCGGTTCTCGGGCGGACCCCACTGGGCGTGGGTCGCGGCCGACTGAATGGTGATCCCGCGCTCGCGCTCGAGGTCCATCGAGTCCATCTTGGCGCCGACACCGTCCTTGCCCCGGACATCGTGAATCGCGTGGATTCGCCCGGTGTAGTACAGGATCCGCTCAGTCAAGGTCGTCTTGCCCGAGTCGATGTGCGCGCTGATCCCGATGTTGCGAACCTTGGAGAGGTCGGTGATCACGGGATGCTCCTGGGTGATCTTGTGAATGGCAGAGCGCCAAGAAGGCGCATGAAAAAATCTTGCGGGCCCGCCCGCGGCACCGTGGGGGATCCGGAAATCCGGGTCCACGACGTCGGGCCGACAGCAGGCCGCGCGACTATCTGTAGGAGCGCCTCCGGGCAAGCCATCCGCAGGACAGCCGACACCGCAAGCACCCAGCCCAGCCGCTGATGCGGTTAGGGTCACCGCGGGTGTCCCCACGGCGGCGGAGCCGGGAAGTAAGCCGCCGATGGACAACAGACGTGTAGGGAGCGTGACAAGATCGTGAAGGAAGCACCCGCCCCCCCTCGGAGCTCGCCCAAGGCAGCCCCACCGACCCACCGGTCGCTCCAGCGGCTCTCCCTGGGCGGGCTGATCTGCGCGCTGCTTGGCGGCGCGGCAAGGCCTGCCCTGGCAGGCAAAGAAGACGCCGTCGAACGTCTGGTCATCGACGGCAACTTCGACGCAGCACAGGCCCGCTGTGAGCGCTGGGAGGCCTGGGATCCGGGCGAAGAGCCCGCCGTCCGCGATGTCTGCGCCCGGGCCTTCTGGCCCGCCGCCCAGGCCCGCGGGGATCGCGCCGTGTGGGCCGCCTTTCGCCAACAGTGGTCCGGCACCGAGACCGCTGCTCGGGCCCGCTCCGAAGAGGCTGCCGCCGCGCTGCGAGAGCTGCCTCCCGACGCGTCGGAGGCCTTGCTGGTGGACCTCTTTGCGGTCTATCGGGGCACCGAGAGCGGTGAGCGTTTCTCGGAGAAGGCCGCCGAAGCCGCCATCCGCGACGCCACCAGCCCCGCGAGCGCGCGCGCTGCAGCCACCCGCTGGGCCGGGCACCCGGACCTGCCGGCCCTGGTCGAGCGTTTCCCCGAGGCCTTCCTCACCCTGGATGTGATCGGCCGTCGGGTGGACTACCAGGTGGATCCGCCGGTGGAATTGACGGGGAAGTACCTTCCGACCTTGCGCTGGGTGGCCCAGTCCGGATCGGGCGAAAGCCGGGGCTGGGACGAGGAGGTCGCCCGCCTGATGGCGGAGTGGGGCCTGCCTGAGGCCGCGGTCGCGACCCTGCCGGTCGGCAGCTCCGAGCCCGCTCTGCCGGTCTGTTGGGTGAGCGACCAGCCCGCGGGTTGGCAAGCCGGCGTCGAACTTTCGGTCGGCAAAGGCCGACTCTTCCAAGCCGTGCCCTGGGACGATGGTTGCGGTCCCGACAACTGGCCGGTCTTCCTCAGCTTCAAGGGGGGCCGGGTGGTCGGCATCAGCTTGCGGCCCGGACACCTGCTCGATCTCGGCCAGACGCGCACCGCCGCCGGGCTTCGCCAGACCCGGGCCTACCTGGTGGCTCCGCCCAGCACGCCCCTGCTTTGGAATGGCTGGGTCTATGAGCGCATCGGATCGGCCTGGCTGGTGACCCCCTTGTCGGGCGGCACGCCCTGGGCCAGCCTGCGGGGGCCCGACAGCTCCGCTGTGCCCTTGTCCAGCAGCTTGAAGTCGGGCCCTCTGCCGCCGGGGTGGGCGGTCTCGGGTGGCAACGCCCCCCCACGGGTCTCTGGGCCTCCCCTGGCCAGGCTTCCCCCTGCCTTGCAGGACTGGACGCTGGTTTCGGGCGAGGTGCGGGTGCCGCCGCCCCTGGTGCGCGAAGTGCTCGGCCTCACCCCGGATCGGGCGCGTCCCCCCCGCTCCGTCGCCCCGGCCTTGTCCACCGATGGCTGGGTGCGCGCCAACGGTCCGGTGTCTCGGAATCCGCCCGCCGGCGCCACGGTGGCGGGCATCTACGCGCTCTCCGACGCCGATCTCGCCCAGTCGTTGGCCGCCGTCGAGGCGGTGGGTCTGCCGCGCAGCAGCATCGAGCTGCTCGATGGGTGGCGGGCCGATCTGGACGGCGACGGCGTCTCGGAGCGCATCTTGCGGGCGGTCGTGGATGGCAGCGGGGCGGTCATCGTGGTGGACCCCTTGACCGAGGCCATGGAGAAGCCCGACCAGGCACGCGTCTTCATCATCGAGACGCCACGCGTGCGCGCCGATGCCCGCCTGGCGGACACGCCCTTCACCTTTCGAAAGGGCGACTTCGTATACCTGGCCTGGGGCGGGCAGGAGGTCCGTGGCGCCACCCAGCGCAGCTACTTCGTGGAGGTGCTGCGATCGGATGGCGCCGGCTTCGTGGTGGACGACCTCGACCTGCCTTGAACGGGTCCAGGCCTACTTTGCGGTGAAGACCACCGAGATGCCGCGCGCGACCTCGTTGCGCAGGGTGACCGGGGGCTTGGGCAACGGCTCGGCTGCCTGGAGCGCCTTGATGACGGCCTTGTCAAAGCCCTTGTCGCCGCTGGACTCGGTCATGGAAAGGCCCATGTAGCTGCCGTCGCCGTGCAGCTTCACCACCACCCGCGCCTGGATCTCCGGGTTCTTGCGGGCGGCGGATCCCGGCGCCTTGAAGCCGGCCAGCACATGGCTCCGACAGCGCTCGGAATAGACCTCCAAGCCGTCCTCGGCGAGGCTGTCCACCTCGGCGGGAGCCTCCTCTTCAGCGGGCTCGGGGGCCTTCTGTTCGATGGTCGGGATCTTGTTGAGCAGGTCCCCGATGTCATCGGCCAGAGAGACGGGGGCCAGCAGCAGGCCGAGGAGAGGGCCGAAGCGAAGCACGGTCTTCATGGGGGATCCCAGGGCGAGGGGAGGCAGGCCCTGTAGCGCCCGAACCCGGGCCCTGGCCAGCTCCACCGCAGCAGGACCCGCGACGGGAGGCGCCTCATCCCCGCACCGACGGGGGCTCGACCTGGCACGCTTCTTGGGGGGTGTCGAAAAACTGTCGAATCCCCCTGTCGGATTCGACAGGCTTCGACACCCCCCCTTCTGAGCTTTCAGGCACTTGGGTTCGGCACGACCGCTGCATCGGTCGGGAGCGCCCTCCGCGGCGGCGCTGACCGACCGCACCGCGCAGGGCGGATGCCCCTGTGCCCCACCGCCTCTGCTCGCTTCTCGCCCTTCTCCTCACCGTCGTCGGCGTCGCCTGCCAGCCGCCTCCCTCCTATGAGGCCACCCGCAGCCGCTGCGGCCTCGGGGCCGATGAGGTGGCAGTGGGCATCTGGACCGCCGAGGGTGGGGATGCCCCCATCTCCGCGGACTGCGCAGAGGCGCTCGCAGAGGACTTCGGGCTGGACTGGGACAGCTTCGGCGAGGCACCCCACACCATCAGGCAACCCAGGACGCCCGCAGGAGGCCTGATCGCCGCGCTCTATGTCGGACTGGCGGCGGACTTTGGCAGCCTGCAGGACCTGCTGGACTCACCGGGCAACAGCCCCGTCCTGACCGCGGACCTGGCGGCCATCGCAGAGGAGCTGGGCTTGCGGGGGTCAGACCCGGCCGGGCCGGCACTCTATGTGCACGTCGCCCTGGGGGTGCATCGAATTCAGTTCAGCCCCGAGCTGGATGTCGAGGCCCGCATTCTCCGCGGCGTGGTGCATTGGGGCAGCGATGCCTGGACGCAGCGGGTGGACGCCATTGGCGGTTGGGCCCTGCTCGCCCACGAGGTCGCCCACCAGGTGCAGCATGGCCACGCCCCTTGCGCCGATGACCCCAGCGTCTTCGCCTGCGATGCCAGCAGCGAAGGCCCCCTGGGCCACGAGGCGCTGGTGGCCACCCTCTACCAGGACGCCCTTGTGGACACCGGCGGAGACCGGGGCGAGGCCTGCAAGGCCGCCCGCTGGACCCGAAACAACGCCTGCGGCCGAATCCTCGATCCCAACCACGCCCGCGCCTGCCAGATTCCCCCGCTCGAGGCCTGCTATGACACGGAGCTGCGGTGATGGACCGCCGACCGGCGCGGGCCCCGGGTCAAAGGCTGGCGCTCAGTCGGAAAAATCCGGGTAGCAGACGGCAACATGGTCGCTCAAGAAGCGCGCCCGAAGCGCGCTGTCAGCCATTCGCTGGGCAAAGCGGAACTCCAGCGGCAGCTGGCCGGTGGGCAGGTCGAGGGCGACGACATGGGGCTCGAAGCCTTCGCGCCCCGTCTCAGCAAAGAGCAGCTCATCGTCCACAAAGACGAAGATGTCGGTGGTCGCGCCCACCAGCAGCTCGACCGGCTGCGCCTCGTTCACCCGAATCCACGCGGTCCACCGTGCAGAGAAATAGTCCGGATCTCCGGCCAGACCATCGTCCACCGGCCACCAGCCTCCCCCTTGGTCCAAAGAAGGATCAAAGCGCTCGAAGCTCAGGCGCTCCTCATCCCACCAGTCCACCAGATTCGGGTCGATCAACGCGGACTCTGCGCCGTCCCCCGGCTCCAGATCAGGGTGGTCCGATGGCAGGTTGTAGTAGTGGCCAAGGTAGCCCGTTGGGCAGTCATTCCAATCTGGCGCCGCCCCAAAATCGTCGGGGTCCTCGGCCCCTGGCGGCGCCACCGGACTGCGGTCCTCCCCCTTCTTCACCTGGTATTCCGAGCAGGCCCAAAGACCGGCCAGCGGGGCCCAAAGCAGGGCTGAAGCCGCGCCCCTCATCCGCCGCTCCCCTGCTCTGCGGCCAGGGCGTCGGCATCGCGCAACACCTGGCACTCCAGCCACTCCGTCAGGCGATCCAGCTCTTCGCCGGAGGGTCCGCCACCCGGTGGCATGGTGGGAGGGTCGGCAGTGGCGCGGGCCTGCACGCGGTAGGCCCAGGTCACCACCCCTCGGTAGGTGTCCAGGTCCACGCCGGGGGGCGCACCCTTGCGCTGTTGGCCCGATACCAGCGACGAGTGGCAGCCCGCGCAGTGCTTGCCAACAAAACCCTTGCCGAAATTGTCATAGGTGAGGGGCGGCGTGCGTTCGCAGCCGGCATCCGCCGAATCGGCGTCTTTCCCTGCGCAGCCCTGCGCCAGAGCCAAGGCCAGCGCGGTCGGCATCCACCCCAACCTCATCCTGCTGCTCCCAAGCGATTGGAACCCATGGCCCCCAGGGGCCGGCCGGTGGGCTCCTCAGCCCCGAACCAGGGCGTCGAAGGACTGCACTCCGGGCAAGAAGGCTGCGGGATCGAGGCCGGCGATCTTCAGCAAGGCCACGCCGACATTCTCGCTGCCGAGCACATCGCCCGTGTCGCTGGCCAGGCCGGTCCGGAAATCGACCTTGCTGCCAATCAACCCGTCATCGGTGGCCCCCAGGCTGCGGCCGCCATTCACCCCGCTGCCGATGACCATGGTGGAGTTGTAGGGCCAGTGGTCCTTGCCCATGGACCCATTCCACAAGGGGGTGCGGCCGAATTCGCTCATCGCGACCACCACCACCTCGTCGATCAACCAGCGGGTGCTGAGCCCCGGGGTCACCGCCATATGGTCCATCAGCTGGTCCAGGGCGGCAAAGAAATCGTCGAACTGGGGCGCCTGCACGGAATTGTCGCCGTGACTGTCCCAGCCGCCGGGGATGCCGATCATCGCGGAGCGCGACAGGCCCAGGCGCATCAGCTCGACGGCCTTGATCGACTGATCGAGCAGGTTGTTGCCCAGGTCTCCCAGGCCAGCCTCGAAGCGCCGCCCCTCGATCTCCATGCTGCGGTCGAGGTTGTCGATGAGCGCGTCGGTGCGCTCCCGGTTGATGCCCCGAATCCCGCCCTTTTCCACTGCGAATCGCGCGCTGCGGTCGAAGACGAAGGCGTCGATCATCTGGTCCGAGGGGGTCGCAAGGGCGGGTGCGGGCCGATCGGCCGCCCCCACGATGGACCCATCAATCAGGTCCAAGAGGGTGCCGCCCCCGGCCCGAACCACGGCGCCAGCCAGGGGTCCGCCGAAGCTGGGCCCACTGAAAACGACGTGGGGCAGCGGATAGTCACCGGCCCCGCTTGCGGCGATGATGGTGGGCCAGTCTGGATAGCTGCTGGCCGAGGTCCCCGTCAGCGTCATCATGCGCCCGGAGTCGTGGCCCACGGTGTGGGCGTCGATGCCATTGACGATGGCGGTGCGCCGACCCCAGCGCGTGAAGAACTGGTTGACCGCCGGTCGGTCCTCACCCGCGTTGTGCAACAAGGGGCCCATGTCGCGGGTGAAGGTCTCCGGATCCATGTCCACCTTCTGCGACCCGTGGTGGGGGTCGAAGACCTGGGTGGTATCCCAGGCGCCACTGGCGAAGAAGAACAGGAACTTGCGCTCTCCCTGGGCGGCGCGGGCCATCCGGGGATGCCAGCCAATGCCGCCGAGGGCGGCCAGGGCGGCCGCATTCGAGAGCAGACTGCGTCGGGTGAATCGGGACGACATGGGGCTGCCTCTCGCGGGGGCCTAGTAGTGCAGGACGAGGGGGTCACGAAGCACGGCGCTGAGCACGCCGGCCCAGGCGGCCTCGGAGGAACCCTCCACCGAATGAAGCTGCCGCCACAGCACCATCAGGTCGGCAGGCTCCGTGGCGTCGACGGGGAGCGGGATGCCGGTCACACGCTCATAGAGCGCGCGGATCTGGGCATCAAAGGCGGCGGCCGCGGTGTCGGGGCTGTCGTCCCGCTTCACATAGGCCAGCAAGATGGCCTCGTCGGTGCGGCCGGGGTCGAGGTCGTGGCTGGCCACCGCCCAGGCCGCCGACCAGGCCAGGCGCTCCTGAACGAAGACGCCGCCCACCGAGGCCTCGTAGCCCCGCTGGGTGACGTTGATGCCGTCCACACCACCGGTGAGCACGGGCAAGCCCATGCCATGGCTGCTCAGCCCGGGCAGGCCGCCAAAGGTCCAGCGGTAGCCCGTGAGGTCCAACACGATGGACTCCAGCTGCGCCGGAGAGGCCATGCGCACGGTGGGAAGCCGCTCGGCCAGCGCCTCGTCGGCGATCTCTGCTGCCCGGTACTCCCGCGACATCACGACCGACTTGACCAGTGGCTTGACGGTCAGCCCCGAATCCTCGAAGACGGCCCGGTGGCGCTGGATCTCCTCCCAATCCGCATCGGTGAGGCGGCGCTGGGTGAGGCCTTCCCAGACGGTGGTGACGGCGCAGTCCACAAAGCGCGGATCTTCGGTGATGCGCTGCCCCAGCTCAGCCATGCTGGCGGTGGGCACGCCATAGTAGGCCGGCGCGTCCCCCGCGTATTCCATCCAGGCGGGCTCATTCTCGGGCCGGTACATGGAGGCGTCGCCGTCGTCGTCCTCATAGTAGAAGAAGCCGAAGAAGTTGGCGGACAGCGGATCGAGGGTGCTGTGGCAGCTCTGGCAGGTGTCATTGGTCGAGATCGCGGTCTCGGGGTCCACCGTCAGCTGGTCCACCGCCGCGCGGTTGAGCACGATGGGCCGCGACAGGTAGTCGTCGCAGAGCAGCATCTTGCTGAGCGCATTGGCGCGGTGGCGGTTGGCGTTGCCGCCCATCGACGGGTAGCGAAGCCAGACGCTGCTCATGGACAGCACGCCCGCGTGCACCCGGCCATCGGTGTACCGGGCGGGCGCCCACTCGCTGCCATCGGCGCGGTCGAGATCCCACATCGCGGCCAGCAGCGGGTTGGCCATGGTGTAGTCGGCGGTGACCACCTCGGAATAGGGCAGGTCCTGGTCGATGATGCGCTCGATCAGGCGGAGCGGCTCCTCGGCCACCGCGGCCGCCACCTGGGCACCGGAGGCCCCCGGAAAGGCGTGCCCATAGGTGGCGCCGGTGACCGTCAGGAAGCGCTGGTTGAAGACCTCGCGCATGCGCGGCAACAGGCGGGGATCATCCAGCCACCGATCCGCGAAGTCCTCGTAAAGGGACGGGTCGGCCTGAATGGCCTCCAGCTCTGCTGGAGTGGGGTGCACACCGCGCAGGTCCACCGACAGGCGGATCAGCTGGCGACGGGGCGACAGCAGGGAGATGCCATCGTCAACCTCGGGCTCTGTGGCGCAGCCCGCCAGCAGCAGCGGCGGCACCAGGAGCAGGGAGCGGATTGGGGTCATGCCCACCTCATCGCAGTCTCAGACGCTTTCTGGCGGGACCGTACGCACCGCCCCCATGAGAAGCTCTCACAAGCTGCCACGCACGTCAAGAATGAAGTCAGCGACTTCGGGTACGGGCACAATGCCATCGGCCCACAGCTGCGTGAAGTCGGGGCAGATTTCGCCGATTGGAGGGGCCTCGATGCCCCGCACATAGGCCTTGCCGCAGCCATCGCAGGCGCTGTAGGCGGGATCCTCGTAGCTGGGGCCCGTGGCGTCCTGGCCTTCGAAGGGAAGGAAGACGACGTCGATCCAGTAGGCATTCTCATCGCGGATCCCGATCCATCCGCGGGGCTCCAAGGTGCAGGCATCCGGCGCGGCGCCCAGGGGCCCTGGCAGGGTGATGTCCACGGACACGCTGTCAAAGCGACCCTGGATGCGGCTCTCGAACAGGTAGACGTCGCCTCGAAGCTCCAGGGCGTCGGCGTCGCCGCCGGTGGCAAAGGTGTACATGTCTGCACGCCAACCACCGGGGGTGGCCGATGCGATGGCATCGAAAGCGTCGGTGCCCGTCACGGTCGCCGTCACCGTGCTGCTATAGGTCCAGCGGCTGTAGCCCGGCGCATCGACGCGGTTGATGCTGTCGCTGGCCTCTCCCCGAAGCTGGAAGCGCGTCTCATCGTCATCGCCGACGACGCCATTGCCGACCAGGCTGCGACGGCCGGTGCTGGTGCGGCCCGCGCTGGTCTCGGCGTTGCCCGACCCGCCGACCTCGGCGTCCCAATAGAGCAGGCCGCGGTAGAAGAGCCCGCCCGGTGTGGCGCAATTGTCATACCAGCTGGTGCCGCGGGCGTCCTCGTCCAGCAGGTCGTCGTCCACCAGCGGCAGGGGGGCGCCCACATAAAGATCGGGGCAGCCCTCGTGCCGGCGCGCCAGGCTGTCGGCATGGCCGGCCCAGGCCACCTGTGTGTTGACCGAAAGGGACAGGTTCAAGGCGTCCACAAAGGCCTGGTCCAAGTCGATGCCCTCCAGATCCGGCATCACCAGCTCGGCAGGGGGGGCGTCCAGATCGGCCTCGGTGTCATCCTGGCTGCCGCCCCCCGCCTTCGACGCGCAACCGATTCCCAGCGCGATGAACCCGATGAAGAAGCGCATCTATTCCTCCATCTCGGGCTCGTGAAAGGCAGCGAGGGTCACCCAGGAGAAGTCGATTCGGTCATGGCTGGACTCGCCGGCATACCAGGGCAACCAGATGCCAGAGCCGTAGAAGTCCAAGTAGATCTCGGCGTCGATTTCAGACCAGGCCATGCGCCACCGCTCGCCGTCGCTGGGCAGATCGGGCGAATAGCAGTCGGCGAGACCGCCCACCATGACCTCGTCCTCTTGCTCTTCGACCGTGGGGCCCTCCGAGACCAGGAAGAACTCGATCTCGTAGGCTGTGTCGCAGTTGTCGCAGCCAGCGTCCGCGCCGATGACCAGGCCGGTGAGGGCGAAGCTGGCGCGGCACCAGGGTCGCGCGGGGTTGCCATCCAGCAGCTCTTCGACGTCAAGCTCTCCCGTCATCGCGGCATAGGGGCCGCCCACCGGGGTCTGGTCCCAACGGCCCACATGGCGCAGGCCCAAGGTGACTTCGGGCACGAGATCCAGGCCCGAATCGGGCCGAAAGGTGTCGTGAGTGAAGCTGGGCTGGCCGCTGTCGCCCCCGGACGGGGAGCCCGACTCGGCGGGGAGGGTGCCCCCCCCGGAATCGCCATCCGAGGCCTTGCACGCCCCCAGCAGCAACGTGGCGCCAGCCAGGGCCATACCCAACCAGCCGCCAGCCTTCGTCAATCCGACCATGTGCCCATCCCGCGCGGCTATGCTGGGCGCAGTCTACCAGAGGACAGGAGCGTCTCGATGGGCCGAGCCATGGATGGGCAGCCGCCTTCGCAAAAAGCCAGGGGGCCGGGCTGGTTGGCCCTGGGCCTGATGCTGGCCAGCGGCTGCAAGCCCGAGGGCGGAACCAGATCGGGCATCCTCGAAATATCCACGGATGTCCTTGACTTTGGCGATATCGCCTTGGGGGAGGAAGCCACCCTCGAGGTGGAGATCCTCAATGGCAGCGACCAGTTGCAGGAGCTCCTCAGCACCTCCCTGGTGGAAGGTCGAACCACCACCTGGTCCTATGAGCGGGAGGGGCCCACCTCCCTCGATCCCGGCGGATCCGCGATCTTGATCGTGACCTTCTCTCCGGTCGAAATCGGGGAGTCCGAAGGCCGCCTGCAGGTGCGCACCACCGCCGAGGAGCTGGCCACCAGCTATGTCAGCCTGCGGGGCGTGGGCACGGCCAGCACCGCCGACAATGACGGCGACGGGTACTCGGCGGCCACCGGCGACTGCGACGACGGCGATGCCACGGTCTACCCCGGCGCCGAAGAGCGCTGCGACGGCAAGGACAACGACTGCGACGGAGACATCCACCCCGAAGAGCGGGACGAGGACTACGACGGCCACCGCCGTTGCGCCGGTGACTGCGACGACGCCGACGCCCGCGTCTATCCCGGGGCCCGAGAGATCTGCGACGGCAAGGACAATGACTGCGACGGCCTGCCCACCGAAGACGCTGACCTGGACGGCGACGGCTTCAGCATCTGCGACGACGACTGCGACGACGCCGACCCGCTCGCATGGCCGGGCAACCCCGAAGAGTGCGACTTCATCGACAATGATTGCAGCGGCTTTGTCGATGACATCGACGATGACCTGGACGGCTACTCACCTTGCGCCTTGGGCGGCGACTGCGACGACAGCGATCCCGACGCCTTCCCCGTCGTGGTGGATGGTGAAGCCCTGGAGGAGGGTGATGGCACGGTGGCCAACCCCTTCCAGACCATCGGCCGGGCGATGGACAACCTCGACAGCATCTGCCGCACAATCGTGCTCATGCCGGGCACCTACGCCTTGCAGCTGGACTGGACCTCGGGCGAGATCCAGTTCAATGGCGGCGGGGAGAGCTCCCGCGCCGTGGTCCTGACCCCGCCCCTGGACGAGGAGACCGGAGAGGCCAGCAGTCGCATATTTTCAGTGTCCGGGGGCGCGGCCCTGCGGCTGCAGAACCTCACCCTGGAGAAGGGCAACGCCAGCACGGACGGCGGCGCCATTCGGGCCGTGGGGGCCAGCGTCGGGCTGTCCTATGTGACCGTGCGGGACTGCAGCTCCGCGGGGGATGGGGGCGCGATCGCGATCAGCTCGGGCCGCCTGGACCTGCAGGACTGCAGCTTCGATGGCAACCGCTCCTTGGACGACGGCGGCGCGCTGGCCCTGGTGTCTTCGGTGCTGGTGGACGACGGCTCCAGCTACGAGGACAACCGCGGCACGCGGGGGGGCGCCATCCTGTCGGAGAGTTCGAACCTCACCATCACCGACGGGCGCTTTTCCGACAATGCAGCCACCGACGACGGCGGCGCGCTGACGGCCATCGGGGGGTCGGGCCTGCGCCTGGAACGCAACCGCATCTGGGTGAACACCGCCGGACGGGAAGGCGGCGGCATGGCCCTGGCCGATGTGAACGCACCCAGCAGCATATTGCGAAACAACTGGTTCCAAGACAACTATGCGGGCCAAACGGGCGGTGGAATCAACATCTCCGGCAGCAGCGCCGCCCTGCTGATCGCCAACAACACCCTGGTGGACAACACCGCGGCGGCCAGCGGCGGTGAAGATCATGGCGCCGCCATTCACGTCCAGACCGAGAACAGCAGCGGCCTGGCCATCTGGTCCAACCTCTTTGCCTGGAATGATGGGCGCTCGGCCCTGAAGGTGCCGGTGGGCAGCGGAGCCAGCGTCGCCTACAACAGCGCGGAGTTCACCTCGGGCGGCACCGAATTCGACATCGGGCCCCTCGAAGATGTCGGCAACAACGTCGAAGAAGACCCCCGCTTCACCCTCTGGGACCCCGGCGCCGCCGACCCCTCTGGCTACGATCTCAGCCTGCAAGGCAGCTCGCCGGCCCGAGACAGCGGCCCGGTCGATGGGGAAGGCCCGGCCGGCTACACGACCTGGTCCGATGGTGATGGCAGCCGAAACGACCGCGGCATGACCGGCGGACCCGGAGCGACCCCATGATGCTGGCCAGCCTGCTGCCCCTCTGCTTGTGGGGCCACCCGGGCCCCGCCCAGGCCGCCACGCTCGAGATTGGCCCCGGGGACGACCTGGTGGGCCTCACCCAGAGCCTGGGTCCGGGGGATGAGGTGGTGCTGGCCAATGGCAACTACCCCATCGAGAGCACGCTGGTCATCAGCACCCTCGGCACGGAAGACGCGCCGGTCACCCTGCGCGCCCGCAGCCCCGGGCAGGCCATCTTGCAGGTGGCCCCCAACGCAGAGGGCGTGCGGCCGGGCACGCTGCTTCGGGTGGACGCGGCGTCCTGGGTGACCCTGTCGGGCCTCGTGCTGCAAGGGGACGAGACGTGGACCCAGGTGGAGGATCCCCGCTACTACGGGCTGGTCATCAACGAATCCAGCCAGATCACCGTCCGCGATCTCGAGGTGCATTCGGTCAACCGCACCGCGGTCTACCTGTCGGGCAACAACACGAATATTCGACTTGAAAAGCTGAATATACACGATGTATCCGAAGGTGCCGGCATCTATGTGGGCTGCAGCGATGCCAGCTGCTGGACCACCGGCCTGGTGATCGACAAGAGCTGGGTGCACGACATCCAGGGGAGCAACGCCAGCGGCGTGGTCTTCAGCCACGGCACCCAGGGCGCCAGCCTCACCGACACCGTGATCTACTCCACCACCCGCTTCGGGCTCTACCTGGGGTCCACCGAGCGCGGGGCCGAGAATGTGGTCGAACGCAACGCCATCTGGAGCGCCGTAGAGGCCGGCGTCCTGGTCGAGGGCAACGCCATCCTCCGCAACAACCTCATCTTCAACGTGGACGGGCGGGGCGTCTGGACCCGCAACCCCGATCGCGGCTCCTGGTCGGACCTGGTGATCAGCTTCAACACCATCGCCGATACCACGGACTGGGCCGCCGAGCTGGACGACTGGCAAGAGGCCGACGGGCGGCTGGTGCTCTCCAGCAACGCCCTCTGCAACCCCATCGGCTACGGGGTGCAGCTGGACCTGGTGCAGGCCGACACCGCCCTGCCCGACACCCCGGGCTACATCACCCAGAATGTGGTCTGTGGGCTGGTTGAGGGCTTGGACAGCTTCGCGGGCGAGCTGCTTCCGGGGGGCGGCTACACCGACTTCAGCGACGCCGAGGGCTGGGACTTCTACCCGGTGAATGGTGCCGCCTTGCTGGACGCGGGCGACCCCGCTGGCGACGCCTTCATCCCCGAGACCGACTTCAATGGCGTGGCCCGCCCGGGCGCCAACCCCGACGCCGGCGCCTACGAGTGGGATGGCGAGGGCAATCCCGGCTGGCAGGTGCAAGAGGGCTTCAAGACCTTCGACCTCGCCGACCGCTCCCAGGCCGAGCTGGTCGGCGGCTGCTGCAAGAACAAGGAGGCCGACACCGGGGCCGCCCTGCTGCTATTGCCCCTGCTGGGCGCGGGCGCGGCCATCCGGCGCAAGACGCCGGCAGCCTGAGAGGCGCGGCCCGACGCGCAAGCTGAAAGACGGGGCCCGACGCCCAAGGCCTGAAGCCCAGGGCCCGGCGATCAAAGGGTGCGCTTGATCTCGCGGGCATCCCCGTCGCCATCGCGGTCCAGCCGAGCGACGGCCTCGGCGCGCTTGCGGTCCAGCTCGGTGCGGGTGATCACGCCCTCGTCATAGGCACGCTGAAGCCGGGCCAGCTCTACCGCCAGGGGGTCGGCGCCCGCGCCCGGCGCCGGGGCTTGCGCCGGGGCTCTCCCCAGCTCGCCCCGCAGGCGATCCAGCTCGGCACGGGCGGAATCACTTGGGAGAGGCCGGTCAAGATCGGCCTTCAATGCCTGTTCTCGCGCATCGCGCTCGCCATCGGCTTCGGGGTTGCGGGCGATGGCCACCCCACCCTTCACCAGGTTGCCCAGGCGATCAAAGAAGCCCATTCAGGCCTCCACCGGGACGGCCTGGCCGTCCCGCAACCGCGCCAGGGCGCGCTTGACGAAGACCCCCGCCAGCTGCCGCCGCCAGGCGGGATCGCCGTGGGTAGAGGCCTGGGGCCGCGTGCGCTTGACCACGAGGTCGGCGATCTGGTCGAGCATGGCGTCGTCCAGCGCCTGGCCCCGCAGCTTGTCCAGGCCCGCGATGGCCTTGGGCTGCGGGTTGACCGCCCCCACGACGATCTCGAGGTCGGGGCTGACCGCGCTGACGCCGTGGCCCTGGAAGGTGCCGGTGATGGCCACCGACAGCTGGGGGAAGTCGATGGCGCCGCGGGTGCGCAGCTTCTGGTAGCTGCCCCGGAGGCCGGGCCCCGGAAGGGGCACGATGACGTGGGTGAGCAGCTCGCCCGGGCGGATCTGCAGGTGATCCATGCCGTTGAATCGGTAGAGATCCCGCAAGGCCAGCTCGCGGAGGCCATCCGGGCCCAGCAGGCGAATACTGGCGTTCAAGGCCAGCAACATCGGCACGGTATCGCTGGACTGGGTGGCCACGCAGGTCTTGGGCCCCCCCACCACATGGCACCAGGTGCCCTCGGCCTTCAAGCAGAAGCCCAGGCTGGTGCGCCAGGCTTCGGTCTGGTTGTAGAAGAGGCAGCGGGTGTCCAGCAGGATGTTGCCGCCCAGGGTGCCCATATTGCGAATCTGCGGTCCCGCGACAGCGCCCGCCGCCGCGGCCAGGGCGGGGATCTCCGCCATGCGCGCAAGGGCCGACAAGGTGGTGCCTGCGCCAATCCACAGCATTTCACCGGCATCGCCCGGACGGGTCTCCCAGCCCCGGGGCAGGGCGCCGGCCAGGCCCACGAGGTGCCGCGGCTTGAAGATGCGGTGCTTCACATTGGGCAGCAGATCGGTGCCCCCCGCCACATATTGGGCGGCGTCATGGCCGTGCCAATGCGCCACCGCCTCGTCGGGCGAGCGGGCGGGCAGGTAGCGGAAGCCATCCATCCGAAGCATGGGCACCTCATCTCGCCGGCGCGGGGCACACCGGCAAGCCACCTAACCGAAGCGGGCGCCTTGCGACCCCCCGCGGCCGGCACTATGGCCCGACCTTGCCCCCCATCGGAGCCCCGATGCCCTTGACCCTCGCGACCCACTGGGGTCCCTTCCACGCCGACGACGTCCTGGCCGGCAGCCTCATCCGCGTCTTCCTCGATCCCGACGCGCGGGTGCTGCGCTCGCGGGACGAGGCGGTCCTGGCCTCCGCCGACATCGTCTACGATGTGGGCAGCGTCTTCGATCCCGCCACCCGGCGCTTCGATCACCACCAGCAGGAATATGAGGGCCCCTTGTCGTCTGCGGGCATGGTGCTGGACTGGCTGGAGGCCGAGGGCAGCCTGCGGCCCAGCCTGGCGGCACGCCTGCGGCGGGAGCTGGTGGACTTTGTGGATGCCGTTGACAATGGGCGCCAGGAGCCCATTGCCGGGGCGATGGACTATACGCGGATGGTGGACGCCCACAACGCGGGCTGCGACAGCCTGGCCGACTTTGACGCCGCCTATGGCCGGGCCGTGGACATGACGATCCCCGTCCTGCGCGGCATCGGCCTGGCGCTGGAAGAAGAGGAGGAGGCCGAGCGGCAGGTCCTGGCCGCCATGGCCTCCGCGGCCGCCCGCGGCAGCAACGCCATCGTCCTGGACCGCTACCTCAGCTGGAAGCCCACCTACTTCGCCAACGGGGGGGCCCAACACCCCACCGAATTCGTGGTCTTTCCAGGCGTCGATGACAGCTGGCGGGCCGTGGCCATCGCCCCCCAGGAGGGCTCCTTCGATCAGAAGCGGCCCTTCCCCGAATCCTGGGCCGGCTTGCGCGACGAGGCCCTCGCCGAGGCCGCGGGAGTGCCCGGCGCGCGCTTCTGCCACAAGAACCGCTTCATCGCGGTCTGGGGGCGCCGCCAGGACCTGCTCGCCGCCATGGCCCGGGCCGGCCTGTTGACGGACCCCACCCTGCGCTGACCCGCCTACTCGCTCACATCCAGGGCATGGCCGAGCATCTCGTCTGCATCAAAGAGCGCTCGCAACGCAACCTTTCGCCCGGCGAGCACTTCGGGCAACCACAGCCGGTCGTCCGCCCACATCTGGTCATAGGGAATGGCCGAGACCGGGGTCCACAGGGGCACGGCCTCCTCGGTCTCGGTGGGGGTGCCGGCGTGGGCCATCGCTACGAAGATGCGGGCGTGCAGCCGCAAGCCATCGACAAACTGAAAGGACAGCTCGCCGAAATCGACCGGGTCGATGGGGGTGACGCACAGCTCCTCCTGGACCTCGCGGATGGCGCACTGCACCGCCGTCTCACCGGGGTCGATCTTGCCGCCGGGACCGTTGATCTTGCCGGCGCCCAGCCCCCGCTTCTTGAGGATCAACAGCACCTCGTCCCCTCGCCGCACAAAGAGCAGGGTGGCACGCACCATCGGGGTCCAGGTCGCCCAGTCGATGGCCAGGAAGCGGGGGTCGGTCATGGCACGGTCCAAGGCAGGGCAGGGCAGGGCAGGGGGGAGCGGGCTAACCCGGAGGCGTCACCCGAGCGGGAGGGGCCATGGCCCTGGAAACGGTGGAGCTGGGCCCCAGAGACGGCTCCGGCACCTTGATCTGGCTGCACGGCCTGGGCGCCGATGGCCATGACTTCGAGGGCCTGGTGCCCCATCTCCGGCGACCCGACCTGCGGGTGGTCCTGCCCCACGCGCCGGTGCGGCCCGTGACCCTCAACGGCGGCTACCCGATGCGGGCCTGGTATGACATCCGCCACCTGGAGCCCGGGCCCAACCGCGAGTCGGCCGAGGATATCCGCGCAATCAGCGGCGATATCCAGGCGCTGATCGACGCCGAGATCGCGGCGGGAACCCCGGCTCACCGCATCCTGCTGGTGGGCTTCAGCCAGGGCGGGGCCATGGCCCTGCATGTGGGCCTGCGCTGCCCCCACCGGCTGGGCGGCCTGGTGGCCCTGAGCACCTACCTCACGCTGGAGGCCGAGCTGGACGCGGAGCGATCGGCCGAAAGCACGGGTATACCCGCATTCTTTGCCCATGGAAGCCGCGATCCGACCGTGCCGATGGCCCGCGGCCGCGCCGCCTATGATCGCCTGGCCAGCAGCCTGCAGGCCAGCTGGCACAGCTACCCGATGGGCCACGAGCTCTGCCTGGAAGAGCTGCACGCGCTGCGGGCTTTCCTGGACCGGGTCCTGCCCTCCAACAGCTCCGCCCCCTGAAAGCGGCCCCCATGTCCGCCCTCCGCATCCTGTCCCAGCCGCCCGCCTTGCCGACGCCGCAGCCCGGCCTCAGCCTGCGCGCCCTGGCGGCCGTGCCCGGTGCACCCTGGGCCGGACTGGACGCCCGCCGGGGCCTGCTTCGCGGGGCCGTCGGGGGCCTGGACGAGCTGCCCGGCGCCTGGGCCAGCGCCCGCCGCCTCGCCTTGAGCCCCGATGGCCGCTGGTTGGCTGTGGGCACCGACCGCTCCGTGTTGCGCTTGTCTTGGCCCACGGGCAGCCTGGACCGCGAAGACCCCGTGCCCAGCGGCGTCACCGCCCTGGCCATCGACGAGGACGGGCGTCGGGTGGTGGGGGCCGGGGATGCCCGGCTGTGGGTGGATGGCCCCGAGCACTGGGGCGAGGTGAAGGCCCATGGCGGGCGCGTGGTGGCGGTCTGCCGCATCGGCGCCACGGTCTTCTCGGCCGACAGCGCAGGCCGGGTGCTGCGCGCCGACCTGGCGAGCGGCAAGGGCCAGGTGCTGGGGGACGCGGGCCGACCGGTCGCCCTGCTCGCCGAGAACGCCGACGCTGTGCTTATTGGCGACGAGGATGGCAGCCTGCGTCGCTGGGTGCCGGCCGAGAACCGGCTGGAGCCCCTGCTGTCGGTGGATGGCCCGATTCAGCAGCTCGCCCGCCAGGGTGACCTGCTGGCCATCGGGCACGGCAGCGTCACCTGCTTCGATCTGGCCGCCGGACGCGGCCTCGGCCTGGTGCCGGCCAGCCGCGCTCCCCTGGTGGGTCTGGGCTTTGATGGCGACAGGCAGCTGATCGCAGCGGGGCGCGCCTCGGGCCCCATCGCCCTGGACCCCGCCAGTGCAGGATCCCGCCCGCCTTGGTTTGGCCACGCCGCTGGCCTGCGGGCCTTTCTGCCAGAGGGGGAACGGATCTGGACCGCCAGCCGCGACGGCAGCCTGCGGGCCTGGGCCACCGCGGATGGGGCGCCGCTGCTGCAGCACCGACCCAGCCGCGCCGGTCTGCAATGTATCGTCCAGATGCCCGACGGTGACCTCATCCTGGCCGATACCGGGGGGCGGTTGCAACGCTTTGACCCGGCTCGCCGACAGATCACCGCCCAGGTTCAGGCCCACGACGGCCCGGTCACCGCGCTGGGGCGCTTGCCGGATAGCGGCCTGCTGGTGAGCGGCGGGGCAGACGGCAGCCAACGCAGCTGGGATGAGGCGCTCCGCCCGCTCTTTGCCCGCCGCGACCACGAGGACCGCCTGCGCTGCCTCATGACCCTGCCCCAAGACCGGGTGCTCACGGGCAGCTACGATGGCACCGCATGCCTCGTGAACGCCTTTGGTGGGCCCGTTCTCGCACGGTACGCCGGCCACACCCGCCCGGTGCTGGGGGTGCTGGGGCGCCCTGATCGGGTGCTGACCGCCAGCTTGGACGGGCAGCTTCGCGCCTTCTCCCCCGATGGCGCGCTGACGGGCTGCCTGCCCGTGGACGAGGCCGGGCTGGTGGGTCTGCTCGCCCTGCCCCAGGACCGCCTGCTCAGCCTGGGGCGCTCGGGGCTGATCAGCCTTCATGGGATCGCAGATCTGCTGCCCCTGGCGTCGGTGCAGCTGGGCGTGGCCCCCGACGGGGCGGCCCTCGGCGCCGACTGCATCTGGGTCGGCGACCAGCAAGGCGGCGTGCACCGCCTGTCCCTGGACGGCCCGTGAGCGGCTGGGGCTATGCGCCGCCGCAGGAGCCGCTGGTGGTGGTGCACGTCGACCGCGACCTCGTGGTCATCGACAAGCCAGCCGGCCTGTTGAGCGTGCCCGGACGCGGACCCGACCTGGAGGACAGCGCCCTCCGCCGCGTCCAGGCGCGCTACCCCGGCGCCTTCGCCGTCCACCGGCTGGATATGGACACCTCCGGCCTGCTGGTCTTCGCCACCCGCCGCAGGGCAGAGCGGGCCTTGCTGGCCCAGTTCCGGGAGCGGCAGGTGAAGAAGCGCTACCTCGCCTGGGTCTCTGGCACCGTACACGAGGCCTCTGGGTGCATCGAGCTGCCCCTCAGCCGCGTGCCGGGCCAGCCCCGGTCCGTGGTGGATCCGATCGCAGGAAAGGCCGCCAGCACTTCATTCTCGGTGATGATCCGACAGGACGGCGCCAGCCTGCTCGCCCTCAGCCCCCACACCGGCCGCAGCCACCAGCTCCGGGTGCACCTGATGGCGCTGGGCCACCCCATTCTGGGCGATCGCTTCTATGCAGAGGGCCCCGCCCGGGCCGCCGCAGACCGCCTGCTGCTGCATGCCGAGGCCCTGGAGCTGGCGCATCCCTATGGTGGCCAGCTGCTGCGATTTGCGGCCGAGACGCCCTTCTCGTGCAGCGCCCCCCCTCGGCCCGTCGGGGCCGGGTAGAGGGGCCCATGCCCTCTCGCCGAAGCCTGCTGCGCGGCCTGGCCGCAACCTCGGGAGCCAGCCTGGTGGGAGCCGCCGCGTGGTGGGTGCCGCGCGGCGACGGCAAGGATCAGCCGCCCCCCGACGACAGCGACGCCCCGCCGGGCCTGCTCCTGCCACCCGCCCAGGCCCCCCAAGGCCTCGGGCCCGGTCGGCACCAGGGCATGGGCCTGGCCCACCTCCACCGCGGCGACGTCGGCATGGCAGCCCGCCTCGGCCGCCCAGCTGCGGCGCCTCGCCGATCTGGGCGTCACCCACGTGGCCCTCACCCCCTTCGCCTACCAACGCAGCGTCACCGACGCCGCGCTCCGCTGGGGGGGCAGCCTGGATCCCAGCCTGACCGACGCCGCCCTGTTGGCAGAGGCCGCCGCAGCGCGGTCGCTCGGCCTGAAGATCACGCTCAAACCCCACATCTGGTGTCGCGACTTCTGGATGCTCGGCCGCTCGCGCCAGGACATCCAGCCGGCAGCAAACCAGGGGGGCTGGGCCGCCTGGTTTTCTTCCTATCGTTCCTTTGCCGCCCATTATGCAGATTTGGCCCAACAGATGGACGCCGCCCTCTACGTCGTGGGCCTGGAATACCTCAAGGCCACCGAGCAGAACCCCGGGGCCTGGGCCGAGGTCGCGGCGATCTGCCGCAGCCGCTACGGCGGCCCCCTGAGCTATGCCGCCAACTGGTGGCAAGAGGCCGAGGTCTTCGCCGACTGGGCGGCCTTTGACCTCATCGGGGTCAACGCCTACGACCCCTTGTCCGAGGCCGCGGATCCGACCGCCGGCCAGCTGGAGCGGGGCTGGCGCCGATCCCTGGCCCGCTACCGAAGGCTCAGCGAGAGAGAGCGCAAAGACGTCCTCTTCACCGAGGTGGGGCTGCGGGCCGTGAGGGGCGCCGCCGCCCGGCCCTGGGAGAGCGGCCAGAGCGGCGACGCCGACCCCGCCTTGCAGGCGCGGGCCTACCGGGCCCTCTTGGCGGCCGCAACGCCGCAACCCTGGTTCAAAGGGCTCTACTGGTGGAAGTGGTTCACCGATGAGGCCCAGCGCGAGGCCGATCCCTACTGCCCCATGGGACAACCCGCAGAGGCGGTGCTGGCGGACTGGTGGGGGGGCAGCCGCGGCCGCGGTTGAGGCCACGCGCCGCTTGACACCTGCCAAAGCTGGCGGCCCCGGCTACCAGGGAGAGCCCGGAGGCCCCATGCCCATCCACGTCGCCCTGGTCGCGCCCGTCTTCCTCGCCAACACCCTGCGCTACGCCCGCGCCATCGCAGCCCTCGACGATGTGCGCCTCGCGCTCATCTCGACGCAGGACCGCGAGGCCCTGACCGCGGTGGACCCCGAACTCTCCGCGCGGGTGGACGCCGTGGTGCCCGTGCGGGACCCCACCCAGGCCGCCCACCTGGTGGACGCCACCCGGGCCCTTCAGACCCACTGGGGTCGGGTGGACCGCCTGCTGGGCGTTCTCGAGCAGCTCCAGGTCCCCCTGGGCGCCGCCCGCACCGCCTGCGGGGTGCCCGGCATGAGCCTGGACGTCGCTCGGAATTTCCGCGACAAGTCCAGGATGAAAGACGTTCTTCGTGCAGCCGGGCTACCCGTCGCCCGGCACCGCGCGGTGACCTCCCTGGCCGACGCCCGCAGCTTCGCCGAACAGGTCGGCTACCCCCTCGTGCTCAAGCCCATGGAAGGCGTCGGCGCCAAGGCCACCTGGCGCGTGAACGACGACAGCGAGCTGGAGCGGGTGGTGGCGGCCTTGCGCCCCAGCGTGCTTCATCCCGTTCAAGCCGAAGAATTCGTGGTTGCCACCGAGCGCACCTTCGAAGCCGCGCTGGTGGATGGGCAGGCGACCTGGTGGTCGGGCACCCGCTACCACCCCACCCCCTTGCGGGTGCTGGAGACCCCCTGGGAGCAGTACACCGTGCTGCTGCCCCGCGAGGCCGACTCGCCTTGGACCGACTTCGCCCCCATCGGCATCGCGGCGGTGCAGGCCCTCGGCCTCCAGACCGGCCTCTGCCACATGGAATGGTTCGAGCGCGCCGATGGCAGCTTCGTCATCGGCGAGGTGGGGGCCCGCCCGCCCGGCGTGCACATCATGCCCATGATGTCGGCGGTCCACGACACCGACATGGTGGCGGACTGGGTGCGGCTGGTGGTGCAGGGGCGCTTCGATCCCAAGCCGCGGGTGAAGGCGGCAGGCGCGGTCTTCTTCCGCGCCCAGGGCCGCGGCGACCGCATCGTCGCGGTCAGTGGGCTGGACGAGGCCCAGGCCAAGGTGGGCGCGCTGGTCATCGACCGCAGCCTGCCCGAGATCGGCGCCCGCCCCACCGGCCACTACGAGGGCGATGGTTGGGCCCTGCTGGCCGCCGATACCACGGTCGAGGTGGTGCAGGCCCTCGGCCTGCTGGTGCGCACCGTGCGGGTTCACCTGGGCTGAGTCCGAGGGGGGGGTGCCCACCGATCCCGCTGCGAAGGGCGTCGCTTCGATCGACGCGGGCCAGGGCCAGCGGCCCTGGGTGGTCGGGTGCGGGCTGGACCCGAACCGAGCCGGCACGCGGCGGCGCACCGGCTGGGATAGCCGCAGCACCGCGGCGCCCCTTGGGGCGCCCCCTTCCGCGGAGGCGCCATGACCGACCCCACCCGGCCCGAGGCCCCAGCCAGCCGCTACGCCGTCGAAGCGGTGCGCTTTCTAGGTGAGGCGCAGGCCGCCCGGGCCGTGCGAGGCGACATCTGGCTGGCCGACCTGGTGGTGGCCGCCACCGCGGCGGGCGGCGCCGACGCCCAGCGGGTGCGCCGCCAGCTGCTCGCCCGCTCCGTGCTGCTGACCGAGGGCATGGCCCCCGAGGCCTGGGCCCAGGCGCGGGCGGCCGCCGAGGCCCTGGGCGTGACGGGACCCCTGGAGCTCTTCCAATCGGCCGGCGAGGAGAACGCCGGCATCCACCTGGTCCAGAGCCCCGTGCTGCTGGAGATTCGCGGACGTTTGTTGTCCTTGTTGGACGCCGGCGCCACCCTGGCGGTCTTTGGCCACGAGCTGGGCCACTGGCTGGCCCATGGGCCCGACTCCCCCGATGGCGCCCTGGGCCTGGTGGTGAGCGCCGCCCTCCACCACGGCGCGGTGCCCGAACACGCCGCCCGCCACGTCAGCGCCCTGTCCATGGCCCGCGAGATCACCGCCGACCGCTTCGGCCTGCTGGCCTGCGGCAGCCTGGACGCCGCGCTGCGCCTGGAGATGGCCACCACAACCGGATTGTCCGCCGCCGACCTCACCTGGGACACCACCGCCTACCTCGCCCAATGCCGCGGCTTGATCGAGGCGGTCGAGGCCGAAGGCAGCGCCGTGCTGGGCCGCACCCACCCCGAACACGGGCTGCGGGCCTGGGCCCTGTGGTTGTGGAGCGAGAGCGACCGCTACCACGCTCTCACCGGCAAGGGCCCCGGCAGCCGGCCCATCGACGAGGTCGAGGCCCGCATCGCCAAGGTGATGGGCAACGCCCCCACCGGCGGCCTGGCCGAAGGCGCCCTGATGCTCGACCCGGTGCCCGAAGTGCACGAGTGCGCCCTGGCGGCCGCGGTGCTGGTGGCCCTGTCGGATGGCACCCTCAGCGACGAGGAGGTCCTGGCCATCGAAGGCGTCTTTGGCCACCGGGTCGCCGATTGGCAGCGCTACCTGGCCTGGGACAGCGCCCTGGAGGCCTTCGCCGACACCGGCGCCGTGGTCATCGCTGGCGGAGCAGGGGCCCAACGCGCCGTCTTTCAGGTGCTGGTGCACGTCCTGGCCGCCGACGGCAAGGTGGAGCAATCCGAGATCGAGATGGTCTGCAGCGTGGGGGATGCCTTGCGTTGCGGCACCCTCTACCGAGCCCTGCTCACCCCCGTCCTGCGCACCCTGGGCGTCGAGGTGCCCGACCTGGACGGCGCGGTCAAGCCCATCCCCATGCCCGCCCGCACCGACGAGGCCGAAGCCGCCCTGGAGATCTTCTTGCGGGGCGTCCTGCGGCGCGGCGGCGGCGAGGCCAGCCCCCGGCGGATGAGCCGGCTGCTCGGAGACCAGGACTGCGGGCCCGAGAGCCTCACCACCGTGCAGCGCATGCTGGAGGCGGTGGGGCTGGAGGCCGAGGGGGACCTGGCCGAGTGGCCCCGGGATCGCCCCCTGCGCCTGCGCCCCACAGAGGCCGCACGTCTCGCCATGAATGAAGACGCAGCGCCCATTCTAAAGGATATCGACGAGCCCGCCCGCAAGCGCCTGAGCACCGCCCTGACGCGCCTGCGCGACCAGCTGGTGAGCGGGGACGGCCGCAGTCCCAGCATCCGCCTGCGCCGCACCCGCAGCGGTCGCTCCTTTGATCTGGCCGAGCTGGAGGGGCTCAGCGTGGGCCACGCCGAGCGGGTGCTCACCCTGCTGCGCGCGGGCTCCCGGGCCCGGGTGGTGGATGGCCGCGAGGTCGGCGTACACGACGGCGCCGCCCGGGTCTCCCGCGAGCTGGTCGCCTTGGAGCGCGAGGCCATCGGACGCGCCGAAGAGACCGGCGCCCGCGACCTCTATGTGGGCGGCCCCTTCCTCACCGGCGTGGTTGGCGGCTACCTGGTGCGGGCGCCCATCCTGCTGCATCCGGTGGACCTGGAGCGCAGCCAGGGTCGGGGCTTCGCCCTGGTGCCCCGCCCCGGCGAGCTGCCGGTGGCCAACCAGGCGCTGGTGCGCCTGCTCTTTGCCAAGAAGGGGCTGAGCTTCCCCGACGACCTCGCCGAGACCCTCAACCAGGCGGCCGAAGGCGGCGTGGAGGCCTTGCGGGCCGTGCTGGCCGAGCAGGGCATCGTCGCCCGCCCCGAGACCGAGGCCCTGCAGGCCCTCGACCCCCGCGACGAGGCCTTCGCCAGCTGGCCCGATGGTCGGGTGGTGCTGGAATCCTGCGCCGTGCTGGGCTTCTTCCCCCAGTCCTCCTCCGACATGATCCAGGACTATGACGCCCTGATCGCCGCGGTGGCCGACCCCGGCCTGCCCTTGGCCGAGCACCTGGGTGCCGCCGGCGCCCTGCTGCCCGCCGATCTGCGCCAGGCCCTCGGCATCACCGACAGCGTGCCCAGCTCGCCGGCGCCGCTGGTGCCCGTCGTGGCCGCCGATCCCAGCCAGCTAGCCGTGCTGCGCCAGGCGCGCAGCCGCCGCGCCCTGGTGGTGGACGGACCGCCCGGTACGGGCAAGTCCCAGGTCATCGTCAACCTGGTCGTGGACGCCTTGTCCCGGGGCGAGACGGTGGCGGTGGTCTGCGAGAAGCGGGCCGCCCTGGACGTGGTGGCCCAGCGCCTGGACGCGGTGGGCCTGCGGCACCTGCTTGCGGTGGTCCACGACGTAAATGAAGACAGGCGGCCTCTTTTCGAGCAGGTCCTCCGTCGCTTGGACGAGGGGCTGGCCCGGGATCACGACCCGGTGGCCGCCGACCGCCTGGACGAGAGCTGGCCGCCGTCACCGAGGCCCTGATCCAGCCAGGCCGCCCTGGCGACGGCCCTGGGCGAGGGCCAGCCCAGCTTGGGCCAGCTCCACGTGCTGGCCGCCTCCTTCTCGGAGGCCCCGCTGGAGGGCCTGGATCCGGGCCTCGCCCGGCTGCCCCTGGACACGGCGCGCCGGGTCGCCGACCGCCTGGGGCGCGAGGCCCGAAACCGCGATCTGCACCAGAGAGGCGCGATCTGGCGCCCCCGTCGGGCATCAGCGCCCCAGCCTCGCCGAGGCCGATCCCGACCGCCTGATGCAGGTGGAGGGCCCTGCGCGCGGCCGGCCACAGCGCCCTGGCCCTTCAGCGCCTCCGCGCCGAACCGGGCCGTCGATGACGGGCCGGTGCGCCGCGCCCAGGCCGGATCGCGGCCGCCTGGCCGGGCGCCCCGACCGCGCCGCGCCGGGCAACCGGGCCGCCACCGCCGCCTTCTTGCGCCTCGCCGAGGAGCCCGCCCTCGCCGATCTGGTCGCCCAGGTGGAGCGCTGCTGGCAGACCGCCAGCGACTGGATCGGCGATGCGCCCGAACGCGTCGCCTTCGAGGCCTCGCCCGAGCTCGACACCGCGCTGACCATCACCGAGGGCTGGGGCAGCCGCTTCTTGCGCTTCTTCTCTTGGGGCTGGTGGACCGCCCGGGGGCTGGTGCGCCGCAGCTGGCCAACGGTGGCCCGCCGGCGCGGTCCTGCCCTTTGGCCCCCCGCTGCTGCAGCGCGCGCCACCGCCAGGCCGCCGCTGCCGCCTGGAAGGCCCTCGACAAGCTGCTGGCCGCGCTGGATCTCCGGCCCGTCCTGCCCGACGCCCCGGCCGCGCAGGCCCAGGCCGACCGCCTGGTGGCCGCCTGGCAGCAGACCCGCGCCTTGGTGCACGGCCGCCCGGCCCTGGTCGCAGCCGGCGCCTGGCCCTCCTCCGACGACGCCGATCTCGCCCAATGGGAGATTGTGTTGGATGCTCGGCTTCAGTTGGCCCAAACCAGCGCCGCCCACGCTGCGGCCTTTGCCCCCGCCCGGCAGGCCCTCCCCTGGCTGCCCGAGACCCCCGACCCCGACAGCCTTCGCGCCTTGTTGGAGGCCTGGTCCATGGACGCGGCCCGGGTGGTGGCCAGCGACCGCAACCTGGACGCGGCCGCGGCCCTCTATCCCCAGGCCCGCGACCTGCTCAGCCGCCTCGCCGACCAGCTGCCCGAGGGCACCGCCCTGATCTGGTCCGAAGCCTTCCAGCACGGCCACGTCCGCCTCGCCTTGTCCGCCATCGAGCGCCGCTTCCCCCAGACCCGCACCCTGGACCGGCCCACCCCCATGGGCGAGGTCACCGAGGCCGAGACCGAGCTGGCCGAGCTGGTCGAGGCCCGGGCCCGCGCCCATGTGGCCCGCATCCTGGCCGAGCGCGACCGGGTGGCCCTGCTCACCGAGGCCCGCCCCGAACACGGCGCCCGCCGCAGCCCCCTGCAGCGGGCCCGCGAGCAGATGCTGCGCGAGGCCGCCAAGCGCCGCTATGTCCTGTCCTTGCGGGGATTCGTGCGGCAATTCGCCGATCAGGGCCTGCTGGCGGCCCTGCCCGTCTGGCTGGTCAGCCCCGAGACCATGGCCGTGCTCTTTCCCGGCCGCCCGGCCTTCGACCTGGTCGTGATGGACGAGGCCAGCCAGGCCACCGTCGAAAAGGGCTTCCCCGCGCTCATTCGCGGCCATCGCGCCGTGGTGGCCGGCGACGAGCGGCAGATGCCCCCCACCAGCTACTTCGAGCTCAAGACGCCGGGCGAGGACGAGGTGGGCACCGCCGCCACCGTCGAGGCCGACGCCCTGACCGCAGAGTCGCTGCTGGTGCTGGCCCGGGAGCGCTGCCAGCACGCCGGCCTGCGCTGGCACTACCGCTGCCTGCACGAGGAGCTGATCGCCTTCTCCAACCACGCCATGTACGGCGGCGGGCTCTATACCGTCCCCAGCGTGTCCACGCCCGATGCTGCACCCGCGTTGAGTTGGGTTCAAGTGGAGGACGGCGCCTATGATCGCGGCGCAAACCCCATCGAAGCCGAGCGGGTGGTGGACCTGGTCGCGGAGCTGCTGGCCGAGGACCCACCCCCCAGCGTGGGCGTGGTCACCTTCAACGTCGAACAGCGACAGGTCATCCTGGACGCCCTGGACAAGCGGGCAGAGGCCGACCCCGACTTCGGATTGCCTTGGTCCGCGGCCAATACCCACGAGATCCTCGACCAGCGCCCATTCGTCAAGAATCTGGAGAGCGTGCAGGGCGACGAGCGCGACGTCATCCTCTTCTCTTTGGGCCACGCCCCGGTGCCCCGCAAGAGCGGCCGCCTCGCCGGCTCCCTCTATGTGCCCGCACGCTTCGGCCCCCTGGGCCAGCGCGGGGGCGAGCGCCGCTTGAATGTGGCCGTCTCCCGCGCCAAGCGGGCCTGCATCGTGGTGGCCAGCTTCACGCCCGATCTGCTCAGCGTGGCCGACAGCAAGCACGAGGGCCCCCGCCTGCTCAAGGCCTTCCTGGAATTCGCCTGGGACCTCACCCATGGCCGCCGGCGGCAGGCCGACAAGACCCTGGAGCGTGTGCGCAGCGGCAGCATGGGCAGCGAGGGCCGGTCCCGGCGCCCCGACACCCTGGGGGTAGCCAGCCTGGCGGCCCAGATCGCCCTGGGCCTCGAAGATCGGCAGGTCGCCTTCGATCTCGACGTGGGCGCCAGCGGCTTCCGCGTCCCCCTGGCCCTGCGCGACCCCGCCCACCCCCAGCGCTGGTCCGTCGCCGTGATCACCGAGGAGGGGCACGAGGTGGGCGATGTGGACGAACTGCACCGCCATGTGCCCGGCCTGCTGCGGGCCCGGGGCTGGGCGGTGGAGCGGGTGGAGGCCCGGGCCTGGCACCAGGATCCCGCGGCCGTGCTCGACCGCCTGCAGGCCAGCCTTCAGGGCGACGGCGGCGCGCCCCCCGCCAGCCGCCCGGGCCAGGACGCCCAGGACGCAGCCGGGGTGGCGCCAGAGACGGCGGGGATCCGGTAGGCCCGCACATGGCCGCCCCCGTCGGTGCTGTCTACGGGATTCGGATCGATGGCCGCGAGGCCCGCCTGCAAGGCCGCCCGATCCTTCGGCGTGAAGAAGTCGGGATGCAAGGCCACGGTGGCAAAACCAAATGCGCCCAGGCGCTCGGCCACCTCCTGGGGCGCCCCCGCCAGCAGCCGCCCGCTCACCCACTGGCCCAGCCGCAGCCGCGGGTTGACCGTGCCCGGGCTGGTGACGCAGAGGTCAGCGATGGGGCGGCCATGGCCCGTCTGGTAGTAACAGTCCAGGTTGGTGGTGCGCAGGGTCCAGGCCGGCGCCGGGGACACCTCTTCGGGCCACAGGTCGAGGACCGGCCCCGCATGCGCCGTATAGGCCGAGGGCACCCCTGCCGGCGTCACCTGCTGCCGCCAGGGCATGCGCAGCACCCCGAAGGCATCGAAGAAGGCCATGGCAAGGAGGGGCCAGGGCGGGCGCTTGAGGCGGTCGGCCAGCCGGGTGGCCGCCAAGGAGCCCACCGCGCCAAAACACAGGAGGGTGGTCCATTGCAGGCGATCGGGAAAGCGCAGCAACGACGCCCCCAGCACCGACAGGGCCAGGCCCACCGGGCCGGATCCGCCCTCCAGTCGGGCCCCGACCAGCAGGCTGGGGGCCAGGCAGAGCAGCTGCGCCAGCAGCCCGGTTGCCGCCACCCGCCGCCAGCTCCGGGAATATGCCGCCCTCTTCCCGGATCATGGGCTGTTGTTGGTGGATATGGACGCGGGGCAGGTGGTGGACGTCGCCTTCGATTGAACGGGGCTCATGGGCCCTCCGGCGCGCACTCGGGAAAGGCGATGGCGGGTCCGAAGCGCAGCTGGTCCAAGGGCCGGGTTGCCCAGGGGCGAGCTGATCCCGCCCGCCGCCCCACTCTCAAGCAGGCCAGGTAGAAGAAGGCGGGCAGGGCCACGGCAGGCGGCGGCCCCACCGGCCGCCAGTCAAGGGCCCGGCCCTGCCGCAGCAGCGCCGCCGCCAGAAATCCCACCACCAGGGGCATCGCCGCGAGGGCCATCCAGGCCGTCGTCAGCAGGCAGAGCACGAAGAACAAGGCGGCGGCCAGCCCCTGGCCCACGGTGCCCTTGGGGCGGGTGGCCCGGAACCAGGACAGGGCCAGCAGCGGCAGCCAGGGGTTGACCAAGTGATAGACATAGCCCTCCAGCAGGGCCGAGCTGGCCAGGCCGGTGAATGCGAAGGCGAGGCCGGCCAGCCCGGACCAGGGCGCCCGCGCCCCCAGGGTCCGGGCGAAGGCCTCGGCCCCCCAGGCCGACGCCGCCAGCCCGAAGACCGCGATCCAGGCATGGGCCCGCGCCGGACCCACCCAGCTCAGCAGGGGCCCCACCAGCAGCAGCAGGTAGCTGTCGGGCCGGCCATAGGTGACCCCAGCGGGCCAGCCGGTGAGGCCGTCGTGCAGATTCAGCAGCAGCCGCGGCGAGGCCCACAGAAACCAGGCCGTACCCGCCGCATCCGGCATCCGTCCCACCAGCCCCGGGGCCAGGATGGCGGGCCAGGTCCAGATCACCGCGAGGAGCAGGAAGACGAGGGGCGTCAGCGCCGGATGTTGCCTCATGCCCGGCTGCGTCGCCGCGGTCCCAGGCGTTGCACCAGCCAGGTCACATAGGCAAAGACGAGGCCAACCCAGCCGAAGGCCGCAAACTGGGCCACCGGTTCGACGATCTCCATATGGGGCGGCGGCAGGGCCAAGGCAACCGGGCGGGCGATGGGGTGGCCATCGGTCTCCAGGGCCCAAACCAGCCGGGATTCGCCCAATCCAAGCGCCGCATCCACCGCCGCGATCTCGGTGCGGGGCAGCCCCTGGGCGGTCACAAAGAGGTGCACGGGCAGGATGCGCGCGGGAGCGCCCATCAACAGTCCGCTATAAACGCCGTCTCCCGGATGATCTCCAGGGACGGACCCGTCATCGCTGAGCACCAGCAGCCGGTCCTGGCCCAACCAGACCGTCTCGATCTCCAGGCGCAGCCCGGCCGGCTGCCAGGCGGCGGCAACCTCGATGAAGACGCGCTGTTCAGACGCGCCAGATACCGCGCCCATCAGGGCGAGCAGGACGAGCATTGTGTGCACTCGGCAGGGCAGACCTTCGATGAATGCCGCCAAGGCCCCCGATCGATCGCGCTTTCAGCCCGCCAGGATCTGCACCCCGTCCCGGACCTGTCGCCCCAGCTCCATGGCCCGGTTCCAGTCGGGGTGGCGCACCACGATGTTGCCATCCGACAAGAAGGTCTGGGTCCAGTCGCGGCGCGGGGCGCCCACCGGCAGCAGGTCCACCCGGGCCACATGGGGACCGTGCAGGGCCAGCAGCCGGTCCAGGCCGCGGATCTCGCGGATCTTGCCTTGGCCCTGGGCGCGCTTGAAGACCATCACGGCGTTGTGGCGTCGCTCCAGCCCCGCGCTCACCCGCCCCTGGCAGACCGCCCGGGCCCACTCGACAAAGGTGTCGGCGTCCAGCGTGTAGTTGAGCAGGTCCACCATGCTGGCGCCCGGCGCCCGGCAGGCGATCTCGCCAAAGATGGCCTCCCCCGCCTCATTCCGAAACCACTCCATATGGGTGAAGCCGGTGCCGGGCTTCAGGGCGGCGAGGGCGGCCCGACCCAGGGCCAGGCCCGGGGCGATCCAGGGGTCGTCCAGATCCCGCACGCTGGCGATGATGGGGCTGATCCACTCGGCCCGCCGCGCGTCCAACACATTGGGCAGGTAGAGGCAGACGCTCTCCAGCACCGGCTGGCCATCCACACAGATGGTCTCGTAGGTGTACTCCTGCCCCTCCACCCACTCTTCCAGGCTGGCCTCGGGCACATGGCCCACCGCCGCGAGGCCCGCGCGCAGGGCGGCGGGGTCGTCGGCCCGAAAGGTGTCCGCACCGCCGGCCCCGGCCACGGGCTTGAAGATGCAGGGGTAGCCGACGGTCTCGGCGGCCTCCAAGGCCTCGGCCAAGGAGCGCACCCGGGCGGTTCGGGCCACCCGCAGGCCGGCCGCAGCCACCGCCTCGTGCATCAACACCTTGTCGCGAAAGGGCAGGGCCTGAGAAGGCCGCAGGCCGGGCAGGTCCAGCTGCTCCCGCAGCCGGGCAGCCGCCAGCACCATGGGCTCCCAATTGGTCTCGACCCGGTCGGGACGCCGCCCGTTCAACCAGGCCAGAACGCGCGCCACAACCTCATCTTCATCGCCCATGGCCGGCACGCGCAGGTGGCCGGTCAGGTAGGGGCCCGCGGCCCCGGGCGGGCCATCGCCCACCCCCCAGACCCGCGCGCCGACGGCGTGCAGGCCGCGGGTGAATTCCACTTGTTCGGGCGGCCAGGCGGGGGACAGGTAGACGACATCCATGGCGCCAGCATCACCCGTCTGCGGCGCGCCGCAAATGCCGGCCGCGGCCCTTCAGCGGTAGAAGGCTTCCAAGATGAGCAGGCCCAGGCCATAGCTCCAGGCGTTGGCCGCCCAACCCATCGCCTGACCCCGCCACAGGCCCGCCCCCGCCAGGCCGCCGTAGAGCAGGCCCTCGACGATCGCCACGCCCCCCTCGATGATCAGGGCCCGGGGCCAGTAGCCGGGCACCAGCCCCTTCAGCGCCGCAAAGCCGTGCCAGGCGAAGGGGTGGGTGAGCAGGGTGGCGGCCAGGGCCACGCCCACCAGCCGGCGCCAGCCCACCCGCGCCAGCAGGCCCGTGGCCGCGGCGATGCCCAGGGCGACGGGCAGCTCCAACAGCAAGGACAGCAGCAGGGCGGTGAGCTGGGACAGGGGGGGCCTCTGGGCGAAGGGTAGCCCTATGCGCGCCGCCAGGGCTACCCTCGCACCATGCCCGACCCCGAACGCCCCATCATCGACGCCTGGATCCAACACCCCACCGGCGCCTTTGTCCGCGACGAGATCTTTGCGTCGCTGCGGCGGTGGATGAAGCTGGATTCAGTGCCCGACGAGATCCCCCTGGAATTCACCTTGGGCGCGATGGACGGTGCCGGCATCCACCTCGCCCTGCTGTCGGCCTGGTGGGGGCCAAAGGGTCCGCTGCTGTCCAACGACAGCGTGGCCGCCGCGGTCGCGGCCCATCCCCACCGCCTGCGCGGGGTCGCGTCCGTGGACCTGCTGCGGCCCATGGACGGGGTGCGAGAGCTGCGCCGCTGCGTGCGGGATCTGGGCTTTGTGGGCCTGCGCATGCTGCCCTGGCTTTGGGGTCTACCACCCAATGATCGGCGATATTATCCGCTTTATGCCGAGTGCATCGAACTCGACATTCCCTTCTGTCTGCAGGTGGGCCACGCCGGCCCCCTGCGCCCCAGCGAACCGGGGCGGCCCATCCCCTACCTGGACGAGGTGGCCTGCGACTTCCCCGAGCTGCGCATCGTGGCGGGCCATATCGGCTACCCCTGGACGGACGAGATGGTGTCGCTGGCCACCAAATACGAGCGGGTCTTCATCGACACCTCGGCCTACACGCCCGAGCGCTACCCCGACGCCCTGGTGCGCTTTCTGAAGGGCCCCGGCAAGTCCAAGGTGCTCTTTGGCAGCAACTGGCCGATGATCCCGCCCCAACGCTGCATCGAACAGCTGGGCGTCCTCGACCTGCCCGAAAGCACCCTGCGGCGCTTCCTCTGCGACAACGCCCGCGCCGTCTTTCGACTCGACCCCGTGGAGCCCCGATGACCGACCCCAACCCCAGCGGCGCCGACGCCCTGGTCCACCTCGACCGGGCCCAGCTCGAGCGCTTCGTCGTCGATGTCGACGTGCGCGGCACCATCGCCCAGAGCGTGGACCTCAAGCTGCGCCGTGGCCAGCCCCTGTGGTGCGCCAAGGGCAGCCTGCTGGCCTATGGCGACGATGTCGGCTGGCAACTCAAGATCCCCGGCGGTGCGGGCAGCGCCGTATCCCGCATGATGTCGGGCGAAGGCCTCAGCCTCTGCTATGTCACCCCCCTGCGGGATGGCGCCCAGGTCACCCTGACGGCCAACCAGCCGGGCCACCTCGCCACCTGGGATCTGTCACGGGGGCCCATCACCTGCACCGCCGGCGCCTTCGTCGCCGCCGTGGGAGATGTCCAGATCGACGTGACCATGGCCCGCAAGGCCGGCGCGGCCCTGTTCGGGGGCGGCGGGCTCTTCATGCAGCGGCTGAGCGGCAGCGGCGTGGTCATCGTGCATATCAGCGGCGACTTCTTGTCCCGCGAGCTGAAGGCCGGCCAGAAGCTCCTGGTGAGCACCGGCCACCTCGCGGTGATGTCGGCCGAGGTGGACTATGGCGTGCGCGGCGTCGGCGGCTGCCTCAAGAGCCTGGTGGGCGGCGAGGGGCTGTTCATGACCGAGCTGACGGGCCCGGGCTGGGTGATGCTCCAGAGCCTCAAGAAGACCCCCGCCACCCCCCAACGGCGCGCAGGTCGCTGAGGGGCAGCGCAGGCCCTGGCCTGTTGCGGTAGAGCACCCGGCAGACCCTCTCCCCGGATCCCCCCATGCCCCCGACCGGAAGCGGCACCGCCCAAGACCCCTGGCAGCTCAAGACCCCGCCCGGCAGCTCGGACTACACCATGTGGAAGGACGAGAGCGCCGACCCACCCACGCTCTTCTGCCAGGTGGGCAGCACCCGGCTGTCCTACCAGCTGCGCGCCATCGACGACCTGCACGCCATGCTCAAGGCCCACGGGGACTGGATGGACCTGGGCGCAGCCGACGAGAACAAGGACTGCAAGCCCGGCACGGTCGAGGCCTGGGGCCGCGACCCCGCCAACCCGGTGGGCGGCTGGTATGGCCTGCGCAAGGGCTACCGCGGGCGTTTCGGCATGTACCTGCCCCCCCTGCTGGAGGCCCTGGGCCGGGTCGAGCTCGAGCACAACGCCCGCAACAACCGCGTGCGCGCGCGCTGAGCGCGGCAGGCGCGAAGCTCAGCCCTTGACCCCCGACAGGCCGCCATCCACCGTCAGCACCTGGCCCGTGGTCCAGCTGCTCTCCAACAAGAAGGTGATGGCGTGGGCCACATCGTCGGGGTCGCCCAGGCGGCCCAGGGCGTGCATCTTCTCCGAGGCCGCGCGCCCCGCAGGATTCCGCAGCAGGGGAGCGGCGAGGGGGGTGTCCACCAGGCCCGGCGCCACCGCATTCACCCGCAAGCCCCGGCTGGCATAGGTGGCCGCAGAGGCCCGAACCAGGCCTTCCAAGCCGCTCTTGGCGGCCACAATGGCCTCGTGGTTGGGCACGCCGGCGTGGGCGGCGGCGGTGGAGACCAGCACCACGCTGCCCCCTTCGCGCATCAGCACCTTGGCGGCGGCCCGAAGCACGAAGAAGGCCGCGTCCAGGTTGACCGACATCACGCTGCGCCAGTCTTCATCCGTGCTGCGGTGCACGGGCTTGAGCAGGATGGAGCCCACGCAGAGCACCACCGCATCCAGCCCGCCCAGGGCGGCTACAGCAGCCGCGACCGCCGCGTCCACGGCGGCCGGATCGGTCACATCGGCGGTGCCATGGGACTGCCCCAGGGCTGCGCCCAGGGCGGCGAGCGGGGCCTCGCTGCGGGCGACCAGGTGCAGGCGGGCCCCACGCGCGGCAGCCTCGCGGGCGACGGCGCCCCCGATGCCACCGGTGGCGCCAAAGATCAGGATGCGTTGGTTCGTGAGGGGGGTGCGCATGGGGCCTCCAGAGCCCCAGCCCTACCCGCCCTCCTCCGAAACGCAAACAGTTTGGATATAGTTTATGCCCACACTTTGAATACCGTTCAGCCCAAGGTCGGGTAGTCGGTGTAGCCCTTCGGCCCCGGCGTATAGAAGGTGCCGAAGTCGGGGGCGTTGAGGGGGGCCCCCTCCTTCAAACGCCGCACCAGGTCCGGGTTGGCGAGGAAGGGCCGCCCAAATGCCACCAGGGCGCCCTTGCCGGCGGCCAGGTCGGCATCGGCCCGGGCGCGGTCATAGCCGCCGCTCAGGATCACGGCCCCGCCGAAGGCCTCGCCCATGGCGGCCTTCAGGCTCTCGGGCACCGGGGGCGCGCCCATGCTGCTGTGGTCCACCAGGTGCAGCCAGGCCAGCTTCAGGGCGCCCAGCTCCTTGGCCAAGGACAGGAAGTCGGCGTCCAGGCCCTCCCAGGGCTGGACGCCGTTGAAGACGCCGTAGGGGGACAGGCGGATGCCCGCCCGATCGGCGCCGATGGCGGCCACCACGCGCCGGGCCACCGCCAGGGCAAAGCGCCCGCGCTGGGCGCCACCCCAGCCATCGCTGCGCGGGTTGATGTTGGGGCTGAGGAACTGGTCGATCAGGTAGCCGTTGGCGCCATGCAGCTCCACCGCGTCAAAACCAGCTGCGATGGCGTTTTTTGCGGCGCTGGCAAAGCCCTCGATGGCGGCCTCGATATCGGCCTCGGTCATCTCGGCCACGACGGGGTGGGCCTGGGGGCCGGCCTGGTCGGTGTACATCTCGCCGGGGGCGGCGTCGGCGGAGGGACCCCGCAGGCGGGCGCCGGCGGGCAGGTTGTGGGGGTGGCCGATGCGCCCGCAGTCCATCAGCTGCATGGCGATGAGGCCGCCCTTGGCGTGCACCGCTTCGGTCACGGGGCGCCAGGCCGCCACCTGCTCGGCGCTCCAGATGCCCGGGATCCGGGGATAGCCGCAGCCGTCCGCGCTGGGGGCCACGCCCTCGGTGATCAGCAGGCCGGCGTCGGCCCGTGCCCCATAGTAGTCGGCCATGATGGGGGTGGGCAGGTGCTCGGCGGTGGACCGAGAGCGGGTCATGGGGGCCATGACGACGCGGTTCTGGAGGGCGAGGGGGCCGAGGTTCAGGGGGCTGAAGAGGTCGGTGGACACGAAGACTCCGGGGCAGGTGCGACGAGGACAGCCCCACAGTTAGTCGCCAATGGGCGCGGGTCCAGGATCGACCCGCGCCCAGCACCTGTGATCAAATCGTCACGAATCCAGGCTCAGTCGCCCATGGGTTCGGGGTCGCCCTCGGGCTCCTCCCCCGGGTAGGGCTCCACGGGCTCCTCCTGGGGCTCCAGGGGGCGCGGGCCGTCCTCGTCCACGGCCAGGCCCACGAGGGCGGCCTCCAAGTAGCAGCCGGCCGCGCCGCTGCCGACCTCCAGCACCAGGCTGCCCCGGATGAGGTCCTCGGCAAAGATCCGGGCGTCGATGGACACCGACACCGCGTCCGGGCCGGGCTCGGGCTCGGGCTCGGGCGCCACGCAGGGAGGCGGGGCGGCGCCGTCGCCTTCATCGCCCGAGTCGGCGGGCAGGTCGCCGCACTCCCCGGGCCGGGTCTCTCCGCCGCCTCCGCCATGGCCCGGCTCGGAGAAGTCCATGCCGCCGGTCACCGACAGGGACGCCCCCTCGATGAAGCCCTCCAGCAGCAGGCCCTCCATCAGGATGCTCAGCTCCTCCCCGTCCGAGGCGAAGAAGGCCATGGCGTCGATGGGCCCGGCCGCTTCGATGCCGCCACAGTCCCCAAAGGCAGAGATGTCGGTCAGGTGCAGGTCCCAGGCGCCGTCGCGAAGGTCGGCAGGCTCGATCTCGGGGTCCACGGCCTCGAAGCAGGCGGCGAGGGGGGCACACAGGAGCAGGGTCAGCAGTCGGTTCATGGTTTCTCCAGGGGTCTGCCTGAAGAGAAAGCAGGAAGCGTGCCAGCCTCATAAATACCTGCGATTATTCGATTTGCTGCGGCTTCGATCGACAGCGCCGCCCCGAAGCGCGACCCGGCTGTCGCGGTCGGGGCCAGCGCCCGCGGGTCACGGTGTCCTACACCCTCGTCGTGGGTGGGGCCGGGCTGGGCTAAGGGCGAGTTCCCCAAGAACCCGGTGCTTGCCCACGATGGATTCGCGCATCTTCCTCGTCCCGATGATGCTGGTCGCGTCGGCTGGCCTGATGGCCTTCGCCTGGATTGGCCACCTCAAATACGCCGAGAAGTGGACCTTCTGGGCGGCCCTGGCAGCCAGCTGGATGATCGTCCTGCCCGAATACCTGCTCAATGTCAGCGCCACCCGCTGGGGGCAGGGCCTGTATACCGGCGCCCAGATGGCCACCTTCCACCTCTGCGCCGGGGTGGTCTGCGTCGCCATGGTCTCGGCCTTCTACCTCAAGGAGCCGGTCGGCATGCGCCAGTGGCTGGGCTTTGGCTTGATGGGCCTGGCCATCGTGCTGGTGAGCGGCAGCCACGAGGCCGCCCCGGCAGCCGACCCCCAGCCCACCCTCAGCGCCGAGGAAGAAGATGGCACACAGCCTGGATGAGCTGCTGGGCATGTCGGGGGCCCAGCTCTTCGACATCATGCGCGCCGCCCACCCCATCGACCGCGAGGCCGTGGCCGACAGCGCCTACACCGGCATCGACCTGTCCATGCCGGCCCTCTTTCACCGGCTCTTCTGGCGCAGCTTTCGCAAGACCTTTCACAAGGACCCGGCCACCGGCGTGATTCGTGGCTGGAATGTGAAGGTCGAGCAGACCGGCTGGGAGAGCCCGCCCGCCCCCTTGCGCGACCGCCAGGGCCGCCCCAAGACCTTTGGCCACTACGAGCTGCGGTCGGCCGAGGGCCTGAGCTTTCCACGGGGCTGGAAAGGGTCGGACTACCTGGACTATCGGGTGGCAGGCAACCTGTTTTCGGACTTCCCCGCCCGGGTGGGCTTCTGCCCCTTGGTTGCCGTGAACGAAGGCAGCGTGGACCTGCTGCTGGGCTGGGAGATCTTCCGCCTGGGGGACACTTTTGTGCCCCTGCAGGACTTCTGGCTGCTGCGCCGCGAGGGCCCCCTCGCCCCCGAAGATGTGCTGCCCAGGCCCATCGACGCGGTGGCGGCCCTGCCTTCCTGAGATCCGATCCCTCCAGCCCCGGCGCCCGGCATGCCCGCATCCAGCCTGCTCTTCAAGCCCGCGCTCAGCACCCTGGGCGCGCTGCACCTGGGCGTCGGTCTTCCGGGCATGACAAATGCCAGCTTCTCGCTGACCGCCCTGCATCCCTTGGAGATCGAGATCGGGGTCGAGGGCTCTCTCGGCCACAACGGCGTCACCGCCCGGGCCGGCCCCGCCTTGCGCCTGGTCGAGCACCGCAAAGACAGCGGCCGGGGCGTCACGATGCACGCGCCCCTGCTGGTGGGCTGGCGCTATTGGAATTTCGGGCGGCCCCAAGGCGCCCACTCCCTGACCCTCAACCCCACCCTCACCACCGACTTCTGGCTGGCCCCGCACCTCGCCATCGAGCTTCAGCTCACCCTGGGCGCTTCGTTGACGGTCCATGACCCCAGCGGCGGCATCGGCAGCCCCATCTTCCCCGACGGGCAGCTTCGCTTGGGTCTGGCCTTTTGATCGAGGGGCGCGGCGCGGCGGGATAAGGCCGCCCCATGCTGCCTCCCACTCCGGCTCCGGCCCCCTTCCGCTTCTGCCTGCGCGTGCGCTACCCCGAATGCGATCCCCAAGGAATCGCCTTCAATGCCCGTTATGGCGACTGGACCGATCTCTGCACCACCGAGCTGCTGCGGGCCATCGACCCGGTCTGGCTGGAGCCCGGCGGCTTTGACTACCGGCTGCGGGCCCAACACAAGGAGTGGATGGCGCCGGCGGTCTTTGACGATGTGCTGGTGGTGGAGCCCGTCGTGACCGAGGTGGGGCGCAGCTCCTTTGTCGTGCAGACCACCTTCTGCCGGGCCCGGGATGGCCATCCCCTGGCCCAAGCCACCACCACCTATGTGCGGGTGGACGCGGCGGTGGGACGGTCCCTGGCCCTGCGCGAAGACGAGCGTCAGCGGCTCATTTTCGGCGCGCCCGGTCGCATCGCGGACCAGGCCGGCGAGGGGGGCGGGCGCATCACCGGGCGGGTGGGCCGGGAGGGCTGGCGCAGCATGGCCTGGAAGAATGGCGGCGGCATCACCCACGAGCTTCACCGCGAAGGCGAAGGCCCCGCGGGCTTTGCCAGCCGCATCTCCATCGCCGAGGTGGCCGCGGATGGCCCATTTTCGCGCTTTGATGGGGTGGATCGGGTGCTGGTGCTGCTTTCCGGCGCGGGCATGACCCTGACCCGCAGCGACGGCCTGCAGGTCAGCCTGCGTGAAGGAGGCGAGCAAATCAGCTTTTTCGGCGAGGACGACTGGGGCTGCGCGCTGCTGGGTGGCCCCACCCTCGACCTCAACCTGATGACCGACCGGGCCCAGCGCCGGGCCACCGCGATGCTGCGGCCGCCGGGCCGGGTGCCGGCGGGCCTGGTCCTGGCCCTGGCGCCCGGCCGCATCGCCAACGAGGCCGTGGCCCGCCACGATCTGCTGCGCCTGGACGGGCCCGCCCTGGCCTCCGTGCCCAGCATCAGCCTGCGAATCTCAGCCCGCTGACCGCCCGTCGGGTTGGCGCAGCACCAGGGCCATGAAGCGGGTGAGCACGGGCCCCGGGCCATCTTCGGTGATGGGGACCCAGTCCAGACCCGTGACCCCGGCGGGCAGGTCGGCATCCTGGGGCGAGCGGGCCCGGGCCGCCCAGCGCTGCCCCCGGGAATGCGACCAGCTTCGCAGGGCCTCGTGGCTGCCCCGGGCCAGCCAGCGCGCGGTCAGGTCTGCCTGCAGCAGCTCGCCCAAGGGCAGCAGCTGGGCGTCCAGGCCCACGGCCCGCGCCACTGCGGCCACCTGGCCAAAGTGGATGGAGACCTCGGGGTGGTCCAGGTAGCGGGTCTCGCTGGGCAGCTCGTGGGCGTCCCCAAACTCGGTGAGCACCGCCGCGGCCCCCGGGCGCAGCACCCGCGCGATCTCCGCGACAAAGCGCCAGGCGCCCACATTGAACAGGGCCTGCCCAGGCTCGGCGTGCAGCCCATGGGCGGCAATGAGGGGCCGGGCCAGGGGCTCGGGGGCGGCCTCCAGATCGGCCAGCACCTCGTTGCTGAGCAAGAAGCCGACGCTGTGGTCGGCCAGGGGCAAGGCGGTGGCCTCACCCAGCAACCCGCGGGTGCCCGGCAGGCGCGCATCCTGGGTGGCGAGCAGGGCGGGAGAGGCGTCGATGCGCAGGTAGTCGTGAATGGGGCGGCCGCGCTCCAAGGCCCGGCCCAGCAGGGCCTCCGCCAGCTCGCCCGTACCCGGCCCCACCTCGACAACAAGCCCGCTGTCTTCATTCAGGAGGGATCGGTCCAGCAGGGCGTCCAAGAGCCGCGCGCCATAGGGCAGGCCACCCAGGGCCGGGTGGGGCCGGGCGAAGGCGTGGGCCACCGTGGTCTCGCGATCGTCGAAGTGGGTCTGCCCGTCGGTGATGTGGTCGTGGTGGTAGGGCCCCAGCGTGGTCTGGCCTTGCGATCCATAGAGGTGGTCGGGGCGCGGGGCGTCGGGGCGCTCCGGGGCCACCAGCCGGCGCAAGGAGGGGTCGCGGGGGCCGGCGGGCTGGTCCCGCAGCTGCAACGCCTGGACCTCGGGGCCCGTGAGGGTGGCAAAGAAGGCCAGGGCAGCGGACAGCGGGGCGCCCGCCCGCGCGGCCACCTCGGCCACGGAGCGCGCGCCATTGCAGGCCGCCCACAGGGCGTCTTCAACCGGGTCCAGGGGCCGGGCGCGGTAGGCATAGCCGCCCGGACCCCGCTGGTCGGGCACCGGCAGCCACAGGGCCCGCGGCTCGGGCACGCGAATCACCAGGCGGGAAGGGCAGGGGATGAGGGCCGCGAGATCGGGCTGCAGGCTCTCGGCCAACAGCGCCAGCTCGTCCATGCGCTGCACCAGCACCCGAAGCTGACCCGGCGGCGGCCCCGCGGTCCAGGCCTCGACCGCCGCGAGGGCCGGGGGCGAGAGCAGGAAGTGGCGACCCGTGGCCCCATGCCAGAGCACCCGGCGCCCCTCCACCGTGAAGATGCACACCACCGGCGCAAAGCGGCTCATGGGCGCCCCAGGGCCACCGCAGACCGCGCCAGGGCCGTGATGTGGGCCCAATCCCCCGCGGCCACCGCTGCAGCGGGCGCCACCCAGGATCCGCCCACACAGCGCACATTGGGCAAGGCCAGCCACTGGGCTGCCCCCGCAGCCTGAATGCCGCCCGTGGGGCAGTAGTGAATGCCCGCCAGCGGCCCCTTCCAGGCCGCAAGGGTGGCCGGGCCACCCAGGGCCATCGCGGGAAAGAGCTTCTGGTGCACATAGCCGAGGTCCTGCAAGGCCATGGCCTCCGACGGCGTGGCCACCCCGGGCAGCAGGGGCAGGGGCAGGTCTGCGGCGGCATCCAGCAGGCGGGGCGTCGTGCCCGGCGACACGGCAAAGGCCGCCCCGGCCTCCATCGACGCAGCCAGGTCTTCGGGCTGGCGACAGGTGCCAGTGCCCACCACGGCATCGGGCACAGCCGCGATCATCTCGCGCACCGCGGCCAGGGCGACCGGCGTGCGCAGCGTGATCTCGAGCACCCGCAGGCCACCGGCCACCAAGGCCCGGGCCAGGGGGGCGGCAGAGGCCAGATCGCGAATCTCCAACACCGCGACAACGGGCCCCATATCCATGATCTCGCGGATCCTGACCTGTCTTGCGTCCATGGGCGTCATGGGACCTCCGGCAGGAAATTGAGCACGCCGCCGCCCCTCTCGGCGGGGGTGGCGTGGTCGCGGAAGAGCTGGAACAAGGCCCGACCGGTATCCCAACCCGCCGCCGCCGGATCGGGGCGCTCCAGCGCGCGCGCCGCCCAGACCGCTTCGGAAACCTTCGCCTCCAAGCTGCCCTTTGTCGCATCCAGGACGATCAGGTCGCCATCGCGCACCCGGGCCAGGGGCCCCCCCAGCGCCGCCTCGGGCGAGATGTGGATGGCCGACGGCACCTTGCCCGAGGCCCCCGACATGCGGCCGTCGGTGACCAGGGCCACCCGGTGCCCCCGGTCCTGCAAGACCGACAAGGCGGGGGTGAGCTTGTGCAGCTCGGGCATGCCATTGGCCCGGGGCCCCTGAAAGCGCAGCACGGCGATGAAGTCCTCCTCCAGCTGACCGGCTGAGAAGGCCGCCATCAAGGCGTCCTGGCTGTCAAAGACCCGGGCGGGGGCCTCGATGCGGTGCCGTGAGGGGTGCACCGCCGAGGTCTTGATCACGGCGCGCCCCAGGTTGCCTTGCAGCAAAGACAAGCCACCCTGGCTGTCGAAAGGGTCGCTGGGATGCCGCAGCACGGCCTTGTCCTGGCTCTCGGTGGGGGCGGGCCGGCGCAGCACCTGCCCATCGGGGCCCAAGAAGGCCTCCACCCGGTAGTCGGCCAGGCCCGTGCCCCAGACCGTGCGGGTGTCGGGATGCAACAGGCCGTGATCCAGCAGCCCGCCGATCAAGACGCCGAGTCCGCCGGCAGCGTGAAAGTGGTTCACGTCGGCGCCGCCATTGGGGTAGACCCGCGCACACAGGGGCACCACCGCCGACAGGGCCGACAGGTCGTCCCAGTCCACCACCAGCCCCGCCGCCGCCGCGATGGCCACGATGTGCAGGGCGTGGTTGGTGCTGCCGCCGGTGGCCAGCAGGCCCACCATGCCGTTGACGATGGCCTTGGCGTCCACCACCTCGGCCAGGGGCGTATAGTCGGGACCCAAGGCCGTGATGGCCAGGGCCCGCGCCGCCGCCTCGCGGGTGAGGGCCTCGCGCAGGGGGGTGCCGGGGTTCACGAAGGTGCCGCCGGGCACATGCAGGCCCATCAGCTCCATCAGCATCTGGTTGCTGTTGGCCGTGCCATAGAAGGTGCAGGTGCCCGGCCCATGGTAGGCCCGGCTCTCGGAGTCCAGCAGGGTGGCGCGGTCGATGAGGCCCTGGGCGAAGAGTTCGCGGTGGCGCCGTTTGTCGTCGTTTGTGCTGCCGCTGGTCATGGGGCCGGCAGGCACCAGCAGGGTGGGCAGGTGGCCAAAGGCCAGGGCGCCGATCAGCAGCCCGGGCACGATCTTGTCGCAGACCCCCAGCAGCACCGCCGCGTCGAAGACGTCGTGGGACAGGGCCACGCCCGTGGACATCGCGATGATGTCGCGGCTGAACAGGGACAGCTCCATGCCGGGCTGGCCCTGGGTCACGCCATCGCACATGGCCGGAACGCCGCCAGCCACCTGGGCGGTGCCCCCCGCCTGGCGGGCCGCCTCCTTGATCAGCCCCGGGTAGGTCTCGAAGGGCTGGTGGGCGCTGAGCATGTCGTTGTAGGCGGTCACGATGCCCAGGTTGGGCGCGCGCTCGCCCTTGAGGGCGGGCTTGTCCTCCCCACAGGCGGCATAGGCGTGGGCGAGGTTGCCGCAGTCCAGGCGCCCCCGGCGGGGCCCCCGGGAGGCGGACGCAGCCACCCGCTGCAGGTAGGCGGCGCGGCTGTCTGCGCTGCGTGCGGAGATGCGCGCCGTCACGGCTTCAAGGCTTGGGTGAAGGCTCATGGGGCCGACCCTCCGTCTGGAGATGGTGTGGTGAAGATCCGCACAGGCACTTCATCTTGGAAGAGCATCGCGCGAATGGGGGCCTGGGCCAGGGGGCCCGGCTCCCAGGCAGCCGCCAGGACCGCCTGCTTCTCCTTACCCTCGATGTGCAGGAAGAGGTCGCGGCAGCGCAGCAGGGCGCTCCGGTTGAAGCTCAGCCGCGGCTCGGGGGCGCCGGGCGCCACCAGGGGCAGCAGGGCCGGCGGCTGGTCCCGGTCCAAGGCGGCGTCCAGGCGGTCGGCGCCGGGAAACCAGGAGGCCGTGTGGCCGTCGGTGCCCATGCCCAACACAACGGCGTCCAGGGGCCAGTCCAAGGCAGCGACCAGGCCCTCGGCCGGACCGCCCTCTGGGGCCCGCAAGGGCAAGAAGCGGGCGGCCGAGGCCGGGCTGCCCGCCAGGATGCCGCAGAGCATGCCGGCGTTGGAGCGGGGGTGCCCTGGGGGCAGGTCGCGGTCGTCCACCAGGGTGAGGCTCACCTTGGACCAGTCGAGATCCCGCTGGCTGAGCGCCGCAAAGAGCCTCCGGGGCGTGCTGCCCCCCGACAACGCCAGGCTAGCCCGCCCGCGGGCGACCAGGCCGCGCACGAGGACCGCGACCAAGGCGTCCGCGAGGGCTTGGGCCAGGGCTTCCGAATCGTCGAAAAAATGGGTTGTATGCGCCATCAGACCGTCTCTTCATGCCATGTGCGGCCGTCTCTCTCGATCAGGGCGATGGCCCGCGAGGGGCCCCAGGTGCCCGCCGTATAGGCGTGGGGGCTGCGGCCATCCCGCTCCCAGGCCCGCAGGATGGGGTCCACCCAGCGCCAGGCGGCCTCCACCTCGTCCCCCCGCATGAACAGGGTGGGGTTGCCGCGGATGATGTCCATCAGCAGGCGCTCGTAGGCGTCGGGATTGCGCACGCCAAAGGCCTCGGCAAAGCTCATGTCCAGCGGCACATGGCGCAGGCGCATGCCGCCGGGACCGGGGTCCTTGATCATCACCCACTGGCGCACGCCCTCGTCGGGCTGCAGGCGGATCACCAGCTTGTTGGATTGGATGGCCCCCGCGTCGTCGGGGAAGATCGAGTGCGGGATGGGCTTGAAGGCGACCACGATCTCGCTGACCCGCGTCGGCATGCGCTTGCCGGTACGCAGATAGAAGGGAACACCCGCCCAGCGCCAATTCGCGACCTCTGCCTTGATGGCCACGAAGGTCTCGGTCAAGGAGCGCTGCACCCCCACCTCCTCGACATAGGCGGGCACCCGCAAGGCGTCGCTGGACAGGCTGGTGTATTGGCCGCGAACCGTGAGCTGGTCGGCCTTGTCGTCGGGAATGGGCCGCAGGGCCTTGAGCACCTTCAGCTTCTCGTCCCGCACCGAGTCGGCGTCATAGGAGTCCGGGGGCTCCATGGCCACCAGGCAGAGCAGCTGCAGCAGGTGGTTCTGCACCATATCCCGCAGGGCGCCGGCCTTGTCATAGTAGCCGCCCCGGCTGCCCACCCCGATGCTCTCGGCCACGGTGATCTGCACATGGTCGATGTGGGCGCCATTCCACAGGGGCTCGAACAAGGCGTTGGCAAAGCGCAGGGCCATCAGGTTCTGCACGGTCTCCTTGCCCAGGTAGTGGTCGATGCGAAAGACCTGCCCCTCGTGAAAGACCGCGAGCACGTCCCGGTTCACCTTCAGGGCGCTGTCGAGATCCCGGCCCAGCGGCTTCTCGACCACGACCCGGGTATTGGGCCCATTCAGGTTCAGGGCCCCCAGGCGGGCACAGATGGGCCCAATCAGCCCCGGCCCCACCGCCAGGTAGTAGGCGCGCACGGCGGCCGGTCGGCCGGCCAGGGCGGCCACCAGCTCGGGCCAGCCCTGGTCGGAGAAGGCATCCAAGTGGATGTGATGCAGCAGGTTGCAGAAGGCCGAAAGCCCCCCTTCGTCCAGGTCTTCGGGGTTGAGGTGGCTGGTCAGGGCCTCCCGCGCCCAGGCCCGGTAGGCGGCGTCGTCCATGGACAGGTGCGAGGCCGCCAGGATGCGGCAGCCATCGGGGATCTGGCCGTCCACCCGCCGGTGGTAGAGGGCCGGCAGCAGCTTGCGGGCGGCCAGGTCGCCGGTGCCCCCAAAGACCACATAATCGAAGGGCTCGACGGGAATGATGCGGGTGCTCACCGGGGCTCCAAAAGCGTGACTCAGGCCTACGTTACCCCTGGGTCCCGGGCCGCGGTAGGCCGCATCGTCGGGACCGCCGCGAGATAGGGGTGGAGCGCCCGCTCCCGGAGCCGCCCATGCCGCGCCCCCGCCTGCCCATTTGGGTCCTCGTCGCCCTCTGCGGCTGCGTTGAACAGGGCCTGGGCGCGCTGCGCGATGGGGAGGGCGCCGACGCGGGGACCGCAGCACCCATGCTGGTTCTGGACCCGCCGGAATCCCAGCGCCGCGGGGTCTGCGGCCTGGACCGGGTGCCCGTCACCGTCACCAACCAGGGCGACGCCATGCTGTCCATCCAAGGCGCCACGCTGACCGGCGCCTGGACCCTGCAAGGCCCCAGCTGGCCCCAGCGCCTGGCCCCGGGCGCCAGCCTGGGCCTCGTGCTGACCGGCATCGGGGCCGGCAGCCTCAGCCTGGACAGCAACGACCCGGCGCGCCCGACCGCCCAGATGGCCTTGCAGGCCGACGCCGACACCGCCCCGCGCCTGCAGCTGCTCGCCCCGCAGCAGAACGACGTGCTGCCCGACGCCGACCTGCCCCTCTGGGTGCGGGTCGAGGACGACGAGACCCCCTGGACCGACCTGGAGGTGGCCTGGGTGGACGCAGAAGAGGGGCTGGTGGCCACCGCCCGGCCTGACGTCGATGGACAGGCCCAGGCCACCTGGCCGGCTGGACGCCAGCCCGGACCCCATCTCCTGACAGCCGCGGTCACCGATGGCTGCGGCCAATCCGCCACGGTGGACATCGGCCTCTGCCAGCAGGCCCTGATTGACGACCCTGTCTCCATTCTCGACGACTGGCTGCTGTCGGGCAGCGCCAGCATCGACGAAGCGGGCGGCTTCATCGAGCTGACCCCCGACCTGCGCAACGCCGCCGGATCGGCCTTCCTGCGCGACCCCGTGGTCAACGGCGGCGCCGTCTCCATCGACCTGCGCTTCTTCATGGGCGAGGGCACCGGGGCCGACGGCATCGCGGTCACCGCATTGGACCTGGACCGGGCCGAGGGCACCCTGGGGTCCTTGGGCAGCGGCCTGGGCTATAGCGCCGGTCGCGACGGCGTTGACGGCCTGTCCTTGCCCGGCTGGACGGTGGAGCTGGACACCTTCAGCAACGACTGGCGGGGCGACCCCGAGGTGGACCACGTCGCCATCACCCGCAGCGGGGACGCCGGCGAATATGCGGTCTGGGCGCCCCTTCCCGAGCTGGAGGACACCGGCTGGCACGACCTGCACATCCAGGCCCAAGGCGCCCGCATGATGGTGATCCTGGACGGCATCCGCCTGATCGACGAGGACCTGCCCGGCCAGACCGATTTCCCCGCCTGGCTGGGCTTCTCGGCCTCCACCGGGGGGCAGACCAACCGCCACCTGGTCGCCCTGGAGGCCATCGAAGGCCGGTCCTGCGCGGATTGAGGGAGCCGAGGGTGCCAAAGGGCCGAAGTCTGCATAGACTGCGGCCTCTGGGAGTGCCCATGCGACCGATCCTGCTGCTGCTGCCCCTGCTCTTGTCCTGCCACGCCGGGCGCGCCAGCCTGGGCGATGGCAAGACCGATGCCGCCGACACCGCCGCCGAAGACGGGGCCGATGGAACCGATGGGGCCGATGGCACCGATGGGGCGGACGGCTCCGATGGGGCCGATGGCACCGACGGGGCAGACGGCTCCGATGGGGCAGACGGCTCCGATGGGACCGATGGCACCGACGGCTCCGATGGAACCGATGGCACCGATGGGGCAGACGGCACCGTAGACACCTGCGCCGACGACGCAAATTATGCCGGTGGAAGCTGCCCCAGCGCCTGCACCGGGGGCTGTGCGGGCAACAGCTGCCTGGTGGACTGCAGCGATCTGGCGGCCTGTTCCGGCCTGCCCCTCAGCTGCCCGGACGGCTGGGATTGCGATCTGCAATGCACCGGACTGGGCGCCTGCGCCGGCCTGCTGGTGACCTGCCCCAATGACGGCGCCTGCGATGTGAATTGCGAGGGCCTGGGCGCCTGCGCGGGCATGGCCATCGATTGCGGTGATGACGCCCACTGCGGCCTGGTCTGTGGCGGCCTGGGATCCTGCGGCGGCACCCTGCTGAGCTGCGGGGCCAAGGCCTGCAGCGCCGACTGCCCGGGAGAAGGCGTGGCCTTGGGCGGGGTGACCTGCAACGACTCCTGTGACTGCGTCAACGGCTGCTGAGGGGCCACTGGCGGGGCCGGCCCTCGCCGGGCTGGACGCGCTTGGGGTGGCCCTGGCAATCCCCGCTGCGATGCGCGCCCGTCAGCGCCGGTCGTCGGCCTCCGGTCCGCCCACCGGGGCCAGGCTCTCCGGCGTCGCGGCCCTCATCCACGCCCGCACCACCTGCAAGGCGGCGCAGGTGGCACCAGAGCCCCTGACGAGCGGCGCGTCGACCCGCAGCAGGCGCTCGACCGGCTCGCCGCTCTCGGGGTCCCAGGTGTCGATGAAAGGCACGAGCGCAACGGACGGGTTTGCAGACAACCAGTAGGACCGCCTGTACGTCGTCGTATACCAGGGGGCAAACGCGGACAACGCGTCAAGTTCCTGTTGTTGGTCGGTTGAATACAGAACCGATGGGGTCATCCTATTGCCACTTTCTTCGTCCCAAAATCCGTGCTCTGTCGTGGCCGCGCCCAGGCAATAGCGGTACACTGCATGACTTAAGTTGCGGTTGTAGAGCACCTCTAATGCCGAGTCTCCCTCCGATGGATGGTAATTGGCCACAGAATGTTCATTGTCGGTCAAGTAGTTGGTGGACCATTCGCCGAGGAAGCGCACACTCCCGTCGTCTTCCTGCCGGGTTTCCAGCAAGAAGGCCTCCCGCCAGCGGTCCGCCCCCAGCTCCCGCGCCTCTTCGTGAGAGTAGACGGTCACGTAGATGCCCATCGCGCCCCAATAGGGCGACACTTCGTCGTCCTGGCCCGTGCAGGCCGCATTCGCGAGTGCCCCAGCCAGGATAAAGCACCACTTCGTTCGTTCCGCCCTAAACACAGCCAGCTCCCCTGCCGCGTGCGGCGAATCGGTCGATGCAGTCGGAAAGGTCGGCGTCAGGTGAGGCCTGCGAGACAAGGCGGGAAGACACGGCGTGGGGAAAGAGCAGCGTCTGGCAGCGACAACCGGCGGTCGAACAGAACTGTGTGGCTGGGACGCCAGGGACTCCTTGCCCATCCAGTTGCCAGCGGGTGGTCCCGGTACACCGCACGTTGAAGCCGAAGTCGTGGACGGCCCGGCGGTCCCTCTGCGCAGTAGAACTGCCGTCGATCCTGCTGTTCTGCAGGCTAAACCCCTTCAGATGTGCGCATGCATCGCGCGAGAACGGAATCGAAAGCTCGGTGGTGCCATAGTGTGGGCTGCCATCGAGGGTAAAGAACCTTCGATTTCCGTAGAAGTCGAACCATCCCCACTGGGATGGCGGCGACGTGTCGCGGGCCGAACTCCCCGCCACCGCTTGTTGGTAGCCGAAGCCAACATAGGGGTCCATCGAGACCCCCAGCCGGGCCGCCACCCGCACCTTGAAGTGCTGCGCAGCACTCTCGAAGCAGCCCGCCCAACGGGCAGCGCTCGTCGCCTCGTCATAGCCGCAGTGAGGGCTGCCGCCCAGGTAGACGTGGCCCAACTCGTGAACCAGGACGCGGGTGCGCGACAGGATGATCGAGAGCGCGAAGCCCGCCAGCGGGCGCGCGGCCGCCTCGGCCTGTAGATAGCGCGCCCCCCAGGTCGCGACGAGGTCCGGGGTGTCCCCCAGTGCTGCGGCCAGCATCCGTTCGCCCGCATAGCGCGCGTAGTCCCAGGCCATGCGCGCAAGATAGAGGATGTAGTCGCAGTTGAAGCCGTCCCAGCCCAACTGAAGTGCGCGGAACTGGGCGGACCACTCTGTCTGGCCAGCGAATGCGTAGAAGAGGCAGGCCGTGTCGTCCCAGGGATAGGGAGCTTCGGTGCTGCGCGGGTAGTCGGCGTCGGCGAGGTAGGTATAGGAACTGCGTGCGTTGTCTATGATCAGGCTGGGCGAAAATGCGTTCCAGGGCCGGCCCAGACAGAGGTCCTCTTCGCCCTGCCGGAAGCCTTCGGTGCACGCCCACGTGCTATCGGGATCATTCGAACAGGGCGAATCCCAAAGGACATCCGAGGAGACAAGGCTCGGCGGATTGTGCACCCATGCATTGGCTTCATCGGCGCTCAGGTAGTGGATGGTCACGCCACAGTCCCGCCGCCTCGCGGCAGGCTCGAGGGCTTCGCCATCCAACTGCTGGGCGCCCCCTCCTGCCAATACCGTGCTCAGGAAGCGCGAAAAGTCCCGGCACCAGGGATTGTCGTTGATGTCGACCACGGTGTGCGCATAGGTCTGGGCCAGCGCGCACGCATAGAGGTGCACCTTGTGGGGCCCCCCCCAACCATCGGACCAGAACAGATAGGTCTGCTGGTCGTGGATGTCGCTCCGGGGAAGGTTGTAGCAGCCGAGGAGATCGTGGTAGGCCGAGAAGGGAACCCCGGTGGCCGCAGCGTCCGCTCGGAAGGTTGGCCACAGCGCATCCAGCGCGTCGCCCACCGACGAAACCAGCCCTTCGCCGTTGGTGCGACGTTCTTCCACCAGGGTGACGAGGTCTCGCACGTAGTCATCGTAGAAGGCATCCGTGACTTCGAAGGACACAGACCGGTAGCGAATGCGGACCGTGCCCGGGCCCTGCCGCCGCATCGAACCGTGCAAGGCCACGCTTTCCGGGAGTGATCGGGCGCCGCCCCTTCCACCTGGCAAGGGTGCCGCCCGCGCACCGGGGGTCTTGAGGACCTCGTGCCGGCGCGTGGGGCCGCGGTTGCGGGATGCCCTCAGCCGCTCCTGCATGGCTTGGGCAAGCGAGAAGCCGGCATCTTGGCCTTCTCCCCACGCCAGCGGCGGGCAGCCCCCTCCCAGGAGCCGCACCCGCTTGGGGCGGAGCTCGGGGTGTCGAACGCCCAGGTTGCCCACCGGCCCCTGGCGATTGGGTGGGGAGAGTGCTCCCACGCCACAGTCCTCGTGCAGCTCCAGCGAGGCCTTCTGGGCTGCGAGCTGCGCTGGGCTTTGCCTTGTGCGCACCTGCACCGGCAAGGACGGCTGCAGTGCGGTGCCCGCCCTCATCCCAGCCTGGCGAAGCAGCAGCCGCGCTGTGGAGGTCCAGTCGTCGGCGTTGGAGACGCCCTTCCAGGGGGCGTCAAAGAGAGAGGACGCCGTCCGTCCGTCGCCTGCGGATCGGCACCCGCAGCCCTTCGAGTCGCCAACCCCGCACGGCTGCGTGGCGCGACACTCCAAGCAGGCACAGGGGTCCGGCCCTCCCGAGTCTGCATCCAAAGCCTGGCGGTGCGTCATGGCGTCACCCCTTGGCCACAATCGTTCCCGCTGCGACCGGAGTGCCAGCGACATTGCCGTCCGTCGCGAGGCGGATGAACCGCGAGAAGCTGCTCACAGTAATCGTCTTCGGGCCAGATTGGTTCAGGGCAACGGTGGCTCCCGCGATGTCCTCGAACCAATCCTTCTCGCGTCGGGTCGCATGCTGGATCTTGATGGTCCCGGCGGTGCCTGCAACCAGGACGTTGATCTGGAGATGCAGCTGGGTATAGCCCCCGAGATCGACGGCTTCGGTCTGGTCCTGGTTCCAGTCTGCAGTCAGCGTCATCGGTTGGAGGAGATCGATCGATTCGGCCGGCATGGGTTTCTCCGTTTGCACAGATGCGCCGGCAGGGATGCGCCGGCAGGGATGCGCCGGCAGAGATGCGCCGGCAGAGATGCGCCGGCAGAGATGCGCCGGCAGAGATGCGCCGGCAGAGATGCGATACCCTCCCGCTCGGACGCCGCAAGGGTCGGGCCGAGATTTTATCGGATGTGCCACGAGAATCGGCGACGGTGCTGGGAGTCGTCTGCGGCCTGTCCCGAGGTCGCCGGGGCTGGGTTCGGGTCGGCACGCGGCCCCGGCGGCGGTCACTCGGCTTGCGTCGGCTGTGGTTGTGGGTCCCCTTCCGTCGGGACAGTCGCCGGCGCGTTCCATCACGCGCTGGGTGGACCACCAGGGACGATCACTTCCCCAGTGTTGACAAGCTCCCACAGGAGGTGCGGCGCCGAAGGGAGGAGCCCGGACACAATATGTCCGCCGGACAACGCCTGTCCGCCTTCCGAAGGCCCACCGCCCTAGATTCGCAGAGCCCCAGCGCAGCCCCGCGCTGTGTACTCGCCTGCGAGAACCGCCATGCCCGGCCCCGCCTCCCGCCGCCATCCGCCCGCCTCCCGCGACGCTGCCACCCTGCTGGCCTGGGCCGACGCCCAGGGCCTGCGCCACCTGCTCGGCAGCTCGGCGGTCGGGGTGCTGCGCCGCTTCGACGCCGCCCCACCCGACCTGCCCTTCCCCCACTCCCACACGGTCATGCAGGTGCTGCTGGAGGTGGACGCGGTGCGCCGGAGCTGGACGGTGGGGTGGCAGCAGCGCCTGGGCTTCGCCTTGGAGCGGGCCGTCGCGATGGCCGCCCTGGCCAGCGGCTACGCCCAGCGCGCGGAGCACCGGCGCAGCCGGCCGCCGAGCGTCGCCGCCTTGCGCCCCCTCTGGCAGCAGCTTCGCCTGGCCCTTCGGGAGCGGGGGCCTGCCGCGCCGCCCACCTTCAGCCAGCTGCCGCCCCTGCCCGCGGTCGAGCTGCGGCCGACGCTGCCCGGCCTGCGCTGGAAGGCCGGCCCAGGCGCCTGCTGCATGGGCGAGGACGGCGTGCTGGTCGAGCGGGCCACCGTGGAGCTGGTCCTGGCCGAGGGGGGCTTCCGCCTGTCTTGCGCCTGTGCAGCGGACCACGCTCCCCGATGCCAGGCCCAAAGCGACCTGCTGGCCCTGACCCTCGATCTGCTGACCCACCCGGCCGGCGCGGCCCAGGCCGAGGCCCTGGGCGCCGCCCTCGAGACGCCGCCCTGGCAGCGCGGTCTCAACGCCCTGGACCGCATGCTGGTGGACCTGGGGCTGCAGCCCTCGACCACCGCCCTCGTGCCGACCCCGGCCGCCGCCACCCCGGTGCGGTCGGCGGAGGACCCGGCGGTCGCGGCCTGGCAGCTCCGCACCGAAGACGGCGGCTGGTGGCTCTGTCCCATCTGGGCCCAGCCCGACGCCAGCGGGGGCTGGACCACCTGGGCCCGCCCCTGGCCCACGGCCCCGGAAGGGCGGCGCCTGTCGGCAGAGGCGCTGGAGGATGGCGTCGAGGTGCCCGTTGCAGCCCGCAGCTGGGAACAGCTCGCTGCGGCCTCGGGGCCGGTGCTGCTGGATGGGCGACGGGTGGAGATCCGCCCCGCGGCGCTGTCTCTGGGCTGGCGGGCGGTACCGGGGGGCGGCCTGCGCATCACGCCGGTCCTCGACGACCGGGCCTTGTCTCTCGACGAGGTGGCCGACCTGCTCGCCCAGCCCGGGGCGGTCGCGGTGTTGGGCGATGCTGCGCGCCGCATCCTGTGGGTGACCTCCCTCGCGGGGGGCGTCGCGCCGCTGCTTCAAGGGCTCCTCGACCAGGGCCTCGACTTCCCTCCCCCGACCGTGACCCCCTTGCTGCAACGCTTGCATATATTGCGTCAGGTGCTGCCAATCCGCGTCGACCCAATGCTGCAAGGCAGCCGGGTGCGGGCCGCCGGCCTGCCGGTCGTACAGCTGACCCCGATGCCCGAGGGTCGGCTGCACATCGCGGTCTGCGTGCGCCCCCTGGCCCGGGGCCCCGCCTGGCCGCCCGGCGCAGGCCCGGTCGAGCTTTACGCCGAGGACGACCAGGGCGCGCGCCTGTGGTTTCAGCGCGATCTGGCCTCCGAGCCCGGCGTGGTGCGTGCGGCCCTGGGTCCCCTGGCCGACGCCCTGGGCCTCGGGTCGGTGGAAGGGCTCGCAGACGGAGTTCTCAACGAGGAGGTCGGGCCCTTCCATCGCCTGCATCACCACCCGGACGAAGCCCTGGACGCCGTCCTGGCCTTGCAGCAGGCCGCCGGAGCGGGCCGCGTGCAGGTCGAGTGGACCCGCGACGCCATGAAGGTTGGCCGACCCATGCAACCCGACGGGCTCAAAGTGCAGGTACACAAGGACCGCGGCTGGCTGGCGATGGGTGGCACCCTCGAGATCGATGGCCTGTCCGTCGATGTCGCCCGGCTGCTGGAGCTGTTGCGCTCGGGCCGCCGCTACCTGCGGCTGGAGGACGGCACCTGGGCGGCGCTCACCGATCGCCTGCGCCGCGCCTTGCAGGCGGTCGAGGCCCACACCCACGAAGGCGCCGACGGCGACCTGCACCTCAGCCCCCTGGCGGGGCCGGCCCTCGCCGAGCTGGACGAGCTGGGGGTGGCCCTGGCAATCCCCGCTTCGCTGGCCCGACAGCGCGACGCCTGGACCGAGGCCCAACGCATGCAACCCAGGCCGCCGCCGTCTCTGCAGGCGACGCTGCACCCCCACCAGGGCGAGGGCATCGCCTGGTTGCAACGCCTGGCCCACTGGGCGCCCGGGGCCTGCCTGGCCGACGACATGGGCCTGGGCAAGACCCTGCAGGCCCTGGCCCTGCTGCTGCATCGGGCGCCCACGGGCCCTGCATTGGTCGTGGCGCCGACCTCGGTGGGGGCCAACTGGGTGGCCGAGGCGGAGCGCTTCGCTCCCTCCCTCGATGTGCGCCTCTTCCGCGGTGCGCATCGCGCCCTGCTCCTCGACGATCTGCGCCCGGGCACGGTCGTCGTCACCAGCTACACGCTGATGGTGCGCGACCAGGAGGCCCTGCAGGCGGTGAATTGGGGCACGGTGGTCTTCGACGAGGCCCACTTCCTCAAGAACGCCGACGCGGCCCGCACCCAAGCGGCCCGAGGGCTGAAGCGGGCCTTCACCCTGGGCCTCACCGGCACCCCCCTGGAGAACCGCACCGGCGAGCTGTGGAGCCTGTTCTCGGTGCTGCTGCCGGGGCTGCTGGGCACGCGCGCCCGCTTCCGGCAGGGCTTCGCCGAGCCCATTGAACGCGACAGCTGCGCCGAGGCCGGCCGCCGCCTCTCGACGCTGCTGGCCCCCTTCCTGTTGCGTCGCACCAAGGACGCGGTGGCGGCCGACCTGCCCGACCGCAGCGACCATGTGTTGGCCGTCGCCCTGAGCCCGGCCGAGCGCCGCCTCTACGACGCCGCGCGCCAGTCCGCCATCGAGGAGCTGCAGCTCCCCGGCAAGGATCGCCGCTTCGCCGTGCTGCGGGCGCTGACCCGCCTGCGCCAGCTCTCCTGCCACCCGCGCCTCGTCGATCCCCACAGCCGGGTGGCCTCGGCCAAGCTGGGGGGCCTGTGCGACCTCGTGGCCCGGCTCGTCCAGGAGGGCCACCGCATGCTCATCTTCAGCCAGTTCACCCGCCACCTGGACCTGGCCCGCGCCGCCCTGGCCGACGTCGCCCCCCGCCAGCTCGATCTGCGCGGCAGCACCCCCGCGGCCTTGCGCGCTTCGCGGGTGGCCGCCTTTCAGCGGGGCGAGGCCGACGTCTTCTTCTTGTCCCTGCGCGCCGCGGGCACCGGGCTCAACCTCACGGCCGCCACCCGGGTCATCCACCTTGACCCCTGGTGGAACCCCGCCGTTGAAGACCAGGCCACCGACCGGGCCCACCGCATCGGCCAGGACCGCCCGGTGGAGGTCTACCGACTCGTCGCCCAGGACACCGTCGAGGACGGCATCTTGAGGCTGCATGCCGACAAGCGGGCGCTGGCCAGCAGCGTGTTGGCGGGAGCGGCGGGGGTGCCGGCGCCGAGCTTGGAGGAGCTGGTGGCGTTGGTGGCGGGCTAAGGCGCCTTGGGGCGCTGTGATGGGCACCGATGGGCACCCGCGCGACGCGCCTCTGGCGCGTGACACCGGAGGCGCCCGCCGCCCACCAGGCGGCGAAGGTTCAAAGGGCCTCTTGTTCGCTATCCCCCGTACCCATCTCCAAACCGTAGTACGCTCGACCACGGTCCCGAGTTCTCTACCCGTTGCCGCGACAGGAGCCACGCTGATGAAGCCTGCCCCCCCCCCCTCGGTCCCGCGGCCTGACCGGTCCCTCGGCGTTCGGTCTGGCCTGCGCTTTCCTCTCACTCAATGCAGGCTGTCGTGCTGACAAGTGCGAGGTCGCCTCGGACAGCGGCGACAGCGGCGCCCCCATCTGCGCCGATCCACCGGCACCGGCGATGCTGCACCTCAACCTCCAGGTGAAGAACCTGTCCAGTGGGGAGGCGGACGGGGCGACGCGAATCATCGGCGTCATCGACAAGCTCGACATCGAAATGACCCGAACGGGCGAGAGCACCAGCGAAATCATCACGCTGGCGTGGGGACCCATGACCATCGACTTCGACGCCCTGGCCGTCGAAGGGCCGAACTTTGCCGGCACCTTCCCGTTTCCCGCGGGCGAGGTACACGAGGTCCGCTGGGCCCTCGACACCGCGGTCGACAGCTCCATCTGGTACGGCACCGACGGTCCCCACAGGCTGCGGGTCGACTCGCCGGCCTCCCAGGGGCTGGTGATGGCTCCCGCCACCGGTACAGGCTGGCAAGCAGTCAGCGGGGACTACCTCCACCTCCTCGGCGAGCTGGACATGTCGGACACCGCCGGGATCGCTGCATCCGACTGTGGGTCTCCTCCGGAAGCAGGCTGCAAGGACATCGTGCTGACGCCCCCTATCCCGACCAAGAACAACCCCCTGCCGGTCGATGCCAGCTTCCACCCCGACCACCTCTACGTTGCCTACGCGGCCGGCACCACCCTGACGCAGAAGCAGAACCTGGAGAGCGCCATCGGTGCCGCGCTGGAGTGGGAGGACGGCAACGGCCTCCGCAAGCTGAAGATGCCCAGCCCCGACTGGTTCGCCCTGGCCAATGCGGCGGCGAAGCTGTGGAACGACTCCATCGTCGAGGCGGCCTGGCCGCAGATCGTGGTGCGGCCGCCGTCCGCTCCCGACGACCCCTACTACCCCGAGGAGACCAACTGTTCGACCTGCTCCTGGGGGCAGCACCACATCTGGTCGACCGGTACGGGCGACCTCGTCCAGAAGGACGCGGTCACCAGCGTGACGACCACGACCGACATCGACGATGCCTGGGAGGAGGGCACGGGCTCCCGCTCGGTCATTGTCGCGCTCATCGACACCGGCATCGACCAGGATCACCCGGACCTGGTGAACAACCTCTGGATCAACGCGGGAGAGATCCCGGCGTCCATGCAGACCGACTTCGACTTCGACGGAGACGGCTTCTTCACGCTGCACGACATGAACATGACGCTCACCGGTTCCAATCTGACCGACCGGAACACCAAGATCGCGTCGATGAACAGCACCCAGACGGCCCTGGGCAGGTCGTTTACGGCGGCGGGCGGCGATGACACCGCGCTGAGGGAGGCCACGGACATCATCACTGCCTTCGCCGACGGCTCGGACGACTACAGCGCGGGAACGAGCACAGACGTCAACACCGTCGTGGACGACATCTTCGGCGCCACCTTCTTCCGCGTGAACCGGGGCTCGGGCGACATCATCACCGGGGCCGTGACCCCCTACGACGACCCGGACTGCGACCGCGACAACGACAACGTGTGTGATGGTCTCTCCCCCTACCACGGCGAACACGGCACCTTCACTGCGGGCATCGTCGGCGCCGAGGGCGACAACGGCGCCATCGTCTCTGGGATGTCGCAAAAAGTGCGGATCATGGAGGTGGTCTGGGGCATGGAGGCGCAGGGCCCCTGGGATGTCGATGGCGACGGCACCAAGGAAAATGGCGACGGTATCGACTCGATCATCGCCGGCATCGCGTACGCCGAGTCCATGGGTGCGGACATCATCATCATCGAGGGGGCGGCCCTCTCCGCGGTCCACAGCCCCACCAAGACCCTGAGCGACGGCGCCTGTCGCGCGGCCGTCATCTCCGCCGAGCAGGCGCGGCTGAGCAGCGCGGGCGGGGACGCCTTCCTCGTGGCCGCCGCCGGCAACGACGGCGCGGACTGCGACGCCGACTACTGCTGGCCCGCCTCCCTCGACCTGTCCAACATGGTCAGCGTCGGGGCGACCCTGAGGGGCTCGACCGCGCTGGCGTCTCAGTCCAGCTACGGCGCAGTCTCCATCGACATCGCCGCTCCCGGACAGGACCTGCCGACCACGCGCCATCGCGATGCGCGCCCCTTCAACCCGACTGCATATGCGAGCAATACGGATGGAACCAGCATGGCCATCGCCGTCGTCGGCGGCGGGGCGGCGCTGCTTGTTGCCCAGGATGCCACGCTCACGGGAGCGGACATCAAGCAGCACGTCCTCGACGGCGCGTCGCCGGAGTCGGCCCTCTACGGCGATGTCGCGTCGAGCCGATACTTCAACTCCTGCGGGATGCTGTACGACTACGACGCTCAGCTCTGCCCGCCTGGCCCATGAAGCCGACGCGATCATCGGGCAACCCGCCCGCTCAGCCGATGGAGAAGCCTATGCGCCCCTGGACCCTGCCCCTGGCTTCGCTGGTCATCGCCTGCGCGCCCGTCCGCGTCGGCGAGCCCTCGCGGACAGGCTCGGTGGACACACAGGAGGAGAGCTTCTACGGCAGCGGCACCGTCGTCGCCTCAATGGGGGTCGACGGTGAGGTTGAGTTCCATGGCTCCCTCGACGGGTCGGGCGAGATTGGCTTCGCCCGCCAACCCGACTGCGACTCGCCCGACACGCTCCAGATCGAGTGCGGCATGTACCAGGTCGACGGCGACTACGAGGGCGTTCTTGCCGTCGACCTCGAAGAGGGAGCCTTCTCTTTTTGCACCGAGAGCGGCGACATCATCGAGGGGACGGCGGAGGACGTCGACCTGGAGGCCCGCCCAGGCTCGGCCGCCGGCACAATATCGGGCTGGTACATTCTTCATTCTCGATACGTCTTGGACCTGACCATCGAGGTCGATCTCTCCCCCGCGCACGCCTGCCCGTAGGCTGGCGGACTCCCCTGCCCCGTCGGCTCGATTCAACGCACCCCGTCGCCGTCTCTTCAAGCGGCGGTGCAACCCCGCGGCCTTGCGCGCCAGCCGCGTGGCCGCCTTTCAGCGGGGCGAGGCCGACGTCTTCCTTGTCCCTGCGCGCCGCGGGCCCGGGCTCAACCTCACGGCCGCCACCCGGGTCATCCACCTCGACCCCTGGTGGAACCCCGCCGTTGAAGACCAGGCCACCGACCGGGCCCACCGCATCGGCCAGGACCGCCCGGTGGAGGTCTACCGACTCGTCGCCCAGGACACCGTGGAGGACGGCATCTTGAAGCTGCATGCCAACAAGCGGGCGCTGGCCCGCAGCGTGTTGGCAGGGGCGGCGAGGGTGCCGGCGCCGAGCCTGGAGGAGCTGGTGGCGTTGGTGGCGGGCTAAGGCGCCTTGCGGGGCATCGATGGGCACCCGCGCGACGCGCCTCTGGCGCGTGACATCGGAGGCGCCCGCCGCACATCAGGCGGCGAAGGTTCAAAGGGCCTCTTGTCCGCTATCCCCCGTCCCCATCTCCAAACCGTAGTACACTCGCCCACAGTCCCGAGGACGACAAGCGGCCCGGCGGCGGGGTGGGGAGTCCGGTTCTGGCTGGGGCAATACAGCCAACCGGGCCTCGTCAGAGCCGACGATGGGGGGGATGGTGGAGCGCTTGTGAAGAATCAGCCCCGCACGGATGTTGCGCTCTGACTCGTGTTTCGCACTCTCCAGCAAAGCCTTGGGATGAGAGCGCTGCGGTCGGCCGGCGAAAGAGGTAGCGCCCCAAGCCAGTGGAAACGGTAGACAGCGACAGGCGGATCCGTGATGAGGGGATTGCAACGTCAACCCACCCCGGAGGCGCCCGTGCGCTGTGCATCTGCGGTAGCCGGTCTGATCGCCCTGATCGAGGTGTTCCGCCCAGCTTTTACCCGTCCGTCCTTCGAGAAGTGCCGGCAGCTGTGGCTTGGCTGGCTCCTGACCCAGGGGCGGCGGACGGTCACGGGCGCCATCGTGGCTTCGGGCCAGGGTGGGCGAGGGCACCATGCGGCGTGGCACCGCTTCTTCTCGACGGCGCGGTGGTCTGCCGATGAACTCGGCCGACTCGTGCTGCAGCAGATCCTGGCGCACTTCGTAGCAGAGGGCGAGCCGGTGGTCGTCTCTCTCGACGATACGTTGGCGCCGAAGAAAGGGCCGCGGGTGTGGGGCATCGGCAGCCACATCGAGCGCGGTGCGTTCTCGCGGCGCACCAAGGTGTTCTGCTTCGGCCACGTCTGGGTGGTCCTGTGCGTGGTCGTGCAGCCTTCGTTCAGCCACCGGCCGTGGGCACTCCCGGTGCTCTTCCGGCTGTACCGGAGCAAGAAGACGGCCAAGGCCGACGGCGTGGCCCGCCTCAAGAAGACCGAACTGGCCCGCGAGTTGGTCCAACTTGTCGCCTCCTGGGTCAGGCGCGACGGATCAGGGTGCTCGGCGACAGCGCCTACTGCTGCGCCGAAGTCGGGCAGAACCTGCCCTGCAACTCGGTGCTGGTCGGTGCAATGCGGCACGACGCAGCCCTTACGACGCTTGCCGGATCCGGCGCCTGCGACTGGCCGAGGTCGCCCCGTCTCCGGGGGCCGCGCCTCCACGCCCGCCCAGATGGCTCCAGGACGAGGGCATCCCGTGGAGGCCTGCGACGGTCCGCATCTACGGCCGCGACCCAATCGTCGAGTACAAGACGGTCCCTTGCACGCAATGGTACCGCGTCTGCCACGCCTTGCCGCTCCGGGTGGTCATTGGTATCCGCGTGACGACGGGCTGAAATCGCCTGTCAGAGTCTGCCTCTCCCAGCGTGAGCGCCTACCATGAGCCCCCTGAGGAGATCTCCTGCAGGCCACCATCCTCGGTGGCCCATCCCCTGAGTCACCTTCCGCGACCCTCAAGCAGCACCTCTACACGGCTTCGCCGACCCACGAACCGGAAGCGGGCCGCCGTCGAGGCGCACCGCCCCTGGAGTGGGCCTCCTCTTCTCCATCACCGTCCTCTGGTACGACAGGGTTGGCCACGGGTCCGCCTTCGACTGGGCCCCCGCTGCGCCCCTGAGCCACCGCCCGGCGCCCGGGGCCCCCTCTTTCCGGGAGGTCCCCTCGACGCCCAGGCGAGCGGCAGCCGCATCGGCATTTGTTGATCCAATCGTGCTGGTGCACTTCGGCAACAAATCCGGAGGGTCACCGCTTGCGGAAGACAGAGCACCCCCGCCCACGGCATCCTCGTCACGATGCGCTGCGTGATGGAGAGTCGAAGACTCCGAAACACGAGTCTGAGCAGGACGGCCCCATGAACGCCCCCGTCCACAGCGGCCCCGGCCGAGAAGCCCTGGCCCACGCCATCGCCCACGCCGCGCACCTGCTGCCGGCGCAACGCCCCATCGAAAGCTTCGTGCACCACAACACCTTGCACGCCTTCGAGGCCCTCCGCTTCGAAGAGGCGGTCCAGGCGGCCGGCAAGCGCTTCGGGGCCCGGGCCTTCCTGCCCGAGGCCACCTTTCGGGAGGCCTGGCGCAGCGGGCGCATCCTGGACCGGGACATCGACGCGGTCACGGCCGCCCGGGTGCCCGACCGGCCGTTGGGCGTGGGGCTGCCGGGGTTGAGCACCCAGCAGGCCGTGGGCCGCCTCATGCGCTACCTGCCGCCCGATTGTTCTGGGCCGGCCCTGGCATGGCGACTGGCTGAGACCGACGTCCTGAAGCGAATTCCCGTCTCGCTACCCAGCGACGCCGCCGAGCGCCTGTCGCGCTGGGGACGGGTGGAGGCCCTGCTGCCCAAGCTGTGGGCGGCTTGCCTGGCCCAAGCCAAGGACTGCGCCCCCGCCACGCCGGTGGAACGCCCCCGGGACCGCCTCTTCCAGGACCAGGGCATCGACCCGGACCGGCTGGTCCACCCCGTGCTCATCCGCTGGTGCGCCGCCTTCCTCGACCACGGCCAATCCTACTGGCCCATGCCCGCCCGCGAGCAGGGATTTTATCGGTCCATGCTGGCCCTGCTGGCCCAAGGCGGCGTGCCCCTGCGCGGCTGGATGCGGCCCCTGCGCAGCAAGGCGCGGGCCCTGCTGGCCGGGTCGGTGGACGCCCTGGACTGCATTCAGCAGACCCTGGACCGCATGGGCGTGGCCGAGTCCGAGGTGGAGAGCACCCTGACCGCCACCCTGCTGGCCCTGCCGGGCTGGCCGGGCATGTTCGTGCAGCTCAAGGAGCGGCCCGACCTCTCGCCGGGCCACCCCCTGCCCGCCGAGATCGAGGACTACCTCGCCATCCGCCTGCTGCTGGACGAGGCCGCCCTGGCAGGGTCCGACGCGTTGGACGCCCTGCCGCCCGCTCGCCCCGACTCCCGGGGACGGCAGGCCTGGCGCCTCTTTCACGCCACCCTGCTGCTGGGGGTGATCCCCGGCGACGTCAAGGAGCGCCCCGACACCCTGGACCGGGTGGACCGCCTGCTGCACCGGTGGGACGGCACCGAGCGCGAGGCCCTCTGGCAGCTGGCCTATGAGCGCCGCTACCGGATCGAGGTGCTGGACGCGACCCTGGTGCACCATGCCCGCACCCGCAGCCAGCCCCGGGCGCGGCCCATCGCCCAGGTCATCACCTGCATCGACGACCGCGAAGAGTCCTTGCGGCGGCACCTCGAAGAGCTGTCACCAGCCTACGAGACCCTGGGCACCGCCGGCTTCTTTGGCGTGGCCATGGCCTACCGGGGCCGCACCGATCCAAAGCCCCGGCCCCTCTGCCCAGCGGGCGTGATCCCCAGGCACCTGGTGGAGGAGCGCCCCCACCCGGCCCACGCCGACGTCTGGGCCGCCGATCAGGCCAGCCGCCGGCGCAGCGGACAGCTGGGGCAGGCCCAATCCATCGGATCGCGCACCCTGATCCGCGGCAGCCTGCTCTCCCTCGCAGGCCTGGCCTCGCTGGTGCCCATGGTCGCCCAGCTGCTGGCCCCCGCTCCTTATGCCCGTTGGACCCAGCCCCCGGCGGAGCTGCCCGGCGTGCTCACCTTGGAGCGAGATCCGGAAAATCCCGAAAAAGATGGCTATCTCCTGGGTTTCAGCCTGAACGAGATGGCCGACATCGTGCGCGGACAGCTGACCGCCATGGGCCGAATCCGCAACTTCGCCGACCTGGTCCTGGTTCTGGGCCATGGCAGCTCCTCGCTGAACAACCCACACAAGGCCGCCTATGATTGCGGCGCCTGCGGGGGCGGCGCTGGGGGTCCCAATGCAAGGGCCCTGGCCACCCTGGCCAACCGCGCCGACGTGCGGGCGGCCCTGCGGACCACGGGCATCGACATCCCCGACAGCACGTGGTTTGTGGGCGGCTACCACAACACCGCCAACGACGCGGTGATCCTCTACGACCTGGACAAGGTGCCCGCCCGGCTTCAAGACCGCCTCGCCCAGGTGCGCGCCGACCTGGAAGAGGCCCGCCGGCGCGACGCCCACGAGCGCTGCCGCCGCTTCGAAAACGCCGCCCCCGACATCACCGTGGCGGAGGCGCTCCAACATGTCGAGGACCGCTCCGAAGACCTCGCCCAGCCCCGGCCCGAATATGGCCACGCCACCAACGCCCTGTGCTTTGTGGGCCAGCGCGACTGGAGCCGCGGCCTCTACCTGGACCGCCGGGTCTTCCTGCAGAGCTACGACAGCGGCACCGACCCCGACACCGCCATCCTGGAGCGCATCCTGGCGGTGGTGGGCCCTGTCGGCGCCGGCATCAACCTCGAATACTACTTTTCGATGGTGGACCGGGACCGCTACGGTTGCAATACCAAGCTGCCCCACAACATTACGGGGCTGGTGGGGGTGATGGACGGCCACGCGTCGGATCTGCGCACGGGCCTGCCCTGGCAGATGGTCGAGATCCACGAGCCGGTCCGCCTGCTCATCGTGATCGAGGCCAGCCCGGCCCAGCTGGGCGCCATCCTGGAGCGCCAGCCCGTGCTCAAGGAGCTGGTGGTCAACCGCTGGATCCTGGTGGTGGCCTTCCAGCCCCAAGCCAACCAGATGCACTTCTTCGACGAGTCGGGCTTTGTGCCCTACGAACCCGAGGCCGACCGTATTCCCAGCGTCGCAACGTCCATGGACTGGTATCGCGGCGAGCGCGGTCACCTGCGGCCCGCCACCATCCTCTCCGGCTGCCCCGGCGCCGCCCCCACCGAAGGGAGGGTCGCATGACCCCCAGCAGCCTCGCCGCCACCCTCGGCTTCATCGCGCTCACCGCGCCGCTGGCCGCCCTGGGCGTGCTGGCCTGCTCCCTGCTCTTCACCCGCGGCATGACCGAGCGGCGCATCCACCAGGTGGTCGCCGCCGGGCTCATCACCGGGCTCATCGCCAGCCTGGTGGTGGGCTTCACCCTGCTGCTGGGGGTGGCCCCCGCCGAGGTGGAGCTGGCCAATGTCATCGCCATCCGGGGCTACCACCTGGACCTGGCCTTCCGTTTGGACGGGCCGGCGGTGGTCCTGCTCACCCTGGACCTGCTGCTCTGCGGGCTGGTGGGCTTGTTCAGCGCCAGCTACCTCCACCAGGATGAAGGCTACCAGCGCTTTTACGTCCTGTTGATGCTCTTTTCGGTGGGGGTCAGCTTCATCGCCACCGCGCGGGGGCTGGACCTGCTCTTTGCGGGCTGGGAGCTGGTGGGCCTCACCTCGGCCCTGCTCATCGCCTTCTTCCACCGGCGCCCTTCGCCTGTCGCCCACGGCCTGCGCGCCTTCGCCGTCTACCGCACCACGGATGTCGGCCTGCTGCTGGGCCTGGTGCTGCTGCACCACAGCCTGGGCACCACCGACCTGCAGGCCGCTGCCGCCCACCTGGACGCCAGCCCCGCCCTCATCCTGATTGGCGCTCTCTTTGTCTTTGGCGCCATGGGCAAGGGGGCCAGCCTGCCCTTCACCGGCTGGCTGCCTCGGGCCATGGAGGGCCCGACCCCCAGCAGCGCCATCTTCTACGGCGCCTTGTCGATTCACGCTTCGCCCTTCTTGCTGCTGCGGGTGCAGCCCCTGCTGGACAGCCACATCGGGCTGCGGGTGGCGGTGGTCGGCATCGGCCTGCTGACGGCCCTGCACGCCAGCATGGTGGGGCGCGCCCAGACCGATATCAAGAGCAGCCTGGGCTATGCCTCGGTGACCCAGGTGGGCATCATCTGGGCGTGGGCCGGCCTGGGCTTGGAGACCCTGGCCCTGGTGCACATTGTCGGCCATGCCGCCCTGCGCACCCGGCAGCTGCTGCGGGCCCCAAGCCTGCTGCACGAACGCTACCAACTCAAGAGCCTGATGGGCGGAGACCTGGCCCACACCGGGCGCCACATCGAGGCCCTGGTGCCAGCGGGGCTGCGCAGCCGCCTCTATGTGCTGGCCCTGGAGCGCTGGTACCTGGATGAGCTCCTGGAAGAACTGGTTCGCAGCCTGTCGGTGCCCCTGCGCGCCCTGGACCGCCTGGACACGGCCTGGGCGCAGCTGCTGGACGGCCAGACCGAAGACGCGGGCGTCGAAGTCCCGCACGAGGCGAAGACCCGATGAACCCGCTCATCGCAGCCCTGGTCGCCATCGCGGCCAACCTTGTCGCCGCCTTCTTCGCCCGGCGCACCCCTTCGGCCCAGGAGGCCCGCGCGGCCACCACCGCGGGTGCCGCCATCACCGTCGGGGCGGCGGGCCTCTGCGCCGTGCCCCTGCTGCTGGACGGCCAGGCCGCCCCACCTCTCCGTGGGCGTGCTGGCCCTGCGGGCAGACGGGCTCACGGCCACGCTGCTGCTGCCGCTGGGCCTCGCCATGGGCGCCTTCGCCGTCGCAGCCCCGCGGCGTTTCGCGACGGGGCCCACCCTGGCCGCGGCCTCCACCCTGCTGGCCGCCACCCTGGGTGCCCTGGTGGCCGACAACCTGCTGGTGCTGCTGCTGGCCGAGCTGGTGGCCGGGGCGGCGGTGGTCCAGGGCCTGCGCCCGGTGGGTGGCCGGGTGGGCCGGGCCTATCTATCGGTGTCGGGCCTGCTCGCGATCGCAGCCCTGGTGTTCGCTTTCGTGCAGGGGACCGCCCTGAGGCCCCTGGATCCGAGTGCGCCGCTGGGCATCGAGATCGGCCTGCTGCTGCTGGCCGCCGTGTGGGTGCGACTGGGGGTGCTGCCCGCCCAGTCCGGCCTGACCGCGACCCTGACCGGTAGTCCCGGCCCGGCGGCCCTGCTGCTGGCGGCCCCCTTCGGCGCCATGCCCACGCTGATTCGCGTGGTGCAGCCGGCCCTGCGGGTGACGGAGCTGCACCAGAGCCTGGTATTGGCGGCCCTGGCCATGGCCACCACCGCCGCCCTGGTTGCGGTGACCAGCCGCGACCTGAGCCGCTCGGCAGGCTGGACCCTGGCCGCCCTCAACGGCCTGCTGCTGGCCGGCAATATCGAAGAGGGCGCCACCGGCGCCCTGGGCGGAGAGCTGCTCTGGGCCGCCCTCTGCCTGTCCAGCGTCGGCTTCCTGCTGGCGGTGGCCCATGTCAGCTTGCGGCTGGGCGCGGTGGACCTCCGCCGCCTGCACGGCCTGCAGGTGGCCGCCCCCCGCCTAGCCCTGGTCTTCCTCCTGCTGGCCCTCAGCCTGGCCGGGGTGCCCGGCAGCCTGGAGTTCATCGCCGAAGACGTGCTGCTCAATGGCGCGACCTCGGGCGGGCTGGCGGGCAGCGCGCTCACCGTCCTGACCATCGCGGTCGTCGGCTACAACGCCTTGCGCTGCAGCTTCCAGGTCTTCTACGGCAAGCCCGACGCCTCCCATGTGGACATGGACCTCCAGCGCACGCAGGGCATCGCCCTGTTGTCCCTGGTGGCCCTGCTCTTTGCGGGTGGCATGGCGCCGGGCCTGCTGCCCCTGGTGTCGCGGGCGGCCTCGGCGGCCAGCGGTCATTGAGGGGCGCGACGGCGGCAGGCGAGGCCCAGGAGGCCCATCCCGAGCACCCACGGGGCTGCGGGGCTGGCTTCCCCCCGGGTCGAGCAGCCCGATCCGCCCTTGGAACCATCCTCTCCACCACTGCCACCCGATCCGGCCCCGCCTGAACCGCCGTCGCCGGACCCACCGTCGCCGTCGGTTCCCCCGCTGTCGCCGCCACCGCAGTCATCGGAGCGGGTAGCGTCCGCGTCGTCGCAGTCCTCGTCCAGGGCGACGCCATCGCCGTCCTGGTCGTCGTCATTCCCGTCGCAGTCCTGGTCCACGCCGTCGTACCAGGTCTCGACCGCGCCGGGGTAGGCGGCGGCGTCCTGGTCGTCGCAATCCGTCGAATCGGAGACGAAGCCCGCAGGCTGGGTGCAGGAGCGCTCCGCAGACTCGGGGTCCCCAAAGCCGTCCTCGTCCGTGTCGGCATACCAGGTCGCCGCATCCGTCGCGTCGGCCTCGTCTACCGTGCCGTCGCAGTCGTCGTCCACGCTGTTGCAGGACTCCAGCGCGCCCGGATTCACCGCCGCCGAGCCATCGTCGCAATCCGTCGAGTCCGACACAAAGCCCGACGGCTGGCCGCACGACACCTGGGTCGAAGCCAGGTCCCCAAAGCCGTCGCTATCCGTGTCGGCATACCAGGTCGCCGCATCCGTCGCGTCGGCCTCGTCTACCGTGCCATCGCAGTCGTCGTCCACGCTGTTGCAGGACTCCAGCGCGCCCGGATTCACCGACACCGCGCCATCGTCGCAATCCGTCGAGTCCGACACAAAGCCCGACGGCTGGCCGCACGACACCTGGGTCGAAGCCAGGTCCCCAAAGCCGTCGCTATCCGTGTCGGCATACCAGGTCGCCGCATCCGTCGCGTCCGGCTCGTCCACCGTGCCGTCGCAGTCGTCGTCCACGCTATTGCAGGACTCCAGCACGCCCGGATTCACCGACACCGCGCCATCGTCGCAATCCGTCGAGTCCGACACAAAGCCCGACGGCTGCGTGCAGGACACCTCGGTCGAAGCGGCGTCACCAAAGCCGTCGCCATCGGTGTCGGCATACCAGGTCGCAGCATCTGTCGCGTCGGCCTCGTCCACCGTGCCGTCGCAGTCGTCGTCCACGCTGTTGCAGGACTCCAACACGCCCGGGTTCACCGCCGCTGCGCCGTCGTCGCAATCCGTCAAATCCGACACAAAGCCCGACGGCTGCGTGCAGGCCACCTCGGCAGAGGCGGCGTCACCAAAGCCGTCGCCATCGATGTCGGCATACCAGGTCGCAGCATCTGTCGCGTCGGCCTCGTCCACTGTGCCATCGCAGTCATCGTCCACGCTATTGCAGGACTCCAGCGCGCCCGGGTTGACCGCAGGATCCGTGTCGTCACAATCCAAGCCCGTCGTGACCAGCCCCGATGCGACGCTGCAGGCGGTCGCAGCCGTGCCGGGGTCCCCGTAGCCGTCGCCGTCCAGGTCGGCGTAGGTGGTCCAAGAGACGCCATTGTCGGCGACCCCATCACAGTCCTGGTCGATGCCGTCGCAGATCTCCGCAGCCCCCGGATAGATCGTGGCGTCCGTGTCGTCGCAATCGACGCCGCCCGCCGACCCGTCCCCATCCAGGTCCACATCGTAGCCCCGGAAGGCCTGCACCGTGTAGGTGCCGGCAACCAAGGCATCTGCATAGCCGTCGCCGTCCAGATCCCCCGCTGCGGCGACGGTATTGCCAAATCCGAGCAGAGACGAGGTCAGCGTCAAGGACGCGCTGCTGCTCAGGCCCGCAGGGTCGCCGTCGTAGAGCTCCGCGGTCCCACAGCCCGTGGTCCGGCAGCCCAGCAGCAGGTCCGCGTCCCCGTCCGCGTCCACATCCCCGACCACGGCGAAGGCGTAGCCAAGCTGTTCGCTGGTCGCACCGGTCAGGGTTGTCTGCGGCGTCGAAGACAGGCCGGCGCTGGACCCCGGAAAGACGTAGAGTCGCCCGCGCGCGCTGTCATAGAGGTGGGCGCCAACCACCAGGTCGTCGTAGCCGTCGGCATTCACGTCCCCAGCCCCCAGGGTGCGGCCGAACTGGTTGCTGGTCGCCTCGCCCAGCAGGGTCCGGCTGGAGACGGTGGACAGCCCGGTGCCGGTCCCGAAGAAGACATCGACCTGGCCCTGGTGGGCGTTGAGGATGGGCGCCCCCACCGCCAGGTCGGCGTCGCCGTCGCCATCGAAATCCCCAGCGGCCAGGCCCTGGCCAAAGGAGCTGCCGCTAGTCCCCGTCAGGGTCGCGATCGCTGTCGAAGACAGGCCTGCCGCGGCCCCCGGGTAGATGGCCACTTTGGAGCTATTCGTGCCGGTCAGGGCGACATCCCCGTAGCCGTCTCCGTCCACATCCCCAAGCGCCACCATGAATTGGCCCACGCGGTTCAGCGTGCTGCTGCCGCTGATCGTGGTCGCCACGCTGGTTTGCACGCCGCTTGCGCTGCCCAGGTATAGCTCGACCGCTCCATGGCTGCCCCGGTTGCTGGCCCCCACCAGCAGATCACCGTAGCCATCCCCGTTCACGTCGCCTGCCGCGGCGACGGCATCGCCGAGATAATAGCGCACACCGGGACCCACGATGGTCGTGTCGGCATTGCTGGCCATGCCGGAGGCCTCCCCGTAGAAGACATAGACCACGCCCCGCTGCCCATAGAAGCTGGAGAAGCCGACCGCTACGTCGTCGTGGCCGTCGCCGTTCAGGTCCCCCACCCCCGAGACGCTGGGCGAGGAGCCGGCATAGGCCGGTGAGTAGGAACGCGTCCCGGTGGAGGCGGCGCCCGCGGCGGAACCCTCCAGCACGGTCACCGTTCCATTGCCACCGTAGTCACCTGGCGATCCGTAGACGACGTCGTCGTAGCCATCGCCATCGAAGTCCCCGCCGCCGCCCACCGCGGTCCCGGAGGCATCGGAGATGCCGGAGCCGGTGACGGTGGTGGCCGCAAATGAAGAGAGGCCGCTGGCGCCACCGTGGTAGACGGTCACCCGCCCCCGGGCAGAGGAGTGGTTATAGGCTCCGACAACGACATCGTCGTAGCCATCGCCATTCACATCCCCCGCGCGCGAGACGGCCAGGCCAAAGCGATCGCCGCTGGCATAGCCGGACAGGACAGTCGCCGCGGTGGTCGACAGGCCGCTGGCCCCACCCAGGAAGACCTCTGCCCGGCCGGTATAGCTTCCGTAGCCATAGGCGCCGACGATGACATCGTCGTAGCCATCGCCGTTCACATCCCCCGCAAAGTCGAGGTCGCGGCCAAAATAGGCGGAGGTCGCCGGACCCGTCAGCGTGCTGGTCGCGGTGGAGGACAGGCCCGTGGCCGAGCCCGAGTAGAGCTGCACACGCCCCGTGTTGCTGCTGTGGCTGTCCAGTCCCACCAGCAGGTCGTCATAGCCATCGCCCTCCACGTCGCCGCCGCCCGCGAGGTATGTGGCAACCCCAGTCAGGACCGACATCGGCGTCGTGGAAAGACCCGCAGCGCCGCCGGGGTAGATCGAGAGCACGGAGCCGTCGTTGATCGCGACATCCGCGTAGCCGTCCCCGTCGATGTCGCCCGCTCCCGCGGCATGCCGCAGGTTGGCGGCCGTGATCTGCAGGTCTGCAGTGCTGGAGGGTCCTGCGGCCGAGCCATAGAAGACATGGGTGACCTGGGCTCCTCCCGCCACCACGATGAAGTCGGCATGGCCGTCGCCATCCAGATCCCCCACGCCATCGACCAGGGACCCGAAGGTCTCGCCTTCGGATCCATCGCCCACCAGCTCGACCGTCGCCGTCGTGGACATGCCGCTGGCGCTGCCCGGGTAGAACCACACCCGGCCGCGAAGGTAGTCGGCCCGGTAGGCGCCCACCAGCAGGTCGTCGTAGCCATCACCATCGACATCGCCCGCGACGGTGAGCACCCCGCCATAGTTGACGGGCGTGTAGAGCCCGACCCGGCTGCTGGCCGTCGAATAGAGGGGATCGACCTCTACCGGGTAGCGGGCCCCCCGGTCGTCCACTTCCAATAGAAGCCGCCCATCCTGCACCGTTGAAGACGCAGGAAGGGGCCACCCATCGGCATCCCAGGCGCGCAGGGCGCCGATGTCCCAGGGGCTGCCGCGCAGATCGGTCAGCGTTTGCGCCGAGTCCAAGGTGGCACCCGGCAGCGCCACCGAGAAGCTGAGAAGGCCCGCGCCCGAGGGCGGCTCCTCCACCGAAAAGCCCTGCTCCACCCCGTTGTCTTCCGTGGTCCACCACTCGATTAGCGGCCCACGCCGCAGCTCCAGGCGCTGAATGCAAGCGCCCATGGGGTCCGTCTCATCGGTGCATTCACCCAGGGTGGGCTGTCCCCGATGCACAGGCCGCATCTGGTCGCTGCGTCCCCACGCTTCCAGCCGCCACTGAAGCACCGGACCCTCAACATCCTGCGCCACCAGCGCCGCGCCATCGTGAACCAGGTCCAGGCCGACGACCGGCAGCGCGGCCCGGTGCATGCCATCGACGGATCGGAAGGCCCGCGATGCTGCAACAACCCGCCGGGTCACGCCCTCGGTCCAAGCCTCCTCGACCCCGGGGCCGGTATCCTCCAGCAACTCCGGAGCCTCCGGGTGCGTCTGCTGCGGGCCGCAGGCCAGCACCAACCAGATGAACACGAGCGCGCTCCTTGAATTGAAGGTCAGCCCCATGCTACCATGCAATCCGTTGCTGCGGTCCAAATCCGCGCTCTCCCCATATGCAAGGAGACCCGCCGGTGCTTCGAGGCAGCCCGGCGCCCGCTCGCTGCGACCCCGGCAGGGCCCACCCTCGACGCTCCACCGAGCCTTGGCCGTCCCCCGACACGGGGCGCCCGCGCCCGACGCTCGGCCACGCCCCCCACCTCAACCCAGGACCGCCATGACCCCCGATGCCCACGCCCCGCTCCGCGCCGAGGTCCGCCTGTTGGGAGGCCTGCTGGGCACCATCCTGGTGGAGCAGGGCGGGCCCGCCTTGCTGGCGCAGGTCGAGGCCATCCGCACGGCCAGCAAGGCCGCGCGGGCCGGAGAGGGCGACGCGGCGGACCGCCTGGGGGCCCTGCTCCAAGGCATGACCCTCGACGAGATGACCGATGTGGGGCGCGCCTTCACGCATTTCCTCACCCTGGCCAACATCGCGGAACAGCACCACCGCCTGCGCCGGCGCCGGCAGCACGGCCAGGCCAGCAGCCCCGCCCAGCGCGGCTCCATCGACGACAGCCTGGGGCGCCTGCGGGCCAGCGGGGTATCGGCCGAGGCCCTGCACGCCGCGGTCTGCGACCTCCAGATCGAGCTGGTGCTGACGGCCCACCCCACAGAGGTCGTGCGCCGCAGCCTGCTCCAGAAGCACCGCCGCATCGCTGGATTGCTCGCCCGGCGCGACGCCGCCACCCACGACGGCGAGCAGGCCGAAAACAGCCAGGCCCTGTTGCGGGAGATCGCCGCGAGCTGGGCCACCGACGCGGTCCAACGCCGCCGCCCCACCCCGGAACAAGAGGCCCGCGCCGGCCTGGTCGCCATCGAGCAGTCCATCTGGGAGGCCGTGCCCGCCTTGCTGCGCAACCTGGACCACGGTCTGCGCCAGCATTGCGACGGCCGCGGCCTGCCCCTGTCCCGCGTGCCTCTCCGTTTCGCGTCCTGGATGGGCGGAGATCGCGACGGCAACCCCAATGTGCACCCCGAGACCACCACCCGGGTGGTGCTGCTGGGGCGCTGGATGGCCGCCACCCTGCTGGTGGAGGAGCTGGAGGCCCTGCGCGGCGAGCTGAGCATGGCCGAGGCCAGCCCCGAGCTGCGGCAGCTTGCCGGCATGGCCCCCGGCGAGCGGGGCGAACCCTATCGGCAGGTGCTGCGGGGGCTGATCGACCCGCTTCGCCTGACCTTGCGTTGGCTGGAGGCCCGCCTGGAAGACCCGGCCGCGCCGCCGCCCGAGGGCGTCATCGCCCACGCCGACGCCTTGCGCCCCATCCTGCAGGCCTGCTGGGACAGCCTCGCGGCCTCGGGCATGGCCCGGGTGGCCGAGGGCCGCCTGCGCGACCTGCTGTGGCGGGTGGAGGTCTTCGGGGTGCACCTGCTGCGCCTGGACATCCGCCAGGAGAGCACCAAACACAGCCAGACCCTCACCGAGCTGACCCGAGCCCTGGGCCTGGGCGACTATGCAGAATGGGATGAGGCCACCCGCCTTCATTTCCTGGTGGAAGCCCTCGAATCGCCCCGGCCCCTGGTGCCGCCCGAGCTGTGGCGCCCCGACGCCCCCCTCTCCGACATCGCCCGCGATGTGTTGGGCACCTTCGCCATGGCGGCCCGACAGGGCGAAGGCGCGCTGGGCGCCTATGTCATCAGCATGGCCACCGACCCCAGCGACGTGCTGGCGGTGGAGCTGCTCCAGCGCGAGGCCCGGCGCAGCTTCCAGCCGGCCCCCGGCGATGGCGCCCCCGCCCGACCCCAGCGCGTGGTGCCCCTCTTCGAGACGCTGAGCGACCTGGATGGGGCCGGCGACAGCCTGGACGCCCTGCTTTCCTTGCCCGGGTACCGCGCCCACCTGCGCGACCTGCACGACAACCACCAGGAGATCATGCTGGGCTACTCGGATTCGGCCAAGGACGCCGGCCGGCTGACGGCGGCCTGGGCCCTCTACCGGGCCCAGGAGGACCTCGTCGCGGTGGGCGCCCGCCACGGGGTCCGCATCACCCTCTTCCATGGCCGCGGCGGCACCATCGGGCGCGGGGGCGGCCCCACCCACAAGGCCATCCGCGCGCAGCCTCCGGGCAGCATCGGCGGACGCATCCGGGTGACCGAACAGGGCGAGATGATCCAGGCCAAATTCGGTCTGCCCGAGCTGGCCGTTCGCAGCCTGGAACTCTACGTGTCCGCCGTGTTGGAGGCCACCCTCAACCCGCCGCCCGCACCGCCCCAGGCCTGGAGGGACCGCATGGGGACCATGGCCGACCGCGCCTGCGCCGCCTACCGATCGGTGGTGCGGGACGACCCGGACTTCGTGCGCTACTTCCGCGCCGCGACGCCAGAAAGAGAGCTGGGTACCCTCAATATCGGCAGTCGCCCGGCTCGCCGCCCCAGTGGCATCGACGCCGGCGTGGCCAGCCTGCGGGCCATCCCCTGGGTCTTTGCCTGGACCCAGGTGCGCCTGATGCTGCCGGCCTGGCTGGGGGTGGGCGAGGCCCTGGCCGAGGCCCGGGCGGAAGACCCGGCCCTATTGGACGAGATGGCCCGAGAGTGGCCCTTCCTGGCCAGCACGCTGTCCCTGGTGGAGATGGTCCTGGCCAAGGCCGAGCCCGGCATTCAGCAGGCCTATGAGGCCGCGCTGGTGCCCGAAGCCCTCTGGCCCTCGGGCGCCGCCTTGCGCGCGCGGCTGCAGCTCTGCAGAGATCAGGTCCAGGCCGCCCTGGGCCACAGCGTGATGCTCGCCGACAACCCGGTGTTGCAGCGCTCCATCGCCGTGCGCAACCCCTATGTGGACCCCCTGAACCTGCTCCAGGTCGAGGTCCTGCGCCGCCTGCGCGCGGCGGGGGAGGACGCGCCGGAGGCCCTGGCGGATGCCCTGGTCATCCTGCTCAACGGGGTGGCGGCGGGCATGCGAAACACCGGCTGAGACACCCCCGCGGGCTGGCCAGCGGGCGTCCTCCGGGGCACACTGCCCGCCTGATGCCGAGGCCCCAATGCACAAGCCCGCCCTGCTGATCCTGCTGACCGCCTGCCAGACCGAGCTGGCCCCCATGGCCGAACGCGACACGCCGATGATCCAGCCCGGTGAGCTGCGCGCCGGCGTGGCCGTGGGCGATCTGGACGCGCCGGTCGGGGCACCATTGGGCGGCTATACCGGGCGTTGCACCTGCTTTGGCGGCGATGGTGAGATCGACGGCCGCGACACCGCCTACACCCTCAAATTCAACCCTTCGGTGGGCTCGCAGACGCGCCCCACCGCAAAGGTGCTCTGGCTGGACAACGGGGACCAGGACTTCGTTCTCCTCAAGACCGACAGCATCTTCGCCTTTGAGGGCATCGGGCGGGCGGTGGCCGATCAGCTCAGTGCAGAGACGGGCAAGGACCTGCACGGCCGGGTGGTCCTGGCCACCAGCCACAGCCACAGCGCTCCGGGGGGATGGGACCAGGGCCTGCAGTGGTTCTTGGGCTTCGATCGCTACAATGCTGAACTCTTCGAGCGCATGGTGGCCGCGCTGACCGCCACGGCCCTGGACGCCTACGCCCAGCTCGAACCCGCCGCCATCGGCCTGGGCCAGGCCACGAATTGGGACCCCGAGGACCGGGTCTACCAGGATCGCCGCGGCGACAACAACGAACTTTCCTTCTTCCCCGACATTCCCGCCGGCCCCTACAAAGACCCCTACCTGAGCGTGCTGCGGGTGGACCGCGCCAGCGACGGCAGCCCCATGGGGGTCTTCTTCGCCTTTGGGATGCACGGGACGGTGATGGACGGCGACAGCCAGCTCTTCAGCAGCGAGGCCGGCGGCCACGTCGAGCTCGCGGTGGAGGAGGCCTTCGCCGAGGATGTCGTGGTGGCCTGGCTGCAGCATGGGGGAGGGGACGCGAGCCCCGCCGGCTGGGACAACGACTTCGCCCGCATGGAGATCGTCGGCGCCAACGCGGCCCCCGCCATCGTGGACCTCTGGGGGCAGACCCCCACCGGGTCGGGTCCGGTGCGCATGGAGACCGTCACCCACGGCATCGACAGCCGCCGCGACGTCATCGGCGTGGACCGACCCCACGGGCGCCTCGTCTATGCGCCTTACGACGAAGACGCCGTGCCCGACCAGCTCATCACCGACGACCAGGGGCGGATCCTCACCCCCATCGACGAGTTCAACACCTGGGCCGGCGCCGCCTTCTGCGGCGACGACCAACCCATCTTCCCCAACTCCGATGTGGGCGGCCAGGGCGTGGCCTATGCCTCCTGCGCCGATGTGTCTGTATTGGGGCCAATCATCGGCGGCATGTTCAATACCACGGCCGAGGAATTCGTCCTGCCCTTGCCCGAGTCCGAGACCATCAGCGCCGCCGCCTCGCGCATCGGCCCCATGCCCATATTGGAGCCCGACGGCCGCGTCGTCGAAGACGATCTGCTGCTGGCCTTCTTGCCGGGTGAGGCCACCGCCATGTTCACCGAGCAGTTCCGTCGCCGGGCCGCCGACGAGCTGGGCATGACCCACACCCTGCCCATCGGCTATAGCGTCGACCACATGGGCTATATGCTCATTCCTGAAGACTGGCTGACCGGCGGCTACGAGCCCAACATCAACCTGTGGGGGCCGCTGCAGGCCGAACACGTGATGGAGGGCATCCTGGACATCGGCGCCGGCTGGCTGCTGACCGACGCGGTCGAGCCCATGACCCCACGCGGCACCTACCCGGAGTCCCGCTACCCCACCAACCCGGCGCTCCCCACCCTGGCCCCCGACGCCACACCCGACGCGGGCACCCTGCTGGACAGCCTCCCCGAGGGCCTCTTCATCGGCGTCCCGGGCCTGGCGGGTGCGGTGGCCCCCGACGCGGTCGTGCCCCGGGTGCAAGGCATCGTTCAGCTGGCCTGGGAGGGCGGCGACCCGGCGGTGGACCTGCCCCGGGTCAGCCTCCAGCGCCGCGAGGGCGCCGACTGGGTGGATGTGCGCACCGCCAGCGGCCGCAAGATCGACGACCAGCGCGCCGACATCCTGGTGACCACCACACCGGACCCCCTGGGCCCCGCCGACGCCGCGCAGGTGCACCGCTGGTGGGCGGCCTGGCAGGCCGTCGGCACCGATGACGCCCGGGTGGGCCTGCCCGAGGGCGAGTACCGCCTGCACGTCGAAGGCGAGCGCTACAGTGGCGGCGCGACCACCTGGCCCTGGCCGTCAGAGCCCTACACGGTGGACAGCCCCCCCTTCCAGGTCGTGCCGGCCACCCTCTCCCTGTCCTATGGCGAAGATGGGCTGAGGGCGTCCATTCCCGCCCACCCGCAGGGTTTCCGCATGATCGACAGCCTGGGGACGTCGCAGGGCAACAACCCCACCCGCAGCCTCAGCTTGGATTGGGAGGTGGGCGAAGGCGTCGTATCGGAGACGGTCAGCTTCGACGACATCGCCGACGGCATCGCACGCTTTGACGTGGACGCCCCAGAAGGCGCCACCGCCGTGGTGGCCACCGACCCCTGGGGCAACCAGGGCCGCCTGACGCTCTGAAGCCGCGCCCACCCGCGCATCTCTCCCTCTTGGAGGCCCGATGAAGCTCTCTTCCGCCCCCCTCGTCGCCGCCAGCCTGCTGGCCCTGGCGGCCTGCAACGACAAGGCTGAGGACGGGCCGGGGGCGGCCCCCGACTCCTCCGCCGACAGCGGTGGTTGGCGGCCAGAGCTCGCTTGCCCCGGGGACGAGGGCTGCGCCAGCAACGAGGGTGAGCTGCGCGCGGGCGCCGCAAAACGCGCCATCACCCCCACCTGCCTGGAGGCTTGGACCGACGCCGACAGCAACCACAGCTACCAGTCTACCGTGGACAGCTTTGAAGACTGCGGCTGCGACCAGCTCTGCGAGGGCGACGCAGGCTACCCCGGCCCCGACCGCGGCGAAGGCGACGGGCAGCTCCAGACCGCCTGGATGGCGGGCTTTGGCAATGGAAGGGCCGCCAGCGGCGTACACGACGATCTGTGGGCCCGGGCGGTGGTCTTTGAATCCGGCGACACGCGGGTGGGCCTGGTGGTGCTCGATGTGGTGGGCTTCTTCTACGACGACGTGCTGCGGGTGCGGCAAGCCGCCGCCGCCGCCGACCTGGACTGGCTGATCGTGCAGAGCACCCACACCCACGAGGGTCCCGACACCATGGGCCAGTGGGGCCCCAACCTGACCACCCCGGGCAAGGACCCGGTCTATGTGGACATGCTGGTGGAGCAGGCCGGGGCCGCGGTGGTCGAGGCCGCCAACAGCCTGACCGCCGCACGGCTGACGGCCGGGGTGGTGGACTCGGCCTCTCCCTTCGGGTCCAAAGGCACCCGCAACCTCATCCGGGACAGCCGAGACCCCGTGATCATCGACGAGCTGGTCTACGTCGCCCACCTCGCCGATGGCGACGGCCAGACCATCGCCACCCTGGTGAATTGGGGCAACCACCCCGAGACCCTGTCCTCCTCCAACACGCTCATCACCAGCGACTACCCCCACTACCTGCGCCAGGCGGTCGAAGACGGCGTGTCCTGGAATGACAGCGAGACGCCGGGCCTGGGCGGCATCTGCATCTTCACCAGCGCCAGCGTGGGCGGCATGATGACCCCCCTGGGGGTGACGGTCACCGACGGCAACGGGGTGGACCACAGCGCCTCCGACTGGGACAAGGCCGAAGCCATCGGCAAGCTGGTGGGAGAGCTGGCCATCGGCGCCGTCATGGGCGGCGAGGTGGCCACCGACCCCCGGGTGTCATTCGGCGTGAATACGCTCTACATCCCCGTTCACAACGAGGCTCTGCGGCTGGCCCACGCCCTGGGGGTCCTCGATCGCCAGCTCCACAACTATGACCCCAGCCTGGCCATCTCCGACTACAACCGCCCCGAGGTCCTGACCGAGCTGGGCCTGGTGGATGTGGGCCCCATCCGCATGCTGGCCATCCCCGGCGAGCTGCTGCCCGAGCTGGCGGTGGGCGGCTATGACGGGTCCCGCGTGAACACCGACGAGGACACGCTCATCGGCGAGGACAACCCCAATCCGCCCGACCTGTCCGCCGCCCCCGCCGGGCCCTACTTCAAGGACCAGATGGGCCGCCAATACAACTGGATCCTGGGTCTGGCCAACGACGAGCTGGGCTACCTGGTGCCGCCCTATGACTACGAGGTGCACCCCACCCTGCCCTATCTGAACGAGCCCGAGGGCGACCACTACGAGGAGACCAACAGCCTGGGCCCCGACGCGGTGCCGATGCTGTCGGCCCTGGTGGACCAGCTGACGGCCTGGGCCCCCTGAGGGGCGGCGGCCTCAGAGGGGCTGGGGCAGGGGAGCGCCAGGGAGGATGACGGCGCTGTGGCCCACGCTGAGCTCGGCCGCGGGATCCGTCGGATCGGTGGACCAGCGGAAGCGAACGGTCACCCGATCGGCCTCGATCTCGGCCTCCACCCAGCCTTTTCTTTCGACATCCCAAAAGCCGATATGGGGCTGGGCGGGCAGCAGGGCGGCCGCCAGGGCGAAGCGCTCATCGGAGACATGGGAGGAGATGGGGGTCACCACGATCTCCGAGATCACCGGCGGGCTCTGCACATCGAAGGGATCCTGCGGAACGGCCCCGTGGCCGGAGCTGTGGATGTCCCCCGAGAAGAGGATGACGTCGCCCACGGCATTCTCGGCCATGGCGTCCAAGAAGCGCTGACGCGCCTGGGGGTAGCCATCCCACTGGTCCGGGTTCAAGAAGCTGCCGCCCAGGTCCATGGGCAGCATCACCACCGGGTTGGCCACCAGCACCCAGGCACAAGCGGCCTCGGCCACCGCGCGGGCCAGCGCGTCCTCCTGGGTGGCGCCCAAGAAGGCGCGCTCGTCGTCGGTCTCGGGGCAGCGCGCGCCGATCTGGTCCCCGCAGGGTTGGGCCTCCCGGAACTGCCGCCCATCCAGCAGCAGCACCTGGGCGAGGCTGCCAAAGCGCAGGCTGCCCGCCACCTGCAGGGGGCCACCATCCGGAGCAGGCGCCCGCACGGGCATATGCTCCCACCAGGCGCGGTAGGCGGCGGCCATGCGGGCGGCCCGCTCGGGGTCCTCGGCCCAGGGCCCGCCCGCGTAGTTGTTCTTGACCTCGTGGTCGTCCTGGATCAGCACCCAGGGCGCGCTGGCGTGGGCGGCCTGCAGGTCGGGGTCGGAGCGGTAGAGCCCGTGGCGGTCCCGGTATTCGTCCAGGGTGGTGGGCTCTTCTGCCCCGTGGTCCCGCACCGGCCCGCTCACCCCGGACTCGTAGATGTAGTCGCCCAAGAACACGATGAGATCGAGCTGTTGATCGGCCATGTCGCGATAGGGCGCATACCAGCCCACCAGCCAGTTCTGGCAGGTGGCGAAGCCCAGGCGGAGGCGCTGCACCACGGCGTCGGCGCAGGGCAGGGTCTTGGTGCGGCCGGTGGGGCTCTCAAAATCCCCCACGACGAAACGGTAGTAGTAGACCGTGTCGGGCGACAGGCCGTCCACATCGAGGTGCACGCTGTGGGCCACGCTGGCGTCGGTGCTCACCAGGCCCCGGCGCAAACCCTGCGAAAAGGCGGCGTCCTCCGCCAGCTCCCAGACCAGGTCCACCGCCTGATCCGGCGTGGCCGCGACATCGGTGGCAGAGACCACGAGGCGGGTCCACAGGATGACGCGGTCGCTCTGGGTCGCCGCTGGCCACCCCCAGCCCGAAGGGGCTCTCCAAAAATGGCGCCGGGCGGGCGCTCTCGGGGTCGCCGGTGGCAGCGGCCGGGCCGGGGCCGCAGCTGCCGGCGGGTCGGGTGAGGCGCTGTCTTCGGGCGCCCCGCCGCCCTTGTCGCCGCGCCCGCAGGCCAGGGCCGCCGCCGCGCCCAGCTTCAAGAAGTCGCGGCGGGCCAGGGGCTCCAGGCGTCTGCGCTCACCCATGGGCCACCTCTCAGGGCTTGTCGATCCAGCGGGCCAGCTCGGGGATCTCGACCCGGGCCAGGGCGTCCAGCAGGGTGGCGGGGTCGCTGTGGGCGGTCACGAGGTCTTCGTGGACCTCGCGGATGAAGCCCTCGGAGCGGGCGTGGGCGATCCAGGCCAGCAGGAAGTCGTAATAGCCATCGACATTGAGCAGTCCGACGGGCTTCTTGTGAAAGTTGAGCTGGGTCCAGGTGGTGACCTCGAACATCTCCTCCATCGACCCATAGCCGCCGGGCAGGGTGATGAAGGCGTCCGAGAGCTGGGCCATCAGCATCTTGCGAGCATGCATGCTGTCCACCACGAAGAGCTCGGTGCAGCCGTCGTGGCCCAGCTCCAGGCTGCGCAGCTTTTCGGGGATGACACCGAAGACCTCGCCGCCTTCGGCCAGGGCGCCGTTGGCCACCTCGCCCATCAGGCCCACCCGGCCGCCGCCAAAGACCAGGCCGATGCCCCGCCGGGCCAGCAGCCCGCCCAAGGCGCGCGCCGCGGCGCGGTGCTTCTCTCCGGCGGCCTCGCTGGACCCCCCATAGACGCAGACCCGTCGGAACTTCCGCATGACCCCTCCTGGGTTGGGGCCCCTCTATCGGAGCGGGCAGACAGGGGCCCCCCAAGCGGCCTTGCCAACGTTAGCCAGGGGCCATGTCCCGACCGCACCCCGCGCTGCTGCTGCTCTGCTCCTTGACCGCCTGCGCGCCGGACTGGCGGGACCTGCTGGACGTGCCCGTGCTGGGCCATCCCGACGAGGTGCTGATCGTAGGCGCGGGCATCGCCGGCCTGAGCGCCGCCCAGAGCCTGCGCCTGGACGGGCGCAGCGTCACCGTGCTGGAGGCGCGCGACCGGGTGGGTGGGCGCATTCACACCCAGGCGGTGGGCCCGGCCACCGTGGACCTGGGGGCGGCCTGGGTGCATGGGACACGCGACAACCCCGCCGCCCTGCTGCTGGAGGCCGAGGGGCTAAGCTGGCTCGAAGATGAAGGCCAGGCGCTCAAAGACGCGGTGGCCCGCGAGCCCGCGGGGGGCGCGGTCTTCAGCCGCAGAGAGCTGCAGCAGGCCGAGGACTTCGCTTGGGACACCCTGGCCGACCACGCCGACCTCGCCGAAGACCGGGGGCGCGCTGACCTCACCATGTCCCAGGCCATCGTCCAGCGCCTGGACGCCGAGGGCATCACCGGCCGCCAGCGCCGCCTGGCCCGCTTCATGGCCGAAGTGCTCATGGTGGAGCTGGACACGGCCTGTCGGGCCGACCGGGGCAGCCTGCGGGCAACCTGGAATACCGAGGACTTCCCCGGCCCCGAGGCCTTTCCCAAGGGGGGCTACGGCCGCCTGGTGACCGCGCTCAGCGCCGACCTGGACATCCACCTGGGCGAGCCCGTGACCGCCATCGACTGGTCGGGCGAGACCCTCACCGTGACCACCCCGGCGGCCAGCTACCGCGCCAGCCATGTCATCGTCACCGTCCCCCTGGGCGTGCTGCAAGAGGACCGCATCGCCTTCGACCCGCCCCTGCCCGCCGCCCGCCGGGCCGCCCTGAACCGTGTGGCCATGGGCAGCCTGGAGAAGGTCATCCTGGTCTTTGATCGGCCCTTCTGGCGGGAGGACGGCAGCAGCTTCCTCACGGTGGACCCCTCCGGCGCCTGGCCCCTCTGCCTGGACAGCAGCGCACCGGCTGGCGCCCCCACCTTGGTCTGCTTGACAGGGGGCCGCTTCTCGGAGGGGGAGCGGGCCGCGCTCGACGACGCGGCCGTGCTGGCCGGCACCCTGGCGGGCCTCGCCCAGGCCATGGGCCGCGCCGATGTGCCCAGCCCCACGGCCCACCACATCACCCGCTGGCTGGAGGACCCCCTGGCGGGCCACGGCTCCTACAGCGTGGTCGAAGTGGGCGGCTCCTTGCGCGATCTCACGGAATTGGGCGAACCCCTGGGGGGAAGGCTGCTCTTCGCCGGCGAGCATACCGTCGGGCCCTTCCACCAGACCGTGCACGGGGCCATCCTGTCGGGCCTGCGCGAGTCCGCCCGCCTGGGGGCCGATCCCCTGGCCCTGCTGGAGCCCTGAGCGCCCTCAATCGCAGGCGCAGGCCCAGTCCTGGTCGAGATCGATGGCGGTGACCAGGCGGGTTTCGGCCGGGCAGGCAGCAAAGACCACCCGAAGGCGGTGGCCGTCGCTGCCGGGCCCTTCGATGGCGTGGCTGGGGCAGGGGCCGTCGTCCCGGCTGCGCGCCGGATCCAGGCGCCCGGTCCGCAGCACCGCCCGGGCCTCGGCCTCATCCACCTTGCGGCAGTCCATCCGGCAGGCCCCATGGCGCGTGATCTGCAAGGGCCTTGCTGCCATTTCGGCCTGCACTGGACTGGCCGCCCGGGGGGCCGGCGCCCCGGCTTCGGGGGCAGCCTCCTCGACGCAGCCCCAAGCCAGCAGCAGGGCGGGGATCAGGATCCAGGTCGATCGTGCTCGGCAATGGGGCATCCACGCAGGTTAACGCCGCAAAGGTCCCGGAGGCCCCATGCGCGCCCTGCTGCTCTTCCTGATCGCCTGCGACCCGGCCCCAACCCTCAACACGGCCCCGCCGGCCGATGGGCCCGCGCCCACCCAGGCCGAGGCTCCGGCCGATGCCCACGCGGGCCAGGACGGCCACGGGGGGCAGGACGGCCCGCCCCAGGCCGACGCGCCCCAGCCCGATCCGCCAGGCACGCCGGTCGAGGCCGCCGCCCCTGCCTTGGAGCTTGTGCTCAACGGCACCGAGAAGTGGCCGATGGACGCCCACACCCGCGCGGCCATGGTCGGCATCCGGGACCGACTCTCAGCCGCAACGGTGGAGAGCACCCGCGAGGCCGCCCAGCTGGCTGACCAGCTGGACAGCGATCTCAACGGTCTCATCGGGGGCTGCACCATGGGGGGCGAGGCCCACGACCAGCTCCATGTCTTCTTGACCGCCTTCCAGCCGGCCATCAACGGCCTGCGCCTGGCCGCCGACGGGCGGGTCGCCGGCGCCCAGGTCGAGACCCTGCAGCGCATGGTCCAGCAGTACGACGCCCACTTCGAGTAGGCGCCGCCACCGCCTCAGCGCGCGGCCAGCTCCGGCGCTTCATCCAGGGGGCGCAGGCTGAAGCTGGCGACGCTCCAGTGCTCGCTGCCCACCACCTGGACCGCGATCTCGGCGATCTCGCCGGCCGGCCCAAAGGAGAACTCGACCCCAGCGCTGCGGGTGACCGCCAGGTTGGCGGCCTCGGCGTAGATGTCGAAGACGGTGGGGCCTTGTGCGACGGGCGCGCCTTGCAGCTCTGCGACCTCGACCTGGCCGTGGCGGACCTCCATGCGCAGCGTCAGGGGGTCCATGCTGAGGTCGGCCGGGCTCCACTCCCGCAGCAGCTCGTAGTCGCTGGGGCCGCTGGCCAGGAAGCGGTTGCAGGCGCCAAGGATGGCCGCCAGCTTGGCATTCTCGGCGAGAAGCTGCTGGGGCACGACGGGGCAGGCCTCCGCGGGGCTGGGCTCGGGGACGCAGCCCTCGGCGCTGCGGTAGCGGCCCGAGGCCTCGACAGACGGGTCCGCACAGGCCCTCACCTGCAGCTTCAGGTCGTGGCGGACGGTGATCTCGATGCTGCGGTCGGTCGCGCCGGCCGGGGACTGCAAGCTGTCGAAGGACTCCGCAGGGCCCTCGATCTCGAGGGTGGAGGGCTCCGAGCCCGGGCTGCGGCCGGACTCGGCGCAGGCGACGGTCAGGGCGAGGGCGACGGGGAGGATGCGGAAGGGGACGGTCATGGCGGCTCCGGGCGGCTGAGAGGGAGTGTCTTGGAACACAACCACCTCTAAAGCAAGGGCCATGCCAGCCGCCGAGGCCCAGGGGCTCAGCCGCGCGACTCAAGTTTTGATGGGCCTTTTCGGGGATGGACCCGGGCTGGGCGCCCCCCTGGGCCGCATCCCGGATGTCTCAACCTGAGACGATACCGTCCCAATCCGGCACAGCCCAAAGTGAAGGCGCCGACCCCCGGGGGATCGGCGCCTTGTGGCCAGTGCCGGGCCGCCCGAAGGCCGGCCCCAGGGGCCTACTCGATGCCGGCGTACTCTTCGATCTTGCGCTCGATGGTGCGCTCGTTGCCGGCGCCCACGAACTGCTCGACCAGCACCATATTGCTGTCCATCATGACCATATAGGGGATGTAGCCCTCGTTGAGGCCCGCGCGGTAGAGGCCGTTGTAGGCCTGATCCGGCCCGCCGGAGTCATCGCCGTCGATGACGGGGAAGTGGATGCCGTACTGATCGGCCCAGCCTTCGAGGAAGGACTGCTCGACCGCGCCGCCGCTGTTGGTGTCGATGATGGCGTGCAGGATGATGAAGCCGTCTTCGCGGTAGGTCTCCCACATCTCTTCGGATTCCATGGCGGCCTGGCGGCAGGGGCCGCACCAGCCGGCCGAGAAGTCCAGCAGGATGACCATGCCGTAGAACTGGTAGAGCTCGACCTCGTTGCCGAACTGGTCCAGGGTCGTGAAGTTGGGGAAGACCTCGCCCATGGCGTAGCGGGTGCCATCCACCCCAGCGGCAGCGGCCTCGTCGCTGAAGTCGGGCCACAGCCCCGACTCGAAGGGCCAGGAGAAGGGGGCGACCGGGTCCGAGCCAGCTTCAACCTCGGCCCCATCGCTGAAGCCGTCGCCGTCGCTGTCTTCATTCACCGGGTCGGTGCCCAGCCCCGCCTCGTCGGCGTCGTCGATGCCATCGCCGTCGCTGTCGGCCGCATACGGGTCGGTGCCCGAGGCCACTTCGTCGGCGTCGGAGATGCCGTCGCCGTCACTGTCCATGGTGCTGGGGTCGGCGCCATCCGACCCGTCGGACCCGTCGTCCTCCTTCTCGTCCCCACAGGCGGGCAGAGCGAGGGAGGTGACCAGGAGGAGGAGGGTGGACATGCGCATGGAGGCTCCGGGGCGGACAGGGAGCGACAGCTTACCCGAAGGCAAGGCCATCGCCCGCAAAAAGAGCCTGCCGCCGTCACTCCCGCACAGCTTCTTGACCGCCGATGCCACGGTCGCGATCGAGAACGCCGTCCCGGGCGTGATCCATCCAAGGGAGCCGATCCGTTTCCCAGACGGGCCCGCCCGTCCTCGGGCCGACCGGGGCTGCATCAAGGGGGAGGCCGCTACCGCCCGATGGCCGGACCGGCTACCGGTCTCGGACCGGAGGTACCGTGCAACGTCGACCGGACGTCGAAGAGCTTCGCAAGGAGATCCGCGAAGCGGCCACACGGCAGTTCGCAGAGGCGGGCTACCATGGCACCACCATTCAGCAGATCGCCGACGAGGTGGGCATCAGCAAGCAGCTGCTGCTCTACCATTACGCCTCCAAGGAGGCCCTGCGCTCCGCCGTCATGCATGGGCTGCTGGAGGCTTGGAACGAGCTGATGCCGCGGCTGCTGGACGCGGTGGCCACCCCCGGCGAACGCTCCCCCGAGGTCCTCAACGACCTGCTGGACTACCTCGACGAGACCAGCGAGCTGGGGCGCCTGGCCATGATGGAGCTGATGGTGGGCAAGGCCGCCCTGGGCGGCGAGGGCCTGTCCGAGGCCGTGCGCCCCTGGCTGCGGGTGGCCGCCGACTTCATCCGTCGCCGGCAGGCGGACGGCGTCTTCCGCGCCGACGCCGACCCCGAGGCCGCCGTGGTGCAGATTGGCACGCTGCTGCTGTCCACCATCAGCCTGCTGCACCTGCACGCGGTGGAGTGGCCCGAAGGCGCCGACACCCGAGAGTGGCGCCGCCGTCGGCTGCAAGAAGCCATTCGCATGGTGCGGGTCAGCCTCGCCGTGGACGAGGCCGACTGATTCGCCGCTGAGTCAGCGCACCGGCCGGGGATTGCAGAAGACCGGCACCCGGCTGGGGTACATCATGCCGGTAGAAGCGCACATCTCGTAGGGGTAGTCCAGCTCTGCATCCTTGGTATTGAAGAAGCTGCAGGAGGTGGTGAAGCGATCGCCGGCCTTGACCGGGAGCCCCGGCATGGCGGGCTGCTCCACCGGCGGCGTGTCCCGGTATTCCGGGTCCCACACGGGGATATCGTAGATGCGGGTGGTGCTGCCGGCAGAGTGGTGGTCCACCGACAGGGCCGTGCCGTGCTCGTGCATATGGCCAAATATGTTGAGGATGTGCACATCCTCCGACCAGTCACAGTCAAAGCTATAGGTGGTCTCTTCGCCGGCAGGCAGCGGCATATCGGTGATGCCATGGCCCCAGGCCGCGGCCCAGGTCTGCACATCGGCCTCGGGCACCGTCTGGAAGACCACGGCGTCTTGCACCCGCAAGGCGTCGGCGGTGGGGTTGAGGTAGTGCGACTGCAGGATCAGGCGGGTGCCCGACCGCAACAGGGTGGCGAAGCCATCGGGCAGGTCGGCGCTGGCGATCACCGCGCCGCCTTCGGAGCGGTCGGGCGACACGATGAACAGCGGCAGCCAGCCGCTCATGGTGGAGGGGTCCAGGCAGTCGAAGCTGCTGCCATCGGGGTAGACCAGGGGATCCACCTCGCCGGTCCAGAACAGCAGGTGGTGGCCAAAGCCGTCGGCCTGGTAGGTGGAGATGGCCTGCGCGCCGATGTCGGGGCCGGTGTAGGTGTCCACGAAGCAGGTCTGCATCTCGGTGTAGGCGGGCACCACCATCTCGTCGGTGACCCAGCCCAGATCATCCTCGCCCACCTCGGGCAAGGCGAAGCGCAGATCGGTGGCGTCGACGGCGCTATCCGTGCCGGCGGCGCCGTCATCGGTGGGGGCGCAAGCCGCAAGGATCAGGGGAAAGAGCAGGCGCATGGAGACTCCAGCCTCAGGGCTGTTCAACAGGTCAGGGGAGCAGGAGATCGAAGCGGATCTCGGCCGCCGAGGAGGCGCCGGCCACCACCTCGTAGCGGTCGTCAAAACCAGGCACCGTGACGGGGTCGCCCCGATCGGGATTGACGTCATCCACGATGCTGTCGTCGGAATCGAGGAAGCCGAGCACATAGATCAGGCCCGCGTCCAGCGGCTGGGATTCAAAGAGGGCGGCGGTCGGACTTCCCTGAGGGTCAAGGTCGAGATCGACCTCAAAGGTCTCCAGAGCCACGGCGTCGTCGGTGACGCCGGTGGGGGTCACGTGGGCCTCGATGTAGAGGGCGCCGTAGAAGGTGCCCGCAGGGGCCTCGTCCATGATGGCCGCAACATCGGGCACGATCGAGAAGGACATCGACAGGGTGCCCGTTGTCGCCGCGTCCGCCGCATCAGCGCCGCCCCCGTCGCCGCTGTCGTCGGCCGGGGATTCGCCACCGGCACATGCGGCCAGCAGCAGGACCAGGAGGGAGAGCAGGGGGCGCGAGGGCATGGGGACTCCACCGGTACAGATCAGTATTTTACCACAAGGTAAGCGATCAGGCGGACAGGGATCGCCAGAGATCCGTCCAGCGTGCAAGATTGTTCGCAGCACCGGAAAAAACGCCAGCCACAGGGCAGGGCAAGCGGCCCCGGCATAGGCTCGCCGCCATGACACACGAACCCCGCTACGCCGACTTCTTCGTCAAGGGCTCCCTCTGGAAGCTGCTTCGCGGGGCCAACGCCTACACCTTCGTAGAGACCTACGAGCTGCTGCGCCGCACCTTTGGCTACCAGCTGCACTACGCCAACTATGGGCTTTGGACCGACGGTCTGGACACCGACGAACCCGGGCGGCAGCTCAGCCGCTACCTGGGCGAAGCCCTCGGCCTGAAGCCCGGCGACAAGCTGCTGGAGGCCGGCTCTGGCCTGGGGCAGTGCGCGGTGGACCTGTGCACCGAATACGACTTGGCGGCGGTGCGGGGCCTCAACATCTGCGTCGAGCAGGCCAACTACGCCAACGCCCTGGCGCGGCACCATGGCCTGCAGGACAAGATCGAGCACCAGATCATCGACGCCTGCAAGGCGGTTCAGGACCTCGAAAAGGGAGCCTACCAGCACGCCCTGGCCCAGGAGTGCATCGGGCACTTCCCCGATCCCGGCGCCTATCTGCGCGGCCTGTCCAAGATGCTGCCCAGCGGCGGCCGCATGGCCTTCACGCTGGTCACCTCGCCCAAGCCGCCGCCCCGGTCCATCGCCGCAGTGCAGAAGCTGGTCTTCAACGTGGTGCCCCACAGCGGCGCCCACTGGGAGCAGCTCTTCAAGGACAGCGGCTTCGTCAATGTGCGGCGCGAGATCATCACCGACCAGGTCTTTGTGCCCCTCTTTGGCTACCTGCGCCGGCGCTTCAAGGAAGACCCCGAGAACCTCTCCTTTACCGGACCCGTCAGCCGCCTGACCATGCGCGCCCTGCTGGACCGCAGCGAAGAAGGCGTGCGCACCGGCACCATGGGCTACGAGCTGTTGGTGGGCGAGGTCGCCTGAGGCCCGCCGGGCCCTCCCCTCAAAAGGCGACGCCCACCGCAGTGTGGGCCGCCACCGCCGGACCCTGCGGGCCATAGCCGCCCACCTGGTAGGCGAAATAGCTGCCGCCCAGGCCGCCCGACAGCACCAGCCAGCCGTCGAGGATGGCCGTATAGCCGGCCAGCACGCTGCCATAGCCGCCCACCGCGCGCTGGTCGGTGCCGTCGGTGGTGGACAGGCCGGCCAGCACCCCGCGGGCCATCAGCCAGGGCCCGGAAGGAGCCTGACCCCATGGAAAGCAGCGTAAACCGGCCTCGGCGCCCAGGCCCCGGTAGGGCCCGTTGACATCGGCCAGCAGCCCATCGTAGAGGCGCAGGCTGGGCCCTGCATAGAGGGAGAGCCTGGGATGCAGCCGCCGCTCCACCTGCACATGGGCAAAGCCCAGCGCCGCGGTCAGGGGGTCCACCTGCACCGTCCACCGGGGCCCTTCGGCGGCAGCAGCGGGAGAAGGCAGGGCCAGGCCCAGGAGGGGCGCGGCGGCCAGCAGGAGGGCGGGCCTCATAGGGTCTGCGCGGCGATGGCGCCGATCATCACGCCCGTGCCCACGAAGCCCGCGACCAGGATGCTGAGCCCCACCCAGACGACGGGAGACCGCCGGGCGCTGAGCCCCGCCACCTCGACGCGCTCTTCGGTGCCGGGCTGGACATCGACCGAGGCCTTGACCGGCCGGTAGCCGGGCAGCTTGATCAGCACGCTGTGTCGGCCGGGCTCCACCGGAAGCACCCGCCCCTCGCCCAGCTGACCCCGGGGGGCGCCATCCAGGTAGATGTGGGCGGTGCTGGGCCGCCCGACCACCTGGATGGCCGCGCTGCCGACCTGTTCGGCCGGAGTGCGAAGCCCACCGTGGCCGGGGTCCAGACTGGCCAGGGGCTTGAGGCCCATCAGGTCACGAACCAGCTCCTGGGCGGTGCTGTCGTTGATCAGCCCGGCTTCGCGCATCGCGCAGGTCTGGTAGAGAAACCAGCTGCGGGCCAGGTCGTCTTCGGAGAGGACCCGCAGCTCGACCCGGCTCTCGGCGCTGGTGGACACGGAGCCCTGGCCCCGGCCCATGCCCACGACGCCGCCCTGGATGGCCGCATCCACCGCCCGCTGCTGCTCCTCAGACAGGCGCTGTTCGGGTTTGAGGGGCTCGCAGGCCCCCTTCTTCGCGGCCTGGGCCGGAGCGCTGACCAGCAGCGAAAGCAGGAGGGCGGAGGTCATGGGCGTCCAGGCGGGGAGGGGAGCGGGCCCCGGGGGCAACGGTAGCCGACGCGCACCCAAGGCGCGCCTTCAACGCCCATGAAGTACGGTGACATCCCGCTGGAGGGGGGCCCGGCCGCCCTGGTCGTCCCTGGCGTCGATCAGCTTGACCTGCCCGCGCTGGTTGCGCACCAGCAGCAGCCGGTCGGGCTCGGCCAACAGCGCCGGGTCCAGGGCCTGCCGCTGGCCCTTGCAGGAGGACAGGGCGACCACCCCGGGCATCAGGCGGGCCAGCGAAAGGGCCGGCTCTCCGGCGTGGCGGCCGGTCTGGAGATCCACCCGGGCAGGCCCGGCAAAGGCATCGTCCACCGACAAGTAGAGCGGCGCCGCATCGACGGCCTCGATGCGCAGGGCCCCGGTCTGGCCGGCCAGGCAGGGCGCAGGCTGCGCCGCCGCCTTGGCCCCCTGATCTCCGCCCAGACCCGGCCCCCGGCGCCAGGGCTTCAGGCCCTGGTCGGGGTCCACCCCCGCCCGCAGGTCAGCCTCTCGAAAGAGGCGCTCACGGCGCGCTTCCGCGGTCTCGGGGGTGGCGCGGGCCGGAGAGGCCTCCCCCTGCGGGGCTGCGGGAGGCGGCGGCGACGGATCACAAGCCGCCAGCAGCAGCACCCCCAGCAGCAGCTCCCGGGCCAGGATCAGGGCCGAATGGACGCGAGGCTGTCCAGCGAGTAGTCCATGCGCATACCCGTGTCGGTGAGCACGCCCGTGGACAGGTCCACCGTCAGCAGCTTGCACTGGGTGGTCTCGTCGTTGTAGGAGCAATCCAACGTGTACAGGGTGCCGTTGAAGAAGCTCAGGCCACCCGAGACACCAATGAAGTCGGTCACCCCGCTTCCATCGACCGCGACGCCCAAGTCCGTCAGCTCGCCCGTGCTGGCATTGACGGAGCGGAAGTTCTCGCTGCCCTGGGGGTTGGCGATGACATAGGTCGTCCCCGACCCGTTGTCGGCGACGCCGGTGCCCCAGCTGTTCTGGTAGCTGTCGGGGAATACGGTGACGGCGCCGGTGGCCAGGTCCACCGTGGCGGGGCTGTCGCTGTCCTCGGTCCAGGCCAGCAAGGTGCTGCCGACGAAGGTGGCGTCGGGCATGGAGTCGTGGTTGGTGGTCGCGCCTTCGGAATCCGTCTCCACCAGGTCGCCGATGCGGGTGCTGGCGCGGGTGAAGGGGTCGAGCATGAGCAGGCCGCTGGTCCCGGCGCTGCCATAGCTCGTAGATTGCAGGCCATAGAGGGTGCCGTCCGGCGCAAAGGCCAGGGCGGTGTAGGCCTCGGTCAGGTCGCCGGCCTCGACCACCAGCCCGTTGATGGGGTCGATCTCGTAGAGCTTGCCCACGATGCCCGAGCGGCCGCTGGCCGCGTAGAGGGGCGCATAGACGGCCACCGCCGCCGGCAGGGTGACCGAGCCATTGCCCGTGGTCACCACCACATCCTTGCGGCCCGAGGTCGTGGCCGTCAGGCTGCAGGTCAGGGTGTTGCCGTCCACCACCGTCACCGAGGCGCAGGCCTCGCCGCCCACCGTCACGGAAGGCGTGCCGGCGGTGCTGTAGTCGAAGCCCGAGCCGCTGATCTGCAGCGGTTCGGCCAGCGAATAGACGGCCATGTCGGGGCTGACCGACAGGGCTTCGGGCAGGCAGGTCAGGTCTCCGGCGCAGCCGTCGTCGTTGCAATCGATGGAGGCGTTGCAATCGTTGTCGGCGCCGTCGCCGCAGACCTCGGAGGCGCCGGGGTAGGAGCTGGGGTCGGAGTCGTCACAGTCCTCGTCCGCGGGCGACCCGTCGCCATCGGCGTCTACGATCGTGCCGTCGGTGCCGTCGGTGCCGTCGGTGCCGTCGGTGCCGTCGTCACCGGAGGTGTCCTCGCCACTGCTGCCCTTGTCGGTGCAGGCGGCCAGCAGCCCAATGCAGGCGGCAAGGAGGAGAGAGGTGATGCGCATTGTTGCTCCAGCGTTCAGGAGAGATCCGAGACTGTCCGACCATTCTACTCTGCGGTGATCAAGGTGCCGACATGTTCACCGTTCAAAGCGCGGGTCAGGTTGCCCGGAACGGTGCCGTCGATGATCTGCACCTGCTTGACAAGGCGCGCCCGAAGCATGTTTTCGAGCACGACCGGTTCAACCACCATATCGGGGAGCTGCAGATCCAGCAGCTCCTGGGCGTGCACCTTGGGGATGAAGCGGGCGCCGCGATCGGTCTTGGGGTTGGCGGTGAAGAGCCCACGCTCGTCCTTGACCAGGATGCAGCTGCGGGCACCCAGGGCCTCTGCCGTCAGGTAGACGCCGCTGTCGGTGCGGTTGGTGGGAATCCGGCCCTTGGCGCTGGGCTTCTCCCAGTAGGAGAAGGGCGGCATCCCTGGGATGATCGGCAAGCAGCCCATCGCGTAGTACAGCGGCAGGTGGCCGAAGGCGTCGTGGTCGATCAGGATTCCGCCGTGCCTGGCCAGCAGCAGCTGCAGCATGCGCGCATTCTGCATCGGCACATTCATGCCCAGCTTTGCCAACACGCTGGTGGGCATGTCGAGGTCCAGGGCGATGGCATAGGCGTGCCGGGCCCGGGTGCCTCCCCCCACGCCGATCAGGATCTGGTGCTCCTTCTTGGCCTGGGCGATCTCCTCGACCAGGGGCAACACCGCAGCCGCGCCGCGGTCCATGATGGACTGCCCGCCCAGCTTGATGACGTTGACATCCGGGAGAATGCGCAGCACGGGCGTGTTGCTGGCGAGGGTCTCGGCCTGGCGGCTGGAGAAGGAGACCTGGCGGAAGGGGGTCTCGATGTCGGTGCGGTCCAGGCCCTCACCCGTGATGATGCGGCCCATCTCAGGCCTCCTGCGTGATGAGGGTGCCCACGTGTTCGCCATTCAGCGCGCGGGTGACGTTGCCTGGGACCAGCCCGTTGACCACCTGCACCTCCTTGATGAAGCGGGCGTTCAGCAGGGCGGGGATCAAGGCGCGGTCCAATACGAGGCTGGGCAGGTCGAGGTCGATGAGCGCCTGGGCGCCGATGCGCGGGATGAAGGTGGCGTCGGGGTTCAGGGCCGGGTCGTCGGTATAGAGCCCGTCCACATCCTTGATGAAGATGCAGCGGGCCGCACCCAGGGCCTCTGCAGAGAGGAACATGCCCAGGTCCGAGCCATTGTCCGGCAGGCGACCGCCATCGGCGGGAGGCGGCTCCCAGTAGTGGTAGGGCGGCACCGAGATGGTGAGGGGGATCTGCCCATTCTGCAGATACATCGGCAGGTCCGCGAAGTGGTCCCGGGTGAGCATCACCGAGCGGTGCCGCCCCATGAGCTGCTGCAGCATCGCCACATTCTGCTCCTCCGAAGGGCCGGCGAGCTGGGCGAGGGCGCCGGTGGGCAGGCCGAGATCCAAGGCGATGTGGAAGACATGGCGAAGGCGGGCCCCGCCCGAGGCGCCCACCAGCAGCTCGTGGTGGGCACGGGCGGCCACCAGCTCGGCCACCAGGGGCAGAACGGCGCCGCGGCCGCGGTCCATGATGCTGCGACCGCCGATGGCCAGCACCTTGACCGTGGGGCACATGGCCACCTCGGGGTGGCGGGCCACGCTGTCGTCCAGGGTGTCCTGGCGGATGAGAGAGGTCCCCATCAGGCTGTTGTCCAGGTGGGTTCGGCCGTCTCCGACCACGAATTCTCCACTCATCCATCCTCCAGGGCGGCGTGCTCCTCGGACCCTATTCGGACCGCGCTGCTTTGGCCAAGGCGACCGCGCACGCGGTCCAGGGCCCGCAGCAGGGCAGCGCTGATGAAGCCGCTGGCCGCGCCGGCGCCCAGATGCGTGACCGCCAGGGTGCCAATCCAAGCGTAGAAGGCGCCCGGTGCCCCCAGGAGCAGCGCTGCGAGCAGCTCCGCGGACATGCGCCCGGTCGCCATGACCACCCCAGCCGCCCCATAGGCCCACACGGGCCGGCCGCGCAGCCGCTTGAGCAGGGGCAGCAGCAGGTCGGCGAGCAGGCCCGGCACGAAGTGCTTGACCACCTCCAGGACCCCATAGCGCCCCTCGCCCGAAACAAAGGCCACCAGCCCCATCACCAGGCCACAGGCCGCCCCACCCAGGCGGGAGTGGGTCAGCTCTGCGCCCAGCAGGTAAAGGGGCAGCAGCACAGCGTTCTTGTGGCCGGGGGCAAAGGGCAGGCCGGGCAGCACCCGCAGCCAGCGGATGCCGATCATGGTGACGGACACACCCGCGATGACGGCGGCGTCCCGCAACATGCCGGGGTCCGCGTCGGGGTGGCGCGCCTGCAGGCGCGCGGTGGCGGCGTCGATGCTGCGCTCGACCGGAGCGATGAAGGTCTCGGGATCGGCCTCCCGCGCGGCCTTCAGGTAGCGCGACAGCTGGGCGCGGCGGCTGCCCTGGCCGGGCCCGCGGTTTCGCCCCCGACCACCGCCGCCGCCACCACCACCGCCGCCGCCGCCACCTCGCCCATCCAACAGATCGAAGGTGGCATCCAATGCAAGGGCCACCAGGGTGGGCAGACCAAACTGCCGCAAGGCCAGGGCGAAGCCCCCGCGGGGGCCGATGCGGCGGGCGACAGCGGAGGCCAGCACCACCGCCAGCAGCCGCAGCCCCATCAGCAGACCCTGGGCGAAGCCGCCCAGGTGGAAGGTGAGCGTGAAGAGGCCCAAGTCCAGCGCCAGGGCGCGGCCCGCGGTGTCGGGGTCCGGCAGCAAAGCGAGGCTGATGCCCAGAAAGAGCACGAAGCTGAGCAGGCGGCGGGCCGATTGAGACAGGGCCGCGGCGGGCACCCCGAGCAGCCGACAGAGGGCCGCGCTGGCCAGCGCCAGCGCCGCGGGCGCCCACCAGCCTGGCGCCAGGAATGCGGCCACGCCGCCCCCCACCAGCCAGAGCACACCCAACCGGGAATCCAGTCTCTGCGCCCATTCGGGGGCAGGCGCCTCGGGTTGGGCGCGGTGTCGGCCGCCACCGCCGCCACCACCACCACCACCACCACCTCCGCCTCCGCTGCCACCGCCGCCACCACCGCCGCCGCCGCCACCGCCGCCGTCGCGCCGTCTGCCGCCGGTCTCACGGCGCCCAGGGCGATTCCAGGGGGCCTCATCCACCCGCTCTGCGCGCAGGATGTGGCCTTCTTCCAGCTCGATGGCCTCCTCGGTCAGCGCGCGGGCCTCGCGAATGCGGTGGGTCACCAGCACCAGCGGCACCTCCAGGCGCCGGCGGACCTCGGCCAGGGCTTCGAGCAGCCGGTCCCGCCGAGCGGCGTCCAGGGCAGCGAAAGGCTCGTCACAGAGCAGAATCTGGGGACGCGACAGCATGGCCCGACCCAGCGCGACCCGCTGGCGCTCTCCGCCCGACAGGTTGCGCGGCCGGCGCTCCAACAGGTGGCGGATCTCCAGCAGGTCCACCACCTCGTCCAGCCCAACGGCTCCATCTTGGGCCTCTGCTCCAAACAGAAGGTTTTCCCGAACATTCAACAAGGGAAAGAGCAGCCCGTCCTGCACCACCAGGCCGACGCGCCGCCGGTTGGGGGGCATCCAGATGCCCGCGTCGGTGTCCACAAAGACCCGGCCGCCCACCACGATGCGCCCGCGGTCCGGACGATCGATGCCCGCAATCAGGCGCAGCAGGGTGGACTTGCCGCTGCCCGACGGACCCAACAAGGCGACGCTGCGGGCCGACACCTGCATGGACAAACGCAACGAGAAGCCGCTTTGAAAGCCGCGCTCAACGTCTATATCCAGCCAGGGGTCGGTCAAGGCCGGTCCTCGATCAAGGCGCGCTGCCGCCGGCTGAGGGCCTCGTAGCCAGCCAGGGCCGCGAGGCTGAGGCCCAAGGAGATCCAGACCAGGGTGGCGGCGGCGTCTTCTCCCCCAGGACGAGAGGAGAGCGCATAGACGGCCAGGGCCATGGTGCGCGTCTCTCCAGGAATATCGCCGGCCAGCATCGCCGTGGCACCAAACTCACCCAGGGCGCGGGCAAAGGCAAGGGTGGCCCCCGCCGCAATACCCGGCAGCGCCATGGGCAGGGTGATCTTCAAAAAGGCGGAGAATGGGGTACAACCCAAGGTCTCGGCCACCGAGGCCAGGCGGGGGTCCACCTGTTCGATGGCCTGGCGCGCCAACACGATGAAGAGGGGGAAGCCCACCACCGTCGCGGCGATCACGGCACCCCAGCGCGAGAAGGCGAGGTGCAGGCCCAGCAGGTCCAAGGCCGGCGCCAGCGGTCCCCGCGGGCTGAGCAGTTGCAGCAGCAGCCAGCCCGTCACCACCGGCGGCAGCACCAGGGGCGCCAGCAGCACCGTAGACAGCAGGCTCTTTCCCGCAAAGCTGCGCCGGGCCATCAACCAGCCCAGCAGGGTAGCCGGCACGACGCTCACCAGCAGGGCCATGGTGGCCACCCAGAGGGAGCGCAGAATGGGCGCCTGCAGGTCGTCGTCGGGGGGAGGTGGCAGGGCGATCGCAGGGGTGGCCGCGGCCACCGCGATCTCGGAGCGGGGCACAAAGCCCGCGTCGCGGAAGATGCGGGCGGCATCTGGGCCCCGCAAGTAGGCTGCAAAGGCCCGGGCCTCGGGACGCGCCTGCCCGGCGGGGCTGAGGCCCAGGGCCACCACCACCGGGCCGTGCAAGGCCGGATCGACCGCCAAGGTTGCCTGCACCCGGGGGTCGACCCAGGCGTCGGTGGCATAGACCAGGGCCGCATCGGCGGCGCCCGCACCCACGGCACCCAGGGCACCGCGCACATCGGCGGTCAATACCAGGTGGTCGGGCCCAAGTAGCACCCCGGCCGAATGCAGCGCCTCGCGGGCATAGCGGCCGGCCGGCACCTCGGGGGCTGCCAGGGCCACATGGGCCAGCCCCGCCAGCGCCGAGAGGTCGGGCAGGGGAGCCGCGCCCTGGGGCTGAACCACGACCAGGCGGTTCTCCACCAGGGGGGCGGCGGTGGCGGCGATCACCAGGCCCTCCTCCACCAGAAGGCCCATCCAGCGCTCATCTGCAGTGATCACGAGGTCGGCGGGCGCACCCTGCTGGATCTGGCGAGCCAGCTGGCTGGTGGCGCCGAGCACGCGCTCGGGCTCGGGATTGCCGGTGGCTGCGCCATAGTGCAGGGAGGCCGCCGCCAACACATCGGTGAGGCTGGAGGCTGCATAGACCCGCACCGGCTCCTGGGCAGCAGCCAGGGGCAACGGGGTCAGCAGGAGCAGGACGGGGAGGAGCGACATGGGCAGGCCCCGATAGCACCCCCACCCGCCTTGCGCCCGACCCGCCCGCGCGGGGTAGCATGACCCCACCCCCCGCCCCGGAGTGCACGATGAAGTCCCGCGCCGCCATCGCCGTTGAAGCCGGTCACGCCCTCGAGATCGACGAGATCGATGTGGAGGGACCGAAGGCCGGCGAGGTGCTCGTGCGCATCGTCGCCACCGGCGTCTGCCACACCGACGCCTTCACCTTGTCGGGGGACGACCCCGAAGGCCTCTTCCCCGCCGTGTTGGGACACGAGGGCGGCGGCGTGGTGGTCGAGGTGGGCGCAGGGGTGAGCAGCCTCGCGCCGGGCGACCACGTCATCCCCCTCTATACGGCAGAGTGCCGAAAGTGCAGCTTCTGCCTGTCCGGCAAGACCAACCTCTGCCAGGCGGTGCGCGCAACCCAAGGCAAGGGCTTGATGCCCGACGGAACGACGCGCTTCCATTGGAAGGGCAAGCCGCTCTTTCATTATATGGGAACCAGCACCTTCAGCGAGTATACGGTCTGCAACGAGATCTCCCTGGCCAAGATCGACCCGGCCGCCCCCCTGGAGAAGGTCTGCCTGCTGGGTTGCGGCGTGACCACCGGCATCGGCGCGGTGCAGAAGACCGCAAAGGTGCCCCCCGGCGCCACCGTGGCCATCTTCGGCCTGGGGGGCATCGGCCTGGCCGCCATTCACGGCGCCGTCATGGCCAAGGCCGGCCGCATCATCGGCGTGGACATCAACCCCGGCAAGTTTCCGTTGGCGCGGCAGCTGGGCGCCACCGATCTGGTCAACCCCCGCGACCACGACCGCCCCATTCAAGAGGTCATCATCGAGATGACCGGCGGCGGCGTGGACTTCTCCTTCGAGTGCATCGGCAATGTGGACGTGATGCGCGCCGCGCTGGAGTGTGCCCACAAGGGCTGGGGCGAGAGCATCATCATCGGCGTCGCCGGCGCGGGCCAGGAGATCCGCACCCGACCCTTCCAGCTGGTGACCGGGCGGGTCTGGCGGGGCTCGGCATTCGGCGGGGTGCGCGGTCGCACCGAACTTCCCGGGATGGTGCAGCAGGCCATGCGGGGCGAGATCCCGCTGGACCCCTTCATCACCCACACCTTGCCCCTGGAGCGCATCAACGAGGCCTTCGACCTGATGCACGCCGGCGAGAGCATTCGCACCGTGGTGCACTTCTGATGGCTTTGGAACGCATCTCCCGCGCAGCTTGCTTTGGCGGCTGGCAGGAGGTCTGGAGCCACCCGGCGGCCTCTTTGGGCTGCCCGATGCGCTTTGGGTGTAACTCTGACACTGACGCTCCATCCATTCCCTGTAAACGAT
>JAGYJW010000024.1 GCA_018401435.1 Deltaproteobacteria bacterium | reverse complement strand
GGTTGAAGACCTGCACGGCGCCCGCTCCCCCCGCCGCCGCGAAGCCCCGGCAGCGCCGCAAGGTGGGGTCGAGGTCGTCGGCGCTGTGGCCCTGGCCCGCGGTGGAGGGGTTCAACATCAAGAAGACCCAGGTGGGGCCCGGGCGAAAGCGGTGGGTCAAGGACAGGCGCCAGCGCCCGCAGGGGCTGAAGGTGGCGGTGGGCATGGGCGCGCCTCGGCGCGGGGGGGCCGGTCGGGTAGGAAATCCCTGCGCCCCGCTGCGCCCCGGGCCCCTATCCGCGGAGGGACGCCATGACCGACCCCACCCTGCTCCTGGCCGCTGCCCTGGCCCTCAGCCCGCTGGAGGAGCCCGCGCCCACCGGGATGGCGCAGCCGCTGATGCTGCAATGCAGCGAAGCCCAGACCGCCGGGCGCCTGATGCGCATGGTGCTGGGATCCGGCGCCCTGCCGCTCTTTGCGCGCAGCCCCGCCGCCAGCCTCCTGCCGCTGCTGATGGAGCCCGCCCGCGCGGCAGCGGCGGGCATCGATGTCGCGGCCCCGCTCCGGCTGAGCCTGGGGCCCCAGACCCAAGGCGCGCTGGACCTCGGCCTGCTGCCGGGCTGGACCCTGGACGCCCCGCAGCGCGCGGCCCTGGGCCTGGGTGATCTGCAGGCGGCGGGCTGGACCCTGGCCACCGAGGGCGACCGCCTGCGCCTGGCTTCGGCGCCGCCGCCCACGGCGCTACCGCCGATCCAAGCCGCTCCCGATCCGGGCTGCACCCTGTCGGCCGAGCTGGGGCCGGAGCCCGACGATGGGGTGTGGGTCTTCATTCCCGCCGACTTGGCCCAGCCGCTGCGCCTGATGGCCACCAGTCCCCTGCCCTTGCCGCCGCTCTTGATGGAGACGCCGGTGGAGCCCGTCAGCGGCAGCAGCGTGGCGCCCCCCGACCTGGTGCTCACCCTGGGGCTCAGCCCCGAGGCCCTGTTCAGCGCCCTGAAGGAGGCGGGCGCGCCGGCGCCGCCGGGCCTGGACGGGGGCAGCTGGACCAGCCTCAGCCAGAGCGTGCAGATCGGGCCGGGCAGCACCCTGGCCCTGTGGTTGCGGCCCGAGGGCCCCCGCTTCGCCCTGTCCATCCCCTGGCAGCGGGGCGCAGGTCGGGCCTTGCCGGTGCGGGCCGCCCGCAAGCGCCTGCAGGCGGCCCTGGCGCCCCGGGTGGCCAGCGTGACCCGGGAGGGCCGGGACCAGCTGCGGGTGGTGCTGCGTCGGGGCAGCCTGCCCCTGGTGCTGGTGGTGCAGCCCGATCGCCTGCTGCTGGGGACCGAGGCCCGAGCCGTCGCCGACAGCGCCGCAGGCCGCGGCCCGGCCTGGGTGGACCCGACCCTCGCCCGCCTGGCCCGCCTGGCGCCCCTGGCCCTGCAGTCCAACCTGGAGGTGGTGCAAGCGGGCGGCGTCGCCCCGGCAGCCCCCCTGCGCCTGGGGGTGCAGGTGCGCGGCGACCAGATCGAGCTGCTGGTCCTGGCCGATGACGCGGCCCTGGTGCCCCAGCTGATGGGCCTGGACCAGCTACGGGGCCGGCTGGAGCGCAGCAGCCGGGTCCGCTGAGGCTGCGGGGAGGTCGGGCGTGGGCGCGTCGGGCGCGGGCTCGGGGGCCAGGCAGTCCGTGGCCGACCAGACGGGGAGCAGGCGCTGCAGACCGGGGTCGATGGGCGTGCGCAGGCGCAGGTCGTGGTGGGCCTCGCTGCGCAGCAGGCCCGTGGGCTGCCCCGCCTCGTCTTCGATGCGCTCCCCCCAGCGCAGGCCGTCCACCGGCAGGCGCAGGCGCTCGGCGGCGCCTTCAAAGACCCGCAGATCCAGGGGCTCGTCGCTGGCGCTTGGGTCCAGGCTGGGCTCGAGATCCAGGAAGAAGGCGCCTTCCAGGCTGTCTTGATAGGCCTCACCCGGCAGGTCCAGGTGCAGGCCCAGCCAGCCCCGAAGCTCGCCTTCGGGCAGGCCCGCCAGATCGCCGCCGGCCAGCTCCGGGGGGGCGATGCCCTGACCTTCCAGGCTGATCTCCAGCTCTACGAAGCCGGGCAGGTCCAGGCCGGCAAAGACGCCGATGGGCTCGTCGGCCAGGGCGATCTCGACCAGGCAGCCCGGCTCGCCGTCGAGGAGCTGGGGGTGGGGAACAAGGGACAAACGACCCGATAGCTGGCGTTCCACGCCGCCATCCTGAACCCGGGCAATCCCCTGGAAGGTGGCGGGGCCGGCCTCGCAGCGGGCCAGCCGGGCCACCCGCGCCACCGCCCCCTCGTCCCCACCCAGGCTGCCCAGCTCCAGCAGCCGGGGCCGCCAGTCGATGAAATAGCGCAGGCTCCAGCGCTGCCACAAGGGCTGGTCGGTCCACAGCGTGGTGTCGAGGGTGGCGGGCAGGTCCAGGCTGCTGTCGTCCACCTGCAGGTCGACAATGGCGATGTCGAGCAGGGAGCCGGCCTTCTGCTCGCCCAGGTCCAGGCTGGGCCCCCGCGCGATCTGGCCGAGGTCCAGCACCGCCTGCTGCAGGACGCAGGCCCCCTGGCCGTCCTGGGCCTCGCGCTCGACCAGCAGCAAGGGGGCCGTGGCAGGCTGACCGGTGAGCCCGAAGGCGTCGGGCTGCGGGTCGAGGAGCAGGGGCAGGGCCGGGTCCAGGACGAGGCTGTCCACCGGCTCGCCCTCCTCGCTGATGGCCGCGACCGTGGTGTCGATGGCCAGCAGGCGCCCATCCCCGGTGGCCGCCAGGACGCGGTCGCCGAGCAGCACGGGCGGAAGGGCCAGCGGGCCGAGATCCAGCGTCCAGTCCTGGCCCTGGCTGAGGGAGCTGCAGGTCAGGGTGCCCGTGCGCGAGGCCCAACAGGCGGCGTCGTCCAGGACATCGCCGCCCTGGGCGCTCTGCCGGGGGAGGGCGAGGCGCCCCAGCACCTTGCCGTCGTGGCTCACCGAGATCAGGCGGTCCACCCCCAAGAGCACCAGGCTGCCGGCGTCGTCCCGCAGGCTGAGACCCGCCCCCTGGTCCGCCAGCTCGGGCAAGGAGAGGGTCCACCGTGGGCTGCCGGTGCGGGCCGACAGGGCGAGCAGATCGCCCCCGCGGTCCAGGGCAAAGACCTGGTCGCCGGTGAAGGCGGTGGCCAGGGCGACGATCTCGTGGGCGGCGCGGGCCTGCCAGGCGGCCTTGCCATCGGCCTGCCGGTGGCCCGGATGTCGCGCCCCCGGGTGCCCACCACCACCGCGCCGGCCGCCACCGCAGGCGGCTCGGAAAAGGAGACCGCCCCCCTCCAAAACGAGCGCCCTGACTTTATTTCCAGCGACTCAAAGCGCCCGGCGCCCTCGCGCACGATGACCGCACCCTCCCCCAGAGCGGCGGCCCGGGTCATGCCCAAGATCGGTGCGGATGCGGTGGGCCGTGCCTTCGATCTCGTCGATGACCAGCAGCTCTCCGGGGCCGGTCACGGCGGCGATGTGCTGACCATCGGCGATAAAGCCCGGTCGCAGCCCGGCGGGCAGGGCCAGGGTCCAGCGGGTCTGGCCGGATCCCAGGTCCACGGCGCGCAGGCGCCCGGCGGTCTCCACCAGGACGAGGTCGCCCAGGGGCACCACCTGGCGGGCCGGGGCGCCCAGGGACAGGGCCCAGGCCTTGCCGGCTGTCGGTGGGCCGGCGGGCGGCGGCGCCCCCGGCCTCCAAGGCCATCCAGCGCACGGTGGCCACGCGATGCTGCCGCCCTCCCCAAAGCTGGTCCAGGTGCCCACCCGGCGGTCCTGGCCATCTCGCCGGCCTCGATCAGCGCGCCGGCGGCGTCGAAGTGCCGCCAGGGCCCGGTGGCCAGTCCTCGGCATACTGCCCGACAACGCGCCGCTGGCCAGCATAGTCCACCAGCCGATAGGGCCCGTGGCGGCTGCCGTCCGGCCGCTGGCACAGCTCCAGGCGGCCGTCGCGTTCGGCCAGCCGGGCGGCCTGGGTGCCCTCGGGGCAGGCCGGCGCGTCTGCGCCGCGGGCGGGGTGCCCAGGGCCAGGGCGGCGGCCAGGAGCAGCATCACGCGGTCAGCCTTCGCCTTCGTCCACACCATGGCGCTGCCGCCAGGCCTCGGACGGGTTGGTCTGGTCCCAACCCTCGAGGTCGGCGCCGCCTTCCAGGAACCAGAAGGGCTCGCCGTCGCGGTCGGTGCTGTCGGTGGGCTTGGGCAACGAGGGCGCGGCTGCGGCCTCTGAAGCAGGTGGCGGCGCGGGCGCATGGGCCTTGGCCACCACGTCGGGATCCTGCCAGAAGGGGCTGTCGGCGGCGCGGAAGCCCGGGGGGCGGCCCGGGTACTGGGCCTCTTCGGCGATGGCCTTGAGCCCGCCCTTGACCTTGCTGAGCCCGCCCTTGACCCGGCGTCCCACGCGGCCCAGCAGGCCGCCGCGCTTCTCCTCCGCCATCTCGCTCCTCCGCCTTGGACCCGCCTTCTATTGGCTGATCATCTTCTTGAGCGAGCCATACTGACGGATCTTGAACCAGGTCAGCTCGCCATTCTTGAAGTAGCGCAGCGCCACATAGAACATCTTGGCGTAATTCGAGGCCCAGGCCAGCTGGTAGACGCGCTCGATGTTTTCGGGGCGCTTCCAATACTCGCGCTCGTCCAGCAGCTTTCGGATGAAGCGCCGGGGCACGAAGCTCTTGGACGCGAGGCTGAAGATGGCCAGGTAGAAGCGATCCTCGTCGGAGCGGGGCCAGTCCATGCTCACCCGGAACTGGTACCAGGCCTTGGTATTCTTGCCCTCCACCATCGACGGGTCGAGAGATCCGTCCTCCAGCCCCTTCTTGGTGAGGGCGGTGCCCGGGAAGTAGTTCAGGCTGTAGAAGTAGATGTCATAGGGGGTGGGCAGCTCCAGCAGGAATTCCGCCGTCTCCAGCTTCATCTTCTCGGTGGCGTGGGGATTGTCCACAATCACGTCGTAGACGACGTTCAGGCCCATCTCCTTGTTGGCTTCGGCGAAGGTCATGATCGCCTGGTTGCCCGGCGAGCGGTTGTGGAATTCCTTGCTCTCTTCCGAAGAGGCGCTCTCGATGCCGGTCTGCACCCGCACCAGGCCCGCCCCCATCAGGCGCCTGAGCATGTCGGGCCGCATCATCGGGGGGATGAGCAGGCACTCAAAGGGGATGCCGACCTCTTTGGGGTAGCGGTCGAGGAATTCCTCCATCCAGCTCTGGCCGAAGGCGAAGGATGTGTCGTCGTCGATCTTGATGCGGGCGACCTTGGGGAAGGTCTCCTGAATGGCCCGAAGCTCGCCCAGGATGTGGTCCACCGACCGCGCCCGGTAGAACTTGCGGCCCTTCTCGTCGTAGACATCCCGCAAGATGGAGACGTAGCAATAGGAGCAGTTGTAGGGGCAACCCCGCGAGAAGTAGATGCGGTATTCGGCGGTGCGCTTCCAGGGCTCCTCGCGGCGCACCCGGTCCTTCTCGATATAGGTCTTGTTGTCGTCCCGCACGTCGGGATAGGGCAGCCAGTCGAGATCCTGGATGAGCGGCCGCGGCTTGTTGCGGAAGACCTCGCCGCTGCGGTTGACCCAGATGTTGGGGATGGTGGTGTCGTCGGCGCCATCGCGCAGGGCCTTGCACAGGTCCACGGCCGCAAGCTCGCCTTCGCCCACGCAGAGGTAGTCCACGTCCTGGATGCAGTCTTCGGGAGCCGAGGTGGGGTGGATGCCGCCCCAGAGCACCGGCAGGTCCGGGAAGCGCGCCTTGATGCGCTTGGTGGCCTCCAGGGCCATCGGGTAGAGGCTGGACATGAAGCCGATGCCCACCAGGTCGGCACCCTGCTCTTCGATGACCTTGAGAGCGACCTCGAATTCCTCGTCGCTGGGCATGCTCAGGCGGTTGTGCACCCAATCCCGCAGAAAGATGATGTGGGTGTCGATGCCCTCCCGCTGCAATGCAGCAGAGACATAGCGGATGCCGGCGTTCTCGACGCTGTAGATGGTCATCAGCGCCACCCGGAAGGGGCGCGGGGCGTCGCCGGGCCCGCGCTTGGAGGCCGGGCGGGCTTCGACCTGATCTTCGCCGTGCATGGGACCCTCGGTGGCTAGCTCGCCAGCAGGCGCAAGCCCGCGGTGGCCTTGCGCTTGAAATCGTTGAGATTGCGCACCTGGAAGGCGTTGCGCAGCACAAAGCTGGGGCGCCAGTAGAAGCGCCGATAGGCCAGGTTCAGCAGCTCCCGCAGGTCTTCGCGGCTGAAGTACTCATCCCAGACCTGGGCCTTGAACTCTTCGTTGGGGGCCCGCATGAACTGCAGCCAGGGCTCCAGGTCGAGCACGCCGTCGCGCACGCCCTCGTCGTAGAGGGTGGTGCCCGGGAAAGGCGTCAGGATGTTGTACATCACGAAGTCGGGCTTGAGCCGGATGCTGTAGTCGATGGTGTCGAGCACATCCTGGCGCGAGCGTTCCGTCGGGGTGCCGATCATGAAGTAGGCGACGGTGTGGATGCCCACATCGCGGCAGAGCGCGAAGGCGTGCTCGATCTCGCGGCTGGTCACGTCCTTCTTCAGCCGCAGCAGGCCCTCTTCGGTGCCCTGCTCCACCCCGAACTGGATGCGGGTGCAGCCGGCGGCCTTCATCTTCTCGAGCAGCTCGCGGTCCACGCCCTTCACCCGGAAGCGCACGGTCCAGGAGAACTTGAGCCCCCGGCTGATGATCTCGTCGCAGAGGTCGATCACGCGCTTGTTGGTGATGTTGAAGGTGTCGTCCACGAAGTAGATCTCGCGGATACCCAGATCGAGGCAGGCGGCGATCTCATCACAGACCCGCCCCGGCGACATCACCCGGTAGCGGTGGCGCGGCGTGTTGCAGAAGGTGCAGCGGTAGGGGCAGCCGCGGCTGGAGATCATGGTGGTGAAGACGCCGCCCTCGCCCATGACATCGTAGTAGCGCTGGTAATCGATGAGGGACCGGTCGAGGATGGGGTACTCGTCCAGGTCGTTGGTGAAGTAGACGTCGTCCACCGGCACCGGGTCGTCGGGGTGGGCCATCACGCCGGGGATGCCCTTGGCCACCTCGCCCTTGGCCCAGCAATTCACCAGGTCCAACATGGGCTTCTGGCCCTCGCCCTTGACCACGGCGTCCACGCCCGGCAGGTCCAGGCACTCCTGCGGGAAGTCGTTGACATGGGGGCCGCCCACCACCACCCGGGGCACGCCGGCCTCCTTGCAGGCGCGGATGGTCTTGTGCACATCCACCAGCTGCACCGTGAAGGCGGTGATGCCCACCACATCGGGCGCCCAGTCGCGCACCTGCCTGCCCAGGTCTTCATAGGGCAGATCATCGAGCTGCGCGTCGATGATGCGCACCTCGTGGTCGCTCTGGTCGAGCAGGAACTGGCCGATGCTGAGCAGGGCCAGGGGCGGGTAGGAGAGGTTCTCGGCCTCTACGGCCTCGGGGACCTCGCTCTCGACGGTGTGGCGGGCGGGAGGCCGGATGAGCATGACGCGCACGAGCTGTATCCGGGGCAGGGTGTAGGGCAGGGTGTAGGGCAGGGCCTAGGGCAGGGCGCGGCGAAACTGGCGGTGGACCGAAGGACGATGCCCGTCCCTCTCGGCCCTGTCAACGGCGCATCCCCTGCGCTAGCCCAGGTCGGGGCGCCGGTCGAGGGCGCCGCGCGAGGTCAGGCCGAAGGTGGCCTGCAATTGACCATCGCGACCTCTTGCACCGGCCCGCGGAGCAGCAGCCCGCCCGGTCCGGCCGTGACCCGCAAGCGCCCGCCCGGCATCTCCACCCACAGGGCGGGGTCGGCCCGGCCCAGCAGCTGGGCGGCGGCGGCCACCGCGCAGGCCGAAGAGCCGCTGGCCAGGGTGGGCCCCGCGCCCCGCTCCCAGATGCGGCAGTCCACGCGATCCCGGGCCCGCACCGCGGCGAACTGCACATTGCTGCGGTTGGGGAAGTTGGGGTGGGTCTCGAGCGCCGGCCCCCAAGTGGTCCAGGGCAGGGCGTCCAGATCGGTGTCCTCAGCGAAAAAGGCGACGCAGTGGGGGTTGCCCATGCCCACCACCGTCAGGCGCAGGCGGTGGGGCCCCAGGTCCACCGGGCTGTCGCGCCAGGACTGCAAGCAGGGCACATCGGCGGAGGCAAAGCTGGGGGGCCCCATCTCGACGCTCACCTCGCCGTCGGCGTGCACCTCGTTGGTGACGACGCCCGCGGCCACCTCCACCCGATGGCGCGACGGGGCCCCCCGGTGATCGACCAGCCAGCGGGCGAAGATGCGCAGCCCGTTGCCGGACTTCTCGGCAAGGGATCCGTCGGGATTCCAGATTCGCAGCCCATAGTCGGCCGTTTCGCTGGGAATGGGCTCCAGCACCCCATCTCCGCCGACGCCCCGGTGCCGGTCGCAGAGCCAGCGCACCGTGGCCGCCGTGAGCGCCTCACCGGAGTCCAGCACCAGGTAATCATTTCCGAGGCCGTGGCTCTTGATCAGGCGCATGGGCCCGCTCCCTTGGGCCGCCCGGCCCGGGCCCCCGGCGATCACCGGGGCGAAGTGGGATAGCGTGCGCCATGATCTGCGTCGATCCACGCAACCCCAGGGCGGCCGCCCTGGCCGACAGGCTGGCAGGCTGCATCGACCTGGGGGCGCTGCCCGCAGACCTCGCCCTGGTGCTGGGTGGCGATGGCTGGATGTTGCAGAGCATCCGAGACAACGGGCCCGAGCTGACCTACCTGGGCATCAACGCAGGCCGACTGGGCTTTCTGCTCAATGACCCAGACGACTACCCCGACCTCTTCCAGCGCATCGCCCAGGGCCGCTACCGGGCCCACCGCTTCCCCCGGCTGCAGATGCAGGCCTGGACCCAGGACGGCAGCGTCAAGCAAGCCGACGCGGTCAACGATCTCTACCTGGAGCGGGCCAGCGGGCAGACCGCCCACCTCGCGCTGCGCGTCGATGGCGAAGAGGCCGTGGGCCGGCTGGTCTGCGACGGACTGGTGGTGGCCACCGCCCTGGGATCGACCGCCTACAGCTACTCGGCGGGCGGCGTGCCTTGCCACCCCCTGGTGCCCTCGCTGCACATCACGCCCATCGCCCCCCACGCCCCGCGCCTCTCCCCCATGGTGCTGCCCCTGGATTCGGTGGTGGAGATCGTGGCCCATGTGCCCGAGCGGCGGCCGGTGCGCGCCGTCTGCGACGGGGTGGAGCAAGGCGAGGTGGTGCGCATGCGGGTGGCCCGCGGCCCCCACGATGTGCGGCTGGCCTTTGTCGAGGGCCACGCCTTCACCAGCACCCTGGTGCGCAAGGTGCTCAACGCCTGATCAGGGCTCGGGCGGGTCCGGGGGGGCCGGCGCGCGACGGCGCCAGGCGGTCATGAAGCCGAGGGGCACCGCTACCAGCGCCGTCATCGTGACCAGGCTGAGGCCCACCACGATGAGCAGGCCGAGCCCCCGCACGCCCCGGGCCTCGGCCACCGACAGGGCCGCAAAGGACATCACGGTGGTGGCCGTGCTCAGACCCGAGGCCACCCCGGTGGTGGCCAGGGCCCGCTTGACCCCACCCGGGCCCTCTTCGTGGATGCGGTGCATCAGGTGGATGACCACATCCACGCCGATCCCCATGAGAATGGGCACGCCGACGAAGTTCACGAGGGAGAGGCGGATATCCCAGGACACCATGGCCGCCGCCGCCCAGGACATGCCGGCGGACAGGGCGAGGACCGCGCCCACCGCCCGGGGCAGGCTGCGCAGGTCCAGCCAGGTCATCAGCAGCACCACCAGCAAGGCGATGGCGGCAACCCGTGGCAGATCGTCCTTGACCAGCTCGGCCAGCACCGCCAGGGCGAGGTATTCGCCGGCCGGGGCGGCGTTGGGGGCCCACTCCTGGATGCCGTTGAAGAGTTCGACGTTCTGCTTGAGATCCCACATATTGTCGGTGGGCACCAGCAAGATCCGGTAGCGGCCCGGCGCGGCCCCCAGGATGTGGCGCAAGGAGTCCGGCAGGTCGTCGCGGGTCATGGGCCGCAGATCGGCCTGGGCGATGCGCTTGAGGTTCTCCTGCACGGCCATGGGCAAGAAGCGCACGTTGTCGTCGCGGGCCAGCTCGGCGATGTCCCGCAGCAGGGCCAGCCGCGCGTCCTGGTCCACCGGGATGGCGGTGTGAACGCTCAGCAGGCCCGAAATATGCGGCACCTGCTGGTTGGCGACCGCCGCGCTCAGCCGGGTGAATTCCGACGCCAGGGTGGCATCGTCGGCATAGCTGAGCACCACCGGCGAATAGCTGCTCTCGGCGATGGAACGCTCGACCGGGTTGAGGTCGGCATAGGACAGGCCCGCGGGCCGAAGCTCGGAGAGATCGGTCTCGAAGGTGACCTTGGGGATCTGGGTGGCAGCGCCGATCGTCAGCAGCGCAAAGGCGCCCAGCACCCAGGGGGAGCGGCGGTAAGGCGCCTTGTCCCGCCCGCGCTCGGCTGCGGCCCGTGCCGCCGCCGACAGGGGCTTGCGGTCCAACAGCTGAATCAGCATGGGCAATATCAACAGCACGGCCAGCAGGCAGAGCAGCACGCCCCCCGCCAGGATGGTGCCCAGGTGGCGGAAGCCCCGAAAACCGGCGACCCACAGGGCGCAGAAGCCGCCGGCCGAGGTCAGGGCCGCCGTCAGCGAGGGCGGGCCCGCGCGATCCCAGCCGCGGATCACGGCGTCGCGCAGCTTGTCGGTGATCAGCCGCTCTTCGCGGTAGCGGGCGTAGAGGTGGATCGAAAAGTCCACCCCCAGGCCGATCAAGATGGCCGGAAAGAAGCTGGTGAAGGTGTTCAGGGTGCCCAGGCTGAGGAAAGCAAAGCCCGTCGCCCAGATATTTGCGACCACCAGGGGCACGAAGATGAGCAGGATGGCGCGCAGATCCCGATACGCGGCCGCGATGAGCCCCAAGACCAGCGCCAGACTGACCAGCGCCGTGCGGCCGAGATCCTTGCGGATATTCTCCACATCCTCGACCCCATGCCGGTAGGCGCCGCCCACCCACACGACCTCGACCCCGGGCGCGGCGGCGTCGGCGGCGTCCAGCATGGCGTGGACCCGGGCCATGAAGGGCCGGGTGAAGCCCGGGTCGAAGGCGGAGCCGCGGGGCCGCACCAGCAGGCGCGCGGTGCCCTCCTTGGAGGGGAAGATGGCGCGGCTGGGGCGGGCCTTGAGCTTGTCGGTCAGGGGCCCGAGATCCAGCAGCCGCGAGGCCATGAAGGGGTTGGTGGCCGCAGGCCCCAGGGCCACCGCCCCCGCGATGCGGGCCTTCAGCGTGGACAGCTCGTCGGTGTCCAGCTGCAGCAGGCCCAGGCGCCAGGTGAGGTCGGGATCGAGGTCATAGAGCGCATACTCGACCTCGGGCATCGCCGACATCTGCTGGGCGAGGTCCACCATGAAGGCGTCGAGCACCGCCGGATCGTCACCCTGGGCCGCGATGGTGAGCAGGTTGGTCCCGCCCTCTTCGTCGTTGAGCTTGCGGATGGCCTGGGCGGTCGGGTCCTTCTGGGGCAGCAGCTCCAACATATTGGGCTTGATCGTCAGCCGGCTGCCCATGAGCCCGGCCACCACCGTCAGCACCAACAGGATGAGGGTCCACCGGCGGGGGTGGTCCATGGTCGAGGCCGCAATGCGCCCGAAGAGTCCTGGTTTGTGCTGCGTCACGGGGGAGAGGGTCCATCCAGGGTGACAACGCGAGACCGGCCGAGGGCTCAGGTGCCAGCGACCGGGAGCCGTCCCCTAGCATGGAAGGGCGCCTGCGACCCGCGCCTGCGATGCAAGCCGGCTGCGCGCGGCTACGGGCCCGTATCTGCGGCCGTACGATCGTAGCGAGGCGCATACGCTTTGTGGGGGGGGGCCTGCCCGAGAAGGCCGTGGAGGGGTGCCCGGGAGCCAAGGGAGAGGGTTGGCACGCATCTTGAATAGCTCTCTGGCGTACGACCCGCGCCCCGGAGGCTGCCCACCATGCCCGCTCTCATCGCCCAGCACAACCCGACCAGCCCCGCCCACGATCACCGCCAGGAGATGATCCTCCAGTACTATCCGCTGGTGCGGACCATCGCCGGCCGGCTGACCCGTCGCCTGCCCCCCTCGGTGGAGCTGCAGGAGCTGGTGCAGGTCGGCGTGCTGGGCCTGATCGACGCCATCGAGCGCTTTGATGACGAGCGGGGCACCACCTTCAAGTCCTACGCCGAGATGCGCATTCGCGGCAGCATCGTGGACTTCCTGCGGGAGCTGGACCACGTGCCCCGCAGCGTCCGCCGCAAGGCCAACCGCATCGAAGACGCGCGCCACGGGCTCACCCTGCGCCTGAGCCGGCCCCCCAGCCACGACGAGCTGGCCTCGGCCATGGACCTGACCCCCGCCGAGTTCGAGAAGTTCAACAGCGACGCCGAGATCCGGCGCAAGGTGTCCCTGGACGCGCCCACCTCCGACGAGGGCAGCAGCCCGCTGATCGAGAGCCTGGGCGGCGAGGACCCCGCCATCGAAGACGGGCTCATCAACCGCCAGGACCGCGACGCCCTGGCCTACCACATCGCCAACCTGCCCGAGAAGGAGCGGGTGGCCGTGACCCTCTACTATATGCAGGGCATGAACCTGCGCGAGGTCGGCGCGGTGCTGGGCGTCACCGAATCCCGGGCCTGCCAGCTCCGGGGCCAGGGAATCAAGCGGCTCAACCATCGGATGCTTCGTTCCGATTCCTGAGCTGCGAGGGGGACGGACATGCGGTCCCGCCCCCCGCCGGAGCCCTGGTGTCGGAACTCAACCTGCTCATTCGTAAGCGCGCAGAGGCCCCCCTCGATCCGGAGGCCCGCCGCCTCTATGTGCAAGCACTCAAGCGGCAACACCAAGCCGGTCTGCTCAAGGCGCAGATCGAGCGGGGCCTGCTGCCCGCATCCTTGATGGAGACGCTGATCCCCGACCTCACCGGTCCGCAGCGCCTCAGCGCCAGGATGGAGGGCTGAGGCGCCCCCCGGGTCATATCGGCTCGTCGAAGGTCTCTTTGGGCCTGGCCTGCTTTCCACCCAAGAAGCGGGTCTGGACGCCGACCTGGATGGCGGCGCCGAAGGGCGCCAGCGCTGGCGGCTGCTCCAAGGGTGCGAGGTAGCCCGAGCCCTCGTGGGAGCGGGCGACCTCTTTGCCCGCCACGATGACGCTGATGGGCACATGCAAGAAGAGATCGAGGTTGTTGCCCATGCGGGCCTCGACCCCCACCCGGCCGCCCACGCTCAGCAGCCATGGCGCCTTGAAGCGGGGCAGGTCCGGGTCGAGCTGGTCCACGTGGCTGTCCACGCCGGTGCCCTTCCAGTAGTCGAATTCGCCGCCCACGACCGGGCGCACCGACGAGGTGGGCATCAAGGCCACCAGGGCCTGGGGCCCCACATGCCAGACCGAATTGCCCGTCTGCAAGGGGTCGGGCACGCGGCCGTCCTGGCCTTCGGTGAGGCTCCAGCTCTGCAGCTCGAAGCGGCCCGAGGCCCCGCCCACCCGCAGGCCCACCTCGAGGGTCGGGGTGATGCCGAAGGCGCCGGTGGCCTCCCAGCCCACGCCATTGCCGGCATTGGCGGTCTGAAATGCGTAGGTTTCGACCACTTCGAGGTTGTCGGCCGCCCGGGCTTGCAAGGCATAATACTGCCCGTTGAAGGGCCCCCGGCCATAGCCGATGGCGCCTCGGATGATGACCTGAAGGCGACGTCCAGCAGCGCGCTTTCGCCACTCCGGCAAGGATAGGCCCGAGTTGTGGTAGCGCACATACTCGTTGACGGTCATGTCCAGGCGCTCCCAGGGCTTGCTGCCCTCGGCGTCCAGACCCTCGGCCATGGCCTCCAGGCTGAGCTTCTCTCGGGTGATCTGGCGCTTCTCCAGACCCGTGACATCCGAGGAGCCGCCGATCTCCCTGGACAAGGCGTCCAGCTGGGCGTTGGCGACGGTGCGTTCGCGTTCTGCGCGCTCGTTGGCCGTGGGATCGACCTTGGCGCGGATGTCCTGCTTGAGGCCGGCCTCGCCCCGCACCACGGCGGAGACCAGGCGGGCGAGGGCGGTCGCAAAGCCCGCCTCGTCGCCGGCGTCAAAGTCGGCGTCAAAAGCCAATACGTCTTCGCTGCGGTCCATATCGATGATATGGACCTCGACCCGGTGCCGCCCGGCCACGGTCTCGACCGCCGCGGCCACCGTCACCGAGACCTCGCCGGCATCGCCCAGCACGAAGGCGCAGCCGACGAACTGCCCTGGCGGACAGGTGGCGGCATAGGTGGCCGCGCGCATCTCGGAGACCGGCGGCAGGCTGTCCACCGCGGTCACACCGAGCCCGCCCACTTCGGACAAGGCCTGCTGCACCTGCATCGTCAGCGACGTGGCCGTGCTGGAGGCGGCGCGGGTCTTGGCCTGAAAAGGCGAGACCAGCACGGTGGATCCCTTGGCGGGCGACTGGGCCGACGCCGTGGGAAGGGTCAAGAAGATGGGCAGGGCCAAGGAGGGCAACATGCGGCACAGTCTACCAGGGAGGAGGAGGACCGGCCGGCGTCCCTTCAGCGCACCCGTCGGCGCTGGGGGGCGCGGCGGGTGACCTTGGGAGCCGAAGGCGGCAGCAGCAGGCTGAGGGTCTCGAGGTGGGCGGTCTGGGGGAACATGTCGTAGGCCTGCAGGCTGCGCACCGTCCAGCCGCGCCGCGTGAAGATGGCGAGGTCGCGGGCCAGGGCGCGCGGGTTGCAGGACAGGTAGGCCAGGGCCGCGGGCTGCAGATCTTCGATGGATTCGATCACGCCGTCTTCGAGGCCCCGGCGCGCCGGGTCCACCATCACCACGGGGCCCTGCCCCTCGGTGCGGCGCTTCATCTCGGGCAGCACATCGGCCACCTTGCCATGGGCAAATTCGGCGGAGATGTGGTTGAGCAGCGCATTGTCGCGGGCGCGATCCACCGCGCCGGGCACCACCTCGGCGCCAAAGGCCCAGCCATGGGCCTGGGCGAGCACCAGGGTGAAGCTGCCCACCCCGCAGTAGAGGTCCACCACCGGGTGGCTGCGCCAGGGGGCGAGCAGCGCCACCAGGTCCCGGGCGATGCGGTCGGCGGTGCCGGGGTTGGCTTGGAAGAAGTCGCCGGGGCCCACCCGCAGGCGCACGCCGGCCAGCTCTTCTTCGAGGAGGGGGGTGCCCGTCAGCCGGGTGAAGCCGGGGGCTTCGCCCGGCTCTGCCGCATAGATGGCGTTGCCGGGCTGTTCGTTGACGTGCATGGCCACGCCGGTGACCGCGCCGTCCTGGTCCTGGATGCGCTCGGCCAGCTCGCGGGGCAGCTTGCCGCCGCGGCCCGTGACCAGGGTGATCATGACCCGCCCGTCCTTGCGGCTCTGGCGCATGACCACATGGCGCAGATCCCCGCGGCCGGTCTCCACCTCGAAGGGGCGCAGGCCGAGATCGCGGGCCCCGCGGGCCACCACGCTCATCAGTTTGGCCAGGGTGGGCGTCACGACATTGCAGCCGGGGATGGGCACGACGTGGTGGGTGCCGCGCCCGAAGGCGCCCAGGCGGGTCTCGCCGCTGGGGGCAAAGCCCACGGCCAGCTTGGCGACATGGCGGTAGTGCTCGTCGCCATCGGGCGAAGGCACCACCGTCTGGGGCAAGGGCACCTCGACCTGCTCAAAATCCAGGGCAGCCCGCAGCATGGACAGCCGGGCCTGGTGCTGGCCGGGCAGATCCAGGTGCATGAGGGGGCAGCCCCCACAGGCCGAGACCTTGGGGCACGGGGCGTCGCGCCGGTGGGGGTGCGGGTGGTCCGCGCCCGACCAGCGGCCATGGACCTGGTTGTTGCCCGCGCCCGTGGGGGTGATCCAAGCGCGCTCGCCGGGGATGCCCTGCCAGATGATGGCGGTGCGGCCATCGGGGATGCGGAGCGCGGCCTCCCCCCAAGGGGTCCAGCGCTCCGGGGTCAGCAGCTTGGTCGACATGAATCCTCAGCAGGGGCAGGTGCGCGGGGCCAGGAGTGGGGCGCGGGCCGCTGCAAAGGCAGCGCGGCGACGAGGAGGGCTCAGGGGCGGACGGACATGAGCCCGAAGATGAGCACCACGCAGAGCAGCTCGATGCCCACGCCACCCAGCAGCCGACCGCTCGCGGTGCCGCCGTCAGCCACCGCCTTGAGCTCAGGGGCCACCAGGCGCTTGGCGGCGACCTCGATGGGACCCCACAAGAGCAGGCTCAACCAGATCCAGGGCGTGCCGACGCCATAGGGCAGCTGCACCCACAGGGTGAGGCCGACGACCAGGGACACGCGCCCGGCCATGAGCAGGCCGAGGGTGTGGGCCCACCGGAGCACATTGGCCGCCCGCGGGTCGCTGCGGGCCGCGGTCAACGCCAGGATGACGTCGGCAAGGGCCACCAGGAACATCAGGTAGGCCAGGGCCTTGTGCAGGTGCAAGAAGCCGGTGATCAACGGGAGGTCCTTGGATTGAGGGCGGCCAGGGCCGGATCAGCGAGAGCCGCCGACCTTGCCGGACTTGGCGTCGTCGTTGAGGACCTGCTTGCCGCCCTTGGCCGGCTTGCTGACCTTGCCGCGGATGCCGGTGCGCGGGCGGGGCTTGGGGGCCACCTTTTCGCCGTTGTGGGCGGCTTCGGGGGCCACGCCTTCGGGGCCGAGGTCCAAGCGCACGCTGACCTTGACGCTGTCGTCGATGCTCTTGTGCTCGCAGACGCGCATCAGCTCCTTGAGGGGCTCGACCATGCCCACGGATTCGATGGAGACCACGAAGGGCTCCAAGGTGTCGATGTGGAACTCCTTTTCACCCGAGCGGCTGAGCTTGACCCTGGCCTCTACGCCGGTGTTGGAGCCGCCCATATAGAGGGTGCCGGTGGCGGTGGCCTCGACCTCGTGGCCGATGGCGACGCCCTCGGCGGGGACGCCGTCGATGCCATCGAGGGTGAAGGTGGCGGTGGGGTGCTGCACCACCTGGAAGAAGAGGTCCTTGACCCGGGTGTCGCGCAGCTCCAGGCCGGAGTCCCAGCTGCCCAGGTTGATGGTCAGCGCGCCGGCCAGGCCCTGCTGCAAGGCGCCGTCGTCGAAGCTGAACTTGCCCTTGGCGTCGGTGAAGCGACCCGGCACCTCGACTTCGCCGTCCTTGACGGTCATCACGTTGATGGTGGCGCTGGTCACGAAGAGGCCCATGGGGGTGGGCGGGGCCTCGATGACCTTGGATGCGACCCCTTCTTCGGCCTTGTCTTCGTCGTCCCCGAAGGGCAGCTTGAAGTCACCGCAAGCGGTGAGAAGGAGCGCGGAGACGGGAACAAGGCGGCTGAGCTTCATGGTCGACCTCATCGAGACAGAGGCCATTAACGCCTCGTGCGGAGAGATCAACGCGGGCGCCATCCAAGGCCATGCGGCCCCTTAGCGGGTCAACCGCCGATATATCAGCGGCAGGCGCTGGGGGAGGGCCTCGACCCGGTCGATGACGGTGTAGCCATGCTCGCCGTAGAGGTCGGCGAGGTAGTCGGGGCCGCCGGGATCGATGGTGATGCAGAAGGGGTGGATGCCCAGCTTGCGGGCCTCCTGGAGCGCGTTGCGGGTGTCGTCCTGGGCGTAGCGGTCGGCGTAGTGGTCGCAGCCACAGTCCAGGGGCTTGCCGTCGGAGAGCAGCAGCAGCAGCTTGACCCGACCCGGCTGGGCCGCAAGCAGGGCGCTGGCGTGGCGAATGGCCGCCCCGTCGCGATTCTCCATCTTCCAGCTCATGCGCCCGATGCGCTCGGCCACCCGGTGGTCCCAGGGGTCCTTGAAGTCCTTGGCGATGTAGAAGGCGACCTGGTCGCGGCCATAGCCCGAGAAGCCCCAGATGGCGCTCTGGTCGCCGATGGCGTCAACCGCCTCGGAAATGAGCACCAGCGCTTCTTTTTCGATGTCGATGACCCGCCGCAGGCCCGCGCCCACCACCTCGTTGGTGGAGGAGGACATATCCACGAGAAAGGCCACGGTGACGTCGCGTTCGGCGCGCTCGTGGCGCATGTAGATGCGGCCATCGGGGCTGCCGCCCGCCTTGTATTCGATGCGGGCCTGTATGGCGCGATCCAGGTCGATCTCGTCGCCATCGGGGAGGCCCCGCACCTTGCGCACCGCGTCGGGGCGCAGGGCCTCGAAGGCCCGCCGAAGCTGGCTGACCAGGGGGCCGTGCTCTCGGCGGACCTGCTCGACGAAGTCGCTGCTCCCAGGCTGCAGCACATACTCGGTGACCCGCACCCAGTCGGGCTTGTGGTCGTCGATGCCGCAGTCCCACTCCGGGTAGAGCTGCTGCCGGCCGGCCACGGTGGCGTCCTTTTCCAGGGTGGCCGCGGCGGCGGCCAAGGCGGGGGGCAGGCCGGCGCGGGGCGGGCTGCGGCTGTCTTCCACCCGGCCGCCCGCGGGCGCCCTCGTTGCGGTCCAGGAAGTCGGCCATCTCCTCGTAGCTGCGCCCCTCGTCGATGAGCTGGCGCCGCAGCTCGGCGAGGCTGGGGCGGTCGGCGGCCTGGCCTCGCGCATGGCGTCGAGCAGGTCGAGGGCCCGCTGCCCACGGCGCGGTCGGCCTCGGCCATCGACCCGGGGCGCAGGCCCGCCTGAAGGGGGTCGTCGGGGGGGGCTGGTAGGTGCCGGGTGCCGCGTCGTCTTCGCCGGGAGCCTGCCTCGGCTGGGGCCGGGCTCCGGAGCGCCGCCGCGGTCGCCGGCATCCGATGCCGCGCCTCCGCCGCCTGCCGGCTTCAGGCCGACCGTCCAGGCGCTCCAGCGTATCGGGATCGACCTTGCGCAGCAGGGCGTCCAGGGCCGGGTAGCCGGCCTGCAAGGCGGCGACGCTGTCGCGCACGCTGGCGCCGGGGGCGCGCAGGCCCGCCAGCGCGACCGAGGCGGCGCGGGCCGCGGCGAGGGGCCCATCGCCCGCGCCTTCGGGCAGGGGTGGCCCCGGGTGAGGCGCACCAGGTGCTCCACCGCCTGCTCGGCGGGGGCGAGGTCGGCGAGCGGTCGCAAGGGGGGGCGCCAGGCCTCGTCCAACCGGGCCATATCCCGCGCCACGCCGGGATACTCGGCCTGCACCCGCGCCTCTACCCGCCAGGTCTCGAAGACGGTGAAGAGGTCGCGGGCCAGGGAGGGGTTCTGGAAGGCGCGCAACAGGCGCTCGACCTCCACCTCGCCCTCCTCGCGATCGGGCCACTGGCCTTCAATCTCGGCGAGGTCAAGGTCGAGGGTTCCGAATTCCAGGAAGCCGGCGGCCTGGGCCGTGAGCACCCGGTAGAGCAGGAAGTCCCGGTCGTCGCCAAAGCGGTCCAGGGCCGCCGGCAGGTGGATGCGACGGCCATCGGTGAAGGCGCCATCGCCCGCCACCACCTGCACGTCGCGCCCGCAATGGGCCCGCGCATAGAGGGCCAGGGTGCGGCGCACGCTGTCCAAGGCCAGGCCCCGCTGCAGGCGGTCGGCCTCGCGCCGGGCCTCGCCGCTCTCCACCCGCAGGTAGCTCTCGGCCTTGCGCGGGGACTCGGCGTGCAGGGCCAGGCCCCGGGCGAGGTAGCGGGCGAGGCTGGCGTCATCGAGGCGCTCCAGCAGGTCGGGCAGGGTGCGGATGACCAGCGGCAGGGCCGACACCCGGTCTTTGGCCACGGCCAGCACCACCCGCAGGTAGCGGGCCCGCGCCGGCGCCGGCAGCGCGGCGAGGCGGTCGGGCAGGCTGTGGGCCACCGCCTTGGCCACGCCCAGGTCCACCTCGGCCACCTCCAGCACCAGCCGGGTGTAGCTGTTGGCCACCGCTGGACCCGCCTCGCGCCCCAAGGCGTCCACATGGCGGGACCAGCTGCGGGCGAGGTTGAGGTCGATGCGGGCCAGGCGGGCGGCCGGCGCGATCTGGTCGCCCAGGCGACGGCCCAGGCGCGCGCCGAGGGCCGCGACCCGGGGCGAGAGCTGCTGGGCGAGCCGTGAGAGGGGACCGGCCATGGCGCTGGCCTATCACCCTGGGCTATTCCTGCGGGCATGTCCCCTCGCCTGCTGCTGCTGATGCTGCTGCCCCTGCCTGGCCTGGCCTGCAACGACGCTTGCGAGCAGCGCTGCGACCCGCTGCAGGACTTCTACGAGCGCTGCGCGGCAGAGCTGGACGCCGCAGGCGTGGTGCTGGTCTGCTATGACGACCAGCTCACCGCCTTTCCCGATGGCTCCATCGATCCCGCGGCCGCCCGCGCCTGCACCGACGGGCAGGACTACGCGGCCTCCTGTCTGAGCGCCAGCCACGCCCAGGCCAACGCCTTGAGCGGGCCGGACAACGCCGACCGGGTGCGCGCCTGCGCCAAGGAGGAGCCCTGGATTCGCGCCGTGCGCAGCGGCGACTGCCAGGGGGCCATCGACGCCTGGCTGGACCGGGAGCCCCGGGGCTACGCGCTCTGAGGGGCTGCGGCCGCACCGGGCCGCCACCTGCTCAAAAGAAGTCCGCCACGACCTCGCGAATGGAGGCCTGCAGATCGGGATCGTCGGTCAGGGTGCGCACGAAGGCGGCCTGCGCGGCGTCCCGGGGCGGCGTGCCCAGGCTGATCAGCCGACCGGCATGCACCAGCAGGCGGGTGCTCACGCCCTCTTCCAGGCCGCGGGACGTGAGGTTGCGGATCTTCAGGCCCACCTTGACCAGAAGCCGCGCGGTGGCCTCATCCACACCGGATTCCTGGCGGACGACATCCGCCTCGATGGCTTCGGGCGGGTAACCAAAATCAAGGGAGACGAAGCGCTGGCGGGTGCTCTGCTTCATCTCTTTGAGAACGGACTGGTAGCCGGGATTGTAGCTGACCACCAACATGAAACGATCCGGCGCCTTGAGCACCCGGGCCAGCTTGTCGATGGTGAGCACCCGCCGGTGGTCGGTCAGGGGGTGGATGACCACCATCGTGTCCTTGCGGGCCTCGACGATCTCGTCCAGGTAGAGGATGGCCCCGTGGCGGACCGCCGCCGTGAGCGGACCATCCACCCACAGGGTCTCGTCGCCCTGCAACAAGAAGCGCCCCACCAGGTCACTGGCGGTGAGGTCTTCGTGGCAGGCCACGGTCACCAGGGGCAAGCCCAGCTTGTGGGCCATATAGGAGACGAAGCGCGTCTTGCCACAGCCCGTCGGGCCTTTCAACAAGACCGGGATGTTGGCCTTCCAGGCGTTGCCAAAGAGGGCTTCCTCTCCACCCACGGGGAGGTAGAAGGGATCTTCGGTTACGAGGAAGTCTTCGACCGGTGGGGTGAGCACCGGCGGGTTCAAGCTCCGCATGGCTCGCGCCTAACCCGGCGCCCCGCGCCGACCACCGTCGCGACCCACCTGCCCCGACCTCCGTTGGAAAACCCCGCTCCCCTTGTGCCCATGACCCCCGCATCCGCGCTCAATGACCGACTGGCCGCCAGCCACCCCGCCGCATCGGCCTGCTTGTCGGCCTTGGGACGCGCCATCTTCTACCCCAAGGGCATCACGGCCCAGGCCGAGCAAGCCAGGGGCAGCCGCATCAACGCCACCTTGGGGCAGCTGACCGACGGCGCGGGCGGGGCGATGGGCCTGCCCGGCATGGTGCGCCACCTGGGCGATCTGCCCCCCGAGCGCGCCCTGCTCTATGCGGCCCAGGGCGGAATCCCGGATCTGCGCGCGGCCTGGAAGGCCCGGCTCTCGGCGGCCGCAGGTCCGGCGATCAGCCTGCCCCTGGTCACCACCGGCATCACCCACGGGCTGGCCACCGTGGCGGATCTTTTCGCCGGGCCCGATACCGACGTGCTCCTCCCCGAGCCCGGCTGGGGCAACTACAAGCACATCTTTGGCACCCGCCGGGGGGCCCGCCTGCTGGGCTATGGCTGCCTGGGGCCCTCAGGCTTCGATGTGGCCCCCCTGCGCCGGGCCCTGGCGGCCTTGACCCGCCCCACCGTGCTGGTCCTCAACTACCCCAGCAACCCCATCGGCTATGTGCCCGATCCGGTCGAGGCCGACGCCATCGTGGCCGCCGTCGCAGAGGCGCCGGTGCCCCTGGTGGTGGTCACCGACGACGCCTACCAGGGCATGGTGTGGGAGCCCGGCCGGGTGCAGGGCAGCCTCTTCGCCCGCCTCTGCCGCCTGGACCCGGCGCGGGTCTTGCCCGTCAAGGTCGATGGCGCCACCAAGGAGCTCTTCTTCTTTGGCGGCCGGGTGGGCTTTGTGACCTTTGGCTGTGGGGGCAGCGCCGCCGAGGTGCTCGAAGACAAGGCCATGGGGCTGCTGCGAGCCACCACCTCCTCCGGCCCGGCCTTCTCGCAGGCCCTGGTCCTGGAGGCGCTGGCCAACCCCGCCCTCGACGAGGAGCGCGAGGTGCTGCACACGGTGCTGCGCGGCCGCTACCAGGCCTTGCGCGCCAGCCTGGACCAAGCGGGCATCACCCCCTGGCCCTATAACGGCGCATTCTTCGTCTTTGTGCCGGTGAAGGGCGACGCCGAGGCGCTGCGCCTGCGCCTGCTGGACCAGGGCGTCGGCGTCATCGCTTTTGCCGACGCGGGCGCGATCCGGCTGAGCTACGCCAGCATCAAGGCGGAGCTATTGCCAGAGCTGGTGTCGGTGCTGGCCCGCAACCTCTGAAGGCCGGCCGCGATCAGTCGCGGCGGCGACCCACCAGGGCGAGGCCGGCCACAAAGATGCCGACGGCAAAGGCCGGGGCGCCGGTCACCGAGCAGCCGGCCTCCTCGGCATTCCAGGTCTGCAGCTCGGTGGTCTCGGAGTAGGGGCCTTCCGGATCCCCGCCCGTGTCGCCGGTGTCGGCGAAGGCAGCGCCCGAGGCCAGGGACAGGGGGAGCAGCAGGGCAGGCACCAGGTGTCGGAGCGTCATCGGAAACCTCACAGGGAGAGCCACGATAGCGGGTCTCGCGATCGGATGCGAGCCCTTGGCGCGAAGGAGGGCTCCCGATACCCTGCGGTCGCTCGCCCGTCCCGTCTCTGTCACCCCGGAAGCACCATGCGCGCCCTCTCGGCCGGCCTCCTCGGCCTCCTCCCTCTCTTCGCCGCGGCGCTTCCGGCCTGCGAGATCGCGCCCAACTACGTCGAGAATGGCGATATCGACGACGCGATGGCCCGCAGCAACTTCAAGACGGTGTGCAAGGGCCTGGAGATGAAGGACGACGACACCCGCCGCTATGCCGCCTCCAAGATGAAGGAGATCACCGACCCCATCGCCAAGGACTGCGTCTGCCAGTTCATCGGCCAGGGCAAGAATGGCTGGGACGCCGCCATCGCCGACGGCATCAAGGGCAGCGACCGCGACGACCTGGCCGGCTGCTTTGCCCCGATCGTTGCCAAGGCGGATCTGGCCGAGCGCGAGGCCGCCGTGGTGGCCCTGGCGCAGATCCCGGCCCCCATCGCACGCAAGACCCTGGGCGAGATCGCCGCGGCCCCCGGTGGCGCATCCGAGGTGCGGGTGCGGGCCATCGGCGCGGTCGCCGGTTCTCCCGACTTCAGCGACATGCTCATCGGCCTGCTGCAGTCCGACCCCGACCCGGTGGTGCGCACCGCCGCCGCCGACGGCCTGGGCGCCATGAAGGACCCCAAGATCACCGCGGCCTTGTCCGAGGCCTATGGCAAGGACGAGGACGGCACCGTGCGGGCCGCCGCCCTCATCGGCATGAAGAAGGCCGGCGTGCCCGAGGCCGACGCCCTGGTCTGCAAGGCCATGATGGAGGACCCCTCCCCCGATGTGCGCAGCCGGGCGATTGGCGCCTTCCGCGGCACCAAGCGCCCAGAGGCCGTGGCCTGCCTGCGTGAGCGCGCCCTGAAGTTCGAAGAGGACGGCAATGTGCGCGAGCAGCTGCTCGCCGTGCTCAAGAGCAGCCCGCGCCAGGAGGCCGCCGACGTGCTCTGCGACGCCATCCCCTTCTTCATGCGCAGCTACGTCAAGGAGGCCCTGCCCGAAAAGATCCCCGGCACCGACATCGCCAAGGTGCAGAACGATCGCGACTGGGAGCGCAGCTATGCCTGCTTCCAGAAGGCCGTGGCCCAGAGCGGCGGCTACTCCTGCCCCGCCAAGATGTATACCGCCTTCTGGTTCCGGGAGGTCGGCGGCAACGCCTTCATCCCCAAGTGCCCCGGAATCGAGTAGAGCCCTCTCCCCTCACCTTTGATCATCCCGACGCGGAGGCCCCTGTGGGTTCCTTGACCGAGACCATCGCCGACCCCGGCCGCCGCAAGGCGGTGGTGGACGACTGCGCCCACCTGATTGACGCCGAGGTCGCCGACAAGGGCGGCCTGTCCGGCCTGGGCATCAAGGGCGCCTACAAGACCGTCAAGTCCCTGCGCCCCGACATGATCACGCGCAGCATGGACCACCTGCTCGACGACTTCTCCAAGCAGGTGGACCCCTTCTGGCTGGACTGCCAGAAGACCGGCCAGGCCCCCCGCAGCTACTTCGTGGCCAAGAAGGTGGAGGTGGCCAACGCCTTGCTGCAGATCACCGACGCCCGGGCCGCCCGGAGCGACCACAAGACCCTGGTGAAGGCCTACAAGGGCCTGCGCGGCATGGCCGTGGACCACATCGGCGCCGCGATGCCCCGCTTCGCCGACTTGCTGCAGAAGCACGCCAGCTGACCTCTCACCCTGTCACGTCGCAGCCGCGCGGGCATCCCGAGGGGGTGCTACCCTAGCCGGCCCCCTCAGGAGTCCCCATGCGCGCCATCGCCCTGCTCTTCGTCTCTGCCCTCGCCCTGCACGCCTGCACCGACAAGGACAGCGACAGCGCATCAGCTGGCGACGCCGACACGGACACCGACAGCGATACGGACACCGACAGCGACACCGACGCCGATACGGACACCGACACCGATACGGACACCGACATCGAAGGTGCGGGTTCGGTGGCGGGTCAGGTGCGCTGGGCCAATGGAAGCCCGGCCGAGGGCCTGCAGATGCGGCTCTGCTACGACTCCTGCAAGGTCGCCAACACCGACGCCAGCGGCAACTTCAGCTTTGGCGAGGCCGAGCCCGCCAGCCACACGCTGCAGGCCGTCAAGCTCGGCGACCTCAACACCGCCACCCCCCACGCCCTCATCCAGCTCAGCGCCGACGAGGCCCGCGAGATCAGCGACCCGGTGGTCATCGTGGCCTTCGAGACCTGGCAGGAGCTGGGCAGCAGCGCCGGCAGCTACACGCTGGATGGCGGCCTCAGCCTGACTGGCGCGTCCAGCAACGACACCACCGCCGGCTCCTACACGCCGGACCCCAGCCAGGACTATATCGCCTCGGTGCGGGTGGACCCCAGCAGCAACCCCCTGCCCCTCGACGGCCTGGACGGGCGCACGCCCCTGGCCATGTGGTACCTGGGCAGCTTCGACTCCGAGGTGGCCGCGCCGGGTTGGGCCTTCACCTTGAATGACGACCTGGGCCTGGCCGATGGCGAGCAGGTGCACATCTACGGCACCGACAGCATCACCCACAGCTGGCTGGACGGCGGCACCGCCACCGTCACCCGCACGACCAAGGAAACCGACATCCGGCTCGCGCTCGATCTCGACGGCACGGGCCGGGCCGAGATCGCCCGGCCTGCCCCCTCATGCAAAGCGGGCGTTGACCGCGCAGTGGTCTGAGACCGCCGGCTCGCGCCCCGTGATCGAGCAGCCCTTCGCGCGGGCCGCCAAGGCCGGCGACGCGAGGATGTAGTCGATGCGCCAGCCCCGGTCCAAGGCGCGGGCCTGACCCCGGTTGGACCACCAGGACCAGGTGGCGGCCTCGGGATTCTGCTGGCGGAAGACATCCACCCAGCCCCGGCCCAGAAAGCCGGTCATCCAGTCGCGCTCATGGGGCAGGAATCCGGAATTCTTGGCGTTGCCCTTGGGGTTGTGGATGTCTTGTTCGGTGTGGGCGATGTTGACGTCGCCACAGACGGCGACGGCCTCGCCCCGGTCGAGGTGGGGCTGCAGCCAGTCGCCGATGTGGTCCAGGAAGCGCTCTTTGGCGGCCTGGCGGGCGTCGCCGCTGCTGCCGCTGGGGAAGTACATGCTGTAGATGCGCACCGGGCGCCCATCATCGAGCAGGTCCATCCAGGCCACCCGGCCCTCGCGGTCGGCGTCTTCAAAGGCGCAGCCGATGCCCTGGCCCAGCACCGGCAGCTTGGACCACACGGCCGTGCCCGAGTAGCCTCTCTTTTCGGCGTCGGCCTGCACCGCTGCATAGGCCGGCGGGGGCTGGTGTTCGGGGCTCAGCATCTGGTCGGCCTGGATGCGCAGCTCTTGCAGGCAGAGCACGTCGGGGTCGGCCCGGCCAGCCAGCCGTGGAAGCCGTTGCGGGCGGCGGCGCGGATGCCATTCAGGTTGAGGGTGCTGAGGGTGAAGGCCACGGGTCACTCGGGGAGGGAGGGGAGCGGGTGCGGGGGAAGGCGCAGGTAGCGCCCCCGGGCGGGCTCGGCCGAGGCCCAGGACACCGACAGGACGCAGCCCTGCACATCCAGGCTCTGGCCCGCCCGCAGGATCACCGCCGGGCCGGCATTCCGGCGCACCCAGATCGCCCCCTGGCGAAGCTGCAGGCGGTAATGGCCCGCCTGCTCGCCCAGGAAGAGGGCCTGTTCCGGGCAGCTTCCATCCACGAAGATGCGCCCGGCGCCTTCATCGTCCGCGAGTTGCACGAGATCGGGCCCCAGGCGCTGAAAGCGGGCGGGGGGCGCCGTGTCGACGTCCTCGGCGGTGGGCGTGGGGGCCAGCACCAGGCGGGGCGGATCGCCAGCAGAGGGCGGATCGCCGGCCTGCCGACCACCCTCGACGACCATCACCCGGGGCTCTGGGGGGCGCAGGGGGCGACATGGGGGCTCCAGCGGGGGTCAGGGCAGAGGCTATCCGGTCACCCTCCGAGGGCTCCCACAAAGGCGGTCAGGAAGCGTCCGCCACCGCGACAACCCAGCTCTCCACCCGCCGCCGCAGCACCGGCAAGGTGACCGCGCCGCCCCCCAGCACCACGTCGTGAAAGGCGCGCAGATCGAAGCGATCCCCCAGGCGCTCGCGGGCCATCGCCCGCAAGGCCAGGATCTCGCGCTGGCCGGTCTTGTAGGCCAGCGCCTGTCCCGGCCACGAGATGTAGCGATCCACCTCGTTGTCGATGTTGTTGAGCGCCAGGGGCGTATTCTCGCGCATATAGTCCACCGCCTGCTGCCGGCTCCAGCCCAGGTGGTGGATGCCCGTGTCCACCACCAGCCGGCTGGCCCGCCAGGCATCGAAGCTCAGCATGCCCAACCGGTCGAGATCGTCGCGGTAGAGCCCCTGCTCGCCGGCCAGCACCTCGGCATAGAGGGCCCAGCCCTCCACAAAGGCCGTGGCCCCGACGTGCCGGCGGAAGGCCGGCGTGGCCGGAAGCTCCTGACTGAGGGCGATCTGGAGGTGGTGTCCCGGCACGGACTCGTGAAAGGCCAGGGCCCGGGCCTCAAAGCGCGGGCGGGTCGCCGGCTGGCTGCTGTTGACCACATAGGCGCCGGGCCGGGCCCCGTCGGGCAGGGGCTGCCGGTAGTAGGCGATGGTGGAATAAGGCGCCTCGAAGGCCGGCATCTCCTCCACTTCGCAGGTGGCCTGGGGCAGACGCCCGAAGCTGCCGGGCAAGGCCGCCTGGGCATCGGCGAGGGCGTCTCTTGCCGCCTGCACCACTGCCGCCTCCGAATCAAAGCCCAGGTCGGGATCTTGGCGCAGCCGGCCGATCACGGCCGAGGCGTCGGCCAGCCCGAAGGCCCGCTCGCCCAGCACCGCCAGGGCGGCGTGGTTGGCGGCGATATCGGCCAGACCCGCGGCGTGCACGGCGTCCGCGTCCAGGTCCAGCGTGGTGAAGCGCCGCACCCGGGCCGCATAGCAGGCCGCCCCATCGGGCAGGCCCGTCAGCCCCACCGCGCCGCTGCGGGCCACCGGGGCCAGCTCATCGGCCAGAAAGGCCCGGTAGCGCCGCCAGGCCGGCAGCACGCTGCCTTCGACCTCCTGGGCCAGGTCCGCCCGCCAGGCCGCCCAGGCCGCGTCCTGCCAGCTCTCGGGGCGCGGGGCGCGGGTGGGGCGAGCAGCTCCAGCTCGGCCAGGGGGCGGGCCAGCTCGGCGTCCACCAGGGCCAGGGTGCGGCGCAAGGCTTCGGCGTCCGGGCTGCGGCCCGCTGCGATGCCCTCGCGCAGGTTGGCGATGTCCTGGTCCACCCGGCGGGGCACCGCCCGGTAGCGCGCCAGCAGGGCCGCCCCCGCCGCCGGGTCCATCGTGGGAAAGTCCTGGTAGAGACCGTTGGCCCAGCCCACCGCGTTGCTGCGCGCCGACAGGGACCACTGGTGGAAGTGGCAGACATCGTCGTCGGCGTCGGACTGCAGTTGAAAGCGCAGCATGTCCAGGCTGTCCCGGTCCGTGTCGGACAGCGTGGCCGGATCGAGGGCCAGAGCGCGCTTCAGCAGGGCGTCGCGGGTGGCGCGCGCCTCGGCCCGGGCGGCGGGACCGACATCGTCGATCTGCCCCGCCCGGCCGGGCTCACCCAGCACCGTCGCCCACTCGGGGCTGGAATCCAGCACAAAGGCCCAGTGATCGGCCAGCAGCGTCGCCAGGGCCGGGTCTTGCACGCCGGCCACCGCCGCCGCGCGGGTCTCGGGACGCAGCGTGGCGGGCTGGATTGGTGGGGGCACGGGATGGGCGCAGGCCCACAACAGGCTGGCCAGGACCGGGCCCCGCACCTCAGGCTTCGTCGTCGGGGATGGGGGCCGGGGCCACGCCTTCGTAGCGGGCCATCACCTTGGTGCGCAGCAGGGGCTCATAGTGGAAGATGCCGTCCCAGACGGCATTCTCGGCCGCTCCCAGGTCGGAGTCCACGCCGGGCACCGGGCCCTCGCCCACCGTGTTGTGGCGAATCTGGGCCAGCTCTTCAAAGCGGGTCTCGAGGTCCTTCACCGCGGTGGTCAAGAAGCCGAGTTCGCCGGCCACTGCCCGGAAGCGCTGGAAGTCCAGCAGCTCCATCAGCTGCACCTCCACCACCCGGCGGCCCAGATCCCGGAAGATCTCGGCGTAGCGCAGCTGCCGGCGCTCGATCTCCAGCGCATACCAGAAGCAGAGCTGGTAGTTGGACATGTGCGTCCACAGGGGCAGCGGCAGGGCGCCCGGGTCATTGGGCTGCAGCAGGTAGCGCACCCCCAGGCCGGTGCGGGCCGGCACGCTGTTCAGGCGCAGCAGGGACCGGGCGATCTCGCGGGGATTGCGCCGCAGCACGATGATGTCGGGGATGACACCCAGGCGGATGAAGGCCTCGGCGAAGCCCTTGCAGAAGAGCGGGCTGGTCTCGACATAGCGGGCCTCGTCCTGACCCGCGATGAAGGGCAGCTTCTGGTCGCGCACAAAGGCCACCGCCGCTTCGGGGTTGGTCTGGGCGTGGCGCATGGCGTGCACGAAGTTGGGCGAAGACTCGTGCAGGCTGAGGGTGTCGGGCAGCAGCGCAAAGAGCTTCTGCAGGTACTTGGTGCCGGAGCGTCCGGCGGTCACGGCGAAGACCGGCCGCTTGAGGTTGGCGCGGTCAACCGTCTGCTGGTGGAGAAGCATGGGGGGCTCCAGCGGGGGGCGTCGGGGAGGAGGCCCCTATCCCCCTGCGGGGGTCGGGGCCGCAGGGGCGGGCGTCTCCACCGCTTGCTGCAAGGCGGTCAGGGCGGCCTCCAGCTCTGCGATGGCGTCGCCATAGCCGGCCCAGTCGCCGGCTTGCTGGCGCTCGCGGGCCCGCTGCCAGGCCGCATTCGCCCGGGCCACCTCGATCGCCATCGGGCCGGTGGCCGCGGCGGAGGGGGCCACAGGGTCCGCGGCGGGTGGGGCCGGCAGGCTCTGGGGGCTGCGCAGGGCCGCACCACCCGTTTCGGCAAAGAGGGCCATCAGGGCCTCATCCAGCGTGGGCCGCATCACGATGCGGTTGTCGAAGGCCACGATCACCCGCTTGAGCTCGGGCAGCTGGCCCGACGCCGCCTGCAGGTAGAGGGGCTCGACATAGAGCAGGGCCCCGCCAATGGGCAGCACCAGCAGGTTCCCGCGCTGCACCGAGCTGCCCTGCTGGTTCCAAAGGGTCAGCTGCTGGCTGATGTCGGCGTCCTGGTCGATGCGCGACTCGATCTGCCGGGGCCCATAATACAGCTCCTGCTTGGGCAAGGCGTTGAGCACCAGCCCCCCATAGACCGGCCCGTCGCAACGGGCGGCCAGCCAGCCGATCAGGTTGTCCTTGCCCGCGGGCGAATAGGGCTGAAGCAGCACCATCTCGGCCTCCTCCTCGCCCGGCAGGGTGAGCATCGTATAGGCGGCCGGCATGTCGCGGTCCTGGCGCCGCCCGTCACTGATGTGAACCTCGCGGCTGGGCTCCCACAGGTCCTCCTTGTTGTAGAAGACGGTGGGATCGACCATATGGTAGGTGTTGTAGAGTTGGCTCTGCACGGTGAAGAGGTCGGCGGGGTAGCGCAGGTGGGCCCGCAGGCCCTCGGGCATCTCCGAGAGCGGCTGGAAGCTGTTGGGGAATGCCGCCTGCCAGGTGCGAATCATCGGGTCGGCAGGGTCGGAGACATAGATGTGAACCGACCCATCATAGGCGTCTACCGTCACCTTTGTCGCGCCGCGGATATAGTTGAAGCTGTCGGGGCCGATGCCCGGCCGCCGGCCGCCCATCAAGCCGCCTGCAGACAGGGTGAAGGGCTCGGCATAGGGGTAGCGCGAGGTGGTGGTGTAGCCATCCACCATCCACACCAGGCGCCCCTCGTGGATGACCGGGTAGGGGTCGGAATCCAGCCGTAGAAAGGGCAGCAAGGTGCTCACTCGGCTGCGCACCTGCCGACGCAGCATCACCCGGCTGTCGGGGGTGAGGTAGTCGGTCAGCAGCAGGTCGGCCTGTCCCAGGTGCAAGGCAAAGAGCAGCTTGTGCAGGAAGGTGGGCATGGGCACCCCCCCCTCTCCGGCGTACTGCACCGTCTGGTTGCTGTCCCCGTCGGGACGGTCGAACTCTTCGATGCCGGTGCGCACGAAGACGTGCTCGACCGTCTCTTCACCAAAGTAGATCTCGGGCCGGGTGATGGGCAGGTCCACCGTGATCTTGGGCGGGATGTCCTGCACCACCAGCCGGGGCAGGCCCTCGGCCGTCACGTCGGCCACGGGGCTGACCGCGAGGCCATAGCCATGGGTATATTGGAGGTGGGTGTTGACGAAGCCCCGGGCGCCCTGAGGCAGGCGGGCGGCCGACAGCTCGCGGGGGCTGAGGGCCAACATGCGCAGGCGCCCATCGACCCGGTAGCGGTCCACGTCCACATCGCCGAAATAGTAGTAGGGGCGGATCTCTTGAAGCTGCCGCCAGGTGGCCAGCAGGGGCTCGCTGTCCCACAGCCGGGCGTTGTCCAGGGTGCTGCCCTCGGCCCGCAGGCCCGCAAGATCCACATTCGGTTGGGGGGCCACCGCGCTCACCTGCACCCGGTCCAAGCCAAAGGCGGCCCGGGTGCCCGCGATGCTGTGCTCGATGAAGGGTCGCTCCAGCTCCAGCTCGTTGGGTTCGACCACCAGCTCTTGCACCACCACCGGCAGCAGGCCGATGAGCACCACCCGGCCCAGGCCATAGGCCGCCGCCACGCTCAGGGGCAGGCGCCAGCCCGGGCGCAGGGCCGACCAGGCCCACCCCAGGGCCCCACCCAAGGACAGCAGGCTCATGGCCAGAAAGCTCGGCAGGCGCGCGTAGCGGTCCACATAGCCCACGCCCCAGACCGCGCCGTGCTGGGTGGACAGCAGCCCGTAGCGGGCCATGAACCACTCCACCGAAAACACCGCCAGCAGGGCGGCCCCCAGCAGCAGCAGGTGGCGCCGGGCGAAGTCGTGCAGCACCGGGGCCTCGCGGTTGCGTACCACCGCTTGCAGCGCATACCAACCCAAGCAGCTCACCAGGGTCGCACCCAGGGCCAGGGTGACGAAGACACGGGCGATGTCGAAGGCAGGCAGCACATAGACAAAGAAGGAGAGGTCCAGGCCGAAGATGGGATCCACCACCCCGAAGGGCTGCCGATGCAGCAGCTGCAGGCCCTCCATCCAGTTGGCCGAGGCCATGCTGCCCAACACCAGGGCCGGCCCCAGGGTGAAGGCCACCATGCCGGCGCGGATGAGGGCGGGCAAGGAGCGCAGATCGCGGGTGCGCTCGGCCAGCAGCAAGCTCAGCCGCATGGTCTGCAGGGGCGCCCGCCGCGAGGCCAGGCGCAGGTTGCCCCCAATCACCAGGGCCGCCAGCAGCGCCCCCCCCAGGCCGGCGGCGATCCGGGCCAGCAGCCCGCGCCGGTAGAGGTCGAGCTGGCCCAGCTGGTCGAACCACAGCCAGTCCACGGCCACATCCAGGGCCGGCCCCAGCCCCAGGGCCAGCACCAAGATGAGGACCAGGACGGCCTGGATCCAGCGGGGAAGGGGCATCGGCACTCCGGTTCCGCACTGCTTATCGCATCCGGCGGCCGGGGCGCGGGGGGCCGGGCGACGGGCCGGGCCGAGGGGCCTTGCGCCGCCAGGAAGGCGGGCTAGCTCCATCCCGTCGTCCGTCCGAAGAGGTCCATGCCCGTCTCGCCCGCGCTGCGGCTTCGCCTGGGGGTCGCCCTCGCCGCGCTGGTCGTGGGCCTGGGCCTGGCCGAGGCCGCCTTGCGCCTCTACCACGGCACCCTGCCCAGCCTCGCCGCCCTGCAGGACCGCCCGGACCTGGTCGAACGCTACCGGGTGGCGCCGGGGCAGCGCCTGCGCGAAGACCTGGCCTGCGACCGCGAGATCGCCGATGCCCGCGGGCGTGACGTGCCGGTGGGCCAGGGCAGCCGCGACCTGCGCCTGTGGGTCAGCGGCGACTCGATGGCCTATGGCATGGGCGTAGAGCCGGGCCAGGGCTTCGCCGACCGGCTGGCGGCGCGGCTCCACCAGAACCTGCCCGACACCCGGGTCCACCTGCGCAACCTCTCCCTGCCGGGCCTGGGCTACTGCGGGGCCCTCGAGCAGGTCCACTCCGAGCTGCAACACGGGCGGCCCGACCTCGTGCTGCTCTCCCTCTTCGCCGATGACCTGGAGTCACGGGCCCTGCTGGCCAAGGACGGCCGGCTGGTGGGCCTGCCTCACACCATTCGCCAGCCCGCGCTGCGCTGGCTGGCCCGGCGCAGCTACGCGGTCAACCTGGCCTGGTTCGTGATTCGACCCAAGCCAACGGGCGCCCTTCGCTTCATCGACGCCATCGGCCAGGAGGCCTTCCAACGCAACCTGCGGGCCCTGGTGGATCGGGTGGAGGGCCTGGGCGCCCGGCCGGTGGTGGTGCTGCTCAACCCGGTGGGCGCTCCCCGTTGCGACAGCCGCCGGGCCACCGAGGACCGCTGCGGCTGGATGCTCGCGGACGCCGACCTGATGGCGCGGCTGATGGACGAAGCGGGGCTGCCCTTCATCGACCTGCGAAGGCTCTGGGAGCAGGTCCCCGCAGCACCCATCGCCGCGGAGCGGGAGATGGCGGTGCCCATCCACCCCGACGCGGCGGGCCATGCGGCGATCGCGGAGGCGGTCCTGGCGGGGCTCTGAGGCCCTTCACAGCAAGGACCGTGCCCACCTTTGTCTGGTTGGCGGTGGCGTCACCGGGTCGGCCAAGGCGCCCACCCGCGTCGCGTGCAGCGCCTCCTCGAACTTGGGCGCTGCGACGCGACGGCACGGGACCTCCACCCGCTATCGCCGAACCTTCACCCACCGCAGCCCCACCCTGCCCCCTTTCGGCAACCGCGATCGAGGGGGTCCCTCAGCCCGGCTCCCGCCCCTGGGCCCAATAGGCATCGGGACAGGCAAAGGCCGCCTTGCATTGGGCGATGCCATCATAGGGTCCCGTCAACGCATCGCAGCTTGCCGCATCCACCGCGTCCAGGCAGTCCGAAAAGAGGTCCTCCTTCTTCTCGCAGCCATTGCGGGGCATCAGGCTGAGGGTGGCCTCTGCCGTCAGGCGGCAGTCTTCGGGATCTCCCCACTCCTGCAGAAAGGCGTCGGGATCGCAGGCCTGGGCCCCTTCGCACAGGGCCACGGCGTAGCGCCCCCGAAAATCCGTCTCGTCCAGGCTGCACGCCGCCAGCAGCAGCAAGGCGAGGGAGGCGGTCTTCATGGTGGCTCCGGGCGGGTCCCCTGGCGTATCGGTGGGCCCTGTCGGGGTCAACGGAGGTCGCGCAGACGTCACGGGGGGGCCCCGGCCCTGTCACCGGTCGGGCCCGGCCCGCGGGCCTGGGATAGCCCCGCCCATGCGCTCCTTTCTGGCTCTATTCGCCCTTCTCAGCCTCGCCGCCTGCGACCTTGCCGCGGTGGACCGCCAGCGCCGGCAGGCCCGCTTCGAAGCGGCCGGCCTGGTCTCGACCCGGGTCGAGGGCCCCTGCTGCTCGATGCAGAGCTGGGTGGGCGGCCAAGGCACGCCGGTCATGCTCATCCAGGGCTTTGGCGGCGACGCCCTGGTGCAGTGGGACCGGCAGGTGGAGCCCTTTTCCCGCGAACACACGCTGCTGGTGCCCGATCTCGTCTTCTTTGGGGGCAGCACCAGCTCCGACCCCCGGCGCTCCCTGGCTTTGCAGGCCGAGGCCATGCTGCAGGTGGCCGACGCTGCTGGGGTCGATCGTTTCGACGTGGTGGGGGTGAGCTATGGCGGGCTGGTGGCCTGGTGGCTGGCGGTGACCTTCCCCGAGCGCATCGGCCGCCTGGTGCTGGTGGACAGCCCGGGCACCGCCTTCGGGCCGGCGGATCTCCAGGCCCTGCTCGACCGCCACGGGGTGGCCAGCCCCCAGGCCCTGCTGCTGCCCGAAAGGCCCGAACAGATCCGCGATCTCATCGCCCTGGTCGAGCCCCATCCCCCGCCCCTACCCGGCTTCATCCTGCGGGATGTGCACGCCGCGATATTTCAGGACCAGGTGGCCGAAAAGTCCGCGCTACTGGATGACCTGGTGTCTTTCATGGGCCCCGCGGCGCAGGACCTCCCCCTGCCCCAGCAGCCCACCCTGCTGGTCTGGGGCAGCGGCGACAGGGTCTTTCCCGTGGAGATTGCCCACCGCCTGGAGGGCATGTTGCAGGGCCGCGCCCAGCTGGTGGTGATTGATGGCGCGCTGCATGGGCCCAATGTGAGCCACCCCGAGCAGTTCAACGCGGCGGTGCTGCCCTTTCTGCGCCGCTAGTTCAGCGAATCGGTAGTTCCGATTCGATGGGCGCGGCCGGCGTTCTCGCCGGTCGCCCGGCGGCCTCGCAAGAGGACGCCGTGGGGGAGCGCCCTTTGGGCGCGGTGCGGGGGCCAAGCCCCCGCCTATAGGGCGGTAGTTCAATGGTGCGCTATTTGCGCGCCGTTGAACTAGCCGGCTGCCCATCGGCATCACAGCCCAGCCAGGCCGCGCTGGCACCCGCCCCCAGCTCGGGCCGCACCAGCACCAGGCCATCCCAGGCCCCCCCCAGGCGCGGCGCGGGCAGGTCGGGCGAGGCACACAATGCCGCGGTCCAGGCCTGAAGCTCCGCCGCCGTGCCCACCAGCAGGCGGTGGCGGTCCCCTCTCTGCAGCAACCGCAGACCGGGGGGCAGCCGCGCCAGGTCCGCTCGCTCGCCGCTCACCAGCAGGGCCAGCCCGGCGTCGGGGCCGAAGTCCTTCTGGCCCCGCAGCTTCAGGTCGAGGATCAGGGCCCCAGGCTCGGCCGCGGGCCCCCCCGAGATCCAGGCCCCCTCCACCAGCCCCGGCGCTTCGGCTACCAGGGCCTCGGCCAGCCGGGTCTCCAGCCCCAGGGTGCCCGGCCGCCGCAAGGCCGAGGGGGAGTCCGGGGCCGAGGCCGGTGGGCGCAGCAGCAGCAGCGGCAGCAAGGCCCAAGGCCCCGGAAGGGCCGCCAGCCCCGCCACCGCGGGGATCAGCAGCAGGCGCAGGTGGTGGTCGCGCAGATAGCCCAGGCCCAGCCCCACGCAGACCAGCAGGATCAGGCTGAGGCCGGTCAAGGCGGCCAGCTTGCGGGTGCGTGCGCCCACAAGGCCCACCAACAGCCCGATCGGGGCGAGCAGGGCGCCTGCACCGCCAAGCTCCCAGGTCGCCGAAAAGGCCGCCAGGGGCGCAGAAGGCGGCACCTGCCCCAGCCCGCCGCCGGCCGCCAGGATGCGCAAGGCCTGCGGCAACAGCAGCAGGCCCACCCCAACCAGCCCCAGCGCCGTCTGCCGGCTTCGGGGCAGGCCCAGCAGCAGCGGGGCCGCGCTGAGGCAGAGGGGGTGGTTGGCCACGGCAAAGCCAAAGGCCAGCGGGCCCAGCAGCCCCGCCGCCGGCCCCGGCCGCGCCACCACCAGGGCCAGCAGGCCGATGGCCAGGGCGCCCAGATAGCCCTCGGCCCCACTCACCGTGCTGTCCAGCAGCCCCGGATCCAGGGCCAGGATCAGCCCCACCACCCCCATGGGCAGCAAGCGCCCGCTCAGCCGCCAAGCCAGCAGGGCCCCCACCGGCGCCACCAGGGCCTGCACCGCAAAGAGGCCCGCGAAGGCCTGCCACAGGGTATTGCTGCAATGCAGCATGATGCGGTGGGGCCAGGCCAGGGCGCCGCCATAGATCGCGGCGTGGGGCGGCGGCAGCAGGTCGGGGCGCGCCGCCGACCAGTAGGGCCCCATCGCATCCCCCAGGGCCAGGGCCACCGAGAGCTGCCGCCAGCGCAGCCAGAGCGCGACGCCCCAGACCAGCAGGAGGATCGCCCCGATCAGCCGGGGTCGCAGGGCTTTGGGGTCAAGGTGCACGCCCGCAGCCTACTCTGGACGAGGCCCCGGCGATCGGCCTGCCGGCGGGGAACGCCCGATCGGCCGTTCCACAATAGACTCCCCGCGTCGTCTCAGTGAGGTCCGGAACGTGCAGCAGCGCAGCGCCCCCGATGTGGAAGACACCAGCCTCAAGGTCGCCCTCGGGGCCTCCCAGAGCCAGCTCCTCGCCGCCCAGGGCGAGATCAAGCGCCTGCGCGAGCGCATTCGCCGCCTGCAAGAGGATCTGAACGAGCAGCGCGAGGCCGCCGATGGGGACGGGTCGAGCGCCGCCGCCCGTGGCTGGTCGAACGCGCCCGCAGCGCCGCCGAAGAGCAGCGCGAGCGGGCCGACGCCGCCATCCACGAGTCCGCCTATGCCCGGGCCGAGGTCCAGGCCTTGCAGCAGCGCCTGGAGTCGGTGTCCGCCGCCATCGACCAGGCCGAAGACGACGCCGCCACCGCAATTGCCAGCGCAGAAGAGGCGAGCCGCGACGTGGCCCGGATGCGGGCCGAGCTCTCGGTCCTGCGCGAAGACGCCAACGCCGCCCGCGAAGAGGCCGCCACCGCCCGCGCCGCCTTGTCCGAGGCCCGGGCGGAGATCGAGAACCAGCGCAGCCGGGTGGCCGAAGCCCGCGAAAAAGCCGAGATCGCCCGCGCCGACGCCGACCAGGCCCGGGTGGCCGCCGCGGGCCGAGGCCGACCGCCAGCGCGGCAAGGAGGCCGTCGAGGCCTTCCGCAGCGGGTCCGAGCGCGCCCGCACCGGGCGCGACGCCGCCCACGCCCTGGCCGAGCAGGCCCGGGCCGAGGTGCGCCAGGCCCAGGCCGAACAAGCCGCCGCCCGAGACGAGGCCCGCGAGGCCCGGGTCGAGACGCGCGTGGCCCGGGACGAGGGTGCGGCCGCCCGCGCCGAGGCCGACGCCGCCCTGGCCGCCCTGGCCCGGGTGCGCCAGGAGCGCGACGACGCCCGGCAGGCCGCCGGGCCGCCCGCCTCGCCGCCACGCGCGCCCAGGACGATCTGGACGCCGCGCAGGTCGTGGCCGAGGCAGCCGCGGGCCCTCGATGTCGCCCGCCGGTCCGAAGAGCAGGCCAAGGCCGAGCTGGCCCGCGCCCAGAAGAGGCCCGCGCCGCCCGCCAGCGGGCCGACAGGGCCACCGCCCGGGCCGACCGCCACGCCGACACCGCCCGCGTCGCCCAGGACGACGCCCGCAAGTCCCGCCAGGACGCCCAGGCCGCCATCGAGAGCCCGTGACTTGGCCGAGGCCGAGCGTGACAGCGACCGCGCAGCTGCGGTCCTCGCCGACCGCGCCGCCGCCGATGCCACCGAGGCGGCCACCCGCCTGCAGGCCGAATCCAGCAGCCTGCGCGAGCGCCTCGACGCCGCCGAGACCAGCCTCGCCCAATCCCGCAGCACCGAGCGCCGGGCCACTGAAAACGCCGCCCGCGCCGACGCCGCCCGCGCCAGCACCCAGGCCGAGAATGAAGTCCTGACGGCCCAGATCGCAGAGGCCACCGCTGCGGCCGACAGCGCCCGCACCGAGGCCGAGCGCAGCCGCCGGGACCGCGACAGAGGCCATCAGGCCGCCCAGCTCGCCCACGGGCCGAGGTCGAGGCCCACGCCCGCGCCCGCGAGGCCGAGCTGTCCGCCCAGGATCTGCGCCGCGGCCTGGATCGCGCCCGCCAGGAAGCTGGCCGAGCGGGTGCGCGAGCTGGCCGCCTTGCAGCCCCGGGTGGACGACGCCGAGCGCCGCGCCCAGCTCAGCCAGGAGCGCGCCACCAAGGCCGTCGCCGAGCGCGACAGCGCCCTGGCCGCCCGCATCGAGGCCGAACGAGACGCCGATCTCGCCCGTGAAGCCGCCCACAACGCCGAAGCCGCCCGCGAGGCTCGCCCTGGGGCGGGCCCAGGCCGACGCCACCGCCCGCAGGCCCGCCGAGGCCCGCGCTGCCGACGCCGAGGGCCTGGCCGACGCCGCCACCCGCCGCGCCATGCAGGCGAGGCCGCCGCCCAGGACGCCCTGACCGAGCGCGAGGGAGCCGCCTGACCCGGGCCCACCGCGCCGAGGCCCAGGCTGCCCGGGACAGCGAGGCCCCGCGCCCAGGCCCAGGCCCAGGCCCAGGCCGACCAGCAGGCCCGCAGCGCCGCAGAGGCCGCCCGCGACGCCGCCACCCAGCAGGCCCAGCAGGCCCGGGCCGCCCAGGACGCGGCCGAGTCCGCCGCCGCCGCAGCCAGCGCCCAGGCCGCCGACGCCGCCAAGGACGCTGACGAGGCCCGCCGCCTCGCCCAGCACGCCTGGAGCGAGCGCACGACGGCGATCGAGGGCGCCCAGGCCGCCTTGAGCGCCCGGGACGAGGCCCTCCAGCAGCTCAGCGCCGTGCAGGCCCACGCCGACGCCGCCCGGGCCGACGCCGAGCACCTGCGCCAGGCCCTCGAAGTCGCCCGCGCCGAGCTGGGCGAGGCCCAGGCCCAGGGCCGCAAGCTGCGCGCCGACGTCCAGGCCCTCAGCGACGCCAGGGACGAGGCCCAACAGCGGGTGGTGGACGGGCTGCTGGCCCTCAGGCCGCCGAGCGGGCCGAGAAGGCCGCCACGGACCTGGCCGAGAACGCTGTCTCAGCGCAGATCGCCGCGGATGTGGCCCGACAGGCCGCCGAGATTGCCCGCGCCCAGGCCCTCGCCGCCCGGGATCAGGCCCTGGCCGAGGCCCAGCAGGCCGAAGAGCGCCTCGCCGCTGCCCGCGCCCAGGCCGAGGCCGCCCGCGAGGCCAACGGGCCAGCGGGGCCGCCCGCCAGGTCGCCCGGAGCCGAACGCGACGCCGCCCTGGCCGAGCGCGACGCCGCGCCCGCCTGCGGAGGCCGCCGCCCAGGAGACCGCCACCGCCGCCACCCAGCGGGCGCTGGTCGCCGAGGAGTCGGCCTTCACCGCCCAGTCCGCCATGACCGAGGCCCTGGCTGCCCGCGACAGCGCCCGGAGCGAGCGCGACGCCGCCTGGACCGAGCGCGACGCCGCCCACGCCGAGCGCGACGCCGCCCGCGTCGCGGTCCGCGAGGCCGGGCCGAGGCCCTGCGCGCCGCCCAGCGGGCCGCCACCGCCAGCCGCCAGCGGCAGGCCACCGAGGCCGACGGCGAGGCCGCCCGCCTGGCCCGGGACGAGGCCCTGGCCGACCTCGCCCAGGCCCGCTCCGCCCGCCGCCGCCGCCCAGCAGGAGTCCGAGGCCCTGCGCCAGCGCCTCCAGGGCCTCCAGCCCGGGCTTCAGCAGGCCCAGGCGTCCCTGCGCGAACAGCAGGCCCAGGTCGAGGCCACTCCAGCAGCAGCGCCTGGAGGCCACCCAGGCCGAGGGCGCCGCCGCCCGGAGGCCCGGGAGGCCGCCGAGCGCCTCCGCCAGCGCGAGCGCGAGGCCAGGCAGGCCCAGGCCGAGGGCGCCGAGCGCGCCGCCATCGCCATCCGCGCCGCGAAGGCCGAGAGCCAGTCCGCCCTGCAACAGGCCCAGGAGGCCCGGGATCGTGCGGCCGACTCCGAGGCCCGCCTCGAAGAGCTCACCACCCAGCTCCGCGCCGACCGCGTCGCCCTGGAGCAGGCCCGCGCCGAGGCCGATCAGGCCCGCCGCAGCCGGGTGGACGCCCTGCAATCGGCCCAAGCCAGCCAGCGCGAGGTCGAGACCCTGCGCCGCAGCCTGGAGGTCGCCTCGGAGCGCACCCACCAGGTCAAGGTGGACCAGGGGGACCAGCTCAGCGCCGCCCTGGCCGAACGCGACGCCCTGGCCCAGGCCGTGGCCGCCTTGCGCAGCGAGCGCAGCGAGGCCCGCACCGAGGCCCGCTGGGCCAAGGGCGAGGTCGAGCGCCTGAAGCGGGCCCTGGAGGAGCAGACCGGGTCCCTGTCCGCCACCGCCGGCTCCGCCGACACCCGGGCCGCCCGCGCCGAGGCCGACCGCCGCCGCCTCGAAGGCAGCCTCGAAGAGGCCCTCGCCGAGGTGGATCGCCTGCGCCGCGAACACCAGGACGAGATCGTCCGCTTTCAGTCCACCATCCAGGATCTACGCGGAGATCGGCGCCCCGAGGGCTGAGCCACCGCAGCAGCGGTTGAAGAATCAGCCCCCGCGGTCGTCTCACCGCCGATCGCCAGGAGCCCCGATGCGCACCGCCCCCCTCTTGCCCGCCGTGGCCCTCGCCTTGAGCACCGGCTGCTCCGAAGGCTCCTTCAACCTCTTCAGCATCGAAGACGACATCGCGCTCGGGCAGCAGCTTCGCGACGAGATCCTGCTCAATCCGCAGGACTACCCGATCCTGGACGAGGGCGAGCACCCCGACGCCTACGCCTACCTGTACATGATGCGCGACGAGCTGCTGGCCACCGGACAGGTGGACCATGCCGACGAATTCGAGTGGGAGCTCTACATCATCGACGATGCCGAGACGCTCAACGCCTTTGCGGCCCCCGGCGGCTACATCTGGATCTACACCGGCATCCTCAAGTACCTGTCCGAAGACGACTACTTCGCCGGGGTCCTGGGCCACGAGCTGGCCCACGCCGCCGAACGCCACAGCACCGAGCAGCTGTCCAAGGTCTACGGCCTGTCCCTGATGATCGAGCTGGTCCTGGGCGACAACCCGGGTCTGCTCACCGAGGTGGCCGCTGGCCTCGCCCAGCTCTCCTTCAGCCGAAAGGCCGAGGTAGAGGCCGACTCTCGCAGCGTGGAGTACCTGTGCGAGACCTCCTGGGCCGCCGATGGCACCGCGGGCTTCTTCCGGCAGCTTCAGGAGGAGGGCGGCGGCGAGATCCCCGAATTCCTCTCCACCCACCCCAGCAACGAGAGCCGCGTGGGCGACATCACCGCCTATGCCAACAGCCTGGGCTGCGACACGGAGCTGTCCGACGACGGCACGGAGTGGGAGGACTTCATCGCCAGCCTGCCCTGAGGGTTAGGTGGGTCCGCCCGGGGCGCTGACCGCCCCCACCGGAGCCCGACCGATGACGCACCGAATCGCCGACATCCTCGCTGGCCGCCTCGTCGAGGGCGCCCAGGTCACCGCCGAAGGCTGGGTTCGAACCCGCCGCGACAGCAAGGCCGGCCTGAGCTTCCTCAACCTCAACGACGGCTCCTGCTTCGGCAACCTGCAGGTCGTCGCCAAGGCCGAGCTGCCCAACTACGCGTCCGACGTGCTCAACGCCGGCCCCGGCAGCGCCATTCGGGCCAGCGGCACCCTGGTCCAGAGCCAGGGCGCGGGCCAGAGCCTCGAGCTGGTCGCCGACAGCGTCGAGCTGGTGGGCGGGGTCGAGGATCCCCTCACCTACCCCATGCAGCCCAAGCGCCACAGCATGGAGCACCTGCGCGCCAACGCCCACCTGCGTGTGCGCACCAACCTGATCGGCGCCGTGGCCCGGGTGCGCAACACCCTGTCCTATGCGGTGCACCGCTTCTACCAGGAGCGCGGCTTCTTCTGGGTTCACACGCCCATCATCACGGCCAGCGACGCCGAAGGTGCCGGCGAGATGTTCCGCGTCTCGACGCTGGACCTGGCCAACCTGCCCCGCACGCCGACGGGCGAGGTCGACTTCTCCCAGGACTTCTTCGGGCGGCAGGCCCACCTGACCGTGTCCGGGCAGCTCAACGTCGAGTCCTACTGCCTGGCCATGAGCAAGGTCTACACCTTCGGGCCCACCTTCCGCGCCGAAAACTCCAACACCCGGCGCCACCTCGCCGAGTTCTGGATGATCGAGCCCGAGATCGCCTTCGCCGGACTCGATGACAACATCAAGCTGGCCGAGGCCTTCCTCAAGCACATCTTCCGGGCCGTGCTCGACGAGCGCAGCGACGATCTCGCCTTCTTCAACGAGCATGTGCACAAGGGCGTGATTGACCGCCTGGAGCGCTTTGTCGAGGCGCCCTTCGAGGAGATCTCCTATACCGACGCCATCCGCCACATCGAGGCCGCCGACCGCAAGTGGGACTTCCCGGCGGCCTGGGGCGCCGACCTGCAGAGCGAGCACGAGCGCTACCTCACCGAAGAGGTCGTGGGTCGGCCGGTGGTGGTGCGGGACTACCCCAAAGAGATCAAGTCCTTCTACATGCGCCTGAACGAAGACGGCGCCACGGTGGCCGCGATGGATGTGCTGGCCCCGGGAATCGGCGAGATCATCGGGGGCAGCCAGCGCGAGGAGCGCCTGGACGTGTTGGATGGTCGCATCGCCGAGCTGGGCCTGCACGCGCCGGACTACTGGTGGTACCGGGATCTGCGCCGCTATGGCAGCGTGCCCCACGCCGGCTTCGGCCTGGGCTTCGAACGCGCCATCATGTACGCCACCGGCGTGGACAATATTCGCGAGGTCATCCCCTTCCCCCGCAGCCCCCGGTCGGCGGACTTCTAAGGGCGGCCGCCTTGGGGCTGGCGCCGACGGGCCGCCCCGGTGTAGCGTCTTGGAGCCTCCTGCCAGGACCGCGATGCCCGCCCGAGCCGTCGATCGCCGCCTGCGCTCCGCCTGCGTCCTCCTGGACGAGGCCGAAGAACACGCCGAGGCCATCGCGGCCTGGTTTGCCGACAATGCCGAGGCCGACACGCCCATCGCGCCCGAGGAGGCCATCCGGAATGTGCGCGAGCTGCTGCAAGGCTACTCCGAGGGCCTGGTGGCGCGGGCGCGGGTGCTGCACGCCTTGACCGAGCTGCGGCCGGCGGGCGCAGAGTGCCGCAGCCTTCAGGCCGAGCTGGCTGTGCGGCAGGCCCTGGGCGCCCTTCGCGAGCAGCTCACCCGCGGCCTGGGCATCCTGGCCCTGGAGCAGGCCCAGCTGGAGCACCGGCTGCGGGACCCCGAGGCCCTGCTGGAGCGGGCCGAGCACGCCGACCTCCGCCTGCGCCGATTCTTCGAAAACCGGAAGCCCCGCCACGGCAGCGCCTGGCCCCATGCTGCGGTGGACGCGGTGACCGAAGCCACCGCCGAGCTGCGGCGCTCCCTGGAGGCCCGCCCCCCCGCTGGCGCCCTGGCCCTGGGCCTGGCGCGTGCCGCCAGCGACTTTGACGAGGCCTTCGACGACGCCCAGGATCTGCTCCAGTCCATGCTCAGCCTCGCGGATCTGGACGAGGCCGCCCAACGGGTCGAGGCCGCCTGGGCCTGGCCGGGCTGCATCGCCGACGAGGCGGCCCAGGCTGCCATCGGAACGGGCTCCCTCACCCGACTGCTGGGAGAGCCCGCCAGCACCCCGCCGGCCAGCGCCATCGTCCCGCAGCCGCCCCTGCCGGACCGGGCATGAGGCCGGGAGCGTCGCCGCCCCGGGGGCTGCTGCTCCTGGCCCTGCTGGGTGCCTGCAGCGACTATGACCTTGCCGGCACCAAGGATCCCAACCCGCCCGGCGGCGACACTGCCAGCCCAGAGCCCGAAGACGAGCCCCCCGCCTGCGATCTCACGGATCCAGAGCCGGGCGCGGTCCCCACCGACGCCGCCTGCCGGGCCGAGGCCGACGTGGGCGTCTTTGACCCCGTGGTCGAATGGGCCTGGTCCGACAACCCCATCCACCCGGAGTTCAACCAGGTGATGGCGGCCCCGGCCATCGGCAACCTCAACGACGACAACGGGGACGGCCGAATCGACGAAGACGACGTACCCGACATCGTCTTTGCCGCCTTCTCCAGCTCGGGCGCCTATACCAGCGCCGGCGCCATCGTCGCCTTGTCCGGCATTGACGGCGCCACGCTGTGGTCCCACACCGATCTGGGCGGCGGGGTGGCCGTGGCCGGCACCTCCGGCGTCGCCATCGCCGATGTGGACGGCAGCGGGCCCTCCATCTTCGCCTCGCGCAATGGCGGTGTGTTGCGCCTGGACGCCACCGGCGCCCTGGTCTGGAATACCCCCCTCGATCCGGCCAGCAGCTATGGCTATGGCTACCCGGCGGTGGGCGATATGGACGGCGACGGCGTGGCCGAGATCGCCGTGGGGCCCATGGTCCTGGCCGCCGATGGGTCCGTGCGCTTCACCGGGGCTGCAGACACGGGTCTCTACATCAGCTTCTTCATGGACCTGGACCAGGACGGCCGGCAGGAATTGATCGCGGGCAATACCGTCTATGCATCGGACGGCAGCGTGGTCTGGGATGCCCCGGACGACGGCTATGCGGCGGTGGCGGATATGGATGGCGATGGCCAGCCCGAGGTGCTCACCGTCGAGGGTGAGCGGCGAAGACAGATCGTGGCCCGCCACGCCGATGGGACCGAGCTGTGGCGCTTCGATCTCGATGATCTGGGCGGTGGTCCCCCCACCGTGGCCGACTTCGACGGCGACGGCCTGCCCGAGGTGGGCATCGCCAGCGAGCTCTGGTACCGGGTGGTGGACACCGATGGCACCGAGCTGTGGCGCATGCCGGTCATCGACGCGTCGAGTCGGCGCACGGGCAGCAGCGTCTTTGACTTCGAGGGCGACGGCGCCGCCGAGGTGGTCTATGCCGATGAAGAGACGCTGTGGGTCTTTGATGGCAGCACCGGCAGCGTCGAGCTGGCCCTGACCGACCACAGCTCGGGCACCCTCTTTGAGTACCCCATTGTCGCCGACGTAGACAAGGACGGCGCCGCCGAGATCATCGTCGCCTCCAACGACTACTCCATCCACCGGGACAGCCACGGCATCCGGGTCATCGGCGACCGCACGGGCTCCTGAGCTGCGCCGCCCATCTGGAACCAGCACGCCTGGTCCATCTCCAACATCCGGGACGACGCGACGGTGCCGCCCCGTCCCCTGCCCCCCTGGCGCAGCTGGAACAGCTTCCGGGCCGGCAACAGCGAGACGCGGGTGGGCCTGGATCTGCCGGACCTGCGGGTGGGAGACCCCATCGCCTGCACCGATGAATGTGCAGAGACGGGCGAGGCCGAGCTGTGGTTGGCCTTCAACAACCAGGGCATCGCCGCCGCTGACGCCGTGCCCGCCGCGATCTACCGCCTGGACGGCAGCGAGCGCAGCCTGATCACCAGCGTCGTGCTCGGCACCGTGCCCGCCGGCGAAGAGCGCTTCTGGGGCCCCCTGCGCCTGGGCCCCGAACACTTCGGCAGCAGCGGCCTGCTCATTCGCATCGACGACAATGGCGTCAACGAAGACCATGTCGAGGAGTGCCACGAGGCCAACAACAGCCTCGTGCTGCCGCAGCACCCCTGCGCCTCCCGATAGGTGCCACCGCAGGCTTGATCGGTAGACCTGAATATCCATTGATCCTACCCCAGCTCTGCGGTGTGTTTCGACCGTTCCCCGGCTCGTAGACACACGATGAGGACGCGGCCATGCTTGCCGGGACCTGTCGCTGCGATGGGTTGCCGAGAGAGGGAGGGGAAGAGCCTGGGCGAGCGGGTCGTTATGTTCTGCCCGGGATCGGAAGGATCCCGGGCATCACCAGTGCGTCGCGGAGGAGCTCCATGACTTCGCGGAAGGGCCTTGCCTTCCTGCGCTTGAGGTTGTGGGTGAGCGGTCCGCCCGTCTGGGCGTTGGACGGGGGCCTCGCCGTCTCGCAGCACCCGGTGCCGCACGATGCGAACGAGGTTGTAGGCAATGAGCCGGAGGACGGCGAGCGACTCTCGACCCAGGCCGTGCTTGACTGAGCCCGGGTGTCCTCGTTCCATTGCGTGTCGAGGTCCAGAAACAGTCGTTCTCAAATCCCCCAGTGGGCGCGGATGGCGGCCATGCACTGCGCTGGCGTGAGCCTGTTTATGAGCAGACTGGTGATGAAAGAGCGGTCATCGATCACGGGCGGCTTTCACCTTGACGATCGTCGTTCGCTGACGCCAGACCTGCCGGTAGTCGCCTTCCATGCAGTCGCCCAGCTCGTCGATCCGGCCGAACTGTCGGTGCACCACCTGGGCCTTGTTGCGGACCTCCTGGGTCTCGGCGATCCACCCGCCCGGCGGGGCGCATCAGTGCCCTGACCCATGACCATGGACAGGCGCCGGTGCAGCGCACGCCCCGCATTGCCCATAGGCGCGGCGATGTAAGGGGATCCCCGACACCGCCAGCATCATGAGTTCTGGATGGTGACGAAGCCAGCATCCCGCCGAGACACACTGGACCATGGCACGTCCATAGGCTCGAATCAGCTCCCGGACGAAGCCCTCGAACATCGGCGCTTCGCCGCGATGCGCCGGGATGACCACTTGATGCATGGCCACCTTGGCGGCGGAGGCGACGTGCACGGCTCGGAGGGCCTTGACCAGGTGAATTCCGTCCGGGCCCAGGTCCATGTCCGGCAGCTGAAGGTTTCCCGGCGGCATCAGGACCTTCGTCGCGTTGCGCTTCGAGCGGCGCTTCGAGGCGGTCCGACGCGGGACGGCAATGCCGGTGGACTCCGGGTGCTTGAGCTCGCGGTCCGCGCCCAGGCACTTGCCGTCGATGGCCACCAACGAGATGCCGATCGCAGGGTCCACCTGCATGCGCTTGCTCAGCCACAGCTCCTTGACTTGGTCCCGGACCGGGTCAGGGCCGCGGGGCTCAACCGCCGGACCAAGGTGCGGCGATCGTGTCCGTGGGCGAGCCGCACGGCCAGCCCGACCGACCGCCAACTGTGCCCGGGCGCTCGACATCGCGTGCGGGGAGCCAACGGTCAGGCCCAACACAAGCAGGTGACAGCCACCAGCTTAGCGAACCCCACTGAGAGCTTGCGAGGTCCTCGACGGTTGCCCACCGCTCGGGCGTCGTTCATCCCGCAGGAAGCGGGCAGGGGATTCAGGGTTCTTCGTTTCCTCAACGTCCTCACGCCAGCGCAATGCCAGGTCTTCGGGCCGGCTTGGGTGAGGGTTTGCTCACCCAAGCTCTTCCTTCTCTCGCGGCGGGTCCGAGATCTCGCCGGATGTGCACGCGCAACCCCTGCCGCGCGATCAACCGCAAGAAAGTACGCACCCAGCCCGGGGCGGCGGGGACCTCGACGGCTACGAGCTGGTTGGCGGTGGGCCGGAGGGACTACTGAGCAAGCCTGGGTGCCAGCCAGGCTTGATCGGTAGACCTGAATATCCATTGATCCTACCCCAGCTCTGCGGTGTGTTTCGACCGTTCCCCGGCTCGTAGACACACGATGAGGACGCGGCCATGCTTGCCGGGACCTGTCGCTGCGATGGGTTGCCGAGAGAGGGAGGAAGAGCCTGGGCGAGCGGGTCGTTATGTTCTGCCCGGGATCGGAAGGATCCCCGGGCATCACCAGTGCGTCGCGCTGGAGGGCTCCATGACTTCGCGGAAGGAGACCTTCACCTTCCTGCGCTGAGGTTGTGGGTGGCAGTCCGCCCGTCTGGGCGTTGGACGGGGCCTCGCCGTCTCGCGGCACCGGTGCACGATGCGAACGAGGTTGTGAGCCAGTAGGCGGAGGACGGCGACGACTCTCGACCCAGGCCGTGCTTGACCCAGGCCCGGGTGGTCCTCAGTTCCATTGCGTGTCGAGGGTCCAGAAACGATGTTCTCGATCCCCAGTCAGGCGCGGATGGCGGCCATGCACTGCGCTGGCGTGAGTCTGTTCATGGGCAGACTGGTGATGAAGAGCCGGTCATCGATCACGGGCGGCTTTCCGGCCTTGACGATCGTCGTTCGCTGACGCCAGACCTGCCGGTAGTCGCCTTCCAGCGCAGTCGCCCAGCATTGATCCGGCCGAACTGTCAGTGCACGGGCCTTGTTGCGGACCTCCTGGTCTCGGCAGATCCTCCCGCCCGGCGAGGCATCGTGCCTGACCCATGACCATGGACAGTCGCCGATGCAGCGCGCCACATTTGCCCTTGAGCGCGCGGCGATGTGAGGATCCCCGACACCGCCAGCATCATGAGGTTCTGGATGGTGACGAAACCCGCGCATCCACCGAGACACTGGACATGGCGTCCATAGGCTCGAATCAGCTCCCGGACAGAAGCCCTCGAACATCGGCGCTTCGCCGCGATGCGCCAGGATGACCACTTGATGCATGGCCACCTTGGCGGCGGAGGCGACGTGCACGGCTCGGAGGGCCTTGACCGAACCAGGCGCCCGTCAGGCCCGGTTCCATGTCCGGCAGCTGAAAGGTTTCGCTGGCATCGGGACCTTCGTCGCGTTTGCGCTTCGGCGGCGCTTCGAGGCGATCCGACGCGGGACGGCAATGCCGGTGGACTCCGGTGCTTGAGCTCGCGGTCCGCGCCCGAGCACTTGCCGTCGGTATTCCAACGAGATGCCGATCCGCGGGTCCACCTGCGTAGCTTGCTCAATACGGCTCGCTTGACTTGGTCCACGAGGACCGGAGTCAGGGAGCCGCGGGAGCTCAACGCCGGACCAAGGTGTACAGCGTCGTGTCCGTGGGCGAGCCACGCCGGCAGCGACCGACCGCCAGCTTCATGCCGAGCGCTCCGGCGCCGTACGCGTCGGAACAACGGTCCGGAAGCCCAACGCAAGCAGGTTGAGCAAGCCCACCAGCTTGTAGCGAACCCCGCGAGGCTTGCGAGGGTCCTCGACGGTTGCCCACCGCTCGGGCGTCAGGTTATCCACCCGGGAAGCGGGCGAGGGGATTCAGGGTTCTTCGTTTCACTCAACGTCCTCCTGCTCGTAGGTCTTCGGGGCGGCGGCCAAAGGGCCCCTCACAAAGCTCTTCCCTTCCTCTCTCCAGCAAGTCAAAATCTCTCGCCGGATGAGCACGCGCAACCCCTGCCGCGCGATCCAGCCGCAAGAAAGTACGCAGCCCGGGGCGGCGGGGACCTCGACGGCTACAGCGAGCTGGTTGGCGGTGGGCCGGAGGGACTACTGAGCAAGCCTGGGTGCCAGCCCCGGTGCCAGGTGTCGCCTGTTGAGCCTCACGGGCCAACGCTCAACATGCGACACCTGGCACCTTTTTCTTTTTCAGGAGGCCTTCGGGCCGCCACCACCCACCCTTGTCGTCCTTGACGCCCAGCACCAGCAGCAAGTTGCCCGCCTCGTAGCGGCTGAGGTCGGACTGGCCCCGCACCGCGAGGCTATGGGCGCGCACCTCGATGCGATCGTCGGTGGCGCACCCGATCTCGGCCAGCAGGGGCGATGCCGCCATGACCGCGTCCTTGAGCAGGCGCCGGGCCAACACATCGGGAGCGAAGAGCAGGAGGCGTTGCAGGCGGTCCGCATCCGGCGCCAGGCCCGCTGCCTGGGCCCGCGCGCTTGCGACGGCGTCGAGGTGGGCCGGGTCTACGGTCAGGTGCAGGCGCGCGACGCAGGCCTCGAGCGCGCCCGGGCGGGCACCCCGCCCAGCCAGGGCACCCCGCCGCGGCGATGCCTGCGTCCAGGGCCTCGGCCAGCCGGGCCTCCAGACCGCTCCGCGCCTGGGCAAGCACATCCCGCACCACGGCGTCCCGGATGGCCTTGTCCCCCTGGACCGGGTGCAGCTGGTAGCGCTCCCGCAGCCGGGGCAACAGCTCGCCTGCCCGCTCCCCCAAGCGCGCGGCCAGCCAGTCCACCAGCCCCGTCAGGCGGGCGGCAGGAGGACAGGGGCCCAACTCGGGCAGGAAGGCAGCCGTGTAATCGTCGAGGATCTGCGCCAGGGGTGCGTTGGGAATGGGAATGTGCCCATAGCCGAAGCCATGCACATGCAGCCGCATCTTGCGACTGCCGCTGACCAGCAGCGCCTGGCGCGCATCGCGCAGCACCGCCGCGGGCAGGTCGGGCCAGGCCACCACCACCTCGACGCCGGGTCGCTGGTCGGCAAAGGCCTCGTATTTGATCCACCGGGGCAGCTCGCGGGTCTCAAAGACCTCCCCCACCAGGTTCCGCCCCAGGGCCTCGCCCACCTCGGACCGCGTGAGTGGGCAGCCCAACAGGAAAGACAGCTTGGTGCGAGCGCCGGCATGGCTCAGGCTGCGGGCCAGCAGGACCAGGCCCTCCACCGGCCCGGTCGGGCACAGGGCGAGGTAGGCCCCCTTCGAGCCAATGGCCACCAGCACCCCATCCTCGACCAGTCGCAGCAAGGCCGCCCGAAGGGCCGGCAAGGCGGGATTGCGCCGGAAGTCGCCTTGCACCACCAGCCCCGTGCGTCGCTCGCACGGCACCGACTGCATGCGCGCGCGCAGGTCGTCGAGCACCCCCGGCGGGCTGAAGGCATCGAGGACCCGGTGCTCCACCCGTCCCCAGGGGCCCGTGCGCCGGGGGCAGCGGGTTCCTGCAGACTCGAGCTCCAAGCGGTCCAGCAGGCCTTGCTGCAGCTTCACCGAGAAGTCCTTGCTGGTCATCTGGGCGACCGGACCGGGGAAGCTGAAGAAGTAGCGCCCATCGGCATCGGGCAGGCTGGACACCTTGCTCAGGCGGCTGGCGATGTGGATGTCTTCGCCCAGGAGCACATAGACGCCCGGCGGCAGGTTGTGGGGGCGGGTCTCGGCCCGGCGCGTGGCCGCGAAGATGGCCTTGGCGAGGTTGTTGAGGGCGTCCGAGCCGGGCTCCCCTGGCGGGCTGTGGCTGCCGGTGAAGACCACGGGCGCGATCAGGCCCCCGGCGGCCAATTCGAGGGCGGCCACCATGCTGGTGACCTGCAGGGTGTCGGTGCCATGGGCCACCACCACGCCGCCGCGCTCCTCCGCCCGGGCGGCGTCGGCCCCAAGCGCGGTCCAGGCGACCCGCCGCGCATCGTCGATCTCCCGCAGGCGGGCGCAGATCACGGCCCACTCGGCCTCGCCGATGGCGCTGCTGTCGGGAGGGCGCAGAAAGGGGCGCTCCAAGACAAGCCGATCCAGATCGAAGCCGGGCCCCAATGCAGAGAGCAGCTCTTCGACGCCTTCGCCCGGGCGGGCGCCTTCTCCGGGGGACATGTTGATGGTGCCGCCGCAATTCAGCACCACCACCTGCCGCCACAAGGCGAGGGCCGCAGTGGCCGTCAAGCGGCGCCTCCCGGCCAGAGCAGGTCCATGAGCCCGCTGGCGCGGCGCACCTCGCGGGAGAGGGCGGCCTGCAGCACCTCGGGGTCGCCCACCACGGTCACGCGCTCCTTGCCCCGGGTCACGCCGGTGTAGATCAGCTCGCGGGTGAGCACGGGGCTGGGCCGCTCAGGCAGCACCACCACCGCATGGCGGAATTCCGAGCCCTGGCTCTTGTGGATGGTCATGGCGTAGACGGGCTCGTGGGCGGGCAGGCGGGGTCAGGGTCTCGACCAGTGCAAGCTCACCCGCCGCCACCTTGGCCGCCAGATCGGCCCCCGACAGGCCCTGAGGCAGCAGATCGGGCCCGGGGAAGACGATCACCGGCGGCGTGCCGTCCAGCAGCCCGCTGCGGGTCATGCCCAGGCCCACATCTCCGTTGAAACGACCGACCGCATAGGCGTTCTCCAACACCAGCACCGGCCGGCCCAAGGCGCTGTCCCGACGCAAGAAGCCAAAGCGCCGCATCAGCAGGCCCTCGATGGCGCGGTTGAGCCCGGCCACTCCGCTGCGGCCCCGCCGGTGGGCGCAGAGCACCCGAAAGCGGTCCAAGGCGTCCAGCACCCGGCGCTGAAAGACGGCGACGCAGCCATCGCGCGCGACCTGGTAGCCCCCGGCGAGCAGCTCCAGCGCCGGCCGAAAGCCCTCCAGGACCTGCGCCGCCAGCAGCGGGGGCAGGCTGTCGTCCCCGCTGAGCCCTGGCATGCGACCCACATCGGGCCAGGCCGGGTCCTCCAAGACCCGCACCGCCGCCGCGGCATCAAAGGGCCGCGCCAGGCAGGCCGCCGCGAAGGCGCCGATGCCGCTGTCCGCCTTGAAGCGGAAGGTGCGGGTGAGCTGCACCACCGAGCCCCGCAGGGGGCTGTCGCCCACCGCTGCCACAGAATCGCCAAGAACAAGCCCCAGGTCTCGCTCACAGCGCTCACGCAATGGAGCGGGCAGGGCCAGCTCACCGGGCGAGACGGGCCCGCAGAGGTCCGCCAGCACGGTGCCGGCCTCGACGCTGGCGAGCTGGTTGCGGTCGCCCAGCAGCACCAGGCGGGCCTGGGGGCGCACGGCCTCCACCATGCGGCGCATCAGGGCGAGATCGACCATGGATGCTTCATCCACGACGACGATGTCCTCGCCGAGCGGCGACCGCAGCCCCTTGCGGAAGCGGGTGGGCTGGTCGGGGCGGTAGCCCAGCAGGCGGTGCAAGGTGCGCGGCTCCAGGCCGAGCAGGAAGCGGCGCAGGCCGTCCGCGGCCTCGGGTCCTGCCAGGGCCTCCACCCGGCCCAGGAAGTCCGCGTCCAGGCCCGCCCGCAGGCTGTCCCGCATGCGCGCTGCGGCCTTGCCCGTGGGGGCAGCCAGGGCCACGGTCAGGGGCAGCGGGCTGCCCGAGGCCCGGTGGTCCAACCAGAGCAGGGCCAGGACATTGCGCACCGTCCAGGTCTTGCCCATGCCGGGCCCGCCGGAGATGACGGTGAGCGGCCGCAAAGCGGCGATGGCGGCCGCGAGGCGCTGGCGGTTGGGGCCGGGGGGCTCTGCCTTGCCTGCCGGGGGCCGAAAGAGCTGATCCAGGCCAGCCCGCAGGCCCAAACCATCCGCCAGGGCCAGGTCCGGCGCAACCGCCCGGGCCGACAGCGCCATGGCGAGCTGGCGCTGGTGGCGCCACCAGCGGTCCATATAGAGCCGGCCCCCCTCCCAGACGAAGGGGGTGGTGGGCGGATCCGCCGCCTCTGAGGGTCCAGGCGCCGGGCGCAGCAGACCCGTGGCCGCCTGGGCCTGGGCCACCCAGGCCGGACCCGAGGCGGGCCAGGCGGCCTTCAAGGCGGCCTCGACGGCGGGCTGGGGCTGGCCGCCGCGCCGGGCTCGGGCAGCACCTCTTCGGGCCTGCAGCGTCTCCAGATCGACGCAGACATGGCCGTGACCGGGCGCCCGAACGGCAAAGGCAAAGGCCAGCAAGGCGTCGGGCTCAAGCTCTCCCGAGAGCACGGCCAGCCGGGCCACCACCTGGGCCTCCAGCTGCCCCAATGCACCGGCGGCGACAAAGGGCGCCAGGCGGTCTTCGATGGCGCGGGCGGCCTCGGGGTCCAGCCCCCGGGACAAGGCAGCAGGAAAGAGGGACAGGGCGCTCATGCCGGTTCACCCGGGTGGTCGAAGAGGGCGTCCAGCGCTTCAATCACGGCCACCGGAGGCCGGTCGTGGAAGACGCCGTGGGGGGCATCGCCGGCGGCATCCAGACCCTCCCCCACCATGCCGCGGAAGAAGAGGTAGTAGACCCCGCCCAGGTCCCGCTCCAGGTCGTAGCGCGCACCCAGCCGATGGCGCAGGTAGCGGTGCACCGCCATGCTGTAGAGCAGATACTGGAGGTGGTAGTGGTGGTGCTCCATCTCGGCCTGCAGCAGCGGCGGCACGAAGTTGCCCACCGGGTAGCGTCGGCTGGCGCCCGGATCGATGCGGTTGCTCTTGTAGTCCACCACGAAAAAGCGCCCGTCCACCGGATGACGGAAGACCAGGTCGATGGCACCGGTCATGAAGCCGGCGAGGCGCAGGCGGCCAAAGGGCAGGCTGCGCAGGTGGTCGAGGTAGGCGGCGGAGATGCCGGGGCTGGGGGCGGCCGCCAGGGCCTCGGCCAGGGCTTCGGCTTCGATGGTGGGAGCGCCCGGCTGCCAGTCGCGCCCGCCGGCCAGCGGCAAATCGAAGCGCAGCTCATCGAAGCGGCAGGCCATGGGCAGGTCGCAGAGACGCAAGGCCCCCACCGCGCCGCCCAGGGGCGTGCGCAGGCAGGCCAACAGCCCCGTCACCAGCGCCTCGTCGAGGTGCTGGGCGGTCGAAAAACCATGGCGGGGCAGCACCCGGGCGAGGCAGGCCCGGATGGCATCGCGGGCCTCGGCATCGGGTCGATCGGGGTGGGCCGCGGTGAAGTCAAAGACCTCGAAGAAGGCGTGCAAGCAGGTGCCGGCCTCGGCGCCGGCGGGAAAGCCGGCCAGGGGCACATCGGGCGCGTCGGCTTCAGACACGGGATCGGCGCTGTGGTCGCGGGCGTCACTGTCCAGGCCGGGCTGGTCCGGTGGCGCGTCCTGTTCGGCCCGCCATGCCGCCAAGGCCGCGGCCCCCCGGGTCAGCGAGCTGTAGCTGTGCAGCCGCCAGAGCTTGTCCACCCCGGCACGCAGAAAGGGCCGGGCCGCAAGGCTGGGCGCGGACCCAGTGGGCGGCACATAGGGCGCTGCCACCCGCCGCACCACCCGTCGCAAGGCGATGGGGGCGCCCGCCACCTTGGCCTGCAAATCGGCGAGCAGCTCCGCGACCGAGGCGCCTGCCACGCGGGCCTGGGCAAGGGCGAAGCGGTCGGTCCCAGCTTCGCCATCGGCGGGCCCGTCGCCATGCAGCAAGGCGGCCAGGGGGCTCTTGGGGCTGTCCATGGCCTTTCCGCCCAATGCACCCCACCACAGGACGAGGCGCTGCCTCGGCCGGGTGAGGGCGACATAGAGCAGGCGCATATTCTCGGCCTGCCGGTCGGCCTCGACGGCGGCGAGCACCGTGGGATCCTGGTGGGCGCCCAGGTCCACAAGCAGCTGCCGGGCGGTGGCCTCGCCGGGGACGGGCGCCACCAGCCGGCCGGCCTCCATGCGCTTGATCAAGGAGCCATCCCACAGCCAGGGCACCAACACAACGGGGAACTCCAGCCCCTTGCTCTTGTGGATGGTGAGCACACGAACGGCGTGAGCGTCGGTCTCCAAGCGACTCACGGCCAGGTCGCCGGCGCTGGTCGGATGGTGGCGCTGCTCCCAGAGCCAACCCAGCAGGCCCGAGAGGCCCAACCCACCCTCCGTGGCGGCGCTGTGGGCCAGCTCTGCGAGGTGCAGCAGATCGGTCATGCGCCGCTCGCCATTGGGCAAGGCCAGGACGCGGAGGCGCAGGTCCATGCCGTCTGCCATGGCCCGAAAGGCCCGCATGAACCCGAACTTGGCGTAGATCTGCCGCCAGTCGTCCAGCGCCAGCAGCAGCGCGCCCCAGCCCTCTGCGTCGCCCTGGGCCAGCTGGGCCGCGGTGCGACCCACCAGGTCGGTGGCGGCGAAGGCCCGCGCCGCCCCCTCCTGGCCCGGCCGGCTGAGGGCCTCCAGCCAGCGCTGCAGGTCCAGGGCGGCGGCCGAAGCAAAGACGCTCTCGTCGGCCGCGACGATGGCCGGCAGACCCAGGTGCTGCAGGGCCCCGCGCACGGCCTCGGCCTCGCGGTTCTTGCGCACCAGCACGGCCACATCGCCGGGGTTGAGGGGGCGCCAGCCCGGCCCGCCCGGCGCATCCTCGTCCCACAGCTCGGCGCCCTGGGCAAAGAGGCTGGCCACCTCGGCGGCGACCTCCTCGGGCAGCACAGGGTTGGCCCTGGACTTGGTGAGGGTGTTGCCCGCCTGGTCGGGATCCACCAGGGCAGCGTCAAAGAAGCGGAGCTGAATGGGTGCAGCCGTCTCTGCATCGACGGGATGGGAGAATCGAAGGCGCACGGCAGGGCTTCGCTTGGGCGTGTCCACAGGGACATAGGCGATGCCCGCCTCGCCCATGGGCCCAAAGAGCCCCGGTCGGTCCATCAGGTGGTTGAGCCCCTCCACCAGCGCCGCGTCCGAGCGATAGTTCCGCGACATGGTGAAGCGGGCCTGGGCCGCATCGCGGGCCCCCAGGTAGACCTGCACATTGGCGCCCCGAAAGCCGTAGATGGCCTGCTTGGGGTCGCCAATGAGCACCAGACGGTGGCTGGCCTCCTCCCCCGCCAGCCGGCCGAAGACCCGCTGAAAGATCTCCCACTGCAAGGCGTCGGTGTCCTGGAACTCGTCGATGAGACCCACGGTGAAGCGGCCGCGAATGGCCGCACGCAGGGCCGCGCCGCGGGTGGGGTCCCGCAAGGCCGCGGCCAGCTCGGCCAACAGGTCGCCAAAGCCCTGCTCGAAGCGCTCGCGCAGGCCCTTGCGCAGGGCCGTCCGAGCATGGGCCGCCACGCGCAGGCGCTCGGCCCGCACGACCTCCCGCGCCCGATCCAGCAATGCTTCGAGCTGCACGATGAAAGGGTGCGTCAGCAGGGCGCTCACGTCGCCCTTTGCCTTCTGTTGGATCTTGGCAGGGGAGTAATATTCGACCCAGGTGCCCGGCGGCTGCTCGGGCAGGGGGTCGGCCTCCAGCCAATCCAAGGCCTTGGCCCAATGGCTCAGGCTATAGCGCTCCTGGTAGCTGCGGCCGTCCAGGCCCTTGGCCTTGCGGACGGCCTCGACGGCGGCGCAGGCGTCTCCGGCGGGGGACCGGGCCAGGGCGAGCAGGGCGGCGGCCTCTTGCCGCCAGTCCATCAGGGTCGATGGGCCGGGCGCCTGCAGGCGCACCTCCTCGTCGGCGATGGAGGCCCGGGCCAGGCCCAGCAGCCCATCGCGGGTCAGGCCACAGGCCACCTGCCGCGCGTCGTCCAGCCAGGCGTCGGTGGCGTCGTCGCCGGTGCCGTAGCGGGCCCGGCTGATCCAGTCATCGACCAGCTCCTCCACCCGCTCCGACAGGTCGGGGACCAGCTCCAGGTCGAAGCTGGCGCCGCTCTCGAAGGCGTTGACTTGCAACATGCGTTGGCAAAAACCATGGATCGTCTCGATGCTGGCGCCATCGAAGTCCTCTCGGGCGCGCTCCAGCCGCCGAAGCCAGGTCTGGCGTAGATCGTCTGGGGCGCCGGCCCCCCAGCTGACCAGGAGCCCATCGTCCACGGGCTCCCCCCGCAAGGCGCCGGCGGCCAGCGCCACGCGGGCGCGCAGGCGGTCGCGCAGCTCGGCGGTGGCCAGCCGCGTATAGGTCACCACCAGGATCTGGTCCACGGGCACCGCGTCTTCGGCGATGAGACGAACCAGCAGGTGGGCGATGCTATAGGTCTTGCCGGTGCCGGCGCTGGCCTCCAACACGGTGATGCCCTGAGGCAGCGGTCCGCTGAGATCATAGGTAGAATCGGGACTCACGCGGCCTCCACGGGCTGGATGGCCTGCAGGATGGGCAGCCAGTGGTCCAAGGCCGCCCGGGCGAAGGCCTCGTCCAAGCCACCATCGGGCCGCTGCCAGGGCCGTCGGGACCACCGCGCCCCCACCGGGCCGAAGACCCGCTGCAGCAGCAGATCGGCGCCTTCGATCAGCCCCCGGCCCGACCCGTTGCCACACCAGGAGTCCGACGCGGCCTTGACCGCCGCCTCGCGGGCCTCTTCGGCCTCTGGCGCGAGCAGGGCGTCGGCGTCGGCCACCTGCTTCAGGGCCGCCGTGGCAAAGGCGTGGGAGCAACGCTCGTAAAGCGGCAGGGGCCGCACCCTGCCCGCCTTCCAACCCGCGATGCGCCGCAGCAGCTCGGCGCTTGCGGCCGCCAGGCGTTCCTCGGGGCTGCCTTGGGGCATGCCCAGGCTGGTCACCGCGGGCTCATCGGCCACAAAGACCACCTGCACCCGGCAGCATGCGCCGCCCGTGGCCACCGTCCAAGCCAGCAGGTGCAGCCAGGGGCCGAGCAGGCGGCGCTCGGTCTGCCGGCCCACCACGCGCAGCACGCAGCGCTGCCAGGGGCCGTCAGGCCCGGGCTCCTGCACGCAGTCTTCGAGCCGCCCGACCAGCCGCAGGCCACCCAGGGCGAGGTCCAGGTTGAAGGCCTCTCCGGGGCGGCTGCCGCGCAAGCTCGATTCGAGGTCCAGGGCTCGTTGCACCACGTCGGCGCGTTGTGCGATGGTGCGGCGGCCAGCGAGCCCCAGGGGCAGGGCGCCCCGGCCCAACAGCACCGACTGGGCCAGCGCCGGCTCCAAGCCCGCATCGGCAGCCTCCAGCAGGGACTGGTCCACCGACCAGCGCTCCAGTCCGTGAAGCTCCAAGGGCTCGCGATCGGGCACGGCGTGGGCATCATCGCGCAGGCGCAACCCAACGCGATTCTCCAACAGATAGCGCACCGGGCGCTTCCAGAAGGCCGCGAGGCTGTCGAGGGCCAAGGCCGGGCCGCCGCTCTCTGCGTCCGGATCGGCGGGCAGCGCCTCATCCAGGGGCAGGAAGACCGGGGCGACCCGCAGCCCCTCGCTGCTGCGGGCCAGCTGCCGGGCCGCGCCTTCCAGGCCGGGGTCGAAGCTCCAGGCCCGCAGGCCGACCTGCCCCAAGGGCGGCAGCATGACCGGGGTGAAGGCTTGGGGGCTGAAGCCTTGCAGGGGGTGGTGCTGTGTGAGGCAGGCCGTGGGAGCCTGTTCGCGTCCGGCCCAATGCAGGGGCTCGAAGCTGCGGTCCACGATGTCGAGCAGCTCGGCGAGGGGGCCGCAGGGCGGACAGGCGGCGTCGCTGCGGGGATTTCGCCCCGAATAGAGCAACACAAGGTGGTCCTGCGCCGCCAAGACCGCCTCCAGAAAGGCCGCGCGGTCCTCATCCCGGGGGTCCCGGTCCCCCACGCGGGGGCTGCGGTTGCAGGGGTCGAAGCGCAGGTCCGGGCGGCTGCGGGGAAAGGCCCCCTCGTCCATGCCCAGCAGGCAGATCACGCGATGCGGCACGCCGCGCATGGGCCGCAGCGCTGCGAAGGCGACGGCCCCGCCGGGGGTGCGGGGGTTGGGGGCAGCGACCTCGAAGCGCCCTTCGAGGTGGGCCCGCAGGGTGGGCAGGTCCAGGTCCAAACCAACGCCGGCGCTCTCGCCGTGAATGCCCACCTGCTCGACCTCGCGGCGGGTGCGCTCCACCAGCCAGCTCGCCCGGTCCGGGGCAGCCACAAGGCGGTCCAGGGTGCCCGGCGCGTCCCCGGTGCCCAGCAGGGCCGCCACCCATGCAGAGAGGGGGCGTGGCGCCGAGAGGCGCTCGACCTCCTCCAGGATCACGGCACCAAAGCGCAGCGCGCGCCCCACCAAGGAGACTGCCCCCCCCTCGGCGTCGTCCAGGGGCACCCGGCCGGCAAAGTGGCACCAGTCATCGGCCATGGCCACACCCAAGGCGAGGCGCTCCAGGCCGAAACGCCAGGTGTGGGCGTCGTCTTCGGGCTGGTCATGGGCCGCCCGGCCCGCCGCATCCGATCCCCAGCGCACCCCAGCCCGCTCAAAGAGGGCCTGCACATCGGGCAATTCGTCCGGGTCGATGCCAAAGGCCAGCCGCACGGGCTCGAGCGACAGCAGGTCCAGGACAGCAGACGCCGGCATCCGGCCCTCCACCAGGGCCAGCAGCGCCAGCAAGGCCGTGGCCACCGGGTTGGTGCGACGGAAGCTGAGATCCTCGATGCGCACGGGGATGCGTGGCGGACCCTGGGGACCGGCCTCCTCCCCCCCCTGGTCGAAGACCGCGGCCACCAGCGGGGCCCAACTCTCCATTTCGGGGGCCAGCACGAGGATGTCGCGAGGCTGCAGGGTGGGATCATCCTCCAGCAGCCCCAGCAGCACATCGCGCAGGACCTCGACCTGCCGGGTGGGGCCATGGCAGGCGTGCACCTGCAGACTGGCGTCGCGGGCCACCGGGCCATCGGGCCCGATCTGCAGCAAGGGCAGCGCGTGGCGGCCTTGTTCCAGCCGCACCGCATCGGAGCGCAGCGCCCGCAAGGCCGACGGCGCGCCCATCTTTGCGGGGTCGATGTAGAGGTCGATCTCGGAGCGCTCGGTGTGGTCGTCCAGCTGCTGCGGCAGCTCCAGCAGCTGCTCCTGGAAGTCGCGAAAGAGCCGCCCAAAGGCGCCCAGCAGCAGGTTGGGAACCGCGTCGGCCTCCTCGCTCTCTGCCAGCCCGCGGCCCCGGCGCACCCGCTCCCAATAGCCCTCCGAGGGGCTGAGCAGGAGCAGGTCCACATCGATCAGGGCGCTCAGGTCGGCAAAGGCCGACAGCAGCACCGGCGCGAGGGTGCTCAGGCCGAAGACGTTCACGCGGCGGGGAAAATCGTCCGGCAGCGGGCCCGCTGCCAGCCATCCGGGCAGGCGAGACAAGCGATCGGCGAGGTGGCAGGCATCCGGACCCAACCGAAGCTGCACCGCATGCCAGAGCACCGGCTGCCAGGCGAGATCCGCGGGCAGCAGCCCGGGGCCGGGAAGGCCTGCGCTCCAGGCCCGGGCCAGCTCGGGCCGGAAGACCAGCACCCGGTCAAAGACCTCGGCGATGCGGCGGGCCAACCCATAGGCCCGTCGGCCCGTCCAGCTGCGGTCGTCATCTGCAGCCACCCAGGCCCGCACCGGGGCAAAGATCGCGCGATGCTGTGGGTCTTCGCTGAGTTGGGGCAGCATCTCGAGGACAGCCCAAGTGATGGCGTCCACACTCCAGCCGCTGGCAGGGGGCTCGAGGCCGAAGGGGCGGTGCTGTCCGCTGGCCGCGGCCTCCAAGCTGGCCGCCGCGCGTTCGAGAAAACCCAGGGCAAAAGGAAATTCCACCTGGGCGCAAATGCCGATGCGCTGGGCCAGGGAGCGGACCAGCCAGGCCTCCAGCCCCTTGTTGCCGATCACCACCCACTCGGGTGCAAAGGGGTCCGAGAGGGGCGCCTGGACCATATTCTGCGCCAGAAGCTCTGCCAGCAGGGGCAGGTGGTTGCTGCGGTGGAGGTGGAGTCCGGGCACTTGGGCTGCTGTCGTTGCGAGGCGCTTGGGCGGTAACCTGCAGGATCCGGGGGGGAGCAAGGACAGATTCTGCCCGCCGGGCTCCGGTGACGAAGGGCTCAGGGGCTCAAGTGCCAGGTGTTGCATGTTGAGCCTTCGGCCCGAAGGCTCAACATGCAACACCTGGCACCTATTTTCCTGTTCAGGCTTGCTCAGTAGTCCCTCCGGCCCACCGCCAACCAGCTCGTAGCCGTCGAGGTCCCCGCCGCTCCCGGGCTGGGTGCGTACTTTCTTGCGGTTGATCGCGCGGCAGGGGTTGCGCGTGCTCATCCGGCGAGAGATCTCGGACCTGCCGAGAGAGAAGGAAGAGCTTGGGTGAGCAAACACCTCACCCAAGCCGGCCCGAAGACCTACGAGCAGGAGGACGTTGAGTGAAACGAAGAACCCTGAATCCCCTCGCCCGCTTCCTGCGGGATAACCTGACGCCCGAGCGGTGGGCAACCGTCGAGGACCCTCGCAAGCCTCGCGGGGTTCGCTACAAGCTGGTGGGCTTGCTCAACCTGCTTGTGTTGGGCCTGACCGTTGGCTCCCGCACGCTGCGCGATGTCGAGCGCCTGGGCATGAAGCTGGCGGTCGGCCGGGCTCGGGCTGCGCGGCTCGCCCACGGACACGACGCTGTACACCTTGGTCCGGCGGCTGAGCCCGCGGCCCTGACTCCGGTCCTCGTGGACCAAGTCAAGGAGCTGTGGCTGAGCAAGCGCATGCAGGTGGACCCTGCGATCGGCATCTCGTTGGCGGGCCATCGACGGCAAGTGCCTGGGCGCGGACCGCGAGCTCAAGCACCCGGAGTCCACCGGCATTGCCGTCCCGCGTCGGACCGCCTTCGAAGCGCCGCTCGAAGCGCAACGCGACGAAGGTCACCGATGCCAAGCGGGGAAACCTTCAGCTGCCGGACATGGACCCGGGCCCGGACGGGAAGGTCTACCTGGTCAAGGCCCTCCGAGCCGTGCACGTCGCCTCCGCCGCCCAAGGTGGCCATGCATCAAGTGGTCATCCCGGCGCATCGCGGCGAAGCGCCGATGTTCGAGGGCTTCGTCCGGAGCTGATTCGAGCCATGGACGTGCCATGGTCCAGGTACGTCTCGGTGGATGCTGGCTCGATGCCATCCAGAACCTCATGATGCTGGCGGTGTCGGGGATCCCCTACATCGCCGCGCTCAAGGGCAATGCGGGCGCGCTGCACCGGCGCCTGTCCATGGCGTCATGGGTCAGGGCACCGATGCGCCCCGCCGGGTGGGTGGATCGCCGAGACCCAGGAGGTCCGCAACAGGGGCCCAGAGTGCACCGACAGTTCGGCCGGATCGACGAAGCTGGGCGACTGCATGGAAGGCGACTACCGGCAGGTCTGGCGTCAGCGAACGACGATCGTCAAGGCCGGAAAGCCGCCCGTGATCGATGACCGGCTCTTCATCACCAGTCTGCCCATAAACAGGCTCACGCCAGCGCAGTGCATGGCCGCCATCCGCGCCCACTGGGGGATCGAGAACGACTGTTTCTGGACCCTCGACACGCAATGGAACGAGGGACACCCGGGCCTGGGTCAAGCACGCCTGGGTCGAGAGTCGCTCGCCGTCCTCCGGCTCATTGCCTACAACCTCGTTCGCATCGTGCGGCACCGGGTGCTGCGAGACGGCGAGGCCCCGTCCAACGCCCAGACGGGCGGACCGCTCACCCACAACCTCAAGCGCTTAGGAAGGCAAGGCCCTTCCGCGAAGTCATGGAGCTCCTCCGCGACGCACTGGTGATGCCCGGGATCCTTCCGATCCCGGGCAGAACATAACGACCCGCTCGCCCAGGCTCTTCCCCTCCCTCTCTCGGCAACCCATCGCAGCGACAGGTCCCGGCAAGCATGGCCGCGTCCTCATCGTGTGTCTACGAGCCGGGGAACGGTCGAAACACACCGCAGAGCTGGGGTAGGATCAATGGATATTCAGGTCTACCGATCAAGCCTGTTTCCTGTTGGGGGGTCGGTTATGGGCGAGCCTATGGGAATCCTGCGACCGCCGCCCGCCAACCTGCCCGGCCTGCGCCTGCTCAGCGTAGACCCCCTCGTCTACACCATCGACGGTTTCGCCGACGAAGCCTACCGCGAGGGGCTGCTGGCGGTCGCGCGGGCGCGCCTGGAGCTGCCCCGGGTCAGCGGCCTGTCCTTGGAGCACGACCCCGGCGTGCGCACCGGCCACCTCGCCTGGGTGCCCCACGACACCAGCCCCGCGACGCTGGCCCATGGTCGGCGCCTCGCGGCCCTGGTCGGCCGCCGGCTCGAAGATGCAGAGTCGCTGCAGGTGGTGCGCTACCAGCCGCAGGAGCGCTATCTCGCCCACTACGACGCCTACGATCTGCGCACAGAGGAGGGCCGCAGCTGCGCCGCCTTGCACGGGCAGCGCGAGGTCACGACCCTGCTCTACCTCAAGAGCCCCGACGCCGGCGGCGCCACGGTCTTCCCCAACCTGGGCATCGAGGTCGCGCCGACGGCGGGCCGCCTGCTGGTCTTTGAAGATGTGGGCGCCGACAACACCTGGCCCCACCCCGACACCCTGCACGCCGGGGCGCCGGTTCACGCGGGGGAGAAGTGGATCGCCAGCCTCTGGTTCAGCCGCCGCGTCTCGGGGCTCGGCTGAGCCCTTCGGGGGAGGCCCTCAGCCTGTGCGGGTGGCCGCGACCAGGTCTGCTGCGGCCTCGGGCCAGGTGGGATGCGCGAAGGCGAAGCCCGCATCGAGCAGGCGCCCCGGCACCACCCGACGGCTCTTGAGCAGCAGCTCGGTGTCGGTGCGCAAGAAGAAGGCCCCGATCTCGGCCATCCAGGCCGTGGCGGGCAGCCCCAGCCCCACGCCCCAGGCCGCCCGCATCGCCGCCATCAAGTCCCGCTGGGGCAGCGGGTTGGGCGCGGCGAGGTTCACGGCACCCTCGATGTCTTGGCGTTGCATGAGGAACTGGAGTGCAGACACGAAGTCCCGCCCGTGAATCCAAGACACCCACTGCCGCCCGCCGGCGATGGCGCCGCCCAGTCCCGCGCGCACCATGCCGGACAGCACGTCGAAGACGCCGCCCGCGTCGGGGGTCATGACCATGGCGGTGCGCAGGGCCACCTTGCGGGTGTGGGGGGTATCGGCCTCCGCGAGGCAACGCTCCCAGGCCTGGGCGATGGCGATGCTGCGGGCCCAATAGGCGGGCACGTCGGGCTCGTTGCCCCCGATGATGCCGGTGGCCTCATCGTTGGCGGCGTCGAATCGGTGGGCGTAGAGCGTCGCGGTGCTCATCTGCAGCCACAGGGGGGGCGGCCGGACCGCCGCAGCGATGGCCTGGCCCACGACCCGTGTGGACCGCACCCGGCTGTCCATCATCTGGGCGAGGTTCTCTTCGGTGTAGCGGCAGTTCACGGTGCGACCCGCGAGGTTGATCACAACATCGGCCCCGTCGATGACCTGCCACCAGTCGCCGGCCGTCTCGCCATCCCAGGCCAGGCTGTCGGGGCCGGCCTTGCGGCTGAGCACGGTGACACGGTGGCCCTCGGCCCGAAGGGCGCGTTGCAGCAGCTGGCCCACCTGGCCGCTGCCCCCGGGCAAGACGATGTGCATGGGTGAACCTCGGCCGCGTCAGGGCAGGGCCGCGTCAGGGCAGGCGCGTCACGGTGCCAGGGTGCTGCTTGTCCTGGCGCAGCTCGCCGGGATCGCCGCCCTTGATCACCAGGGTCGGCGCGCGCCTGGGCACGCCCCGCAGATCGCTGAAGCTGGCCACGCAGCCCTCCCCCAGCGTGACCTGGGCGTCTTCGCGCAGGCTCAGGCCCCCTTCGAAGGTGGTGCCATCGCAAGCCAGGGTGCCGATGGTGGTGACATAGGCCCCATCCTTGAGGGTGCAACCCTTGAGGCTGAGCCGCCCGCGCACCTGCCCCAGGCCCGCGCCGCCGGCCGTCGCCTGATTGCCCTCGATGACGAGATCCTGGCCCAAGACATCGGCGTCGCCATCCAGCCGCAGGCCACCCCCCAGCTCAGCCCGGCCGCGCGTGAGCGTGAGCCCTGTGAGCCGCACGGTGAGCCCATCCCCGGCGATGTGCACCGCCGACCCCGCCCCTCCGGCGTCGATGATGGCGCCCGGCTCGCCCTTCACGCTGAGGCTGTGCTCGATGAAGAGGGCGTAGGGGTGGCGCCCCGGCCCCATGCAGAGCACCGCACCCTCGACGAGGTGGGGCCGTGGGTCCTCACCCGCTTCGATTCGAATGGTGCATGCGTCCGCCATGGCCGGGTCTCCTGCCAAGATTGTCCAAAAGAGCAGGATCACTCGGTGCGCTTGCCGCCGGGCACCGCGTTGGTGGCGAGGCTGTCGAAGTACTTGAGGAACTCTGCCGCCGTGATGGGCTTGGGCTGGTAGCTGCCCCAGGGGTTGTAGAACTGCAGCAGGTCGCCCTGTACCACCCCTTCAAAGGCATAGGCGTGGTTGCCGATGAGCACCTTGTTGGGTTCGAGCATGCCGTGGTATTCGAAGTTCACTTCGAGGTCACCGGCCGCCTTGGGCTGCTTGCCCCTGTTGTAACGCAGGCTGAGCTTGCTCGCCTTGTATTGCACCTCGCCCTCGGCCACGTCGCGACCCTGAATCTCGCCCGTCTCGTCGCCTTCCTGGCCCCGGTCGCGGGCGCTGGCCACCTGGCCCGACTTGTCGGTCACCGACAGCGTGCCGGGCTCGATCTCATTCCACTTGTGGATCTGGCTGACCGTGCCCGTGTAGGGCCCGCTGGCGGTGCCTGTCAGGGTGGCCTGGGCCGCGGAGGTGCCGGTGTTGCGCACCCCCGCGTAGATGGCCAGGCCGTCCTGCTTGGCCGTCTTGAAGTAGGGCACAACCTCGGATTCCCGCATATAGGCGGGGCTCTTGGACTTGCTGCGCACGCCGGTCAGCTCGGCCATGGCCTCGAAGCCGGTGCCCCCCTCGCCGATGACGTCGTAGCCGCCCTTGAACTGGGCATAGGCCTTCTCGAGGATGGCCGGCCAGAGGGGGGCGCCGGGGTCGCCGGCATAGGCGGGGTCCTTGGGGTTGCCCCGCTCGGTGGGCAGGTAGGCGTCCACGTCGATGTAGACCGGCTTCATGCCGCTGCGCGTCTCTTCGAAGAAGCGCACCTTGTAGCGGCCGGTCTTGGGATCGTAGGTGATGGCGTCCTGGATGGCCTTGGGGGCGGCGTTGGCCACCGCGGCCATGCTGGCGATGAAGAAGCAGTCGCCCAGCGCGCCCTGGGCGGTGTCGGTGCCCTTGGGGTCCACGGGGCTGTGGTCGCCGCCGAAGTAGCTATACTGGTAGTCTTCGGGCAGCTTCTTGCTGTCGTCGGTGCGCGAGATGAAGGGCTGGTCGGTGAAGACGTCGCGGGCCACCCAGCCGGTGGTCTCCTTGTCGCCATTGCGCACCCGCACCCGCAAGGCGCTCTTGGACACCGTGACCACCTCGGCCGGGGTGCCATCGGCCACCTTGAAGAGCTCTCGGCTGCGGCTGGTCTTGCCGCTTCGCACCACGATCTCGGTGCCCCGGCCCACCAGGGCCCCGCGATCGCCCTCCGAGACCTCGGCCGGGCGGGCGCGCGGGTCGAAGCTGTCGGTGACCTCGGGCCCCCGCTGGGTGGGGATGGGCGCGCCTTCTTCGGTGGTGGGCCCCGAGGAGAGGGCCGCGATTCTTTCGGCCCGGGCGGAATTCCCGCGGCCTCCGCCGCTTTGGCCACCCCGACTGGAGCCGCGGGTGGAGGGGGCCTGGGTGGACGCCTGTCGCTGGAGCATTGCCATGGTTCGCCTCGCAGCGACCATCGTAGTCGGAGAGGGGGCGGCTGGGAAGGAGGGATTTGCGGCCCCTTTCACCCCAGCTCCGCGCCCTCCTCGGCCAGCATCGCCAGCACCCCGTCCAGCTCCTCGTGAACCAGCAGCAGGCAGAGGTCGCCGGGGCCCGCGGCCTCGACCAGGATCCGGCTGGCCGACACCTCATCGGGCTCGTCGGTGAGCCGGGCGGGGTCCAGACCAGCAGCCAACAGGGCCGCCCGCAGCAGGGCCCGCACCTCACCCTCGGCGCGGCCCCGGCGGTGGCGGGGCAGCTCCTTGAGCACCACCTGGTCGGGCTTCAGTTGGGCGATGGCGGCGGCGTAGGCGGCGATCAGCCCGTCGGTGCGGTCCCCCGCCTGGCCCACCAGCACCCGCAAGCACCCGGGGCGAAACCGAGCCACCAGGGGAGCCAGGGCCAGCACCCCCGCCGGGTTGTGGGCGAAGTCCACGATGACGGTGGCCCCCGAAGGCAGGCGGAAGCGGTTGAGGCGGCCCCGCGCCGTATTCAGGTCGGGGGCGAAGCGGCGCAAGCCCTCGGCGACGGCGTGCAAGGGCAGCCCCAGGGCCCGCGCCAGCAGGGCAGCGCAGAGGGCGTTCTCGACCATGGGCCGCACGGCGCCTGCCAGGGATGCCGGCAGGTCGGCCTCAGCGAGGATGGTCACCACATCGTCATCTTCGCGCAGGTATAGCCAGCCGTCGGTGGCCCAGGCTGCGAGATCCGGAGCGGCCGGGCCGTCGGCGAAGGCGCGCACGCGAAGGTCGGGTCGGGCGACCAGGAGGGCGGGCAAGGCGTCGGTCAGGGCGGCGTTTCGCCCGTGGACGACCAGGCAGCCCCCGGGGCGCAGGCCCCGGGCCACCGTGAGCTTGGCCCAGGCCATGTCGGCGAGGTCCATCAGCCCCCACTCGCCCAGGTGGTCATCGGAGATGTTGGTCACGGCGGCGGCGTCGGCGCCGGTGAGGGCCAGGCCCCGCCGCATCAGGCCGCCCCGGGCGGTCTCCAACACGGCGAGCTGCACCCGGGGGTCGCGCAGCAGACAGCGCGCCGCGCCGGGGCCGGTCCAGTCGCCCTGGGTCAAGAAGGCGCCATCCACCACCACGCCGTCGCTGGAGGTGAAGCCCGCGATCCGGCCGGCGGCCTGGGCGATGCGGGCCAGCATGCGGCTGGTGGTGGTCTTTCCGTTGGTGCCGGTGACAAAGGCGAAGGGCACCCGGCGGCCCTGGGCCCGGGCCTCGGCCAGGGCGGGCAGGCCGTCGAGTGGCCAGGTGCGCGCCCCCTCGCCCAGGCCCACGGTCAGGCCGTCTTCGTCAAAGAAATGCGGCAGGTCCCAGAGGCCCTCCAGGAGGGCCGCGAGGCCCGGCGGCGCGGGCCAGGCGGCCGCCACGGCGACCGGGTCGAAGGCATCGGCGCCCAGGGCAGCCTCGGTCAGCTCGGCCGCGGCATCCAGCCGGTCCTCCGGGGCCCGAAAGGCCAGGCTGAGGCCGCGTGCGTGGGGACGCAAGTGGGGGGGACCCAGGCTGAGCCCCCCGCTCCAAATCGCCTCCTGAATGCGCTTCACCACTTCATCTTCATCGATCTTTACGCCGCCGATCGGCCGCAGCTCCACCCCCACGCCCGGGCCATCGAGCAAGGGGTGAAGGCCGGTGATGCGGCGCACATCGTCAATGACCCAGCCCGGCCCCAGCCCCATCTCAGTCGGCCTCCTCTTCGACGAAGATGACGCCGCGCGCATCCTGAATCATGGACATGCCGGCCAGGGCGCCGTGCAGGGGGCCCGCCTCCTCCACCGGGTCGGGCAGCGGGGCCGGGGCCGGGGCGGCGCCCTCCTTGCGTTTGCCGCCGGCATAGATGACCTGCTTCCAGGTGCGGCTGATCTTGTCGGCAAAGATCAGCAGCAGGTCGCCGGGGCTGGTCATCGCCAGGGCGGCCTCCACGGCGGGCTCCTCGGTGTCGATGCAGGTGATCGCGGTGGGGGCGACGCCGGCGGAGAGCAGGCCCTCGCGCAGCAGCCGCGGCACCTCGTCGTCTGCGCGGCCGCGCGGGTTGTCGTCACGACGACAGACGAAGTGGTCAAAGCTGCGGGCGGCCCGGGCGGCGATGGCGGCGATGTCGCTGTCCCGTCGGTCACCCGGCACGGCGAGCACCACGATGCGCCGCCCCCCGCCGCCCGAGGCGTGCAAGCGGTCCACCAGGGTGCACATGGCGTCAATGGCGGCGGCGTTGTGTCCATAGTCCAGGATGACGCGGTAGCCGTGCTGATCGAAGATGTTCATCCGGCCGGGCGCCTGGAAGAAGCTGCTATCGAAGGTGCGCAGACCCTGGCGGATATCATCCAAGCGAAGGCCCATGGCAAAGGCCATGCCCGCGGCGAACATCGCATTCTGCACATTGTGGGTGGCCTGACCTTCCAAGGTGGCCGGGATGAGGTGGGTCCAAAGCAAGGGGATGTGGCTGCCCTTGTCATAGAGGGTGATCATCTGCCCGTTGACGCCGCCTTCCAACGCCACCGCCCGGCCCCCGGCGCGGATATGCTCGCGCACCAGCCGGTTCTCGGGGTGCAGGGTGACATAGCAGACGTGGCGGGCCTTGCTGTGGGCCGCCATGCGCACGCAGTGCGGATCGTCGGCGTTGAGCACCACGGTGTCCCGGGCCACCTCGATGGGGATGCGCTTGACCAATGCAAGCTGCTCCAGCGTGTCCACGCCGCCCAGGCCCAGGTGGTCATCGGCCACATTGATGCAGCAAGCCACATCGGGGGCGCCATAGCCCAGGCCGCTGCGCAGCAGCCCGCCCCGCGCCGTCTCGAGGATGGCCACGCCCACGGTGGGATCCCGCAACACCATGCGGGCCGACGTGGGCCCGGTCATGTCGCCTTCCACCGTGCGCTGGCCGTCGATGTAGACGCCATCGGTGGTGGTCATGCCCACCACGGCCCCGGTGAGCTTGTGGATGTGGGCGAGCATCCGGGTGGTGGTGGTCTTTCCGTTGGTGCCGGTGATGGCGGCGATGGGCACCCGGCTGGCGGTGCCGGGGGGAAAGAGCATCTCCATGACCTTGCCGGCCACGTCCCGCGGCTGCCCTTCGGAGGGGGCCACATGCATGCGAAAGCCGGGGGCGGCGTTGACCTCGCAGATGCCGCCGCCCACCTCGCGGTAGGAGCGCGAGATGTCGGGGGTGAGGAAGTCCACGCCGCAGACGTCGAGGCCCACGGCGGCGGTGGCCCGGATCGCCATCTCGCGGTTGTCGGGGTGGCACTCGTCGGTGACGTCCAGGGCGGTGCCGCCGGTGCTGAGGTTGGCGGTGCTGCGCAGGTAGAAGCGCTCGCCGGCCGGCAGCACGCTGTCGGCGGTCAGGCCGGCAGACTCCATCAGGCGCTCGGCCTGGTGGTCGAGATCCAGCCGGGTGAGCACCTTCTCGTGGCCGATGCCCCGCCGCGGATCCTGGTTGGTGATCTCGACGAGCTGGGCGATGCTGTGGTGGCCGTCGCCCGTGACATGGCCGGGCACCCGCTTGGCCACCGCCACCAGCTCGCCGTGAACCACCAACATGCGGTGGTCGAAGCCCTGCAGAAAGGTCTCCACCAGCACCGTGCGGGCGTGTTCGCGGGCCTGCCGGAAGGCCACCCGCACCTGGTCGGCGTCGGTGAGGTTGATGGACACGCCGCGGCCGTGGTTGGCGTCCAGGGGCTTGACCACCACCGGGTAGCCCAGGCGCCGCGCGGCCCGAACGCACTCCTCTTCGGTGCGCACCTGGTCCTGGCGGGGCACGGGCAGGCCCAGATCCCCCAGGATCTGGTTGGTCATCTCCTTGTCGCTGGCGATGTCGACCGCGATGTGGCGGGTCTCGCTGGTGACCGTGGCCTGGATGCGCTTCTGGTTCTTGCCATGGCCGAACTGCACGAGGCTGTAGCGGTTGAGGCGCAGCCAGGGGATGTCGCGGGCCTGGGCCGCCCGCACCAGGGAGGCGGTGGAGGGGCCCAAGGCGCGGCGCTGGGCGCCCCGGATGAGGTCCTCCAGCTCCCGGGTGAAGTCGAAGTCGGGCTCGTCGTCGATGCCCGGCCGCAGATCGGCAGGCACGAGGTGGTGCAGCAGGCGCAGGGCCAAGGCGCCGGCGGCCTCGCCCACCCAGGCGTCTTCATACTCGTAGACGACGTGGTACTGCCCATCTTCGCCGGAACCCCGGGTCTTGCCGAAGGTGACCTGGGCGGCGGCGAGGTTCTGGATCTCGATGGCCACATGCTCCAGCACATGGCCCATCCAGGTGCCGCCATCCTCCCGCAGGCGCCGCACGAAGCCGCCGGCCTCGCCATAGGAGCAGCCGTGCTGGTCCAGGCTGGGAATGCGCGCCAGCAGCCCATCCACAAAGCCTGGGATCGAGGCCGACGGGTGCCCCTCCAGCGGCCCCAGATCCAGCGTCATGCGGATCACGGGGAAGGTCGCGTAGAGGTTGGGACCCACATAGGTGCGCTGGTCGAGGATGCGCATGGACCACTCCACCGCGCCGGGCGCGGACGTCAGGGTTCAGGGGACGCAACGGTATCGCACATGCGGAGGCCCCTGGATCAGGCGCGCTCTCCGGGGGTCGCCTCGCGGCTGTCCAGGCGGTAGGTCGCGCCGTCGGTGAGGATGTGCAGGCGCACGCCGATCAGCTGCACAGGCTCGCCCTCGCTCACCCGGGCCATGCTGCTATAGGCCAGGTCCGAGACGTCCACCACGGTGATCCCGCCCGCACCCACCACGGTGATCTGGTTGTCGGCGGCGATGAAGGCGGCGGTGTCTTCGTCCAGGCCCAGGCCGATGGCGAAGGGGTTGTAGGCCAGGGCCGTCATCAGGCGCCCCAGCCGGTCGCGCTGCCGGAAGTGCTGGTCCACGATCACGCGGTTGGTGAGGCCCAGGCCGGGGCAGAGGGTGACCTGGCCGGCGATGGGGGTGGCGCCCTCGCGGCCATAGGCGATCATATGCTCGGACACGAAGGCGGCGCCGGCCGAGGTGCCCGCCACATGGGCGCCCCGGGCGTTGCAGCGCCGCACGGACTGCGCGACGGCGGTGCCGCCCAGGATGGTGCTCAGCCGAAGCTGGTTGCCACCGGTGAAGAAGATGCCGGTGGACCGTTCGAGAATAGCGACGGCGTGGAGATCCTCGGCCTGTGACCGCTCCGTGATGTCCAACACGTCCACCTGCTTGACGTGCAGGTGGCGGAAGACATCGACATAGCGCCCGCCGGTGCTGTCCAGCTCCGATGCCGTGGGGATCACGACCAGGCGGGCCTGTTCACCGCCGCAGGCATCGGCGAAATTGCGCAGGATCCGACGGTCGCTGACCTTGTCTTCGGCCCCACCGATGGGGATGATCAGGCCGCGGACGCCGGGGATGGGCTCGGGAGAGGGCATGGGGCGCAGCGCTTGAGTCGGGGGGCGCGCCGGCCTATCGCGGCGGGGGCGGACGGGTCCACTCCCTCAATCGTCGGCCAGGCGCCGTCTCACGGCGGCCTCATCTGCGCTGCCCGGCGGCCACAAGGACCGACCCTCCATGCCGCCGGCCACGGTCAGCACCTCGCCGGTGGTGTGGCGGCTGGCGTAGGGGCTGGCCAAGAGCACCACAGAGCGGGCGATGTCGTCGGCCCGGGCCAGCTGGCGCAGCGCCATGGTGCGGGTCACCCGGTCGATGACGCCGGGCTGCTCCAAGGCGGGGCGGGCCATATGGGTCACGGTCCACCCCGGCTCGACCACATTCACCCGCGCCCAGGGATCGAGGGCCACGACTTCATTCTTGAGGCTGGCACACAGACCGCGCAACCCCGCCTTGGCCATCGCATAATCGCAGTGGCCAGCCTCACCAAAGCGCCCGGCCGTGCTGCCGATCAGGCAGAGGCTGGCCCCCCGGCCATCGCCCCGGGGGCCCTGGCGGGCCAGGCCAGCCATCCAGGCCCGCGCGGTCCAGGCGGCCCCCAGCAGGTTGACCGAGACCGTGTCCCGCAGGCGGGCGGGATCCAGCTGGTCGAGACGGGCGTCGGGGACGGGCCAGGCCCCTGCGTTGGCCACCGCGACGTCGATGCGCCCGAAGTGGTCCTCTCCCGCCCGAAATGCCGCATCCACCGCCTCGGGATCGGCGATGTCGGCCCCCACACAGCAGGCGCGGTCGGCCCAGGGCTGGGCCGCAACCCAGGCCCGCAGGGGGTCGAGGTTGCGGTGGCCATGCAGCACCAGCTGGCAGCCCTCGGCGGCAAAGGCCTGGGCCAGGGCCCGGCCGATGCCACCGCTGGCGCCGGTGATCAAGACAGTGTGGCCATCGAGCTGAAGCTGCATGGATGCTCTCGGGGGCTCCGGCCGCAGCAGAAACGCTCGGCGCGGCCGCCATCGTGACGTGATTGGGCGGCGCCTCGACGCGCTGGACGGTGGCGCTGCCCAGTGCCGCCTTGCCCCCGCTGCCGTCAAAACCGTCGAGGATCTCCATGGCGAGTAGATCCTTGGTGGTGCGGCCCCGGTTGGACCGCACCGGGCAGCGCACCGGGAATTCCAGCCAGGTGTCGTTGCGCTTGCGGGCGATGCGCGGTGCGCGCCGGGCGGCCGCAACCCGGTAGCTGCGGACCCCCTCCTCCCCCTCCACCGCGGCGCCCGCCGCGCTGCGCCTCAGCCTGCGGGCGCCTCGAAGGGCCCCCAGACCACGGGCTCGCCCTCCTTCAGCAGCCAGCGCCCCCCCGCGATAAGCCCCCGGGCCTGCAGATCGCGGTCGAGCAGGAGCAGGTCGGCGTCCGCCCCCACCGCCACCTGCCCCTTGCCGTGCAGGCGGAAGAGGCGTGCGGGGTTGAGGGTGATGGGCAACAGGGCCTGGTCCAAGGGCAGCCCCAGGGCCACGGCCCCCCGCAAGGCGTGCAGCAAGGCGGCGCTGGAGCCCACATCCATGCGCAGCAGCTCGCCCTGGGCGTCGAAATCGGGCAAGCAGCCGCCGCCGTCGCTGCTCATCGTGAGGCGGTCCAGGGGCAGCCCAGCCGCCACCCAGGCCACCAGGTCCTCGGCGGCGGTGGGCTCGCCTGTCGCATCGGGAAAGGCCGTCAAGTCTACACTCACGCCGCGACTCACGATGTCTTGGGCTTCGGCCCACAGCGAGCGGTTGCGGTTGACATGGGTGGGGTGGAAGGTGCGCGGGGGCAGCTCGGTCTCGTCCAAGGCGCGGCGAATCAAGGAGAGGCCCCGGGCCCCATCCCCCAGGTGCAGGTGCAGCAGGCCCGCCTTGCCCGTCATCAGCCCGGCCACATGGGCGTCGGATGCGACCCGCACAAGCTCGTCAAAGGTGGGCTGGCTGCTGCGGTGGTCGGAGAGGGCCAGCTCGCCCACCGCGACGATGCGGTCCACCAGGGCGATGTCTTCGCGGGCGCTGCCCAAGAGGGTCAGCGGCGGCACCCGGTAGCCGCCGGTGTAGCAGAGGGCCGTGAGCCCGAAATGCGACAGGCCCCGGGCGGTGGCCAGCAAGGAGGCGATGCTGCGGGTGCTGCAGTCCGTGCCCAGCAGGCCGATGGCGGTGGTCACGCCCGCCCGGCTGAGCTGGCTGAGCTGCAAGGCGGGCACCCGGGTGTGGGCCCCCGCCTCCCCTCCCCCACCGTCCAGATGGGTGTGGCAATCCACCAGGCCGGGCACCACGAGGGCGCCGTCCAGGTGGTGCTCCTGGCAGGGCCAGCCCGGCGGGGGCGCAGACAGATCCCGCCCGATGGCGGCCACCTTTCCCCCGGCCAGCAGCAGGTCCACCCGGCCAAGGGGCTCGGGGGCATATAGCTCGGCGTCACGCAGCAGCATCAGCATGGGCACCTCGGCGGACCCCGCTAACCCTCTCAGCGCCCGTCGAAGACCAGGCTGCTGGCCGCCACCAGGTCGGCATGGCGCAGATCGGGGCTGTCGATGACGGCGCCATCCAGCCGCACGCTGTGCACGGGACCCTCGCCCAGGCGCTCCAGGGTGAGAATATGGCCGGGCCCAAACGCGACCTCGAGGCGGGGAAAGCGCGGCTCGCCCAGCACATAGCGGTCGGTGCCCGCCAGCGGGTAGAGGCCCATGCCTGCCCAGACAGCCCAGGCCGACAGGGTGCCGCCGTCGTCATTGCCGGCCAGCCCGTCGGCTCCGGTGCCATACCAGCGCTCCCAGATCCAGCTCACCCAGCTTCGCGTGAGGTCGGGCCGACCGGTATAGGCGAAGAGCCAGGCGGCGTGCAGATCCACCTCGTTGCCATGCCAGTAGTAGACCTCGGGGATGCCGTGGAAGTCGTCGGCGGCGTCGATGGCCGCCTCCTCGAAGAACTCGATCAGGCGCTCATTCACGATGTCTGGGCCGCCCAGGACCTCCACCAGGCGCTCGGGCTGGTGGGGCGCCATCCACAGGTATTGCCGGGCGTTGCCCTCGGCGTAGTCGTCGCCCCAGATGTCGATATTGCCCAGCTCAGTGAAGCTGCCGTCGCTGTTGCGGCCGTGCATCCAGCCATTCGCGGGGTTGTAGACCTGCTCCCAGGTGGACCCGCGGCCCAGCAGGTGGGCGACCACCGCGGCGTCATCGCCCCGGTCCTGGGCCGCCAACCCCACGGCGAAGTCCGAGATGGCCACCTCCTGGGTGTTGGCCACGCTGCGGCCCACGAGGTCGGCCGGGTAGTAGCCGTACGTATCCAGAAGAGAGACGTCGGGCGGATCTCCATAGGGTTGGGTGACCTCGCCCCGCGCCACGGCGATGGCCTGGTCCAGCAGCGCATCGGCCGAGGCCGGGCGCAGGCCCTTGAGCCAGGCCTCGGCCACCACCACGCTGGCCGGCGTGCCCACCATGAAGCCGCCATCCCAGGTGGCCAGGGGCCAGCGCGGCAGCCCCCCGCCCTGTTCCACCATGGCGCCCAGGCTGTCCAGCATGTCGGCGTGCGCCTCGGGCCAGATGCTGGTCATCAGCGGGTGCAGGGTGCGGTAGGTGTCCCACAAGGAAAAGTCAGTGTAGTAGGCGCTCTCGGTGCTGTGGATGGCGTCGTCGAAGCCCCGGTAGCGCCCGTCCACATCCGAGAAGAGCGTGGGCATCATGCGGCTGTGGTAGGCGGCGCTGGCGAAGATGGTGCGGTCGTCGTCGCTGCCACCCCAGGCCTGAATCTGGCCGAGGGTGTCGTCCCAGTCGGCATAGGCGAGGTCTGCGGCCTCCTCCACTCCCGAGAGGCGCTCGGCGGCGAGGTTGGCGGCGGCGCCCTCGGCATCCACCAGGGAGATGGCGAGCTGAATCTCGACCTCGTGCTGGTCGAAGTCCATCCAGGCCCCCAGGCGCAGGCCGTCGGCTTCGGCCGCGGCGTCGGTGCTTCCAGCATCCAGCACGCCCTGGGTCGACCAGGTGCCGACCGCCACGGGCAGGGGGCGCACCTCGGCTTCGAACCAGACGGTGAAATCCTTGCGGGCCATGGCCCCATCGGTGCGCATGGACCCCCAGATGCGCCCGGTGGCCGGGTCGAGGTGCACCTCGGCGGCCTTGGCCACCGACCCGTCCATGACGTGGCCCAGGTCCAGCAAGACGGTGGGTGTCTGCACACCCGCGCCGAAGCGGTAGCGGTGCAGGCCGGTGTGGGGGGTGGCCGACAGGCTGATCTGCACGTCGGGGTCGGTCAGGCGCACGTCGTAGCGGCCGGGCGAGGCGGCCTCGGAGGCCTTGTCGAAGGGCGCGCGGTAGCCGTCCTCGGTGCAGCGATCCGGGCTCATGCCATCGACGGGCATGAGCCCCACCAGCCCATAGTCGGTGAGCCCCACCGCATAGAGGTGCATATGGGAGAAGGTCTGGATGAAGGTGTCTTCGGCGTGGTAGCCCCCACCCCGGTAGGCGCCAAAGGCCCGGCCGAATTGATCCGCTGTATCGGGGCTGAGCTTGACCAGGCCATTGGGTGTAGACGGCCCGGGAAAGCCGCAGCCCACCTCGTAGCCGGTGCCGCCGCTGCCGATGCGCGGGTCCACATGGTCCACCAGGGCAAAGGCCTCGGGGGGCTCGGCGTCGGGCGACCGGGCCGCAGGGGCGGAATCGGGCGCGCAGGCGGCAATCAGCAGCAGCGGCGACAAGGGAAATGGGCGCAAGATGCCTCCAGGGCCCAAAGTGTAAAGCGCAGGCGCCCTACCCGCCTCAGGCGGTCGGGCTATGACGAAGGGTCCCCAGCCGGAGGTCCCCATGGCGCAGGTCGTCATTCGCTATTGCGTGCCTTGAAACTACAAGCCCCGAGCCGCCAGGTTGGCGGCGCTCATCTTGAAGGAGACCGGCGCGACCTCCGAGCTGGTGGTCGGCGACCGTGGAGAGCTGAGCCTGTGGGTGGGCGGCCAGCGCGTCGCCGGCAAGGGCCCCGACGGCTTTCCCACCGATGATGCCGTGTTGACGGCCATTCGCGCCGCCCTGGCCTGAGCGGCGGCCTGAGCGGCGGCCTGAGCAGCCCCTGGCCGGGCCACCGGGCCGGGCCGCCGCCCCTCAGAACCAGCGGCAGGCGGCCTCGGTCACATAGCTCAGGCGCTCCGGCGTGAGGACGCCGGTGCCCAGGGGATTCCCGCTGCCGGCAAAGTAGACGCCCGCCGCCCCCCCGGCCCGCTCCTCCACCGCGTAGGTGATGGAGAAGCTCTCGGCCCCCGCGGTCAGGTCGCCCGGGCAGGTGGTGGCCCCGGTGTCCAGGCTCATGGACAGCTCGATGGAGAAGGCGCAGCTGCCGCAGGCGCCCCCGCCGGCCACGGTGCGGCCGGTGACATCCCAGATCGCCACGCAGTCTCCCCCGCCCGCCGCCTCCCACTCCGAGGTGGCAAAGAGGCGCCAGGACTCCGTTCCGGTCCAGCGGTCGCCATCGGCAAACAGGTCGCCCACATAGTAGCTGGTCGCCCCGGCCACATCCTCGAAGCCCGGTACATCCTCGCAGACATCACTGTCCAGAACGGGATCATAGGGCAGGTCGGCGTCGGTGTCGCCATCCGTGTCTGCATCGACGTCGCCATCCGTGTCTGCATCGGTGTCGGCGTCGCCATCCGTGTCTGCGGACGCTTCGCCGCTGTCGGCGACCTTGTCGCCACAGCCGGCCAGGGCCAACAGGATCAAGAGGGGGGCGAGAGACATGGAGACCTCCGCGGGCGATCTTGCCAAAGGCGGAGGATTCTCGCTCAAGGCGGCCGCGGGCGGTCCGAAGTCGAGCCCAGGTCCGTCCAGGAGTGCCTTCGTGCAAAGCCCCCCAGTCACCGCAGATGAGGCCCGCCGCATGGCGGTGCTGCGCTCCCTCCAGCTGCTCGACACTTCGCCGGAGGAGCGCTTCGACCGGCACACCCGTCTGGCGCGGCGGCTCTTCGACGTGCCCATCGCCGCCGTGAGCCTGGTGGACAGCAGCCGGCAGTACTTCAAGTCCATCGACGGGCTGGAGGTCCGGCAGACCGGCCGGGCGGAGTCCTTCTGCGGACACACGATCCTGCAGGCGGACGCCATGGTGGTCAACGACGCCCTGGCCGACACCCGCTTCATCGACAACCCGCTGGTGACCGGCTCCCCGGATATCCGCTTCTATGCGGGAGTTCCGCTGGTGGTGCAGGGCCAGCCCATCGGCACCCTCTGCATCATCGACCGCCAATCTCGCGAGCTCAGCGCCGAGGACCTGGCCAGCCTCACCGATCTGGCCGGCATGGTCGCCGCCGAGATGCAGACCCTGCACGAGGCCACCACCGACACCCTGACGGGGCTGTGCAACCAGCGAGGCCTGGCCAATGCCGCCCGCCACCTGTTCCGGGCCGACGACCATCACAGCGACCTGCTGGGCCCCCTCGCCATCGTCACCATCGACCTCGACCACTTCAAGGCCATCAACGACGGCTTTGGCCACGATGCGGGAGACCGGGCCCTCAAGGCCATGGCGGACATCCTCAAGCAGGTCTTTCGCGGCAGTGACTGGAGCGCCCGGCAGGGGGGCGACGAGTTCTGCGTCCTGAGCTGCCGCAGCGGCCCGCTCGCGGTGCAGCGGCAGCTCGAGCGCCTGGATGAGGCGGTCCGCGCATTCAATCGCGGTCAGAGGGCGGGAAGCTGGAAGCTGGCCTATAGCGCTGGTTTCGCGGTCCGGACCCCCGAAATCGCCGACCTTGACGCGCTGCTCTGCGTGGCCGACGGCGCCATGTACGACCAGAAGGCCGTCCACCACGCCAACGCGACGCCTTGGGGTGCCGCATAGCGCTAGCCGCAGGCGGCCTGAAGCGTCCGGAAGCTGGGGCGCTCGACGATGTGACCCCCGTCACCAAAGACGAAGGTCTCGGCGACAGCGGGAAAGGCCTCGAAGCCAAAGCGGGCCACCGATGGTGGCTGGGGTTGGCTGAAGCGCTCCTGGTAGGCGCAGGACAGGGCGTCGAAGCGCTGGCAGACGCCGGGACGCTCGGGCTGGCCAAAGATGCCGCAGCGCCCCACCCCGCCGGCGTCCAACAGGTGTCCGCAGCGGGCCCGGATCACCAGGGACCAGGCGTCGTGGGCGTCCACCTGGATCTCCACGCCCGGAAAGCCGAGAACGAAGCGCAGGTGGTCCACCTGGCTGGCGTTTTCGGGGCGGCTGTGGGGGAAGCTCAGGCGCTGGCAGCACCAGGCCGGGCAGGCATCACAGGGCGCGCGCAGCTCCGACCAGCGCCGGGCCTGAGAGGCCCGGTGGGGGCCATCTTCGGGGATGGGGCCATGCTCCACCGGCAGCAGGGGGGGCAGCCAGCCCAGCAGGCCGGTCGGGTCGGGTGCGCCCACCAGCACCCGGTCCTCGCCGAATGTGCAGGCCGCCGCCCAGGCCAGCACCCGGCCGCGGTCCATGCGCACCATGCGCGGCGACCCGTCCGCAGAGAAGATGGAGGTGTAGAAGCAGGCGTGGGCGTCGTATTTCTGGCACACCCGGGGCTGGTCGGGGCTGCCGTGCACCGTGCAGCGACGCTGCACCGGGTCCAGCTGGCGGCAGGGGGCGCGGTAATGGACGCGCCAGCCGCCGACCTCGTTGATCGCCAGCTCGATGCGCTCGAAGTTGCAGAGGTAGAGCGCATAGTCGATGTCGGGCAGCCCCCGCACATCGAAGTCGTAGACCGGCAGCACGGTGCAGCAAGGCGCCGCGCAGCCCCCGCAAGGGCTCAACCGGGCCTGGTCAAAAGGCAAGGGCAGGGACGGGGCAGCAGGCACGGCGAATCCAGGGCTGCAAGCAGAGACCCTGGGGTAGCACGAGACGGGGGGCTGCGTTCAGCTCGCCTTGCGCAGGCCGACCTCCAGCCGCGCCAATTTCAGCAGGTAGCGGGCGATCGCGGTGCGGCCGTGCAGATAGGCGAGGTTTTCGTCGAAACGCAGGCCGGCGGTCACCGACTCGGTCAGAAAGCTCTGCCGGGTCTGCAGGTGGTGCACCCGCCCTTGCAGCCGGATGGGCACGTCGTCGGCGACCACCAGCTCCAGGTGCACCGGCTGCAGAATGGCGATTCGGCGCTTGTCGTAGAAGCGCAGGCCAATGGCCAGGCCACCCAGGGAGATGTCGTGCACCGCGCGGCCTCGCAGCCGCACGCCTTCAATGATGAGGGTCACCTTGGCCGGCAGCTCCGGCGTGGGGGCGAAACGGCGCCAGTGGCGCTGTCCCTGGTCACGCAGCAGGGTCTCGATCTCGGTCCCACGCATGGACACACCTCCGGCTCAAGCAGGGCTACGGATCGCGGCCGCAAGAGATGAGGGCCCCGCAAGAAAGCCATGGGATCGGGGGCGGGCGACCTGCGGGCGCCGCTCAGGGGATCTCGTAGCGGGCCATCTTGTTGAGCAGCCCCTGGCGGGAGAGGCCAAGCCGCGCCGCCGCGCGGGTGCGGTTGTCGCCTTCGGCGGCCAGGGCGGCCTTGATGCTGCGCCGCTCCAGGGCCTCCACCTGCGCGGCGAGGCTGGATCCATCGCCCCCGGCCCCCGATGGACGCAAGCCCAGGTCGGCGGCGGTCAGCTCGCGTCGATCCCCCGCCATCACGCTGGCCCGCTGCATGGCGTGGCGCAGCTCGCGCAGGTTGCCGGGCCAGGGGTGCGCCCGCAGGGCGTCCTGGGCCGCATCAGTGAGGGCGCGGGGGGCGCGGCGCCCCACCAGGTCGGCCGCCTCCTCCAAGAAGTGGCGGGCCAGCAGCAGGATGTCGTCGCCCCGGTCCCGCAGGGGCGGCAGGCTGACCTCAACCCCCCGCAGGCGCCAGAACAGGTCGTCACGAAAGGCGCCTTGGGCCACGGCCCGATCCAGGTCGCGGTTGGTGGCCGAGACCAGGCGCACGTCCACGGAGATGGGCGAAGACGCGCCCACGGGCAGGATCTCCCCCGACTCCAAGGCACGCAGCAAGCGGACCTGGGTGGGGGGCTCCAGCTCCCCGACCTCGTCCAGAAAGAGGGTGCCCCCATCGGCCTGCTGGAAGAGGCCCGGGCGGGCGCGATCGGCCCCGGTGAAGGCGCCCTTCTCGTGCCCGAAGAGCGTGCTCTCCAACAAGGTGGGCGGCAACGCTCCGCAGTTGACCGCAACCAGTGGGGCCGCAGATCGCCGGCTGCCCGTGTGCACCCGCCGCGCCAGCAGCTCCTTTCCGGTGCCATTCTCTCCCAGGACCAACACCGGCAGGTCGGTGGGCGCGACCCGGTCAACCAGATCGACACAGGCCAGAAAGGCAGGAGAATCGCCCAACATCGCGCCACGTGGCCGCTGCTGCCGGGCCCGCTCGCGCTCGTCGTTCAAGGCGCGTTCCAGGCTGAGCCGGGCGGCTGCGCGCTGCAGCACCACCAGCAGCACGTCCGGGTCCACCGGCTTGTGCAGCAGGTCGAAGGCCCCGCGCTGGATGGCCTGCAGGGCGGTGTCGGTGCCGCCCGCACCCGTCAGCACGATGATCTTGGCCTCGGGCGCCACCGCGAGCAGCTCGGCCAGCAGGGCCAGACCGTCTGCGGCAGCTTGGGTGGGGGGCAGCATGAGGTCGAGCAGGACCAGGTCGGGCGGGCGCTTGTGCACGGCCGCGCGGGCCTGGGTGGCTTCGGCGGCCTCGGCCAGCAGGTAGCCCTCGCCCTCGAGCAGGCCGCGGTAGACCCGGCGCAGGGCGGGGTCGTCTTCAATCCAGAGCAGGTGCATGGCCGGCGGCTAACCCAGGGTCCTGGAGAGCGAAGCGGGGGGGCCCCAGGTGCTGTCGTGGGCGGCTTCGCGCCCCCTCCGTTGGGCTGGCCAGCCGGAGGGCAATCTTGCAGCACCCCGGCCAGCGCAGGGACCCATGAGCCCACCCCCCCCCGCACGGATCCGCCGGACCTGCGCCATGACGCCCCGCGGGGCCTCACCTCACCCTGGATGGTGGCGCGGCTGGCCCAGGCGCCCGGCAGTCCGCCCACCCATCGCCTGCGCGCCGTGGTGCTGGCTGCCGACATCGTGGGCTTCAGCCGCATCCGCGAGCGCCTGGCGGAGATCCATGGTCCCGATGGGGCCTGGGCCCTCTCCGAGCTGCTCAACCAGGGCCAGGGGCGCGCGGTGGACGCCGTCACCCACTTCGGCGGCGAGGTGGCGTCTCTTGCGGGCGACAGCCTGCTGGCCTTCTGGCCCGTCGAGCTGGACGCGGCGCACTCGAGGGTGGCGAAGAAGCTCTCGGCGAACGCATAGTCGAGGCGCAAAGGTGACCAGGCTTGATCGGTAGACCTGAATATCCATTGATCCTACCCCAGCTCTGCGGTGTGTTTCGACCGTTCCCCGGCTCGTAGACACACGATGAGGACGCGGCCATGCTTGCCGGGACCTGTCGCTGCGATGGGTTGCCGAGAGAGGGAGGGGAAGAGCCTGGGCGAGCGGGGTCGTTATGTTCTGCCCGGGATCGGGAAGGATCCCGGGCATCACCAGTGCGTCGCGGAGGAGCTCCATGACTTCGCGGAAGGGCCTTGCCTTCCTGCGCTTGAGGTTGTGGGTGAGCGGTCCGCCCGTCTGGGCGTTGGACGGGCCTCGCCGTCTCGCAGCACCCGGTGCCGCACGATGCGAACGAGGTTGTAGGCAATGAGCCGGAGGACGGCGAGCGACTCTCGACCCAGGCCGTGCTTGACCCAGGCCCGGGTGTCCTCGTTCCATTGCGTGTCGAGGGTCCAGAAACAGTCGTTCTCGATCCCCCAGTGGGCGCGGATGGCGGCCATGCACTGCGCTGGCGTGAGCCTGTTTATGGGCAGACTGGTGATGAAGAGCCGGTCATCGATCACGGGCGGCTTTCCGGCCTTGACGATCGTCGTTCGCTGACGCCAGACCTGCCGGTAGTCGCCTTCCATGCAGTCGCCCAGCTCGTCGATCCGGCCGAACTGTCGGTGCACCTGGGCCTTGTTGCGGACCTCCTGGGTCTCGGCGATCCACCCGCCCGGCGGGGGCGCATCGGTGCCCTGACCCATGACCATGGACAGGCGCCGGTGCAGCGCGCCCGCATTGCTCTCGAGCGCGGCGATGTAGGGGATCCCCGACACCGCCAGCATCATGAGGTTCTGGATGGTGACGAAGCCAGCATCCACCGAGACGCACTGGACCATGGCACGTCCATAGCCTGAATCAGCTCCCGGACGAAGCCCTCGAACATCGGCGCTTCGCCGCGATGCGCCGGGATGACCACTTGATGCATGGCCACCTTGGCGGCGGAGGCGACGTGCACGGCTCGGAGGGCCTTGACCAGGTAGACCTTCCCGTCCGGGCCCGGGTCCATGTCCGGCAGCTGAAGGTTTCCCCGCTTGGCATCGGTGACCTTCGTCGCGTTGCGCTTCCGAGCGGCGCTTCGAGGCGGTCCGACGCGGGACGGCAATGCCGGTGGACTCCGGGTGCTTGAGCTCGCGGTCCGCGCCCAGGCACTTGCCGTCGATGGCCACCAACGAGATGCCGATCGCAGGGTCCACCTGCATGCGCTTGCTCAGCCACAGCTCCTTGACTTGGTCCACGAGGACCGGAGTCAGGGCCGCGGGGCTCAGCCGCCGGACCAAGGTGTACAGCGTCGTGTCCCGTGGGGCGAGCCGCGCAGCCCGAGCCCGGCCGACCGCCAGCTTCATGCCCAGGCGCTCGACATCGCGCAGCGTGCGGGAGCCAACGGTCAGGCCCAACACAAGCAGGTTGAGCAAGCCCACCAGCTTGTAGCGAACCCCGCGAGGCTTGCGAGGGTCCTCGACGGTTGCCCACCGCTCGGGCGTCAGGTTATCCCGCAGGAAGCGGGCGAGGGGATTCAGGGTTCTTCGTTTCACTCAACGTCCTCCTGCTCGTAGGTCTTCGGGCCGGCTTGGGTGAGGGTTTGCTCACCCAAGCTCTTCCTTCTCTCGCGGCAGGTCCGGAGATCTTCGCCGGATGAGCACGCGCAACCCCTGCCGCGCGATCAACCGCAAGAAAGTACGCACCCAGCCCGGGAGCGGCGGGGACCTCGACGGCTACGAGCTGGTTGGCGGTGGGCCGGAGGGACTACTGAGCAAGCCTGAAAGGTGACAAAGGTACCAGGTGTCGCATGTTGAGCCTCTGGCGGCGCGAAAATGTCCGCAACCTCCCTGCGCCGCCGGCATCGCCCTGGCTCGCCCCCCACCGGAGCCCCCATGCGCCTGCGAACCTGCCTGGTCGTCCTCTCGCTCGCCTGCGGCGACAAGGCTGACCCCGCAACCCAGACCGGGTCAGACGACGGCGCCTCGACCACCGATGGGAGCGACGGCGCGGACGGCGCGGACGGAACCGACGGAACCGACGGCGCAGACGGCGCAGACGGCGCAGACGGCGCAGACGGCGCAGACGGCGCAGACGGCGCGGACGGCACCGACGGCGCAGACGGCGCAGACGGCGCAGACGGCGCAGACGGCGCAGACGGCGCAGACGGCGCAGACGGCGCGGACGGAACCGACGGCGCGGACGGAACCGACGGCGGCGGCACCGGCGGAGGCACCGGCGGCGGCACCGGCGGAGGCACCGGCGGCACCGGCGGCACCGGCGGCGGAACCGGCGGCGGAACCGGCGGCGACCTGACAGCGACGGCGACGGCCAGACCGACGCCACCGAGAATAGCCAGGGCACCGATCCCCTCGACCCCTATAGCCGCGCTTATGTTGGCGGCTACGCCATCAACCCCTGCGCGAGCCGCCCCACGCCCACCGGCCCCCGCGGCAGCACCAGCAGCGGCGGCAGCACCCGGGCCATCTACCGGGCCGGAGATGTGCCCTACGACCTCAACCTCATCGACCAGTACGGCGACCGGGTGGACCTTGCGTCCTTCTGCGGCAACGACATCCTGCTGGTCCTGGGCGCCATGTGGTGCGGCAGCTGTCGGGCCGAGGCCGCGAGTCTGCAGACCCTGCAGAACACCTATGGCAGCAGCGGTGTCACCGTCATCAACCTGATGGTGCAGAATAGCGCGGGAAACGCCCCCTCCGCCGCCGAGCTGAACAGCTGGGCCACAACCTATGGTCTGACCACCGTACCGGTCCTGGGGGTCAGCTCCACCGGCCAGTGGTGGCCCTATGAGCGCGACATGAGCTTCCCCAGCGCCACCCATATCGCGCCCAACCTGGTCATCGACAGCCTGGACCAGGGGGCGGATGACCCGTCGGCCTGGTAGGGCTCAGGCCAGCAAGGCGACGGCGGTGGCAGCCTCCAGCCGCGGGACCAGGGCGTCGAGTTCGGCGCGCAGAATGCCCGCCAGATCGGGGTAGCACCTGCGGTCTGCGCCTTCGGGCACCCGGTAGACAGGTGGGCCTGCAGGCGGCAGCCGCCGTCGCGTGGCCTGCGGTCAGGGCCAGGGCCCCCTCGCAGAGAATGGGCGCGCCCGGCGCACTCTCCCAGGACAGGCCACCCTCGCCATCGGCCCCCATGCGCAGGTCCCAGGTGGCCGGCAGGCCCAGGGCCTGCACCGGCAGCCGCGCGCTCAGGCGCCAGCGCCCGCCGCCCAGGTCCTCGACCCCTGCGAGGTGCGGGAAGAGGGCGGCAAACTGAAGGGGGTCCGCGAGGTGGGCGGCGACCGCACCCGGGGACCGATTCAGCACAACATCGAGATCAGCCCGGGGGCCATTGACAAGGGATGCCCGGGGCGCGCTGTCGCGTCCCAGCAGGTCATTGACGAAGCAGTAGCCGGTGTATCCCCGGTGCAGCAGGACCAGCCCGGCCAGGGCAGAGGCCAGGCCCCAGCCGTCGCGCCGGTAGACCCCCACGCCCACCAGCGCGAGTCCTCCCCCGGCCGACAGGGCGCGCTCTCCGCTGCCCACATTGATGGGGCCGGAGTCAAAGCCGGGCGCATGGGCCAGGCTGGAGCGGGTCTGCGCGAGGAGGGCATTCCAGTCGGTGGACATGGTCGCTCCGAGGGGGACGAGGACGACCCCGCCTTAACCGGCGCGGCCCCGGCAGCGCGCTATGCTGGGGGGATGCCCCTCCCCTCCCCCGGCTTTGTGCCCTCGGCCACCCAGGTCTCCGAGCTGGACTCCGGCGGCGACGACCGGCCCTGGATCGGCCCCGAAGGCCAGGTGATGGAGCGCCTGGAGCTTCACCTCACCTACCATTGCCCCGAACGCTGCGTCTTCTGCTCCGAAGAGCACCGGATGCAGTCCTACCGCCCCTTTCCGGTGACCTGGGGCCGCGTGGCCACCATCCTGCGCACCCACGCCGAACGCGGGGTCAAGGCGGTCCACCTCACCGGGGGGGAGCCCACGATCCACCCCCGCTTCATCGACGTGCTCAAGCTCGCCCGCAAGCTGGGCATGCGCACCAGCGTGGGCACCATCGGCACGCGTCTGCAGCGGCCGGAATTCGCCGCGGCCGCCCTGCCCTTTCTGGACGAGGCGCTGTTCAGCCTGCACGGCCCCACGGCCGAGGTGCACGACGCCGTGGCCGGTCGGGCCGGCTCCTTCGACCAGGTGACCGCCGCCATCGCCCTGGCTCACCGCCTCAAGCCCGAGCTGGGCCTCTTCGTCAACACCGTGGTCTGCCGGCTCAACATCGAACACCTGCCCGACACCGCCGCCCTGGCCGACCGCCTGGGGGCCAAGCTCATCGTGGTCAGCAATACCACCCCCGAAGGCTCGGCCTGGGACGCCTATGGACGGCTGGCCGTCCCGCTGGAGGACCTCGCCACCTGGCTGCCCCAGGTGCCCGATCGCGCAAAGAACGCCGTGGTGCGCTTCTTTGGGGTGCCGATGTGCCTGCTTGGGCCCCACGCCATGAGCAGCAACGACCTGCACTGGGACCCCCGGGTGACGGTCGAATGGCAGAGCGCACCCGGAAAGGTCGCCTTTGCCGGTATCTATTCCTGGGCCCCCGACCGCCGCCGCTTGCACCCGCCCGCCTGCGACCCCTGCGCCCGAAAGAGCGTCTGCATGGGGGTCTACGACGAATATGCCGCGCGCTGGCCCACCAACGGCCTGCGCCCCTTCCCCCGGCAAGGGTAGAGTGCAGCCATGACCGCTCCCCACGCCGACTCCCCCAACCAGCTCGCCCCCGCCCGGGCGGGCAACCAGCCGGCCAGCAGCCTGCGGGACATCCGCAAGAATGTCGAGATCAACATCGGCAAGGCCTGCAACAACCGCTGCGTCTTCTGCATCGACGGCCTGCCCAAGGCCGAGGACCGCTCCTATATGCCCTGGGAGCAGATGCAGGCCGAGCTGGAACGATTCTACATCGACGGCTACCGTTCGGTTGGTTTCCTGGGCGGTGAACCCACAACCTATCCCCGCATCGTGGACGCCGTGGCCCACGCCCGGGCCCTGGGTTTCACCCGGGTGGCCATCGCAACCAACGCCACCAAGCTGCGCCTGGAGCACTTCACCGACCGCATCCTCGCCGCCGGCCTCACCCGCATCACCGTGTCCATGCACGGCCACACCGCCGAGCTGGAAGACAAGCTCACCCGGGTGCCCGGCAACTTCGACAAGAAGTGCGCCGCGATTCGCATGATCGTGGCCAAACGCAAGGCCGACCCCAGCCTGCTACCCGACGGCCTCTCGGTCAACATCGTGCTGAATGGGTGGAACCAGCCCCACCTCACCCGCATGATGCGCTTCTTCTACGAGGATCTGGGCGTAGATGACCTGCGGGTGAACTTCATCCGCCCCGAGGGCTATGCCGAAGGCGACGCCGACCTGACGGCCCAATACAAGGTGGTGGTGCCCAACCTGATCAAGGCCGTGGTGCTGGCCGAGACGCACTTCCGCAAGGTCTTCACCTTTGGGGGCTTCCCCCTCTGCGTGCTGCCCAAGGCCCTGCGCAGCAACCACGCCCTGCTGTCCCGCTATATGGGCGAGTTCCGCGATCTCAGCACTGCCTGCTCCATTCGGAGCGAAGGCGGCGACCTGATCCCGCCGGGCAAGGTGCCGGTGGCCGGCTCCTGGACCCAGCAGCCCAAGTCCAGCACCGTCCGCTTTGACGCAGGGCAGCAGCGCGCCCGCTTCAACTGGCAGGACCGCAAGCGCCACGACCTGAAGGGCCACCCCCGCGGCTGCGCCTCCTGCGATCTGGAACCCATCTGCGAGGGCGTGTGGAAGGGCTACCTCGAGATCTGGGGCGACAGCGAATTCCGCCCGGTCAAGCTGGAAGAGACCGCCCTCGCCAGCCTGCCGGTGCAACAAGGGGCCCCGGTCGCGCGTTGAAGCCGCACTGGAGCCGCCCATGCCCCTCACCCGCCGCGCCTTTCCCGACATCGCCCCCGCCGCCTGGGAGCACCCCTCCGACGCCGCCGCCTTGCGGGCCATGCGCGCCCTGCCCGGCTTTGACCGGCTGGTGGGCGCCACCCTGGGGCGCTTCAACGAGAAGGTCATGGGCCTGCGCCTGGTGGAGGGCAGCCAGCCGGTGAATGCAGAGTCGGCCCCTCGGCTGCACAAGCTCTACGAGGCCGTGCTCACCTGCCTGGACGCGCCGGATCCCATCCCCCTCTACCTCAAGTCCATGGGCGCCATCAACGCCATCACCGCCGGCGTAGACGCCCCCTTCATCGTGCTGTCCACCGAGGCCGAGACCAACCTGGACGACGCCCAACTCAAGGTCATCCTGGGCCACGAGCTGGGCCACATCCTGTCGGGCCATGTGCGCTACAAGATGATGATGGGCATGCTCTTCAGCCTGGGTTGGACCAGCGCGCTGCTGCCCGCCACCTTGCCGCTGATGGGCGCGGTGACGCTGGCCATGCTGGAGTGGGATCGCAAGAGCGAGCTGTCGGCCGACCGCGCCTGCGCCCTGGTGGTGGGCGGCGCGGGCCCGGTGGTGGCGACCCTGCAGGCGGCATCGGGCCCCCGGCCCTTCTTATGGGGCAAGGCCGAGGCCTTCCCCCAGTCCTGGCGCCAGCCCCTGGGCAAGCTGGTGGGCGAGGCCGAGAAGCTGGTGCAGCGCCACCCCACCGTCGAGGCGCGCGCGGCCGCCTTGCAGGCCTGGGTGGACAGCCCGGAATGGACGGCGATTCAGGAAGGCGACTACAAGAAGCGCCAGGATCAGCCGCGGCCCGGCACCTTGGACGATATTCGCGCCGGGGCAGACGCATTGAAGGCGGGATTGGCGGAGGCCATGAGCGGTATGGGGTGGAAGCGCTGAGGGGGGCCGCCGTCCGCGCAGGCCCTCCGCCAGCCCCTGGGCTTGGGCCTTCGCCGCCGCGCGAACCGCCTGCTGCATTGCGAATCCAAGCCTATTTCGGGGTGAATTGAAAGGGAAGCAGCACCTCAAGGGGCTGTTCATCCAGTGGTCTCTCGAACTGGAGATGCACGATCGTGTTCTTCACGCATGCTTCGAAGAGCGGGTGCTCCACCCCATCCACCAGCGCAGCCAGCTCCGTGACCTGCCAGCCGGCCTCTTCGCCGGGATCCTCGGGTTGAGCAGCTGCAAGGGCAAAGCGCAGCACGACCCGCCCCTCCAGACCAGGACTCTCCTGCAGCCAGCCGCGGTAGCAGCTCTCCACGTCCGGCACGACACTGTCGACGGCCTCTCGAACGCCATCTGCAGTGGCAGGCCACCTCACCTCCCCGCTATCCCTGCCACCGCTCCCGTCATCGGACCCGCGCGTCCCCGGCGATTGCCCCACGCTTTCGACCCGGGCGCCCAATGGCGAGGACCCAGAAGCGCTGCGCCCGCTCACAGGGCGTGAGTCCGATTGACGCGCTCTCGGCGAACTCCCGCGTGCACCGCGCTCTACGCGGCCCGGGCCATCCGGTCCAATGTGCGCGCCGGAGCCGGAGCGGTCGGGAACCAGCGCCTGCTCGCGCAGCCACGCTCGCCCAGCGAAAAGCAGCGCCGCTCCACACACCACAGTCAGCAGGCCGATCGTCCTGGTTCTCACGTGAGCGGCGGGCCCCCTCCCCACTACTCCAAGCCCGCGATCTCCACGAAGCTGCGCCCCCGCACCAGCACCCCTGCCAGCAGGCCGCTCGCCTCGCAGGCGCCCTCCCACCAGATGGGGAAGGCCTGCAGGCGGTCATCCGTGCGCTTGCGCTGGTCCAGCAGCAGGGGCCGAATGGTGAGATCGAGCTTGTGGTGGGCGCTTTGCAGGCGGGTGCCCGGCCGGTATTCCGCGGCATCCACCCGCAAGGCAGGGCCCTGATCTTGCAGATGCACGCCCTCGGGCCCGACCTCGTCCACCCGACCGTCGGGGTGGATGAGGGCGCAGCGGGCGGTCACGCGCTGGCCGGCGCGGTCCACCATGGCGAAGGCCAAGACATCGTGCCCGCTGTCCAGGTGCACGCTGCAGACCTTCCACACATAGCCGTCCAGCCAGGGGGCCCCCCACTGGTGGTCCATCCAACACAAGCCCTGGACGGGGCGCACCATCTCGCCGTCATAGGCGGTGCCCGTGGCGGCGATGCGGGTCCAGGCCATCCAGGCCATGGCCTCGCGGTCGCCATAGTCCACCACGCCCTGCTTGCCGAAGAGGGCGGCGGGTCGGGTGGTCTTCAGGTCGAGGTCCACGCCCTCCCCTGTGGGCAGGCGGGCCCGCAGGTGCCAATGTCCAGAGAGGCCGTCCAACACCCAGTCTTCTGCCCGGGCCAGGGCCTCGCCATCGCCGATCTGAAAGCGCAGACTGGGCGGGTCCGTCTTGCGTTGCACCGGGTCCAAGGGAGGCCACAACCGGCGTTCGGCCACCCGGTAGCGGCCCCGGGCGGGGTCGATGAAGGAGAAGACGGCGGCCCAGCCGCCCAGCCGGGCCACCAGCGGGTCGGCGACCCGGGCGATGGTCAGCTCGAAGCCGAGGTGCTGGGCGGGCCCCCGGTCGGTCGCATCCAGCTGGCCCACCAGGTACCACCACTCGGTGGGCTGCTGGTGGGGCCACTCGTCCTGGGGCAAGGACAGCGGGGCCGGGCGGTCGCGCCCGGGCACGGCGCGCCACAGGCGGCTGGACAGCCAGGAGGCGAGGCTTCGCAGGCGTCCGGACATCTCCCGACCTCCTTGGGGGCGCCCGGGCTGGTTAGCCCCTCCTGGCAGGAGGAGCACATGCCCACGGTAGCGATTCTCGGCGGTGGCGTGGGAGGACTCAGCGCCGCCCAGGAGCTGGTGGAGCGGGGCTACACCGTCACGGTCTACGAGGCCTCGGGGCAATTCGGGGGCAAGGCCGCCAGCCAGTCCCTGCCGGGCACCGGCAAGGGGGGTCGGGCCGACCTTCCCGGCGAGCATGGCTTTCGCTTCTATCCCGCCTTCTACCGACACTTGACCGATACGATGGCCCGCATCCACCCCGACCCGGCGCGCCCCCGCCACAGCGTCAAGGACCGGCTCATCGCCAGCGACGAGGCGGGCATCGCCGCCGCCGACGGCGACCCCATCCACGTCTTCAGCCGGCGGCCCATGCAGGACCCCGCCGACATCGTGGCCACCCTGGTGGAGTCCTTCTCGACCGTGAACGCCGAAGAGGGCGATCTCGCCCGCTTCGCCTGGCAGGTGCTGGTCTACCTGACCTCCAGCAAGGAGCGCCGAGTTCAGGAGTATAGCTGCCTGTCCTGGTGGGACTTCTTGGAGGCCCACGAGTTCAGCCCGGCCTTCCAAGGCTATGTGCGCGCCATCCCGCGCACCATGGTGGCCATGGACCCCGAGCGCGGGGCGGCCAAGACCATCGGCGACATCTCCATGCAGCTGCTGCTGGACTTTGGCGACCGGGCCACCGAAAACGACCGCACGATGGACGGGCCCACCTCGGAGCGCTGGATCGACCCCTGGGTGGCCCAGCTTCGGGCCCAGGGCGCGCGCTGCCTGGCCAAGCAGCCGGTGGTGGCCCTGAAGGTGGCCGACGGCCGGGTGCTTGGCGCCACCCTCGCATCGGGGGAGCTGGTGGAGGCGGACTGGTTCATCGCAGCGCTGCCGCTGGAGGTCATGCGCCGCCTCATCAGCGACGACCTCGCCGCCATCGATCCCGGCCTGGCGCGCTTCCGCACGGTGGACCCCGAGTGGATGACCGCCTGGATGGTGGGCGCCCAATATTGGCTGAAGTCCGACCGCCCCATTGTGCGGGGGCACCAGTTCTTTCCCGACTCCGAGTGGGCGCTGACCGCCATCTCCCAGGCCCAGTTCTGGAAGCGCGACGGGCGGCAGTTCGGCGACCTCTACGGCGATGGCAGCATCCACGGCGTGTTGAGCGTGGACATCTCGGACTGGCGGTGCCCCAGCCGCTTCACCGGCCTCGCGGCCAGCCAGACGCCCGACCGGGAGGCCGTGCTCGACGAGATCTGGCGGCAGCTCAAGGTTGGCCTGAATGGGCTTGGCAAGCTCGTCCTGGAGGATGACAACGTGGCGGTCCGGCACCTCGATTCGGGCATCCACTTCTCCGGCGGCGGCGCGCCCCCCATCAACCGCACGCCGCTGCTGGTGCACCCGCCCGGCTCCCACGCCTTCCGTCCCAAGGCGGCCACGGCCGTGCCCAACCTCTTCATCGCCTCGGATTATGTCGAGACGGAGACCGACCTGGCCAGCATGGAGGGGGCCAACGAGGCCGCGCGGCGGGCCGTCAACGCGCTGCTGGACCGCGATCACAACGACGCATCGCCGCGCTGCGGGCTGTGGCCCCTGCACGAGCCGGCCCTCTTTGACGCCGCAAAGCGGGCCGATGCCGCCCTCTTTGCCCGGGGCCTGCCCCACCCCCTCAACGAGCTGGATGAGCTGGACGAGCGGCTGCCCAACTGGATCCGCAATCGCCTGCCCCCCAGGCTCAGCTTTGTGCGCCGCGCCCAGGAGCGCCTGCGCGGCCTGGTCTGAGACCACTCACCAGCGGGCGAGCATTCCGAGGGCCACCAGGCCGTTTTCACGGGCGATGGGCAAGGCTGGCAGCTCGGGCACCTCGAAGCTCAGCGCGCTCTCGGCATATATCTGCACCGCGCCATCGGCCCCGCGCCAGGCGAGGCGGCCCGCAGGCAGCCAGCGCGCGCCTTCGGCCGGGTCCAGGCCCGTGAGCCTCTCGCCGCGCAGGTGCAAGGAGATGCCGCCATTGGCCAGAGGCAGGATCTCGCTGCCCAGGCTGAGGATCCACTCCCGAAGCGGGGGCTCTTGCCCTGTGCCGCGCAGCTGGATCCAGTCCGCGCCCAGCACCGCCGGCCCCAGCCGCAGCTCCAGATCGGCGTCCCACAGGCCAAGTCCCGTGCCCCGGTCCTGAAAGCCGCCGCCGCCCACGCGAAAGGCGAAGGCGGGCACCGCGTCGTCCTCGCGATCCGGTGGGGGGCCCATGGGGTGGATGTCGCCCCGAAACCACAGGCGGGGTGCCTGTTCTCCGAGATCGGGCCAGGCCGCGCCGCCGCGCAGGGTGAGCTTGCCGGGCCAGGCCAGCCCCAGGCCCACGCCGTCCACATTGAGCGGGCCGGCGGCGGTGGACAGCAGCGGGCGCCAGGACAGGGCCAGCTCTTCATTCTCGCGCAGGCGGTCCCGGGTCACCGGCAGGTCGTTGCGCCCCATCCACAGGCCCAGGCTGCCCCGGGCCAGCGCCACCCCCGCCCAGGCCTCGACCGCATGGGCGGGATCCGGCCCCAGCAGCCCATCTTCGGCCCGCAGATCCACCACGAAACCCGCCGGCCCCTGCAAGGCGATCTCGGCGGCGGTCTGGCTGAGCCGCAAGGGCGGCCGGGGCCCGAGGTCCAGGCTGCCCGGTGCCACCTCCTGCACCATCACGCCGAAGCCAGCGGGCAGGTCAGCGGCATCGATCTGGGCCTTCCAGGCCCCCTGGCTGAGCTTGAGGCCACGGGGCGGCGGCGCCGGCGCCTGGGCTTGGGCCGGGTCGATGCACAGCAAGGCGAGGGCGAGGACCAGCAAGACAGCTCCCGACCCCTGCCCTGTAATGCTTCTCCGCCCGCGTGGCGGCCGACCCCTGCCCCTATTGCCGCGGAGGGATTATACAGATGCGACACTGTCGCAACAGGAACCGATCATGCTGCCCTCCCTGCTGCCCTGCCTGCTGCTGGCCGCCCCTGGCTGGGCCCAGGGCATGCCGCAAGGCGGCGGGGGCGCGGTGCAGAATATGAACCCCAACCTCAGCTTCATCGCGGATGTGGCGGCGGCGGCCTTCAGCGACGAGGCCCTCTCCCAGGCGGAAGGCCGGCAGAACGGCGGCCACGACCCGAAGGCCAACGGCTTCAACCTGCAGCAGCTGGAGCTGAGCGTCGGCGCGGCGGTCGATCCCTTCTTCCGCTTCGACGCCAACCTGGTCTTCAGCCTCTTCGGGGTGGAGATCGAGGAGGCCTATGGCACCAGCCTGTCCTTGCCCGGCCGCACCCAGCTGCGGGCCGGCCAGTTCCTGACGCGTTTTGGCCGCAGCAACAACACCCACCCCCACAGCTGGGACTTCGTGGACCAGCCCCTGGCCAACGGCCGGGTCTTTGGGGGAGAGGGCAACCGCGGACTGGGCGTCGAAGGCAGCATCTTGCTGCCCACCCCCTGGTTTGCCGAGCTGCTGGTCTCGCAAACCGGCGCCGCGGGGGCCAGCACCGCCCGCAGCTTTTATGGGGCCGAGGATCTGGGCGTACACCGCCTGCAAGACCTGCTGACGGTGGCGGCGCTCAAGCAGTTCTTCCCCATGGGCCAGGACTGGTCCTTGCTTTGGGGCCTGTCTTATATGGGCGGGCCCAACCCCACCGGCCGCGACAACCGCACCGAGGTCTTTGGCACCGACGCCTATCTGCGCTTCAAGCCCGCCTCTCGGGCCAGCAATATGCAGCTGACCCTCACCAGCGAGTGGTTCTGGCGACGGCGGCAGGTGCCCGACGACGTCCAGCAGGACCTCTCTGCCACCCAGGCCCTGTCCTGGCATTTTGCCCAGCGCTGGGCGGTGGCCGCCCGCCATGAATTCGGCAGCCCCACCGTGGGCCTGGATGGCAGCCCCAGCGCCGATGCCCTCGACCCCTTCTGGACCGCCGACCGCCACCGGATCACCGGCAACCTGACCTTCTGGCCTTCTGAATTCAGCCGCGTCCGCTTGCAGGGTTCGCGGGATGTCGCGGGTTGGGTCGACCAGCCGCTCACCGCCGCCTTCCTGGCCGTGGAATTCGTCACCGGGGCGCATGGCGCCCACGCCTTCTGAGGAGGGTCCATGCCCGTGAAAACGCCCCGCGCGCCCGCGCGCCGCCTCGCTCTGAACGTGCTTCTGCTCTTCATCTTCGCCTTCTTCGGCCTGCGGGGCCAGGCCGCCTGGGCCAAGCTGCGGGTGGCCACGACCGTGCCCGATCTGGCCGCCCTGGTGCAGGAGATTGGCGGGCCGGACACCCAGGTGGTGTCCTTGTCCCTGGCCACCCAGGATCCCCACTGGGTGGACGCCCGGCCCAACCTCGCCCTGGAGCTGTCCAAGGCCGACATGCTGGTGGTGGTCGGCCTTCAGCTGGAGATCGGCTGGCTGCCCAACCTGCAGGTGGGATCCCGCAACGGCAAGATCCAGGTTGGGGGCCCCGGCTATGTGGACGCCAGCCAATTCGTCACCCTGCTGGGGGTGCCCACCGGCACCATCGACCGCAGCATGGGCGATGTGCACCCGGGCGGGAACCCGCACTACCTCTATGATCCCCGCAGCGCGGCCAAGGTGGCCCTGGGCCTGGCCGAGCGCATGGCGGCCCTCGACCCCGCCCAGGCCAGCACCTACCGGGCCAATGCAAGCGCGCTGGTGGGCCGAATCGACGCCGCCCGGGCCGGCTGGGAGGCCCGCCTGCTGGGGCTCAAGGGGCGGCCCCTGGTGGACTACCACCGCTCCTGGACCTATGTCGAAGACTGGCTGGGCTTCCGCATCCTCACCGATGTCGAGCCCCGGCCCGGCGTGCCCCCAAGCCCCAAGCATGTCTTGGAGGTCCTCACCCAAATGAAGGCGAGCCAGGCCAGGCTCATCCTGGTGGAGGAGTTCTACCAGAACGCCACCCTGGACCAGCTCGCCGCCCAGGCCGGCGGCAAGGTGCTGCGCATGCCCGGCGGCACCCGCTTTCAGGACGGCGAGCGTTACCTGGACCGCATGGAGCGCGCGGTGCAGGTCTTGGAGTCGGGGCTGTGAATACGCGCTGGGCCTTCATTCTCATCCTATTCGTTCCGGGATGTACCTTTCAGCCCGGCGGGGCCTGGACCACCCTTGCAGGCGCTGAGTTGGACCTGGCCCAGGATGCGGGCGAGGCGCGCGATCTCGGTGATTTCACCTTCCTCACCCGGGATGGGGCGAGCCTGGCCGTGGACCGCTTCGAGCTGGATGTGGGCGACCTCGAGCTGGTGTCCTTGATTGGGGCCGACAACGTGGACTTCGACCCGGCGAATCCGCCGGCCGGCTACGGGCTCTGCCATGGCGGCCACTGCCACCGGGACGACGGCGCGCTGATCTCCTATGCCGAGATCACCGCGGAGATGGCCGGGGGCGGCGCGGCCCTGGTCACCGTGGCCACCCTGCCGGTCGGCGCCACCGTGGACCTGCGCGAAGGCGGCGCGCTGCGCTTGACGCAGGTGGAGCCCAGCCCCGACCTGGACCAGGGCAGCGTGGCCCAGCTCCAGCTCAGCCTGCGCGCGGTGCGCATGGACGCCACCCTCTCCAGCCTCGAAGACCCCAGCCTGTCGGTGCCGCTGCGCCTGGACCTGCCCGTGAGCGGGTCGCTGAGCACCGATCTCGAGCTGACCATCGACCGGGACTTCGCGCCGCGCTTCTTCATCCTGGCCGAGGCCGCGGTGGATGGCGCCCTCTTTGACGACAGCGATCTGGTTAATCTCGCCGGGACCGACCCTGCCGGCCTCGTCATCGACGATCCGGCAGATCCGGTCGCCTCCGCCTTCTTGGACCGCCTGATCCTCACCCCGCTGTCGGCCGCCCTTCGGGCCGATGGCGGCTGAATCCCGGAAGCCCCATGCGCAGCTCCCTGCTTGCCCTCAGCCTGGGCGTCCTGTTGTCGGCCACCGGCTGCAACAAGTCCGAACCCATCGACACCGGGCCCGATACGGACGCCCCCCCGGCCGAAGAGACCGCCGCTTGTGAGGCCCGAGACGAGGCCGGCCGCGAGATGACCGCCGGCCAGACCCCCGACACGACCGCCCCGCTGCTGCCCATCGGGACCGAGCCCGCCACGGTCACCCTGGTGCAGGACCGGGCCAACTATGTGCGGGTCGAGATCACCGAGCCCGGCACCTTTGTGCTCTATGGCGCCGAGACGGGCGTGATCATGCACCTGCAGCAAGGGGTGGACGCCCTGACCGCCGACGACCCGGTGCCCAACGAGAGCTGCGCCGACGGCGTGCCCGAGCGTCACGACATCGTGGTGACGGAGCCCGGCACCTACCACCTGCGCTTCGCTTGGGCGGGCTTCCGGTCCATCTGGGTCTATGCGGTCCTGCTGCCGGAGGGGGGTTGAGCCCCAAGCCCGCGCCGGCCGCCCCCCCGGCCGAGGCCCTGCTGACCTGCCGCCAGCTGGTGGTGGGCTACAACGGGCGTGGCATCTTGCCGCCGCTGGATGTGCAGATTCGCGCCGGTGAATTCTGGAGCGTGCTGGGGCGCAACGGCTCGGGCAAGACCACCTGGTTCAAGACCGTGCTGGGCCTGATCCCCCCGGTCTCGGGCGAGTGTACCCTCGCCCCCCGTCTGGACATTGCCTATGTGGCCCAACGCAGCGCTTTTGACCCCATCTACCCCGTCTCGGTGCGTCGGGTTGTGGCCATGGGCACGGAGCGCGGGGCGTCCTTTCTGCGGCCCGCTCTCCGGAATGCGAGCAGGGTGGACAAGGCATTGGAGGCCGTGGGCGCCTTGCCCCTGGCCGACCGCCTCTTCCGCGACCTCTCCGAAGGCCAGAAGCAGCGGGTGCTGCTGGCCCGGGTGGTGGCCAGCGAGGCCCGCCTGGTGCTGCTGGACGAGCCCACCGCCGCCATGGACGCCGTCGCCCAGAGAGAGGCCATGGGCCTGCTCACCCAGCTGCGCAGCCGCTTTGGAATGGCGGTGCTGATGGTGAGCCACCACCTCGACAGCGCCTTCCGCTTCAGCGACCAGGTGCTCTTCTTCGACCCGGATTGTGGCGAGGTGGTGGCGGGCAGCCCGGACAGCGTCTTGGAACATGCCGCTTTCCACGCCCGCTATGGCGACCACGCCCTGGAGCTTCGCCATGGGCACTGAGGCCCTGGCCTTCTCGGACCTGGTGGCGGCCTGGCCCCTCTTCCAGGATGCCGTGCTGTGCGCGATCGTGGCGGGGGCGGTGCTGGGCTACCTCGGCGTCTTCATCGTGCTGCGGCGCATGGTCTTCGTGGCCGCGACCCTCAGCCAGGCCGCCGGCCTGGGCGTGGCCCTGACCTTCTATGTGGGCATCCACCAGGGCCTGGACGCCCCGCCCTTCTTGGGGGCCTGGCTGGCCAGCGTGGCGGCGGCGGGGCTCACCAGCCTGCGCCTGGATCGGCTGCACATCGGCCGGGACACCGTGCTGGCCTTCACCTGGCTGGTGGCGGCGGGCGGCGCCATCCTGGTGGGCGATCGCATCACCCAGGAGGCCCATGACATCGCGGGCATCCTCTTTGGCACCGCGGTGCTGGTGCGCCCCGAAGACCTCACCCAGGTGGGCCTGATCGGCGGGCTGGCCCTGGGGTGGCCCTGTGGACCCAGCGCGGGCTGGTCTTTGCCAGCTTCGACCCCGATGGGGCCCGGGTGCAGGGGCTGCCGGTGCGGGGTCTGGAGCTGCTGCTGCTGCTGGTGACCTCGGTGGTCTCGGCGGCCACCCGCGCCCTGGGCGCGCCGGTCTTTGCTTTTTCGGTGCTACCCGCGGTGGCCGCCTTGATGGTCACCTCCCGCCTGAGCCTGGTCTTCCCCCTGGCGCTGCTGCTGGGCGCCCTGTCGGGGGCAGGCGGCTATCTCGCCGCCTTCGTCCTGGAATTTCCGGTGGGGGCCAGCCAGACCGCGGTCGCCGTGGCCCTGGTGCTGCTGGCCGCTCCGTTCAAGCTGCTCCGGCGCTGAATCGCCGCTCTCAGCCCTGAGTCTCGGTGCCCGCGAGGCGTCCGCAACCGCAGAAGCGCACGGGCCGCGGCTCGCTGAGCTTGAGGGGGATGGGTCGTGCGGCCGTGCCGCTGTGGGCGCCGTCGCACCAGGGCATGCGCTCGGAGGCTCCGCAGGTGCAGAGCCACCAGGTGCCGGCGTAGAGGGTGAGCACCTTGGACGGACGGCGGTCCCCGCATCGGGCGGAGCAGGTGAATTCCGGGGGTATCCAAGCTGTATTCATGGTGCGTGCATACCGTGTTCATCGCACGCTATCCCGGCCTTTGACCCGCGCCATGCCCGCCACATGCGGAGGCGCGAAAGCCGTATTCCTTTGGGCATTTGCAGCCCGTTGCGAGCCTGTTCAGACCGGCCGGGCGCCGCTGAGCCGATCGGCCTCTCCGCGCATCCAGTCCTCCGCCGCCCCTTGCCCCCGCTCGTCGAGGGCGGCGATGCGCGCCTTGATGCGTTGCACCCGCTGGGTCACCGCCGCGCGGCTCACCCCTTGCCGGCGGGCGTGCTCGCTGCGGCTGCCGGCCTGGAGCAGCTCCAGCAGCCAGGCCTCGTCCTTGGCGTCCAGCGGGCAGGGCGGCAGCGGCGGGCGGCCCGCGTCGGGGGAGGCCAGCTCGGCATTCCAGCCGCGCACCACATCCCCCACCTCGCCCGACAAGGCGTCCCGCTCGCGGATGCGTCGCCGGGCCCGGCGCCAGCAGGTGCGGTCCGTCACCCGCTTCACGAAGCCCAGCAGCTCGGGCAGGCTCTCGCCCCGAAAGCTGGCCAGGGCGCCGCCCATCAGCTCCAGCAGCACCTCGCCCACCAGCTCTTCGATGTCGGCGGCAACGAGCAGGTCGGGGTAGCGCCCCCGCACGATCAGGCTGCTTCGCCGGTCGATATAGCGGGCCAGGGTGAGGTAGAGGGCGCGGGCCTCGGGGCAGCGCCGATCCGCCAGCAGGGCCGCCAGCGGCTCCCGCACATGCTCGCGCTCCAGCAGGCGCTCCGGGTCGGGGGACAGCTCGGTCATCGCGCCCCTCAGATGCCGTTGTAGATGGGGTCTCCGCCCCGGGGGGCGACCTTGCCCGTGCCCTTGGGCCCGCCGCCCTGGGTGCTGTCGCTGTCGGGCGCCATGGCCGGCGGCGGGGCGCTCTCACAGGCGGGGCTGCTGTGGGCGCCCTGGCCATCGGACCCGCAGGGGCCCGGGGTCCACGCGGTGAGCCAGGCGAAGAGCATGGCAAAGAAGCTGGTCATGAGCGGATCTCCGGTCGGAGGGCGGCCAGGTCGGGGTCGAGGCCGATCAGGTGGTCGAGGCGGTTCACCAGGGGGCGGGGAAGGCGCCCGGCCACCTGGCGGTAGAGGTCGATGGCCTCCTGCTGATCGCCGAGGCGAAGCAAGGTGGCGAGCACATTGCTCAGGTTGCCCGCGCTGCGTTCGCGCTCGAAGGCGCGGGAGAAGTAGTCCAGGGCGAGGTCGTAGTGCCCTTGCAGAAAGGCCAGCACGCCGCGGTGGCGCTCGACGCTGGCGAGGTGCTCTTGCAGGCGCGGGCCGCCCAGGGCCAGGGCCGCCTGCTCCTGTTCGGCCACCCGCCGGGCGGCCTCCTCGTAGTCGGCCACATCGGGGTGAGCCGCGATGGCGTGCAGGGTGCTCAACAGCACCACCCGGTCGATCTCGCCCCGGTCGTGCAGCTCCTGGGCCAGGGCGCGGGCGCGGACGGCGTCGAAGGGCTGCGCCCCCAGCAAGGCGGCCAGGGCGGTGGTGGCGCGCTGGGTCTCTGCGTCGGTGCTGTCGAACCAGGGCAGGTAGGCCTGCTGGTCCACCTTGCGAAGGATGCGCTCGTAGAGGGCCTCATGGTCCATGCGGCGGGGTCTCCTTGGGGGAGCTGGGTGGCTCAGTGTAGACCCGATGGCGACTGTTCACGGGCCGCGCGCAGATTCTTGACGGGGGAGGGCGCGCCCTGTACAACCGGGTGGTGACTGACAGTCAGTCACCTGCCGCCGCGCGCTGCTCCCGACCGCCCCGGGCCCATGCACCCCTCGCCCCTCCCCCAGCACAGCCCCCGCAACGCCGCCGCAGACCGCCGGCAGCAGCTCCTCGACATCGGGCGGCAGCGCTTCATCGCCGATGGTTATGCCGCCACCTCGGTGGCCAGCATCGTGGGCGCGGCCGGCGTGGCCCAAGGCACCTTCTACCGCTACTTTCCCAGCAAGCAGGCCCTGCTCACCGAGCTGCGCCGCGGGGTCTTTGCCAGCTACGAGCAGGTGCTGGTGGAGGTGGCCCAGCAGCAGGCCCCGGCCGACCTGAAGCTGGCGCTCACCGTGGGGCGCATCCTGGATGTCTTGCGCGAGAATGTGCCACTGGAGCGCGTCTTCAGGGCCGCCGAGTCGGCGGAGG
>JAGYJW010000023.1 GCA_018401435.1 Deltaproteobacteria bacterium | reverse complement strand
AGCTCCAGCAGGCGGATATGGGCGGGCTGGCCGCCCTCTCCGGCGGTCAGGTCCGCGTCTTCGGGGGGCAGGACCTCCGCCAGCTCCTCGTCGGGCAGGGCCGGGCGCCGAGACAGCAGCAAGGCCCGGGCCTCGGCGACCTCGCCCGCGTAGAGCAGGTGTTCGGCCAGGGCGATGTCGGCCTCGGCCTGGGCGAAGGGGTCAGACGAAGCGGCCAGCACACGGTCGCGCTGCACCCGATGCAGCGGCAAGGAGAAGCGCGAGGCGACGGGATCTTCGGCCTCGAGGACCAGGCTGGCCAGCACCCGGTCCACCACCTCCAAAGCGGGGCTCCAGCCCGCGGCCCACTCGGCCAGGGCGAGGGCTCCGTCGCCATTCCGGGGCAGGCCGGCCAGGGCGTGACGCAGCTCGCCGTCGCGCACCGGCCGCGCCCGCGCGGCGGCGATCAGCCGGTCGATGGGCGCGTCATCGGGCAGCAGCCGGGTGAGCAGGTGGTCAGCCAGGATGTTGCCCTCGGCGCCCGCTTCGGTGGCCTTGGCGGCGGCGGCCCGCACGCGGGCGCTGCCCTGCTGGGCAGGCAGGCTGGCGACCTGTCGAAAGGCGCTGGTATTGCCCACGGGCTCCCAGCTCTGGTCGCCTGCCTGCAGGCTGGGCGTGCGGCCCTCGGTCAGGATCAGGGCCTGGTCGGGCAGGGGCGAGACGGTCACATCGCCCATGCGCGAGATGGCGACCAGGGCGACGCGGTCCCGGGTGATCAGCAGGCGAAAGGCGGCCTCGCAGCCGGGCTCGATGCTGTCCGCAAAGCGCGTGCCGAGGCTGGTGTGCAGCCAGGCGATGACGGGGTCGTCAGGATCCAGGGCCGCATCCAGCCAGGCCTCTTCCTGGGGGGTGCTGCTGTCCACCCAGGGCCCCCGGGGGTGGCGGGCCTGGCCCAGGCTGCTGCCCACCGCGTGATCCCGCCGGATGCGGCCCACCCCCAGGGCCACCTGCACATCGCCGCCCTTGGACAGGGGCACGGTGAAGCTGTCGGCACCCACGCCCAGGTGGTCGCCCAGCAGCCGCGTCTCGTAGCGCAGGGGGTGGGCGCTGAGCAGGTCCACCTTCAGACCCACCTCGCCCTTGACGCCGACAATCCATGCGCCCTGGTCGGTCTGGACGAGGAAGGGGTCTGCGGATTCGCCCGTGCGCAGGACCAGGCGCCCCTTGAGGGGCACGGCGAGCTGCAGGCTGCCGCAGCCCTCGGCGAGCAAGAAGGCTTCGAGGGGGCGCTGCTGGTCGGACATGGCGATCTCCGCGGTCGTCCTGCTTCCTAGCGCGGCGCGCCGCCCCCCGCCGGGCTGGGCAAGGCGCGCACCTGCGCGGCCAGATCGGCGCGCCCCCCCAAGGCCAGCAGCTTGGCCACCCGGGTGAGGAAGCTGGGGTCGTCGGGCATGCGGGCGGCAGCCTGGGCCAGGCCGTCCAGGTTGCCCTGCACCGCCTGCCAGGCGCCCACAACGGCCACACCCGGCCCATTCAGCCCGCGGGGATGCTGGGTGGCCACCCGGGCGGCCTCCTCAAAGGACCCAACACCCGCCAGGGCCACCGCGTAGTGGTTCAGCAGCATGCCGTCGGCAGGGCAGCCCCGCTCGGTCAAGGCCCAGCGGCCCACGCGCACCGCCTCTTGGGGCTGGCGGGCCTCCAGCAGCGACATCACGATCATCTCGCAGACGTCGCGGTAGGGGGGCTCACCCTCCAAGGCCATGATGAAGAGTGTATTGGCTTGGGTGTAGTCGCCGTCCCGGTGGTGGTACCAGGCCAGTCCACCCGCGGTGAAGGCGGTGGGGGCCACCGCGTGGGCGTCGGACCACACGGTCTGGCTGTTCTTCCAGGCCGGCAGCCGCACCTGCAGCGCCAGAAAGGCCGGCAGCGCCAGGATCAGCGGCGATGCCAGCGGGATCCGGGGCAGGGCGGCCACCAGGGAGAGCGAGAGGCCGGCCATGGGCAGGTAGAGGTAGCGCTCGCCCAGCAGGCCCTTGTCGAAGGTGGCCGCCAGGGAGGGCACAAAGGTCAGCAGGGCCCAGGCGCCACCCGCTATAACCAGGCCGCGATCCTTGCCTTTCGCGACGGCCAAAGCAAAGAGTGACAGGGCGGCCACCAGCCCCGGCAGCGTGTCTGCAAACGGCGCAAGATAGTGCACATGGCGGGCGGGGGTGAGGGGCCAGGGCCAGACCAGCAAGCCGGCATAGGTGCCGAGGATCTGCCCGGTGTGCTCGGTCACCAGGCGCAGGCTCTCGGCCGTGGGGGCGATGGCGGCGTCCAGATCGGCCAGGCGACGCAAGGGCAGGTAGACCAATAGCGCCGCGATGAGGGCGCCGTAGCGCTGCCAGCCGCCCGGTCGGCGAAAGCGGGCGAGATCGAGGGCCAGCAGCATCAAGGGGGCGAGCACCGCGCTCTCTTTGGACAGCAGGGCCAGCAGGGCCAGCAGGCCGGCCCCCAGCAGCCGGGGCCAGCGGCCGTCCCGGTCCACCAGCAGCCACAAGGCGCCCAGGACAAAGGCAGCCGCCATGCTGTCGTTGCGTGCGGCCACCAGGGCCATCACCTCGCTCTGTACCGGATGCAAGGCAAAGACCGTTGCTGCAAGAACGGCGGGGTTGCGGCCCAGCAGCCGATTCACCAGGCCATAGAGCGTTCCGACGGCGAGCAGGTGCCAAATCAACGAGTGCAGGTGGGCCTCGCCGCTGTGCAGGCCGAAGAGGGCCCGGTCCACCGCGAGGCTGAGCAGCATGAGTGGGCGGTAATAGCCGCTCTTGAGGGTGGAGAGCCGGGTGGTGCTCCACAGATCCTGCAGGAAGAAGGCCTTCCAGTTGCCCAGATCGCCCGTCATCTGGTTGTCGGCGATCAGGGCCTCGTCATCCCAGGAGAAGGCCACATCCCACAAGGGGGCGTAGGCCAACAAGGTGATGGTGAGCAGCAGCAGCAGCGGCCAGTGGGGGCGCAGCCGCGCCAGTCCGGCGCGCGCGGGCATGGGCGCTCCTCAGCGCTGGGCGGTGAGGGCGACCAAGGCGGGCACGCCGCCCCGTTCAAAGGCGGCCAGGGCGTCCTGGGCGGGGTTGGCCCCCGCGGCGAGCCGGCGACGGTGGGGGGCGAGCAAGGCTTCTTCGCCCCATCCCCGGGCGGCCAGGGCCGCCTCGCAGCGGTCCAGGACGTCGGACAAGAAGCCCGGCGCCGGCTCAGTCGCAGCCAGGCCCAGGCGCACGGCGTCGTGGTGGTAGCGCCGCATCGCCGCCCAGGGCTGATCCCCCAGGCGGTCCTTGACCAGGGCGGCCAGGGCAGGCGCGGCCTCCACCAGCCCGGCGCCCAGGGCGCTGGCGGCCATATGGGCGTGCAGGGGCTGCTGGCAGGCGGACCGAAGCTCCAGCGTGCCGTGGGCGGTGCGGGGCCGGGCGCTATTCCAGATGTAGTGCTCGTGCAGGAGGAAGTCCTCCCAGGGGCCGTCAGGCGCCGTCTCGCCCAGGCCGCTGGGGTCCAACTCGCAGAGTCGGTCAATGAAGAGCCCCGATGCGGCGCGGTTCACGCCCTCGCGCTTCTCGATGAGCAGCTCTTGGTTCACCAGGCGGCGAATCATGGCCAGGGTGTCGCCATCGGGGCCCCGGGGCATGCCGTGACGGTCGGTGCCGGCATGGATCTGGCCCATATGGGCCTCGCGCGAGGACATCCACCCCGAGGCCGCGCCGCCGTGCACCGACGAGTTCCCGCACAGGGCCACCACCACGCCGGTGAGCAGGTTGCAGAGGTCGGTCACGGCCACCCGCTCGCCGCGGTTCAGGTCCAGGTGCACCTGGTCGCTGGCGGTGACGGTGAACCACAACCAGCTCTGGCCGATGGTCTGCAGCAGCACGCCATAGCGCTGCTTGGGGGTCATGAGTTCCGGTGTGGCCGGCGTGAGCGGCTGGATGCCATAGCCGAGCAGCCGCAGGTCGAGCGCGTCCACCACGGCAAGGAGGGGGTCGAGGGCGGCTTCGACCCGGGACTGGATGCCCCGCAGCGAGGGGTCGGGCCCGACGATGACCTCGATGGTGCCGTGGCCCACCTCGGCCGAGTAGCAGACGGCGTCGTCTTCGACGGCGACGATGAGGTCGCCTTCGCGCTTGGGCTTGAGCGAGGGGCAACGGGCGAGCAGGGGGGCCCAGATCTCGGCGATGTCGGCGGCCTGCCCGTCGGGGTGCACCACCGGGAACTCGGCCTCGCGCCCGATGGTGCGCGGGCCGTTCAGGGCGTCGGGGAAGGCGGCGTCGAAACGGGCGGCCAGCAGACGCGTCCATGCCTGGGCGCGTTGTGGGTCTGCGGACATGGTCACCTCTGGGCGGGGGTCCACCCCGGGCTGGCACAGCGATCGGCGATGCCGACCAGTTCGGACAAGGCGGGCACGATGAAGTCGGCGCGGCTGGTCGGGCTGCCGCGGTCCACGGCGCCCGTAAAGAACACAGCCAGGCCGCCCACCGCGTGAATGCCCTTCACATCGGTCTCTTCGCGGTCACCCACATGCAGGATCTCGTGGGCTTCTACGCCCACCGCGGCGGCGGCCTGGTGAAAGACCCGCGGGTCTGGCTTGCTGGCGCCGGCCTCGTCGCTGAAGACGAAGGCCGAGAAGTAGCGGCGCAACCCGTGCACCTCCAGCAGGTCGCGCAAGCGGCTGCCGGGGGTGAGGATGGCGTCGGAGACGATGACCAGCGGGAAGCGTGCAGACAGGGCCCGCAGCGTGTCTGCAGCGCCGGGCAGGGGCTCGGGGGGCAGATCGACCTCCATCGCGCCCAAGGCGGCGATGGTGGCGGCGGCGGTGGCGGGGTCGCAGCGCAGGCCCAGGGCGTCCAGCCCCCGGTCGATGCGCCAGGCCACGCTGGGCGTGTGGTGCTCGACCTTCCAGGCGTGGCGGAAGTCGGCCCGGCTGCGGTCCCAGGCGGCCCGGGCGGCGGCCTCGCCCCGATCGGGGGCGATCTGGCGGACCAGGTCCACGAAGAGCTGCGTCCGTGCTTCGGACTTGGGGGGCAGGCCGGCGGCGGCCCGCTTGGGCTCGTCGCTGTCGTCGATGACCAGGGTGTCCCACAGGTCGAAGCTGATGGCGCGGATCGTCATGGCGGCCTGCTATCTCGGGGAGACGGGCCTTGTGGGGCCGGCCGTCACGGGCGGGCCCAGGGCCCGGAGCTGCCGCGCTGCAGCGCGCTGGCGGGGCGAATCACCCGCGGGCGCAGGGTCCAGTCGCCCTCTTCCATCCCAAAGCCCAGGTGCAGGTGGCCGTCGGGCGTGGCCTTGGGCAGGCCCTCCCGCAGGGCCAGCACCGCCCGCTCCACCACCCGTCCCGGGCTGTCCGCCACCGCCGGCAGGGGGCCCCGGGTGACGGTCAGGTTGTGGCGGGCCAAGGTGGGGGCCTCGGAATGCAGGAGCCGGTCCACCACGGTGCGCAGGCAGGTGGGGCCCGGCAGGACGCGCTCGGTGCGCGTGGCCGCGATGGCCTGGGCTCGGGCGGCGGCGGCCCGGGCGGAGGCCCACGCGGCCTGCAGAAGCTCGACCAGCGCCGCATCCCCGTGGGCATCACCCAGGGCCAGGTCGAGCGCGTTGGCCACCGTGGCCATGGGGCTCTGCAGATCGTGGCGGATCACGGATTGCAGGCGCCCGGCGGCCCCGGCGTCTTCGTGCAGCCCGTCGTGGGCCTGGGCCTGGTGCCGGGCGTCTTGAAGCTCCAGGCTGAGCTGGCCGGGGCCACCCGTGGCGCTGAGACGCAGATCCCAGCGCCCCAGGGCCCGCCCGCGCTGGGCTGCAGGCGCCGGCGGTCGCTCACGGCGCCCTGGGTGAGGGCGACGGCGACCAGCTCGTCGGCCACACCGGCCGCGCGGTCGGCGGGGTCCAACATCTCGGCCAGATCGCGGCCGCCTTCCACCGAGCGGCCCGTGGCGTCGCAACGCAGCAGCCACCGCCGGGGCCCATCGGGCGAGCTGAGCGGGCGCTGTGGGTCCAGGGGGGGGCTCCTTGGGACCAGTCTACCCGAAAGCCGACGTGGCGAGCGCCAAGGTCAAGGGCGGGCCTTCTGGGGGCGCAGGGGGATGTGGATGCGCTCGGCCTCATCCGCCACCTGGACCAGCGCCCCAGGCAGGATCTGCGTGTTCCCGGGCCCCACCACGGTGCCCTGCACCGCCTGGACGCTGCGGGAGAGCGGCTGCCTGGCGGCTTGCAAGATCAGCTTGCCCGGGGGCAAGGCGTCGCTGCGGATATCGGTGACGCCCCCCACGTTGCGGCCGCGCAGGGCCACCGTCACATCGGCCGCGGGGAAGCTGAGCATCCAGCCGTCCGAGGTCTCCACCAGGCCGGCGCCGCTGGCGTCCAGCGCCTGCCCATCCAGGTGCAGCCAGGCGAGAATGAAGTCACCCTGCCCATCGTAGCCGATGCTTGCGTCGCCGCCCTGCAAGATGAGGGTGCGCCGGGGGCCCTGCAGGACGCCGTCTCCGCCGCGGTAGAGCAGCACCCCGCGGCCGTCGATGGCCCCGCCGCGCTCGCCGGCCTCGACCCAGCCGGTGGCGCGCCCATCGGACAGGGTGGCCGCCACGGTCCAGCGACCGCCCGGGGCTGGGGCCGTTGCCGGCGTCACCTGCAAGCTGCTGGTGGGGGCGAGGTGAACGACGGCGTTGGCCTCGTCGGATTGCACCCGCAAGGTCCAGTTCTGGCGCTCGAGGTCGAGCAGGTCCCCCCCGATGCGCACCCGCTCCCGCTCCGCCCACACTCCGGTCTGGCTGGGGGCCGAGCGCGTGCCGAAGTTGATCGCCGCCCCGCCTTCGACCCAGCGGTCAAAGCGCAGGTGGCCCTGGCCCTTGAGCAGCCCGGTATTGCCCACGGCCACGCGGGCATCGACGATCTGCCCTTTGCCCGTGATCAGGATCAGCTCCCAGCTCTCCCGCCAGGTCAGCCGGTCTTCAGGCTGGGCGGCGCAGGCGGTCAGGCCCAACCCGAGCATTGCGCAGAGCCAACGGGCGACGCGGATCATGGAGGGCTCGCCGGGGGCCTTCGCGCTTGAAACACGGGGTTCCATCGGCGAACGGGTTCGCCCCGATCCGCCCGGCAGGCCAGCTCGGCCGCCTGGGCCACCTGGGCGTCCAGGTCCGGGTGGGGGCGGAAGAGGCCGCTGAGGGCGGCATCGGGCACCTGGCCCGACCGGCAGGTGCGGTCGAGGATGCCCGCCGGCGCCGACGGCGAGAGCAGCTCGCCCAGCAGGGCCCGCAACACAAAGGTGGCCGTGTGCTTGCGGCAGCGCCCGGCAACGGGCTCCTCCAGGCTGTCGCAGGCTTCGAGATCGGCGGGGCGGTGCTCATTCCAAGCGAAGAACCACAGGTCGCCGGTGACCTGCTCTGCCGGGTCCCCCGCCAGGGTCTGCAGGCCGCTCCAGAAGTCCACCAAGGGCTGACCCCGCAGGGCGGCGCTGACGGCATCGGGCGCCTGGCGTGCGTTCTCGGACATCTCGGCCGACCACAGGTGGTAGAGGCACTCGTCGTAGAAGGGGCCAGCCCGGCCGCAGGCCTCCAAGGCCGGCCAGCGCTCGGCGCGGGCGATGCGGGCCTCGGCCAGGGTAAACCAGCACTCGCCGCTCCAGCGCGGGTCCTCGGTGCGGGCGCAGGCGGCGGCGGCCTGGGCGTCGTCCTCGGAGGCGCGCCCGCGCACCACCCCCGCCCGGCACTCATCGGCCGTCGCAGGCGACGCGATGCTGTCGCAGCGCTGCAGCGCCGCCGGGACGGGCAGGGCAGGGGACAGGGCCTCCGCCAGCAGGCGCGCGTCAGGCGGGGCGGCGCAGCCCAGCAGCAGCGGCAGCAGGACCTGGGTCAGGGGCATAGATCCCCCGCGCGCCGCCGCGCCACCAGGGCGTCCAGCTCGGGATCGGGGGCATGGGCGAGGGGGCCCGTCAGCGGGCTGCCATCGCAGGGGAAGCGCCCGGTGTCCCGCGCGTGGTTGAGCAGGTCGCCATAGAGGTCCAGGAGGGTGGCGGCGCAGGCGCCCTGGCGCGCGGCGGTGGACAAGGCCGCGCACTGGCTGCGGTCGAGCGGGCGCATGCGGGCCCCCTGCACCCGAAAGGCGGCCACCCAGGGCCGCGGATCATCCGGCTGAAAGCCGGCGGATAGAGCGGCTTCTTCGATTGCCTGCTCTTGGCTGGCCAGGGCCTCGGTGCGATCGGGCAGGAGCCGGAAGAGGCCGCGGGTCCACAGGTGCATGCGACAGTCCAGGGAAAAACGCCCCGCCGAAGCACAGCGCTGCGGCTGGTCGCTGATCTCGGCCACCTGAAAGAAGCACTCGTCCCGCCACAAGCCGTCGGGCAGCTCGGCGCAGAGGCCTGCGGCGGCCTCCGCGTCGGCGGCGAGGGCCTCGGCGGCGGCCGAGAGGCAGTCCTGGCGCAGATCGGCGCCCAGATGCCGGCAGGCCGACGCGCCGGTGGTCGGATCCGCTGCGACGGCCTCCAACGCCCGGCCATAGGCGGCCGGATCCCCGGTGGCGGGCGCCGTCGTGTGGCAGGCCAGGACCAGGAGGAGGTGGGCATCGTCCCACCAGGGTAATCCAGCGCTCCGGTCCTGCCCGCGCAGCGCCGCCCCTCGCCCAAAGGAGGCCCGCCCCTGCCTGCTCCTGAACGCCCGCCCGAGGCCACCGCGCCGCCCCGCTGGCGGCGCATCGCGTCGGTCCTGCTGCGCCTGGGCTTGACGGCGGCGGCCTTGGCCTGGCTCTGGCACCGGGTGGACCCCGCGGTCGCCCTGGAGCGGCTCCAGGACGCGCCGCTGTGGGCCTTTGTCTTGCCGGTGCTGCTGCTGCTGGGCAACGCGCTGCTGCAGGCCTGGCGCATCCGGCTGCTGCTGCAGGCTGGCGGCGTGAATGTGGGCTGGGCGCGCGTTGCCAGCGTTGTCTTGCAGGCGCTCTTCGTGTCGCAGATCCTGCCCCGGGGCAGCGCCGATCTGCTGCGGGTGGCCTGGCTGGGCAAGGAGACCGGCCAGCCCAGCGCGGTGCTGGCGGCGCTGATGACCGCCCGCTTCTTCGAGCTGCTCACCTGGATGAGCCTGCTCTTCTACGGCCTCGCCTGGGGGGTGGGCACCCTGCTGCCCTGGGTGGGGGCCTCGGCAGCGGTCTTTGCGGCGGGCTTCGCTGCGCTGACCGGCGGCGCCCTGCTGGCTGCGCGCTTCGGTGATCGGGTCGTCGCCCGGCTGCCCGGCGCGCCCTTGCGCCGCCAGGCGGCGTCCTTTGCCCAGGCCCTGCGAAAGATGGGCGGCGATCGGCGCCGCCTCGCGCTGGCCGCGCTGCTCACCTTGCCCCTGTCGGCGGGCAATGTGCTGGCGGCCTGGGTGGTGCTGGAGGGCCACGACCTGTCCTTGTCGGCGGCCCAGGCCTTCGCGATCATCCCCAGCATGGACACCCTCATCATGCTGCCCATCACCGTGAGCGGGGTCGGGCTGCGGGAAGGCGTCTTTGTCTACGCCATGGGGCGGATGGGGGTGGACGAGCCCACGGCGGTGGCCATGGCCCTGAATCGGTGGTCCGGAGAGCTGGGACGCGCCGCGGTCGGTGGAGTGTTCTTCCTACTCGGTGCTAGACTGCGGGCGCACAGGGGCCCATCGCCCCGCCCCCCCGGATGAGAGGTGCCCGATGACCGAAGGGGTGCAGGTCCTGGTCGTCGAGGATGAAGACGACATCCGCAACCTGGTGGTGATGAACCTCCGGCGCGCCGGCTTTGAGGTGCTGGACGCCCCCGACGGGGCGACCGGTCTGGCGCTGGCCCGCGCCCATCGGCCCCCCGTGGTGCTGCTGGACCTGATGCTCCCCGACCGCTCGGGCACCGAGATCTGCCGGGCCTTGCGCAGCAGCCCCGACACGGCGGACGCCTATGTCATCATGCTGACGGCGCGGGGCGAAGAGGAAGACCGGGTGGCCGGTTTCGAGGTGGGCGCCGACGACTACGTCACCAAGCCCTTCTCGGTGCGCGAGCTGGTGCTGCGGGTCAAGGCCGCCGCCCGCCGCGCCCGCGCTCCTGCCGCGCCGGGGGGGCCCACCCGGGATCTGGGCATGGTCCGCATCGACCCCGAGGCCCACCGCGCCTGGGTGGCCGAGGTGGAGATGGACCTCACCGCCACCGAATACAAGCTGCTGCTGCACCTCTGCGACCGCGCTGGCCGCTTGTGCGAGCGCGGAGAGCTGCTGGCCGATGTGTGGGAGCTGCCCCCCACCCTCAACACCCGCACGGTGGACACCCACGTCAAGCGCCTGCGCCAGAAGCTGGGCGATGCCGCCCATTATGTCGAGACGGTCGCGCGGCAGCGGCTACCGCTTCCAGGTGCCGGAGACGTGACCGACGACGGCGCCCTCGCGGCCCTCCTGGTAGAGCGCAGCCCCAATGGGATCCTGGTCACCGGGGCCGATGGGCGCATTCGCATGACCAATCCCGCCCTGGCCGCCATGGTGCCGGTGGTACCCGACGCCGTGGGCCGCCCGCCCCTGGAGGCCGTGCCGGTGCCGGCCCTGGTGGCCGCCTTGATGGCCCCCGAGCTGCCCGAAGGCTCCTTTGTCTTGCGCCATGGCAGCCGCCACCTGCGGGTGCGCCTGCTGTCCATGGGCGAGCAGGGCGGGCGCCTGGCCTTGATTCAGGATGAGACGGGCAGCCATATGGTCGAGCGTGAGCGCAGCGAGTTCGTGGGCAATGTGAGCCATGAATTGCGCACCCCCGCCACCGCGATCGCCGGCTATGCCGAGACGCTGCTGGAGGACCGTGACCGCCTGGACCCCTATGTCGTGGACATGGTCGAGGTCATCGCCCGGAACGCCCGCCGGCTGACCGATCTCTTTGACGATCTGCTGGTGCTGACCCGGCTGGACGCCCTTCCCGGCAGCCTGCCGACAGCGCCGGTGGCCTTGCTGCCGGTGGTGCGCGAAGCCATCGACAAGGCCGCATCCCTGGCAGAGTCCAAGCGCATGCACTTCGAGGTGCTGGTGCCCGCCGGCATGCGCGTGATGGGCAACCGCGATGCGTTGGGCCACATCGTCGGCAACCTGGTCAACAACGCCATCAAGTACAGCTATGACGACGGCCTGGTGACCGTGCGGGCCCAGTTTCGCGGCCCCTTCGTGCTCTTCGAGGTCATCGACGTGGGCATCGGCATCGATCCGGCCTACCACGCGCGGGTCTTTGACCGCTTCTTTCGCGTGGACAAGGGGCGGGCTCGGGCGGCGGGTGGCACGGGGCTGGGCCTGAGCATCGTCAAGAAGCTGGTGGACAAGATGGGCGCGGCCATCGAGGTGCGCAGCCGCCCCGGCGAAGGCAGCCTCTTTCGGGTGCTGCTGCGGCCGGCGCCGACCGGAGACCTGGCGGCCGAGGAGCCCACCGAATCGCTGGCTGCGCTGGGCCGCAGCGGCCAGGGATCGGGCGGGTAGACATGGGTGAGAATCAAGCGCCAGAACCCGTTTCGGGGCAGGTTTCGCCCTGGGAGGCCGACGCGCCCGCCGCACCGGCCGGGTCGGCCTTGCCGCCACCGGTGGCGTCGATGGTGGGGCGGGCCAAGGCCCTGCGCCGCCGCTTTCAGCGCTTCGAAGGCCTGGCCTTCTTTCTGGCCGGGTCGGCCTGGGACGCGCTGACCCTGACCCGCATCGACCGGCTGACCGACAACCTCATCCTGCTGTCCTATGTGCTGCTGCTGGGCGCCTTGCTGGTGCTGCGCCGACGCCTGGAGAAGCTGCCCGAGCGCTGGCCCCGCCTGGTGCCCCACGAGGAGAAGATCGGCTTTGCCGTGCAGTTTCTCTTTGGCGGGCTCTACTCGGCCTATGTGATCTTCTATGGCAAGTCGGCGGCCTCGGACCAGTCGCTGCTCTTTGTGGGTCTGCTGCTGGGCCTGCTGCTGGCCAATGAATTCCTGCACGACCGGCTGCGGGGGCGGCGCCTGCGGGTGGGCCTGTTCACCTTCTGCACCTTCAGCTTCCTGCTCTTCTTCATACCCGTGCTGACGGGCTGGTTGGGCCGCGGGGTCTTCACCGTGGCCGCCTTGTGCAGCTTTGGGGTGGGGGCCCTGGTGGTCTGGCTGGCCGAGCGCATGCCCGGCGCTGTTGACCTCACCCGCCAGGCCCTGCGCCAGCAGCTGCCGGTGGTGGGGGGCGTGCTGCTGCTGCTGGGCGGCTTGGATCTGCTGCAGCTGATCCCGCCGGTGCCCCTGGCCCTGATGAAGGTGGGCATCTACCACGACGTGCGCCGGGTGGAGGGCGGCTACGAGCTGGTCTCCGAGCCGGGCCCCTGGTGGTCCTTTGCCGATGACGACAGCGCCTTCCTGCGGCGCGAAGGCGACAAGGTCTGGTGCTTCAGCGCCGTCTTTGCTCCCACGGGCACCGGCATCGCGGTGGTGCACCGCTGGGAGCTTCAGGACCCGGATTCCGGCGACTGGAAGACCACCGACACCATCCCCTTCGAGGTGATGGGCGGCCGGCAAGGCGGCTTCCGCGGCTATACCCGCAAGCAGAATGTGCAGGATGGGCGCTGGCGGGTGGTGGTCGAGACGGGCAGCGGACGGGTGTTGGGTCGCCACAACTTCACGGTGCAGAGCACCGACGCCGAGACGGAGCGGGTCTGGTCCAGCCGCCTGGCCGACTGACCGGATAGGGCTGCCCTTCGCCCTGGAGCCCCCATGCCCGCCTACCCCCGCACCCGCATGCGCCGGAACCGCCGCACGGCCTGGAGCCGCGCCCTGGTCCGCGAAAACGTACTCACTGTCGATGATCTCATCTGGCCCTGCTTTGTGCATGCCGGCGCCCACAGCCAGGACGTGCCCTCCATGCCCGGCGTCGCGCGCCTGAGCTTGACCGATCTGGTTGAGAATGTGGTCGCTGCGCGGGATCTCGGCATTCCGGCCGTGGCGATCTTTCCGGTGCTGGACGCCTCCTTGAAGACCCTGGATGGCGAGCGGGCCTGGGATCCCGACAACCTGATCTGCCAGGCGGTGCGGCGGGTCAAGGCCGCCGCCCCCGACATCGGGGTGATCTGCGATGTGGCCCTGGATCCCTTCACCAGCCACGGCCAGGATGGCATCGTGCGCGACGGCATCATCCTCAACGACGAGACGGTGGTGGCCCTGCAAAAGCAGGCGGTCGTGCAGGCCCAGGCCGGCTGCGACGTGATCGCGCCCTCGGATATGATGGATGGCCGCATCGGCGCGGTGCGGGACGCCTTGGACGCTGCGAAGCTGCCCGACACCCAGATCCTGTCCTATGCGGCCAAATATGCCAGCGCCTTCTACGGCCCCTTCCGCGACGCGGTGGGCAGCAAGGCCGCGCTGGGGGCCGCCGACAAGCGCACCTACCAGCAGGATCCCGGCAACAGCGACGAGGCCCTGCGCGAGGTCGCCCTGGACCTGGAGGAGGGGGCCGACATGGTCATGGTCAAGCCCGGCATGCCCTATCTGGACGTGCTGCGGCGGGTGAAGGACCGCTTCGCCGTGCCCACCATGGTCTACCAGGTGTCGGGCGAGTATGCGATGCTGCATGCTGCCGCGCAGAATGGCTGGTTGGACCGCGATTCGGTGATGCTGGAGTCCCTGATGGCCTTCAAGCGGGCCGGCGCCGATGGCATCCTGACCTATGCGGCCCTGGACGTGGCCCGGCGCCTGCGGGCGGGCTGAAGGCGCGCCCCCTCGCGCCTTGTGGGCGGCGAAAAGCCGGACTACGGTGGAGGACGATGCGGGCGCGGCAGCCCGACCAAGGAATGGATCCGCCCGATGGCCACCTGGACCTCTCCTGCCTGCCTCCTGCTGCTCGCCACCACCCTGGGGGCCTGCGGCACCATTGGCCTGGACCCCAAAGACACCGGCGTGACCGGGTCTGAAGACGCCCTGGCCAGCTACCGCATCGACAGCCTCGACCCCGCCTGGGCGCCGCTGGCCGGCGGCACCGAGGTCACGATTCGGGGGGCGGGCTTCACCGCGCCGGCCCTCTTTCGCTTCGGGCAGGGCGAGGTGATGGACGTCACCGTGCTGGACGACAGCACCGCCATCGTGACCACGCCCCGGGTCAACGTCGAGGCCACGGTCGATGTCTTCTTCGACAGCGACAGCGGTCTCATCGAGTTGCCTCAGGCCTTCACCTTCACCGACGAGGCCCCCACCGGCGGAGATGAAGGCGGCGGCGACGGCAGCGATGGCAGCGACGGCAGCGACGGGTCGGATGGGGGAGATGGCGGTGATGGCGGCAGCGGCGGCGACGCCTCGGGCCTGGTGAGCGGGCGCATCGAGTTCGACGCCCTGGCCATCGGTTGCCCCTCCTGCTTTGGCTATGCCACCAACACCTTCGCCATCACCGAGGCCGTCTTCCACGCGCCCGCAGCGGTGGATTGGACCTCCTGGATGCCGGCCCCCGGCACCTGCCGCAACAACCCGGTGATCAGCGATCCAGTGAGTTCGTCCCTGAATATCGGCAGCTCTGTCTCGCTGACCTATGGGGGCAGCAGCCTGACTTTCAGCCGCACCACCCGCGACGGGCTGACCACCTATAGCGACAGCGGCGCCCAGTTCAGCGACTACATCAAGAACGCCGCCTTCGACCTCAGCGTGCCCGACGGGGGCAGCCTCGGGCCCCACAGCGTGCCGGGGGCCCTGCGCACCACCTCGGGCTTCACCGACATCCAGCCCATCGGCATTCTCAACGACTACCCCTATGAGTTCCCCTATATGTCCGTGGGCTCGGGGGCGGGCTTCTCTTGGGCGCCCACCGGCATCTCCGATGCCGTGGTCATCGACATCCTGGTCTTTGACAGCTGGTCGGGCAGCCTGTCGGGCGAGATCTTCTGCGTGGCCAATGACAGCGGCTACTTCGTCGTGCCCCCCAGCAATTTCGGGGCCTTCTACGAGTATGACCTGGCCGCCATCTACCTCTACCGGTGGAATGTCAACGAGACCATCAGCCCGGTGGATGGCAGCACCATCCAGGGCATGACCGCATTCGGCGCCCTGGGCTCGGCCACCATCGTCTTGTGAGGGGGGCGGGCTCCCCTCTCAGTCCACCACCTCGACCTCGTCGCGGGTGACGCTGCGAATCAGGCCGTCCACCGCGCGGATCTGCTCGGGGAAGCCCTCCCAGGCGCCGCGGAGCTGACCGGCCAGATCCTTGGCCCGGCGAAAGGCGCCCACCAGGTCGCCGCTGGCGTCGGTGGTGGTGTGCAGCTGGCCCATCAGCTCGGGCAGGGTCTTTCCTTCGGCCCACCAGCGGCCGAAGGGGATGAGCCCACCATCCCAGGTGACCTCGGTGCCCGACAGGGCCTCGGACGCGGTGACGATCTCGCTGCGGCGGATCTTTTCGATGCGGCCGGCCAGCTCGCGGTAGCGCTTGGCCGCCGGCACGATGGCCCCCCGGGGCAGGTTGGCGCAGAGGCCGCAGAGCACGCCAAAGAGGTCGGGCAGATCCAGCTCGTCGAAGATGCCGGCCAGGAACAGCTCGGTGACGAAGACCTCGCTGATCTGGATGTGCTTGAGGATGCGGGCGCCGGCGTTGAAGCTGCCGTCGTCTTCGAGGTAGCCCCAGCGCTTGAGGAAATCGACCTTGTCGGTGAACTCGCGCCAGGTCTGCTCCTGGGCGTCCTCAGCGCGCTTCTCGATGCGGCGCAGGCGCTTGATGTCGTGGCGCAGGTTGCGGGGCGGCGCCCCGTCCTCCGTCCAGCCAGCAGCCTCCAGCTTCTCGCGCATGATCTCGACCTGCACGGCGTCTTCGGCGCCCTGGCGGGCCCGGTGCCAGGCCAGGAAGCTGCGCTCGACCAGGGACCGGATGCGCTCGGGGGGGTGGCGCTCGACCAGGTTCACCACCGAGTTGAAGCTGAGCGAGAAGCGGCTGCGCACGGGCTCCAGGGTGCCCTGCAGATACTGCTTGAGTTGGGGAGCCAACTCAGCCCAGTCATCGATATCGCAGCGCACGACCACCAGACCCTCCTCGTCCATGCCCCGGCGACCGGCGCGGCCGGCCATCTGCATGAATTCCCGGCTGGGCAGGTTGATCATCTGCTTGCCGTCAAAGCGCATCAGGCCGTCAAAGACGGCGGTGCGGGCGGGCATGTTGATGCCCAGGGCGAAGGTGCCGGTGCAATAGAGCACCCGGATGAGCTTGCGCTCGTAGAGCTCCTCCACCAGGGCCTTGAGCATGACGTGCAGGCCGGCATGGTGAAAACCCACGCCCCCGCGCAGCATGCGGGCCAGCTCGTCGTCGAGGGCGGCCTCGGCGCCGGGCTCTTTGCGGAAGGCGTCCAGACGCGCGACAACCTGGTCGTATTCGTCCTTTTCGAGCAGGGGCCACTCCAAGCCCCCCGCCAGGCCCTTGGCCATATTCTCGGCGTCCCGGCGCGAGAAGGTGAAGAAGAGGTAGGGGGAGAGATCGGGCCACAGCAGCCGAAAGACGTCGCCGTGACGGGTGACGCTGCCCACCTTCTCTTTGTCACCGCGCCGGTTGCGCCCCTGCCCGCCGCCGCCAGCGCCGCCGCGTCCCCGGCCGTAGCGGGTGCGTGCGCCGCCGTCCTCGCCCTTGCTCTCGACCCGCTTCAGCGCGTAGGCGTTCTTGTGTTGCCACTCCTTGTAGAAGCGGTCCATATTGGCCGGCGTCTTGAGTTGGCCCTCGCGGCTGGCGATCAAGAAGGTCAGCGGCACGGCGCGCTTGTGCTCTTCGATGACCCGCACCGTGCGCTCGCGCACAAAGCTCAGCCACTCGGCGAATTCCTGCAGGTTGGACAGGGTGGCGGACAGGCCCACGATCTGCACCCGCTGGTGCAGGTAGATGAGCACCTCCTCCCAGACTGTGCCGCGCTCGTTGTCATCAAGGAAGTGGATCTCGTCGATGATCACGGCGCGCAGATTGGGCAGTGGATCGCCGCCCAGCAGCATGTTGCGCAGGATCTCGGTGGTCATCACCCGGCAGGGGGCCTCGCGGCGGATGACCAGGTCGCCGGTGACCAGACCGACGCGGTCCTCGCCCAGCAGCTTGCAATAGTCGCGGAATTTCTGGTTGCTGAGGGCCTTGATGGGGGCGGTGTAGATGACCTCGCCACCCTCAGCCAGGGTGCGCTCGACCATCCAGTCGGCCACCACGGTCTTTCCGGTGCCGGTGGGGGCAGACACCAGCACGCTCTCCCCCGCCTGCAAGGCCTCGATGGCCTGTTGCTGGAAGGGGTCGAGCTGCAGTCCGCGGTATTCCATGGGGTCCTCAATGTTCAGACCTGACCGGATAACGCGAGGGCCGCCCCCCGGTCGGCTGCCCGCGTCGCCGCATCCGGGTAGGAGGCGGCCATGGCCCTGCTCCAGCACCTCCGCCGGGACCTTCAAGCCGTGCTCGACCGCGATCCCGCGGCGGGCAGTCGCCTGGAGGTCTTGCTCAACTACCCGGGCTTTCACGCCTTGTTGCTGCACCGCCTGTCGTCGCGGCTGTGGGCGCGCGGCCACCGCGTGACGGCCCGGTCCCTGAGCCACCTGGGGCGGGGGCTCACCGGCGTGGAGATCCACCCCGGCGCACAGATCGGCGGCGGGGTCTTCATCGACCACGGCATGGGCGTGGTGATCGGCGAGACCAGCGTGATCGGCGACAACTGCACGCTCTACCATGGGGTCACCCTGGGGGGCACCAGCTGGCGGCAAGAGAAGCGCCACCCCACCCTGGGTGAGGATGTGGTGGTGGGCGCGGGCGCCAAGCTGCTGGGGCCCATCGCCGTGGGCAGGGGGGCGCGCATCGGCGCCAACAGCGTGGTGGTGCGGGATGTGGCCCCCGGCACCACGGTGGTGGGCATCCCGGGCCGGCCCGCGACCAGCGCGCCGGATCCCGCGGGCGCCAAGGACCGCCACTGGAGCCCCGATGCGACGGTGGGGGCCGACGACCCGGTCATGGAGCGACTCATGGCGGTGGAGGCCGAGCTTCGCGCCATCAAGGGCCTGCCGCCCCTGGGGTCCGCCGGCGACGAGGAGCCCATGGTGCGCGGGGGCGCGCCGCCGCCCGCCGAGGGCGAGGCCGCTCGCAAGGCCAGCCGCCTGCGCCCGCTTCGGGAGCGCAAATGAGCGGGTCGTCGCGGGTGGACAGCATCCTCGACCTCATCGGCCAGACGCCGGTGCTGCGGCTGCGCCGGGCCTGGGATCCGCGCGGCGCGCACATCTTCGCCAAGTTGGAGAGCATGAATCCCGGCGGCTCGGTCAAGGACCGCATCGCCCTGGCCATGCTGCGCCAGGCCGAGGCCGAGGGGCGCATTCAAGCGGGACGCAGCACCATCATCGAGGCCACCAGCGGCAATACGGGCGTGGGGTTGGCCATGGCCTGCGCCGCCTTGGGCTACCGCCTGATCCTGACCATGCCCGATGACCTCTCCATCGAGCGCCGGCGCCTGTTGGAGGCCTATGGGGCCGAGTGCGTCTTGACCCCGGCGGCCGACGCCATGCGCGGGGCCATCGACGCCAGTCTGCGCATTGGCGAGCGGGTCGAAGACGCCTTCTATCCCAGCCAATTCGCCAACCCCGCCAACCCCGGCGCCCACCGCGCTGGAACGGGGCCCGAACTCGTGACGGCATTCGCCGAGGATGGGCTGCACGGCTTTGTTTGCGGCGTGGGAACCGGGGGCACGGTGAGCGGGGTGGCGCCGGTGTTGCGGGCAGCCTTCCCCGACATCCAGATCTGGGTGGTGGAGCCCGAAGGCAGCGCGGTGCTCACCGGGGGCGCGCCGGGGCTTCATGGCATCCAGGGCATCGGCGCGGGCTTTGTGCCGCCGGTGTTGGACCGGGCCGCCTATGACGCCGTGGTGGCCCTTCCCGACGCGCACGCCATTGAGGGCAGCCGGGCCCTGGCCCGGGCTGAGGGCCTGCTGGTGGGCATCTCGTCGGGGGCGGCCTTCGTGGTGGCCCGTCAGCTCGCCCGAAAGCTCGGCCCCGGGCGCAATGTGGCCTTCTTGTGCGCCAGCACCGGCGAGCGCTACCTCAGCACCGGGCTCTTTGGCTAGTTCAGCGAATCGGAAATCCCGATTCGTTGGACGCGGCCGGCGCATGTGGGCCGGCCGCCCGGCGGCCTCGAAGAGGACGCCGGGGAAGCGCCCTTGGCGCGGTGCGGGCAAGGCCCCCGCCAATATCGGGCTGGTTCAACGGTGCGCTATTTGCGCGCTGTTGAACTGGGTTGGCATGCGCGCCTCTCGCGCACCGCCAAACTACTCCTTCCAGTAGCGGGTGGGGTCGGCGATGGGGTCGGCGGCCCCCGCTTCGGGGGCGGTGATTGCGGGCTCTTCGGCCGCGGCGGTGGGCGGGCGCTGGTCGGCCATGGCCAGGGCCCGGTGGTAGGTCTCGACGGCCTTCTCCTCCTCGCCCAGCTTCTTGAGCACATTGGCATAGAGCATCACGCAGCCGGGGTAGTCCGGCGCCAGCTCCATGCAGCGTTCCACCACCGGGCGCGACTCTGCATAGCGGCCCAGGTTGAAGAGCACCTGCCCCTTGCTGTGGGCGGTGAGGGGGTGGGCAGGCTCCTTGGCCTCAATGGCCAAGAGCTGCGCCAGCTGCTCGTCATAGCGCTTCTGGCCGGTGTAGATCTCCACCAGCGCCCGGCGGCTGGGCAGGGCGGGCGGGTAGTGGTCCACCTCTTCGAGCAGGTTGGTCTCGGCCTCGTCCACCTCGCCCATGGCCCGCTGGCACATGCCCAGGGCGTGGTGCACAAAGGGTTGCATGGGCTCTGCGGCGATGGCCCGCTGCAAGGTTGCAACGGCGGGGCCGCATTGGCGCTGCATGGCCATCACCACCCCCCCCATGCCCTGGGCGATGGCGTGGTCGGGAATCAGCGCGTGAACCCGCGCCAGCTCTTCATTCAGGCGGGACAGATCCCCCTTGATCCACAGGGCGTGCAGATAGGGGGTCCAGGTGCCGGCCACATAGGGATCCATCTCCAAGGCGGCCCCATAGAGCGTGATGGCGCCGTCCAGATCGGCCCGCCGCATGTGGATGCTGGCCAGCATGGCCTTGTTGTTGCTGGAGGGCTGCCGGGCGTCGAGGTCGGCCACCACCTTCTCGGCCGCGTCCAGATCGCCCAGCCGCAGCAGGATGCCGGCCAGGGTGCGGGCGGGATCGACCAGGCCGGGCTCCTCGGCCAGGATCTGCTCGGCCACCTTGCGGGCGAGGTTGAGATCGCCGGATTGCTGGGCCTTTCGCACCTCTTCGAGGCGCTTGAGGATGGGCAGGCGCGCGACGGGATCCGACAGGCTGGCGTCCCGCCAGGGCACGTCCCCGCTGCTGCCTGCGTTGGTGGTGACATAGCCAAGGGCTTCGAGCTGGGCGATGCGGTCGGGGCTCAGCGAGGCCGAAGACGCGGCCCCTTCGAGGGGCAGCAGGCCGGCAGCCAGGGCGTCCATGCGGTCCAGCAGGCGCTGGCGCTGCTCGGGTTGGGTCGCTGCGAGGTTTGTGGCCTCGGCGCCGTCGGCCTTGGCGTAAAGCTCGGTGGTGGGCGTATCGATGAGCTTGTATTGGCCTTCGGCCACCGCGCGCTGGGGGGCCCACCCGTAGTGGTGCCAGCCATAGAGGCTCTCCATATAGACCACCCGGTCCATCGCGCCTTCGGGCGGGGCCGGCTCGGGGCTCAACCAGCCCGAGAGGGCCTGGCCGTCGATGTCCTGGGGCAGAGGCAGGCCGGCGGCAGCCAGGGCGGTGGGCAGGATGTCCACGATGCTGGCAGGGGCCTGGATGATGCGGGGGGTCGGAAGGCCTCCGGCCGGGCGCACCACCAGGGGGATGGCGGTGGTCTCGTCGTAAAGCAGCACGCCGTGCATGCCTTCGCCATGGGCCCCCATGCTCTCGCCGTGATCGGCCAGCACGAAGATCCAGGTGTTCATCAGGCCCGGATCCTGGCGCTCCAGCTCGGTCAGCACCCGGCCCAGCTGGGCGTCGGCGAAGGCGATCTCGCCCAGGTAGGGGCGGTCGGGGAAGAGGGCCCGAAAGCTGTCGGGAGGCTCGTAGGGGTGGTGGGCGTCAAAGAGGTGAACCCAAGCGAAGAAGGGCGCCTCCTGGCCGGCCCGGCTCTGCAGCCAACCCAAGGCGTCATCCACCACCTTGTCGCCGCGGCGTTCGACGCGCCAGCGGTTGCGCTCGCCCTCGGCGGCCTCGCCCATATCGTCAAAATAGGCGTCAAAGCCCTGGGCAAAGCCCCAATGGTGGCTGGTGACCTCGGCGCCCACGGAGGCCATGGTTGCATAGCCGGCGCCCTTGAGTTGTTCGGCCAGGGTGAGGGCGCTGTCGGACAAGAACTGGTCGCCATTGTCCCGCACGCCGTGTCGGGGCGGAAGGAGCCCGGTGTGCAGAGACGAGTGGGCCGGAATCGTGAGCGGCGTGACGGTATAGGCACGGTCGAAGCGGGCGCCCTGGCGGGCGATGCGCTCCAGCACCGGGGTGCCCTCCTTGGGGCCGCCATAGGGGCTCAGCGAGTCCCGGCGGGTGGTGTCCAGGGTCACCACCAGGATGTTGGGGGCCTTCGCCGTGGGGGCCGGGGTGGAGGCGGGCCCACCATCGCTGCAGGCGCACAGCAGCAGGGCGGCGCCGGTGGTCAGGCGGGTCATCATGGACGCTCCGGGGAGGCATGGCTGCGGCCGGTCCAGGGGCGGTTGTCCACCAGGCAGTCGGCCAGCTCGATGTAGATGCCGCGGGCGGCCTCGGTGAAGCCGCTCTCGTCGTCGGCCAGGGGCGTCAGCCGCGCCAGGATGCGCTCGGACAGGCTGCCTTGGGCCACCACGTCGGCCACCCGGTCGAGGTAGGCCCGTTCGTCCTTAGCCCTGTGGCTGACCCGCTCCAGGTGCCAGGCCAGCACCTGCTGGGCCGACAGGCCGCCGTCAGCGGCGCGTTGGGCCGCCAAGGGCAGGTGAGGGGCCATCACCCGCGCGCGGCTGCCCCCGGTGGCCACCGCCAGCAGATCCCGCTCCAGCAGCCCTTGATCGGCCGGTGCCAGGCTGCTGAGGTCCTGGGCCAGATCGCGCAAGGCCCGGCGCACGAAGCAGGCGATGGCCATGTCCATGGCGACGCACTCCTGCACATCCAGGATGCGCAGCTCCATGGAGGCCCGGCTGGCCTTGAAGACCGCGCCTCGGGCGTTGAGGAATTCGGCGCGCAGGGCCTCGGCGTCGGGCAGGCGGTCCACCGCGGCGTACATGGGCGCCAGCACGTTCTTCTTGTAGTCGCCATAGGCCCGCAGGGGCTCGGGCACCAGGCGGGCCATGCTCTCGGGAATGCGCGCCTGGTGCTCCAGCAGCCAGGCCACCCGGTTGTCCACCCGGCCGGTCATCTCGCCTTCTACCAGCGGAGAGCTTGCCGCCAGGGCCGGCAGGTAGGGCACCAGCAGGCGGGCCGCGTTCATCATCGCGGTGGCCTCTTCGGGGCTGCCCAGGGGCAGGTTCACGTGCACCGCCTGCACATTGGCCCAGCCGTGGGTCTGCACATTGAAGAGTCGGGTGTAGGTGTCATAGATGCGGCGGTTGCTGCGGCGCCAGGTGCGCGCGCCTTCGGGGCGGAACCAGGGGTGCATGCCGCCGGGCAACATGCGGGCGCGGTGGCGCTGGTCGAGCAGCAAGGCGACCCGGCGCACGCCTTCGACCAGGTCGGCCTCGGCCCGGGCCAGGGACCCATGGGGTACCTGGTTCTTGATCTCGATGACATGCTCCATGATCTCGTTGGAGATCCCGACCCGTCCCAGCACCACGTCGGAGCAGGGCCGCCCGGCCAGGCCCGCGAGCACGTCTGGCGCCAGGTGCACCACGTTGAGATCGCGGTCCACCAGCGAATATTCCAGCTCGAGCCCCACCACCTCATAGGCAGAGTAGGGCTGGCTGCGGGCGGGCAAGGCGCGCCCGATGGGCCGCTGCAGCGCGGGTAGCTCGGCGGCGCTGCGGATCTTTTGGGCCGCTCTGGGCGCGTCGGCCCGCAGACGCTGCAGAAACCAACCCACGATGGCCTCGTAGATGCTGTCGCCGCTGGCGGCGTCCTCATAGCCCAGGTCGAGGTTGGGGTTGTCGTTGACCTCAATCACCACCGGCCCGTCGGGGGTCTCTTTGAGATCGACCCCAAAGAGCCCATCTCCGATGAGGTCGGCGGCCCGGGATGCAAGGCGCACGACGTCCTTGGGGGCCTGGTCCAGGGGCACGGCCTCCACCCGGCCAAAGCGCACCGCGTGGCCGTGGCTGGCGCTGATCTGCCAGTGTCCGGTCACCATATGGTAGCGGGCGGCCCACACCGGCTTGCGCCCCAGCACGCCCACCCGCCAGTCAAAGCTGGTGGGCAGCCAGGCCTGGGCGATGAGCAGCGGGGAGCGCTCCATCAGGCTGTCCATGCGCTGCCGCAGATCCTCGGCCGACTCCAGCTTGAAGACCCCGGTGGAGAAGGAGCCGTCGGGGTCCTTGAGCACCACCGGCGCGCCCAGGGCCTCCACCAGCTCCTCCCAGGTGGTGGCCCGGTCCACCACGACCGTCGCCGGCATGGGCAGTCCGCTGCGACGCAGCAATTCAAAGAGGTAGACCTTGTTGCTGCAACGCACAATGGCGTCGGGCTGGTCGATGACGGGCATGCCCAGGGCCTGGGCCCGGGTGGCAAAGCGCCAGGCCGGCTGGTTCACGCCGGTCAGCATGCGAATGAAGAGCGCGTCGTGATCGCCCAGCCGGTCGAGATCATCGGGGCCGATCATCTCGACGCGCAGGCCCATGCGCGCCCCCACCTGTGCCAGCTTGTCCAGGGTCTCTGCCGAGGATGCAGAGCCTGGGTAGCGCCCGGCCCACAGGACGGCGAGGCTGGGCAGGTGGGGCTCTTTGCGGCCATTGCCCTTGCGGTCGGGCAAGGCCGCTGCGGCCTGGTAGAGCTCGGCCTGTTCGGCCGGAGCCAGGTCGGCCAACGCCAGGGTGCGCAGGTCGAGGATGCGCCAGCGGCGGGCATCATAGATGAGATCTACGGCGAGGATGGGCGCGGGCAGCGCCGCAAAGACGCTGCGTCCCAAGCGGCTGAGGGAGGGCAGGTTGGCCGGCAGCGCCGGGTCGGGCAAGGGCTTTCCGCAGACCACCCGCACCCGGGCCCGCTCGTCGGCGCGGGCCACGCGAAGGGTGGGCTGGTCGGGGTTGTCGAGCACCGGCGGCGCCCCGTCCAGCAGGGCGATCAGCCCGGGTTCGGCGTGGCGCAAACGCGAGGCCACCTCGTCGGCATCAAGCACGTCAAGCCCATTCTCACGCAGCGCCCGCGCGACGGAGAGCCGCTCGCCGACCTGCTCCAGGCTGAGCGGTCCGGGGGCGAAGCCTCCCCGAGCACCAGCCAGGGTGGCGAACGCGTCTTCGAACAGCAGCCGGCCCTTGAGGGTGTCGTCGTCGGACAAGCCGACGTCGAAGGCGAGGTCCAGGCGGCCGTCGGCCAGCAGGGGTGCCGGGCCCCCCGGCGGCGGTGCGACGGCCACCAGGTCGATCCCCGGGGCCGCCATCCGCAGCGGGGGGAGCCAGCTGCCTCCGACGACGAGCTGCAGGTAGTCACTCCAGCCCACGCGGAAGGTTCGGCGCGCCGTCGCCGGGTCGAAGGCGGCCCCACGGGTCAGGGCCCCGAGCTGCCCGAGCACGGTCATCAGGGGAAACCGGAGGCGGTCCGCGAAGGGAGTGGGCGCCATGCCCCGCCCCACCCGGACCAGCAGGTCGTCGCCGAGGTCCTCCCGGAGCTGGGCCAGGGTGTGACTCACAGCCGACTGGGTCCGGCCCAGCCGTCGGGCTGCGGGGGAGACGCCTCCCTCCTCGAGCAGCACGGCGAGCACGACGAGGCGGTTGAGGTCGAGCCCAGCCAGGTCCTCCAGCCTCATGACCCCCTCCTATCGAAATCCCTCATATCAATAGTTGAACACATGCACATTCACTCTGCACCCAGGCGCGAATAGAACCACGACCGAGCCTGAGCTGGAGCTGCCGATGCGCCGCGTGTTCTACACCGGACCCCATGCCGATCCCTCCCTGACCGTCGAGCTGCGAGAGGTCCCCGATCCCGTCTGCCCCGACGCCGGCGTGGTGGTGGCCATCGAGGCCCGGCCCATCAACCCCGCGGACCTGCTGTTGCTCACGGGCCGGCACGTCTTCACGCCGACGCTCCCGGCTCCCGTGGGCATCGAGGGCGCCGGCCGGGTCATCGAAGCTGGCCCGGCCAGCCGCCTGCGCCCCGGCACCATCGTGGCGATCCCCTCTGGCGGCACCTGGTCCGAGCGCCTGGCCTTCGCCGACGACGCGGTCCTGCCCCTGCCAGCGGGAGTCGACATGGAGCAGGCCGCCATGCTCTGCGTGAACCCCTTCACGGCGGTCGGCCTGCTGGAGGGTGTCCCGGAGGGCGGGACCATCGCGCTGAACGCGGGCAGCGCCGCGGTCTCGCGGCTGGTGCTGGCCCTGGCGCGGCGGCGCGGGCTGCGCGCGCTGGCCGTTGTGCGCAACGCTGTCGTCGCCGACGAGCTGATCGCAGCCGGCGCCGCGGCGGTGCTCGAGGACGGCCCCGACCTGTCCCGTCGCCTGCGCGAGGCCGCCGGTGCACCGATCCTGCGTGGCCTGGACGCCGTGGCCGGCAGCGCCTCGGGGCGCCTCTTCGATGCCCTGGCCGAGGGCGGCGAGCTGCTCGTCTACGGGCTGCTCTCCTCGGACCGGGTCGAGCTGCCCGCCGCCGAGCTGGTCTTCCGAGACGTGACGGTGCGGGGATTCTCGCGACTGCGCGGCTACGCTGCGATGAAGCCCGAGCGCCGGGTCGCCATCGGCGCCGCGCTGGTGGACCTGTTGGCAGAGGGCACCGCCTTCGCGCCGATCGAGGCCCGCTACGGCCTCCAGGACGTCCGCGCGGCCGTGGCCCACCATCAGCGGCCGGGCCGCACCGGCAAGATCCTCTTGACCTCTTCCCCGGCGTGAGTATCCACCGCGCCGTTCCGCGCCTTCGCCCTCACCCTGGAGCTTCCCCATGAACATCGCCGTCCTCGGCAGCGGCCACGTCGGCCAGACCCTCGCAGAAGGCCTCCTCGGCGCCGGTCACGCGGTCACCATCGCCAGCCGCAGCGGTGACAAGCTCAGCGACTTCTCAGCCCGAACCGGCATCGCGGAGCTGCCCTTCGACCAGGCCGTCGCTGGCGCCGACGTGGTCGTGCTCGCCGTCCTGGGAGCGGTCGCCCAGGACCTGGTCACCGGCATCGCCTCGGGCCTGGCCGGCAAGGTCGTCATCGACACCACCAACCCCATCGCCGGCGCCCCGGTCGGGGGCGTGCTGCCCTACTTCACCGGGCCCGGGGACAGCCTGCTCCAGCGCCTGCAGAAGGCCGTGCCCGACGGCCGCTTCGTCAAGGCCTTCAACTCGGTCGGGGCGGGCCTGATGGTGAAGCCGGCGCTGCAGGGCGGCCGCCCCACCATGTTCATCTGCGGCGACGACCCCGCCGCCAAGACGGTCGTGGCCGGGCTCTGCGAGCAGCTCGGCTGGCAGGCCGAGGACGTCGGCACCAGCGCCGCGGGCGGCCCGGTGGAGGCCCTCTGCCAGCTCTGGTGTTCCGCGGGCTTCTTGCGCAACGACTGGACCCACGCCTTCGCCTGGCTCCGGCCCTGACGGCGGTCTCGCCGGAGATCACCGCGCAGGTGGCCACCCCGGGCATTGCGGGATTGGGCCTGATCGCCGGTTGAGGCGGGGGGACCGCGCGCTGCGCCTCCCTCCTCCCGCGCGGCGGGGCTGTGCGCCCGATCGGGTCAACGCCCGGCAGCGCTCGGGCTACAGGGGGGGCATGTCGGCCTTTCGCTTCATCCAGGGGCAGAGCCCCCTCCTCCTCAGCATTCCCCACTCTGGCACGGCCCTTCCGGCTGGGCTGCACGCGCGCCTCAGCCCGGCCGCCCGGCCCCTGCCCGATACGGACTGGCATGTGGACCGGCTCTACGCCTTCGCCGAGTCCCTGGGACTGTCGGTGCTGGTGGCCGACCTTTCGCGGCTGGTGGTCGATCTCAACCGGCCGCCCGACGACGCCGCCCTCTACCCGGGGCAGGCCGGCACCGGCGTGGTGCCGCGCTGCCTCTTTGACGGGCAGGCCGCGTGGGTGGACGAGATCGACGAGAATGAGCAAGCGGCCCGCATTGACACGTGGTGGCGGCCCTACCACGCCGCCCTGTCTGCAGAGTTGGAGCGCCTGCGGGACCGCTTCGGCTATGCCCTGCTCTGGGACGCCCACTCCATCAGCCCCCAGGTGCCGCGGCTCTTTGACGGGCGCCTGCCCCACCTCAACCTGGGCACCCACGAGGGGCGCGCCTGCGACCCGGCCGCGCAGGCGCTGGTCGCGTCAGCCCTGCAATCCCCGGCCTTCAGCAGCGTGGTCAATGGCCGCTTCAAGGGCGGCTACATCACCCGGCACTATGGCAACCCGGCCCAGGGCCTGCATGCGGTGCAGCTCGAGATCGCCTGGGATGCCTACCTGGACGACGATCTCGTCTTCCGGCCCGACCGGGCCGCCCCGCTGGTGGGGCTGCTCCGCCCTGCGATGGAGGCCTTCCGTGACTGGCGCCCGGCCCGCTGAGGCTGCCCAGGCCTATCTCGCGCCCGCGGCCCTGCTGCCCGAGGGCTGGCGCGCTGACGTGCGGCTGGAGGTCGGCGCCGATGGCCAGCTCACCGGGGTCTGGCCGGGTGCCCCTGCCGCCGGCTTGCCCCGATTGCCGGGTCCGGTGCTGCCGGGGCTTCCCAACCTGCACAGCCACGCCTTTCAGCGCGCCATGGCCGGTCTGGCGGAGCACCGCACCGCGGTGGAGGACAGCTTCTGGACCTGGCGCGAGGCCATGTACCGGGTGGTGGCCACCCTGGACCCCGACGCCCTGCAGGCCATCGCGGCCTGGCTCTATGTCGAGTGCCTGGAGGGCGGCTTCACCTCGGCGGCCGAGTTCCACTACCTGCACCAGGACACCGACGGCAGGCCCTTTTCGGACCCGGCGGAGATGTCGCTGCGGGTGCTGGCGGCGGCGGATTCGGCGGGCATCGGGCTCAGCCTGCTGCCGGTGCTCTACCAAGCCGGGGGCTTCGGCCAGCCGCCCACGGCCGGCCAGCGCCGCTTCTTGCACAGCGACGACGGGCTGCTGGACTTGATCGCGCGCCTGCGGGCCCAGGTGGCGGGGCGCCCCGACCGCCGGGTGGGCATGGCACCCCACAGCCTGCGGGCGGTGCCCATCGCCGGGCTGGCGGCGGTGGTGGCGGGCCTGCACGCCCAGGACCCGACCGCACCGGTGCACATCCACGTCGCCGAACAAGAGGCCGAGGTGGCCGGCATGTTGGCCCACGCGGGGCAGCGCCCGGTGCAGGCCCTGCTGGACCGGGTGGGCATCGACCCGCGCTGGTGCCTGGTGCACGCCACCCACCTCGACGCGGCCGAGCTCCGGGGCCTGGTGGCCAGCGGGGCGGTGGCCGGCCTCTGCCCCAGCACCGAGGCCAACCTGGGCGACGGGCTCTTCCCGGCCCGGGACTACCTGGCCCAGGGGCCTTCGGCGTGGGCACCGACAGCCGTGTCTGCCGCGACGCCGCCGAGGAGCTGCGGCTGCGGGCTGGGCCAGCGCCTGCTGTTGCGGCGCCGCACGGTCTGCCTGCCACCGGGCGAGGTCTCGGTGGGCGGCGGCCTGTGGCGGGGGCCCTGCGCGGTGGCGCTCTGGCCCTGGGCCTGCCGGTGGGCGGGCTGGCCGTCGGGCAGCGGGCGGACTGGCTGGTCTTGCGGCCCGACCACCCCTCCCTGCTGGGGCTGGATGGTGACAATATGCTCGACGCCTTCATTTTCGCGGCAGGAGCCTCGGCCATCGACGAGGTCTGACCGGGGGTGTGCGGCAGGTGAGCGGGGGCCGACACCGGCACCGCGATCGGCTGCTCGCCGACTATCGTCGGGCGCTGGCCCGCATCCGCTGATCGGCTGTCGCGGTGGCAAGGCGATTGCACCGGGCTGGCCAAGGCGGCCCCGTCCCCCTTTTGCGTGATAGCCTCCCAGATGATCGCGCGGATTGTCAGCTGAGATCCGCCGTCGCACCGACGCCACGGGGTTCCCCATGAAGAAGCAGCGCACCGCACAGGCCCCGCAGGCCGCCGCCGCCGGCCCCGAAGCCGCAGGCCCCCAGGCCGCAGGCCCCGGCAACGCCGCCCGCCAGGAGGCCCTGAAGGCCTCGGTGACCTCCGTGCCCGGCGACATGGAGGCCGCCTTTGGCGCGGACTTCTCCAATATCCGCGTGCGCACGGGCCCCGAGGCCCAGGCCCACGGCGCCTTGTCCTTCGCCCAGGGCAACGAGATCGTCTTCCAGCCCGGCCTGGTGGACGAGAACAGCCCCCGCTTCCGCTTCTTGCTGGGCCACGAGCTGACCCACATTCTGCAGCAGCGCTCCGGCCGTGCCGGCCGCGGCGGCATGAACAACGACCCCGCGCTGGAGGCCGAGGCCGACAGCCTGGGCCGCAAGGCCGCCATGGGCCAGTCCGTCAAGGTGGGTGGCGGAGGAGAAGCCGCCAAGGACGTCGCGAATGCGCCGGTGCAGCGCTACGCCGTGCAGCGCAAGGGCCGCAACACCCTGCGGGTGAGCGAAGACGGCAAGATGGCCGTTCGCGAGGGCTACCCCAACCACCACTTCTGGGCCGAACCCTCCCTCATCCAGGGGGCCGAGGCCAAGCTCAAGGCCAATGGCTCGGTGATCTCCCTGAACGAGGGCAGCGACACGGAAGTGATCAAGAAGCCCGATGGCACGGGCTCTGTCGCGCTGGTCGAGGTCGTGCCGGTCAACTCCCGCACCAAGACGGGCGGCGACAGCATGACCCACTACGCCGACTGCGGTCGCTCCACCCGCGACGTCATGGGCGGCGACGGCGAGCAGTGGGGCACCATGAAGGCCACCTACAACGACAAGAATGGTGGCCCCCGCAAAGAGACCCGGGCCGGTCACCGGCCCGGCGACTTCAAGCGCGAGCTCTTTGACGACCTCGCGGGCGGGCAGCACAACTACGACGCCATGGACGACGCCGGCAAGCGCGCCTTTGACGAGAAGGCCGGCATCAACGACTTCGCCAACCCCGAAGTCGGCGAGGGCTTCACCATGAATAGCGGTGGCGCCCCGATCAAGGGCTACGAAGACAACACCTGGAACTTCCACTTCGCCGGCCTGGTGATGAAGTCCGGCGGTGACTTCGTCAGCCTCGAGAACTTCTCGGTCTCCAAGCCCGATGTGTCCAACGCCGACTGGACCTTCGACATGTATGGCCCGGCCCACCGCGAGGGCCAGACCTTCCACGACCAGCACACCGCCACCAACCAGCACGGCGAAACGCCCACCACCATGGCGGTCAAGAGTGCCAGGAACTGAGCACCGCGCCGCGCTGCTCTTCTGCACCTTGCTCCTGGCTTGTCAGGGCCGCAGCCCGGCCGCGGCCCCCTCGGTGCCTCCTTCGGCGGCCGCGGTCGCTCCCGCTCCCCCTGCTGCCCCCGGAATGGCCATGCCCACCGTCTTCATCGCCGACGAGATCCCTGCCTTGGACGGCCAGAAGGTGACGGTGCACGGCACCTACACCCAGGTAGACGTGAGGCAGCGCTCTCCCCGGGACACCCGGCCGCCGCAGCTTGATGGCCATGTGGCCCTGGTCCTCGCCGATGGCCGCCGAATCTACCTGGAGCCCTCCTGGTCGGCGGTGGCCCTGCGTCCGGCCGAGGAGCGCGCCCGCCTGGACGGCAAGGCGGTCGAGGTGGTCGGCCTGCTGCACGCCACCATGCCCGAGCCCGAGATCCCCGTGGCCAGCCTGACCGCCCCTTGCATTTCGGCGGTGGAGTCCCTGCGCCTGAAGGAATAGACGGCGCCCATGGACGAACACAATGGCTGGCTCGACCGCACCCTGACGGTCTCCCAGCTCTGCCGCAGCCTCAAGGATCTCTTCGACGACGTGGGCCTGGTCCGCGTTGAAGGCGAGCTGTCCCAGTTCACCGCCCACCGGTCGGGCCACTGGTACTTCACGCTGCGGGACGCCCAGGCGGTCTTGAGTTGCGTGATGTTCCGGGGGCTCAACCAATATGTGCGCCGGCCGCCGCAGGTGGGCGACCGCGTCACCGTGACGGGCAGCCTGGACCTCTACGCCCCCCAGGGCAAGCTCAACCTGCTGGTGCGGGCGCTCGAGAGCGCGGGCGAGGGGGATCTGGCGGCCAGGAAGGAGGCGCTCAAGCGAAAGCTAGCGGCGGAAGGCCTCTTTGACCAGGCCCGCAAGCGCCCCATCCCGGTCCTGCCCCGCGCCATCGGCGTGGCCACCAGCCCCACCGGGGCCGCCTTTCAAGACATCCTGAAAGTGCTCGGGCGGCGCTTTCCGGGCCTGACGGTCTACCTTGCGCCCTGTCGGGTGCAGGGCGATTCAGCCCCGGCGGAGGTGGCCGCGGCCATCGACCTGCTCAACGCCCATGGTCGCTCCGATGTGCTGATCATCGGGCGGGGGGGCGGCAGCGCCGAGGACCTCGCGGCCTTCGACAGCGAGGCGGTGGCCCGGGCCGTCTTCCGCAGCCAGATCCCGGTCGTCTCTGCGGTGGGCCACGAGGTGGACGTGTCCATCGCCGACCTGGTGGCCGATCTGCGGGCGGCCACCCCCAGCCACGCCGCCGAGCTGGTGGTGCCCGAACGCGAGGGCCTGTTGATGGCCCTGGACGAGCTGGACGAGCGCCAGCGCCAGGCCATGGCCCGCCTGCTGCGCCGCCGCCGCGAGCAGCTCGCCGCCTTGCGCCCCCGCCACCCGGCCGAGCGCATCGCCCGCGACCGCCAGCGCCTGCGGGTCGCCAGCCAGCGCCTGCCCCTGGCGCTGCAAGCCACCCTGCAGCGCCGCCGGGCGGCCTTGGACCTCGCGGGCCGCCAGCTCCAGGCCCTCTCGCCCGATCGGGTGCTCGAACGCGGCTATGCCGTGCTGCTCAAGGACGGCGCCGCGGTGGTGGACACCGACCAGCTGCAAGCAGGCGACCGGCTGCAAGCCCGGCTGCACCGCGGACGCGCCACCCTAAGCGTGCAGGCCGTCGAGGGCTGAGGCCGCGTCCAGGGCCTGTCGGAAGTCCGCGATCAGGTCGTCGGCGTCTTCGATGCCGCAGCTCACCCGCAGCAGGCCCGGGTCCAGGCCGAGGGCCCGCTGCGCGGCCTCGTCCAGCCCGGCGTGAGAGGTGGCGACCGGCCGGCTCACCAGGGTCTCGACGCCGCCCAGGCTGGGGGCGGACAGGGCGATGCGCAAGGCGGCCAATGCGGCCTCGGCCTGCGCCCCGCTGTGGCAGCGCAGGGCCAGCATGCCGCCGCTCTGGGGGATCAGGCGCTGGGCCCGCAGGTGGCTGGGGTGGCGGGGCAGGCCGGGGTGGCAGACCTCCACCAGGGCGGGATGACCCTCCAACGCCCGGGCCAGGGCCAGGGCGTTGGCGCTCTGTCGCCCAAAGCGCAGGCTCAGGGTCTTCAGCCCCCGGCCCAACAAGAAGGCCGAGAGGGGGTCGAGGTGGCCACCCAGGCGGTCGCGCTCGCTGGAAATGGGCGCCAGCACTTCATCCTGGCCGATAGCGACCCCCGCGATCAAGTCGGAGTGGCCCGCCATGGCCTTGGTCGCGCTGTGCAGCTCCACATCGAAGCCCAGGTCCAGCGGACGCAGCCCCAGGGGGGTGGCAAAGGTGGCGTCGATGACCGACCGCAGGCCATGGGCGCGGCAGAAGGCGACGACCGCCTCCAGCTCGGGCACCTCCAGCAGGGGGTTGCTGAGGGCCTCCACATAGAAGACCCTGCAATTCGGGGTCAAGGCCGCCGCCCACTGCTCGGGGCGGGTGGCGTCCACCGCCTGATGGCGCACGCCGAAGCGGGCGAGATCCCGGTCCAGCAGGGCCTGGGTGCCGCCATAGAGGGTGCGCGAGACCAGCAGCGCGTCGCCCGCCTGCAATATCGCGAGCAGGGTGCTGCTGATGGCCGCCATGCCGCTGGCAAAGAGCAGGGCGCGCTCCCCCCCGCAGAGGTCGGCGATGCGGGCCTCGAGATCCAGCTGGTCCGGCGCGTTGCCCAAGCGCTGGTAGCGCAGGGGGCGGTCGGGATCCGAGCCCATGCGCCAGCTGCTGCTGAGGTGGACCGGGCCCACCACCGCGCCGCTGGGCTCGCTGTGGCCATCGGCCGGTCCGTGTACGAGTCGGGTGTCGAGGTGCCGCTTCATGGCCCCTCCTCACCCACGGCTGGGGGGCGGTCAATCCGGCAGCCAGCCCGCGCGCATCTCGGTGTCGGGCTCGTAGCAGACCTGGGCGCCGCGGCCCCGGCGCACCAGGGTCAGGCGCTGGCTGTCCCGGGTGAGCTCGATGTGCTCCCAGGGCTCCTGGCCGGGGCGGGTGGCGTCGGTCACCCGCAGGACATCGCCGGGAAGAAGCTGCACCAGCGCATACTCGCCGTCGGCATTGCTGCCCAGCACCAGGGTGGGCGGGCCCTCCAGGGGCGGACCTTCCGCGGCCTCGGGCCGCCCATGAAAGTCCACGATCTGCCGGCCACCCGGCACCGGGTCGTGGCCGCGGACCTTGGCGCACTGGCGCCGCTCGTCCAGGGCCTTGGTCTCCAGCGGGCTCACCACCTCGACCCCGTCCAGCCGCAACCAGCCGATGGCCGAGATGCGCGCCCGGCTGCCGTCCACCCGGCTGCCATCCGCGACGGCACCGTAGAGGGCGCTGGTCTCGCGGCGGGCCAGCCCGGTGCGCTCCAGCGCCAGCTCCACCGCGAAGGCGTCGGGCAGCACCCGCAAGGCCTCCGCACCCCAGATGGGGTCGGCGTGGGCTGCCGTGAGCATGGCGAAGATCAGGCTGAAGGTGAGCATCACCCCAGGCTACGGATCAGCGGGCTAGGATCATGAGGCCGCCCGATCGCCCTTGTGGAGCCCCCATGCAGACCTGCGTCTCCTGCCATGCTGAATACAACCAGAACGAGGGCGAAGCGCCCGTTCTCCGCTGTCCGGACTGCGGCAGTCGCACCTTGGACGACGCCGAGCTGGCGGGCTGGAAGCGCCTGCGCGACGATCTGGGCCACGAAGACTTCTTGCCGGTGCGGATCTTTGATGGGCCCGTGGACCGCGCCCTGATCTCGGCCATCTTCGACGACGAAGGCGTCCCCTATGTGGTGCACGGCGGCGGCATGTTCAGCGACGCCCTGTCGGCCCAGAACGGCTATGGCGTGCTGCTGGTGGCCGAAGATAGCGAGGCCAAGGCCCGCCGTCTCCTGCTTCAATACGACGAGGCCGTGGTGGACTTTCCTTCGGACCCGGCCTGAGCCAGCCCGCTGTCGGCCATGCCCCTCGCCCACAGCTTCTCGCTGAATCTGCTCGAGAATGCCGACGCCGTCCTTATCCTGGGCAAGGAGCTGCGGCGTGATCCCTGCCGGGGCCTGGCCGAGCTGAAGGCCCGGTCGGCGGCAGCGGCGGCCTTGTTGCGCCTGGGTGTGCCTGTAGCCGTCAGCCTGGAGGCGCCGCTGCGGGGGCAGCTGGATGCCGGGAGCGCGCTGGTGGCGCGGCTGCTGGCAGAGCTGGGCGTGGAGGATGGCCAGCTGCTCTCCGCGCAGATCACCCGCAGCACCCGCGAGGAGGCCTTGGAGGCGGCCGCACTCGCCCGGCGGCAGGGGTGGCAGCGCCTGCTGGTGCTCACCGCGGCCTACCACCAGCCCCGCGCCGCCCGCTATTTCGACGCCTTGACGTCCTTGTCTTGCACCGTGCTGGCGCCCGAGGCCCTGCTGGGCCAGGCCGCGCCCACCGAGGCCGACTGGATTCGCCAGGGCTTGCCCGATGCGCGGGCCCTGGCCGCGGAGGCGCGGGTGGAGCGCAGCTTCACCGCCCTCGCCCGCGCGCTCTCCCCCTTGCCGCAGCGCTGGGCCTGGTCCCTGGAGGTGGGCGCGGGGGCCTTGCTGCGTGGCGTGCCCCGGCGCTCAGGCCGCCGATGAGCCCTTGACCAGGGCGGCGGGGGGGTCTTGCTCCGCGGGCAGCCGGATGGTGAAGGTGCTGCCCTGGCCCGCCTTGGACCGCACCACCAGCTCGCCGCCATGGGCCTCGACGATGCGCCGGCTGATGGCCAGCCCCAGGCCGGTGCCCGAGATGCGGGTGGTGAAGAAGGGGATGAAGAGCTTGCTCTGCACCTCGGGCGGGATGCCCGGCCCATCGTCAATCACGCGGATCTCGACCGCCTTGCGACCCCCGCCGCCAGCCCCGGAGCGGGTCATGCCCGCTGGTGCGATCTCGACGCAGATGCGACCGGGCCCGTCCAGCGCCTGGATGGCGTTCTGGATGAGGTTGAGCAGCACCTGGTGGATCTTGTCGGCATCGGCGCGCAAGGGCGGCAGGCCGTCGAGGGCGCGAAGCTCCAGCGCCAGCCCTTCGGGCAGCTCCTGGCGGGTGACGAGGTCCACCGTGCGTCTGGCCAGGTCGGCCGGGTCCATCTCATCGTCGCGAATGGACAGTGGGCGCGCATAGTCGAGGAACTGGGTGACCACCGAACCCAGGCGGTCCACCTCGCGGGTGATGACGCCGGCAAAGTCCTGGACCTCCTCGGGATCGGCCTCCTCCGCCACCTCTTGCAGGTATTGGGCGGCGCCTTTGATGCCGGCCAGGGGGTTGCGGATCTCGTGGGCCAGGCCTGCGGCCATGGTGCCCAGCGCGGCCAGCCGGTGCTGCTCCTTCAGGCGCTCGAAGCTATAGATGTTCTCGATGAGAACGGCGGCGCGATCGACAGTCTCGCCCAGACGCCGGACCTCTTCGCGGCTGAAGCCGTCCATCCAGTGTTCGGCCTTGAGGTTGAGCCAGCCCACCACCAGGTCCCCCGACCGCACACAAAGCGACAGGTCGGCGTCCATGGCGTCCAGGGTGCGCAAGCGGGCGGCGGCCTCTTCGTGGCCCGCCTCTTTGCGGCGCACGGTGCGCTCCAGCATGGCGCGCACATAGGCGGGCTGCCCCTGCTGAAAGCCGTCGGTGTAGGGGTTCCCCGCGATGGTCTCCATCAAGGGCTGCTCGACGATGCCGCGGCGCAGCGCCAGGCGGAAGGCGCCTCGGTCGTGGTCCCACAGGTAGAGGCTGACCAGCGGCACCCGTCCCGACGCGAAAAGACGCTCCAGCAGCTCATCCCCAAGGCCATCCAGGCTCATCGCCCGCCCCAGGTTGCGGTCCACATCCTGCAGGGTCAGCTCCAAGCGGCGGCCCGCCCGGTTGAACCACTCCCCGGCCAGGGCCTCGATGCGGCGGCGCAGGGGGTCATAGACCGACAAGAACAGGGCCGAGGCCAGGAAGACCTGGAAGGCGCCATGGGCCGGGTAGAGGGAGAGGGCGTCGGCCTGGAAGACGGTCACCGACTCGATGCCCACCAGCACCAGCGAGGCCACCGCCAGGGTGAACAGGCGGGCGAAGATCTCGTGCAGGTCCAGCAGGCGCGAGAGTTGAACGACCTGGTGCAGGAAGTAGAGGAAGAGGGTGGCCAGCACCACGCCGATGGGCGGAAAGGCGCCTTGCAGCAGCACCGAACGGGCCAGCGGCCCCAGGTCCACCGCGCCGGCGGCGATCTCGGCCCGACCCAACCAGCGCAGCAGCTGTTCGAGGGAGGTAAAGGCCGTGGCGGCGGCCAACAGGCCGATCAGGTAGCGCAGGCGCACCTTCTCGTAGCGCTGTTCGGCCGCTTCGTGGCCCAGCCACAGGCGCAGGATGCACAGCCCGAAGCCGGTCTGCACCAGCAGGGCCAGCAGCAGCTCGGCCGGGCTGCCATAGGTGCTCACCCCGAAGACCGCGAGGTCCAGCCCGATGAAGAGGGCGACCGCCACGCCGGTCCCCATCCAGGCCCGGGCCACCCAGGGGCTGACCCTGACCGGGCGGCCGCCCAGCCCGCCCCGCAGCAGGCGGTCCAGGAACCACAGGATGGCCGGCGGCAGGAAGCTGCCCGCGCCGGCGTGGATGTAGCGGAAGACCGGCTGCCCGGTGACCAGGTAGAGGCCGAAGCCCCCAAAGGCCAGGCAGGCGATGCCCGCGACCACGGCATAGGCCCGCCGGGTGAGGTCCCGGGTGTCGCGGGCCAGCGTGCGGACCGCGTAGATGCCGCAGAGCACGGCCGTGGCAAGGTAGATGAGGGCGTTCATGGGCTGTCTTGGGGCCTATCCGGCGGCGCCCGGCCCTGCTCGGGGCTAGGAGGGGGCCCATGGCCAACCCCCTCCGCGCCCTGCCCGCGGTCACCACCCTGCTGCAAGACCCCCGCCTCGCCGACCAGCCCCACGAGCTGGTGGTTCAAGAGGCGCGCGCCGCCCTCGATGCCGCCCGGGCGCGGCTGCGAGCGGGGGCCGCACCGCCCATGGATCTGGCCGCCGAGGTCCTTGACCGGGTGCTGGCCGCCCGACGGCCCCAGCTGCGGCGGGTCATCAACGCCACCGGCATCGTCTTGCACACCAACCTCGGCCGGGCGCCGCTGGCCCCCGAAGCCGTGGCCCACCTCGTCGATGTGGCGGGCGGCTACTGCAATGTCGAGATGGACTTGGGCAGCGGCAAGCGTGGCGGCCGCCTGGCCGGGGTGCGCGGCCTGCTCTGTCGCCTGACCGGCGCTGAAGACGCGCTGGTGGTCAACAACAACGCGGCGGCGGTCCTGCTCTGCCTGAGCGCGTTGGCCGCGGGTCGCGGGGTGTTGACCAGCCGGGGTGAGCTGGTCGAGATTGGGGGCTCCTTCCGCATTCCCGACGTGGTGAGCGCCGGCGGCGCCCGCCTGGTCGAGGTGGGCACCACCAACCGCACCCGGGTCGCCGATTTCGAGGCGGCGGTGGATGCAGACGCGGCGGTGCTGCTGCGGGTGCACCCCTCCAATTTCCGCATGCAGGGCTTCACCGAGCGGCCCGAACGCTCGGCGCTGGCCGCCCTGGCGCGGGCCCGGAATGTGCTGCTGGTGGAGGATCTCGGGTCGGGCCTGCTGGGTTCGCCCCCGGTGGCGGGCGCGGGCCTGGAGGCCGAGGAGGTGGGCGCGGCCCTGGCCGAGGGGGCCGACCTGGTCTGCTTCTCCGGGGACAAGCTGCTGGGTGGGCCCCAGGCGGGCATCATCCTGGGCCGGGCCGAATGGGTGGCCCGCTTGCGAAAGCACCCCCTCTACCGGGCCTTGCGCTGCGACAAGCTGGTCCTGGCGGCCTTGGAGGGCACCCTGGCCCTCTACCGGGACGGCCGCACCGGGGGCATCCCGGCCCAGCGGGCCCTGCGCCTCACCGACGCCCAGCTGAAGGCCCGGGCCCAGGCCCTGGCGGCCCAGCTGCCCGGGTCGCGGGTGAGGGCGGACGAGGCCTTTTCGGGGGGAGGGGCGCTGCCGGCTGTGGCCCTGCCGGCTTGGGTGGTGGTCTTGCCCTCCGCAGACCCCAGCGGCGACGCCCGCCGCCTGCGCCAGGCCGCGCCGCCCGTCATCGCCCGGGTCGCCCGCGACCAGCTCCTCTTGGACCCCCGCACCCTGCTTCCCGGCGAAGACGCGACCCTGGTTGCGGTGGTGCGCGACCTCTTGTGCGACACTTCTGCAGCAACAGAATAGGCGGGCTCGATGGCACAAGGCTTCTACGAGCTGCTGGGCGTTGAATGCGACGCTCCGCCCAACCAGATCCGCGAGGCCTACCAGCGGCGCCTCGCCGAGCTGGTGCGCCGGCTGCGGGTTGCCCGCCAGCAAGGCGCGGATGTGAGCATCCTGGAGGCCCAGGAGCGCGCCGTACGCGAGGCCATGGAGGTGCTCGCCGACGCGGTTCGCCGCCGTCGATACGACGCCTATCTGCAGGTCATGCGGGGGCCAGACTTCCCCGAAGACGCCGAAAAGCTGTGGGAACAAGCCCGGGGCGGCATGGTGGACCCGGTCGCTGGCATCGCCCTGGCGGCGGTGCGCTCCTTGACCCGCCTGCCCGTCGGCGACCCCCTGCCCGAACCGCCCCCAGGATATAGCCAGAAGCGTGCTTGGACGGTCGATCTCGCTGAGCCCGCCCCCGCGGTGACGCCGCCTGCGGCCCCCGCCGCGGCCTCGGTCTCCTCGCCCGACAGCCCGGCCCGAGCGACGGTCACGCCGGTCCAGATTCACGACGACATCGAGATCGTGCGCATGCCGGCCCCCAGCATCGCGGTGGGCCTGGAACCGGTCGGGGGCCCGCCGCGGCCGCCCGCGCCCGAGCTGGACTTCGACGTCGAGGCCGCCCCCACAGACCCCCGCATCGGCATTCAGCTGCCCCCGCTGGCGGGCCGCTCCGACCCCGACGCACCGGATGGTGGCGCCGCGGCCCCCCGCTTGGGCCTGCTGGGCCGCCTGGCCGCCTTGGCCCGGGGGCGGCGCCTCGCCGGCCGCGGCTCCCAAGGCGGCGGCCGACGATTCCGACGATCCCTGGGCAGACGACCGGGGCATCTTCGATCTGGACCAGGGCCCGCAGGTGGCCGAGCCGGCCGATCCCATCGATCGCCTCATCCGCCAGCACGGCAAGGGCGCCGCCCTGCTGCGGGCGGTGCGCGAACACCGCGGCCTCAGCCTCGAAGAGCTGGCCCGCACCACGCGCATCTCGGGTCGCTACCTCGCAGCCCTGGAAGAGGGCGCCTTTGACCGCTTGCCCTCTCCCACCTTTGTGCGAGGCTACCTGCGCCAGGTCGCACAGGTCCTCGAACTTGGCGATCGCGGCGTCGTCGAGGGCTATATGGCCCTCTTCACCAACCAGCGGGGCTGATGCGGGTGACCGAGCGCGCCCGCCTCGCAGTGCCCGAGGGCGGCGCCCCGCGGCTGGATGCCTTCCTGGCCGACCAGCTCCCCCTGTCCCGCAGCCGCCTCCAGGTCGTGATCAAGGAGGGCGGCGTCACGGTGGATGGCGCCGTCATCACCCGCGCCCGTCAGACCCTGGTGGCCGGCCAGGTGGTGGAGCTGGGCCTTCCGGCGGCCCCCACCACCGACCTGCAGCCCGAAGACATCCCGGTGCCCGTGCTCTTCATCGACGACCAGGTGGTGGTGGTGGACAAGCCGGCTGGCCTGGTGGTGCATCCGGCCAAGGGCCACGCCAGCGGCACCCTGGTCAACGCCTTGCTGCACCTGCTGGCCGAGGTGGACGAGGACCAGACCATCGGTGGCCACGCGGTGGATCCCACGCGCCCGGGCATCGTGCACCGGCTGGACAAGGGCACCAGCGGGGTGATGGCGGTGGCACGCACCCCAGAGGCCCACGCCCACCTCGCCCAGCAATTCGCCGACCGCAGCGCCGACCGCCGCTACCTGTTGCTGGTCTGGGGCGAGAGCCCGGGGCCCGCCGGCACGGTGGATGCGCCCCTCGCCCGCCACCCGACCGACCGCTTGCGCTTCGCCGTGCGCGAAGGCGGTCGCCACGCGGTCACCCACTGGCAGCGCCTGGCCGAGGCGCGCTTTGGCATCGCGGGTGATGGCGAAGGCGGCTGCATCAGCCTGCTGCGCTGCCGCCTGGAGACGGGGCGCACCCACCAGGTGCGGGTGCATATGGCCCACCTGGGCCTGCCGCTCTTGGGCGATCCCCTCTACGATCAGCGCCGCAGGCGCATTCCGGCCTTCTTGCGCGGGGTGATGGAGCCGGTGGATCACCAGCTCTTGCACGCCGCCCGCCTGGGTTTTGACCACCCGGTCAGCGGCCAGCGGATCGACCGGCGCAGCCCGCCGCCGGCCGACTTCATCGCGGTGGCCGAAGCCCTGGGCCTGGCCGAGGCCCTGCTTTGCGGCGGTCGCCGACGACGGCTGAGGGCTGGCAGCGACGCGGCGCCCGACGCAGGACGCCCCCCCGGGCACAAGGCCAGGGGGGGCGCCAGGTGGGGCCGCGGGCCGAAGCCCGCGGGTCCGGTCCTTAGTCGCACACACCCAGGTTGGGGTCGCCGCAGGTGTTGGCGTCGCAAGAGGGGTGGCAGTCGCTCTCGTCCACGCACTCGATGGTGGCCGCGCCGCCCATGCCGTTGATCTGGTCGGCGAGCACGCCCACGCAGTAGGGGGCGCTGTCGCTGCTGCAGGGCTCGCAGGCGACGCCGAAGTTCACGAGCAGGGCGCAGACCTCGTCGGGGCTGTCGCCGCCGCCGAGCAGCTCACCGACCAGGGGGGCGAGGACGCGGGCGTCCAGCTCGCCGGAGAGCACGGCACCGCCCACATAGGAGCAGTCGCTGGAGATGTCGCCGCTGACGCGGAGCTGGTTGATGGGCACGGTGACGCCGGCCACGGTGAAGTCCACGTCCTGCGGCCCGATGACGAAGTAGGGGTCTTCGTAGTCGGCGGCGGGGAAGGGGATCGAGGGGCTGCAGTAGTCCTGCACGCCGGAGGCGCCGATGGCGCCGATCATCTGGATGCTGCCGCCGCCGACCGACTCGACGCCGACCATGATGTCGTCCTCGAGCTGGCCGAGCAGCAGGCTGGCGACGTTGGGGGGCTCGATGAAGCGGGCGTTCTGGAGGTCGAGAACGTAGGTCTCACCGGTGGGATCGCAGGTGGTGGCGGTGCCCAGGCCGCTGGTGGTGAAGCTCACGGTGCCGCTGGCGGCGCCGTCACAGGCTTCGGCCGTGGCGGTGTAGCTGGTGCTGGGGGCCAGGGGGGCATCGGGGGTGAAGACCAGGCCGATGGTGCCGTCGGCGTTGGTGCGGGTCATGCTGGTGCCGGCCACGGCGGTGCCGCCGGCGTCGGACACGCTGAGCACGGCGCTGGCGTCGTCCTCGGAAAGGGTGAACTCGATGTCGGAGCGGTAGTAGGCGTCGGTGGCGCCGTCCAGCGGGTAGCTGGGGGCGATCTCGACGTCGCAAGCGCCGCCATCGGCGCCGTCGCCACCATCGGCAGCAGCAGTGTCACTGCCCTTGTCGCCATTGCAGGCGAGAAGGGCGAGGGGGGCCAGGAGCATCGCGTAGCGGATCATGGGTGTCTTCCTCCATCTGGAAGCCGGCAGGGTGCCAGCCAGGCGAAGTGGACCCCGAAGGTGGGGTGCACGGTGCGGGAAGGTAGCCCGCAACTTTGGGCACTGTCAACGCGCCCGTTCGTCGAACCCAGGGTGAAGATGGGCCATTCCAGGTAGGCGATCAGCTGCAGGTGTCGGGCAGCGGGTGACCGGCCACGGCCTCGTACTTCTGGCCCAGCTCGTCGACCAGCGCATCCAGCAGCCGAGCCTCGTCGGCATCCAGGTTTCCGCGGGTCTTCGCGCGCAGCAAGGACAGGAGGTTGAGGGTGTGCGCGGCCAGGGCGAGGTCCTTGTGGGCGCCGCCGTCGGGGTCCTGGGCCTCGCCCAGGTGGACCATGGCCGAGCTGCCCAGGCTCACCAGAAACTGGGAGAAGCTGCACGGGGGCGGCTTGCGATCGCTGGGCTGGGCGGGGGCCGAAGGAGAGGTGGGCATGGCGGCTCCTGGGAGCGGGCAGGGTTTGGAAGGCGAGGGGAGGGGTCAGAGGGGGAGCATGAGGCGGCCGCGGGCGTCGCCCCGGCGCACGAGCGCCAGTCCGTTGGCCCGGTGGCCGCTCTTGGCCTGCCCGATGGCGGCCTCGAGGTCGGCGACGGTGGCGAGGCTGCTGCCATTCAAGGCGAGGATGCGGTCGCCGGGTCGAATCCCGGCGCGGGCCGCCCCGCCATCGGGGCGCAGGGCCAGCACCGTCAGGCCGGCGCCGTCGGTGTCGGCCAGCTGCAGGCCCAGGACGGTGTCGATGCTGGACTTCACCACATCGGCGGGCACCTTGCTGGCGGCCAGTCGCAGCCGGCGCGCCTTGCCTGCGGTGAGCAGCTCGACCTCGACCTCGGGATCGGGGCTGAAGCCCGCCAGCCAGGCGTTGAGATCGGAGCGCCCTTGCACGGGCCGGCCATCCACCGCGATGAGGATGTCCCCCACGGCCACCCCCGCCGCGGCTGCGGAGGTGCCAGGGTGCACCCGGTCCACCCGGGCGGCGGTGCTGTGGCCCTGCGGCCCGGTGATCGCGACATCGCTGAGGTCCAGGCCCAACCAGGGCACCTGCACCGACCCGAAGTCCACCAGGTCCCGGGCCACCTTGAGGGCGCGGTCGGCGGGGATGGCAAAGCCGATGCCCTGGCCGCTGGCCTGCACGGCGGTGTTGATGCCCACCAGCACGCCCCGGGCGTTGATCAGCGGGCCGCCCGAATTGCCGGGGTTGATGCTGGCGTCGGTCTGGATGAAGTCCTGGTAGACGCGGTCGTCGGTGGCCAGGGGCCGGCGGGTGGCGGAGATGACCCCGGTGGTGACCGTGTGGCCCAGGCCAAAGGGGTTGCCGATGGCGATGACGGGCTCTCCCAGCATGAGGTCGCTGCTGGTGCCCTGGGGCACGGCGATCAGCCCGGCGCCCCCACGCAGGCGCAGCACCGCGAGGTCGAGTTCGGGCGCGATGCCGATGACATCGGCCTCGTAGCCGGCGCCATCGGCGAAGGTGGCGCGGATGCGCGACGCGCCCTCCACCACATGGGCGTTGGTGAGGACCACCCCGTCGGATGCGATGACCACCCCCGAGCCCTCGCTGGACCGGGTGCGGCCCCCGCGGCGCAAGAAGGGATCGGCCACCGCCTGTTCGGTGGTGATGCTGACCACCGCGGGGGCCACGCGCTCCACGGCCTCGACCGTGGCGGTGCGGCGAATGGGGTCGGCGCTGCCCATGGCGGCGGCGACAGGCAAGGCGTCGCCTGCGGGGGTCTGGTCCGCGGGATCGGCGCCACCGACGTCCTTTTGCACGAGGTTGGCCAGGGCGCCGCCCGCAATGGCCAAGGCGAAGCCGGCGGCGAGGCCGATTCCAATGGCGTCGAGGGGCACGGTGCGGCGCGGTCGCATGGTGCTTCTATGTAGACGCATCTTCGCCCATGACAAGCACCCATCGTGATGCAGGGAGGATGCGGGGGCGCGAGCCGCGGGTTGACCGCCCGCCATCCTCCGGGCTACTCGCCTGCTCCATGCTCCGCGCACCCTCCATCCGGCCCCTGCTTTGCCGCCTGCTGCTTGTCAGCGGGCTGCTGCTCGCCCCGGCTCTGCTGCATTCTCGGCCGGCCGAAGCCGCCCGCCAGCAGCCCACGGTGCAGGAGCAATACGAGCTGGGCCTCAAGTATATGAACCGGGGCTACTACGTCAAAGCCCTGGAACAGTTCAGCCGCATCCGGAACTACCACCGGGATGACCCCTACGCGGTCAAGGCCGAGCTCGCGATCGCCGATGTGCACTACAAGAAGAACGAGTGGGACCAGGCGCGCCTGGCCTATGAGGACTTCATGCGCCTGCACCCGCGGCATCCCGACCTCGACTATGTGGTCTTTCGCATCGGGTCGGCCCTGTACCGCAAGGCCCCGCGCATCGCTGGACGCGACCAGACCTGGACCCGCCAGGCGGTGAATTCCTGGACCGGCTTCGACAGCCGCTTCGCCGACTCCATCTACCAGGCCGAGGTCCTCGAAAAGCTCACGGCATGCCGGGAACGGCTGGCCAGAAAAGAGCTTCAAATAGCGGAATTCTATGGCCGCCGCGGCGCCTGGAAGGCGGTCGAGGGCCGCGCCCGGGGCCTGCTCGAGACCTGGCCCGACAGCAGCTACGCCGCCCAAGGCCTGGCGCTGCTCGCGGTGGCCCACGCCTGGCAGGGGGAGGCCGGAGACGCCGCCGCCGCGCTGGAGCGCCTGGACAGCCTGGACCCCAGCCTGGCCCGGCAGGCCCGCGAGCGGGTGGCGCGCGCCCAGCCGGTCGGGGGCGCCTGATTCGCCGCTTCGGGCCGGCGCTGCTCGGCCTCTGCCTGGCCTGTTCTGGCCCCAAGTCCGACGCCGACAGCGCCGTGCCAGCCGGGCCCCAGGTGGTGCTGCCCCATGACGGCTGGTCCACAGCAGCCGGCGACGGCCCCTTTGCCGCGGATCGCCCGGCTGACGCGGCTTGCCCCTCGGCCGCCTATCGGGCTGAAGCCGGCTTCTTCGAGGTGGAGAGCGACCGCTGCGCCTATGCGGTCTTCAGCCAGCCCCTGGCCGGCGCCCTGCAAGCCGGCGACCGGCTGGACTTCGTGGCCTGGCACCTCGATCTCTGGGCCCAGCTCCCCGCCGAGGCGCGGGTCGTGCTGCAGATCGAGGACGAGGTCATCTGGGAGGCGCGCTTTGCGGTGCCCGGGTCCGAGGCCATCGATATGTTGGAGCAGCCGGTGGCCGCGGCCCACCCCGCGGGGGCCACCGCCTGGTGGCATATTTCCAACCATGGCTTCAACTCCTGGCGCCTGGGGGACGTGGAGCGCGCGGCGAGGCGTTAGACCCCCGCTCCCGTCCCCCAGGGAGTCGCTGTGTCTGTCCTCCTCCTCGGCCTGCTGCTCTCCGCCTCCGCTGCCCACGCCGACGAGGGCATGTGGCTGCCCGAGCAGCTGCCCCACCGCGAGCGCAAGCTGCGCGATCTGGGGCTGACCTTGGACGCCGATGAGCTGGGCGATCCCATGGGCTCGCCCCTGGGCAGCATCGTGACGCTGGGCTTCTGTTCGGCCAGCTTCATCTCGCCGGATGGCCTGGTGGCCACCAACCACCACTGCGTGGCCGACTACCTGCAATACCTGTCGGATGCCGACCAGGACCGCAACAAGGACGGCTACCTCGCCCCCGACCGGGCCGGAGAGCTGTGGGTGGGCCCGGGCTCCGAGGTGCAGGTGGTCGAGAAGATCACCGACGTCACCGTGGCCATGCTGTCCGGCATGCGGCGCCGCACCAGCGACAGCACCCGCGAGCGCATGGTGGCCCTGCAAGAGAAGACGCTGGTGGCCGCCTGTGAGCGAGACCGCCCCGATGTGCGCTGCCAGGTGGCCAGCTACTGGGGTGGCGCCGAATACCGGCTGATCGAGAAGCGGCGCCTGCGCGATGTGCGGCTGGTCTATGCTCCCCCCGAAGCCGTCGGACAGTATGGCGGCGAGGTGGACAACTGGATGTGGCCCCGCCACGGCGGCGACTTCGCCTTTCTGCGGGCCTATGTCGCCCCGGACGGCGCTGCGGCGGAACACGCGCCCGAGAATGTGCCCTACAAGCCGCCCCAGCACCTCACCCTCAACCCCGAGGGCGCCCGCCCTGGCGACTTTGTCATGGTGGCCGGCTACCCCGGGTCCACCTACCGCTACCAGCGCGCCCGGCAGATGCGCTTCGCCCGCGACCAGGCCTACCCCTTCCGCATCGACCTCTACGAAGCCATGATCGGCATTCTCAATGATCATGCCAGTCGTTCGGACGAGGCCCGGGCCCGCTTGACGGCCCATGTCGGCTACCTGGAGAATGGGCGCAAATATGCCCAGGGCATGTTGGACGGCTTCTCCAAGAGCGACGTGGTCGCCCGCAAAGAAGGGGCCGAAAAGGAACTTCTGGGCTGGATCGGCGCCGATCCCAAGCGCCTGCGCCGCTACGGCCCGGTGCTCGATGAGTTGGACCAGATGCAGGCGGTGGAGGAGCAGGAATACCGCAGCGACGCGCTGGTGGGCTGGCTGCAGGGCATCGATCTGTTGGGGGCGGCCTATACGGCCTGGCGCCTGGCCCACGAGAGCGAGAAGCCCGATCTGCTGCGCGATCGCGGCTATCAGGAGCGCGATCGCGAGCGCCTGGTCCGCCGCATGGAGCGTTTGGACAAGACGATGTGGATCGCGTCGGATCGCGACGTGATGGCGATGCTGCTCTCGCGCATCGCCGCTCTGCCCCCGAATCAGCAGCCGGCCCCGGTGATGGCGCTGATCGCCGAGTGGGGCGGCATCGACCCGGCTTTGGAGCGCCTGCACACGACGCCGGCCCTGGCCAGCACCGAGGGGCGCCTGGCCCTGCTTTCCGCCACCCCGGCAGAGCTGGCCGCCAGCACCGACCCCTGGGTGCAGCTGGCCGGCGCCTTGGATGCCTGGCTGGCGCCCCGCCGCGACCTCGACAAGGCCCGCAAGGGGGCACGCCTTCGCTTGCAGCCCGACTATGTCGACGCCCTGCGCAATTTCACCGATGGGGACCTCTACCCTGACGCCAATGGCACCCTGCGGGTGACGGTGGGGCGGGTAGAGGGCTACGCCCCGGCCGATGGCCTGCTGGCCCTGCCCCAGACCACCGTCGCCGGCATGGTGGACAAGGCGGGCGCCTGGCCTTTCGACGCGCCCGACCGGGTGCTGCAGGCTGCGGCCCGCTCGCGGCAGAGCCGCTGGGTGGATCCCGCCCTGGGCGATGTGCCCGTGGACTTCCTCACCACCCTCGACACCACCGGCGGCAACTCCGGCAGCGCCACCCTGGACAGCCAGGGCCGCCTGGTGGGGCTCATCTTCGACGGCAATTACGAGGCGATGAGCGCGGACTGGGTCTTTGATCCCGTCCTCACCCGCAGCATTCATGTCGACATCCGGTACATGCTTTGGATCCTCGATGAGGTTGAGCATGCTGACTGGATTCTCGACGAGCTGGGCATGGGCCCGGCACAAGGGGAGACCCCATGATCACCACCATCGATCTCGAGAAGGGCTTTGGCGGCCGCACCCTGTTTTCGGACTGCAACCTGCAGCTGGACCGGGGCCAGCGGGTGGGCATCGTCGGTGCCAACGGCTCGGGCAAGTCCACCTTGCTGCGCATCTTGATTGGCAGCGAGGAGTCCACCTCCGGCATCGTGCAGCGCCCCAACAACGCCCGCATGGGCGTGCTGGAGCAGGACTGGTTCACGGTGGAGGATCTGCGGGTCATCGACGTGGCCATGATGGGCGACGCCGTGCTGTGGGCGGCCATGCAAGAGAAGGAGGCCATGTTGGAGGGCCCCGAGGCCGACTTCGACGTGGACCGCTTCGGCGAGCTGGAAGACATCGTCTTGCGTCACGACGGCTATGGTGCAGAGTCGCGGGCCGCCGAGATCCTGGTGGGCCTGGGCATTCCCACCGAAAAGCACGACCAGCAGCTGCGCGCCTTGTCCGGTGGCTTCAAGCTGCGGGCCCTGCTGGCCCGGACTCTCGCCAGCCAGCCCGATATGCTGCTGCTCGACGAGCCCACCAACCACCTCGACATTCTCGCCATCGCCTGGCTCGAGAAGTTCCTGGCGGCCTTTCCGGGGCTGGTCCTGGTGGTGAGCCACGACCACCGCTTCTTGGATGCCATCTGCACCCACATCCTCGATGTGGACTACGAGTCGGTCAGCTCCTACAAGGGCAACTACTCGGACTTCATGCACCGCAAGCTCGAAGACCGGGACCGCCAGGAGATCGAGATCGCCAAGCGGGAAAAGGAGATCGACGACCACAAGGCCTTTGTGGCTCGCTTCAAGGCCAAGGCCAGCAAGGCCCGCCAGGCCAACAGCCGCCAGAAGCGCCTCGAAAAGATCGTCATCGAGAAGCTCCCCGAATCCAGCCGCCGCCACCCCCTCTTCCGGCTGAAGGGCCGCCGGCCCAGCGGTCGCACCGTGCTCGAGGTCGAGGGGCTGACCAAGGCCTATGGCGACCACATCGTGCTGATGGATGCCAGCTTCGAGATTCACCGCGGCGAGCGCGTGGCCATCATCGGCGCCAACGGGGTGGGCAAGTCCACCCTGCTCAAGATCCTGGTGGGTGAGATCCAGGCCGATGAAGGTTCGTCAAAATGGGGCTATGAAGCTGATTTCGGCTATTTCCCCCAGGACCACCACGACGTCTTGGGCGACCCCACCGCCACCGTGAAGAGCAACCTCTGGGACAGCGTGCCCCACGAGCCCATGGGGGCCATCCTGGGGCGCCTGGCCGAGGTGCTCTTCTCGCGGGAGGACGCCGACAAGCAGGTAGGCCACCTTTCCGGTGGAGAGGCCGCGCGCCTGCTCTTTGCCCGCCTCGCGGTGCAGCAGCCCACAGTGCTGGTGCTCGACGAGCCCACCAACCACCTGGATCTCGAAGGCATCGAGGCCCTGGCCGAGGGCCTGTCCAACTACGACGGCACGCTGCTCTTCGTGAGCCACGACCGCTGGTTCGTGGACAAGCTGGCCACCCGCATCCTGGAGATCCAGGAGGATGGCATCCACGACTTCCGGGGCACCTTCGCCGAGTTCCTGGCCCGCGCCGAGACCCGCGACCACCTCGACCGCGACGCCGTGTTGGCCGCTGAAAAGGGCAAGCGCTCGGGCAAGGCTGGCCGGGGGGCTCGCGAGGAGCGCGCCGCCCGCTGAACCCCTCAGCGGGTCATCCACCACAGCTGCGGCCGGGTGAGCATGCCCCCATGGGCCGATCGCACCTTGCCCTCCGGGTCGATGATGACCGTGGTGGGCAGGCTCTGCACGTCGTAGGCCTGCACGGTCGCCCGGTCCCCCACCAGCACCGGGTAGCGGATGTCCAGCTTCTTGCGGGCGGCCTTGAGCTGGCCCGGGCTGCCGTCCGTGGCGATACCCAGCACCACCAGCTCCGGGTGGTCCTCCGCAAAGGTCGAGAAGCTGGGGATCTCGACCCGACAGGGGCCGCACCAGGTGGCCCAGAAATTCAGCACCACGGTCTTGCCCCGCAGCTGGGAGAGCTGCACCGTGCCCCCATCCAGATCTGCGAGAATGAAGTCAGGGGCTTCATTTGGGAGGTCAGGCGCCCGCAGCCAGCCCCCAAGGTGAAAGAGCAGGGCGCCCAGCAGCAGGGTGAGCAGCAGCTCGCGCAGCCAGCGCAGGGCCCGGTGGCGGCGGGGCGGGCTTGGGGCATCCTCGGGTGGCACGGCGGGCTCCTCTTGTGTGGGTCGGCTATCGTCCGGCCATGTCCGACGCGCGCATCAGCCCCACCGCCCACTACACCGCGACGGTGTGGGCCCGAAACGGCCTCGCCCACCCCGCCCTGGTCGGGGCCGCCAGCCCCTGGCTCTATCGCGGCGCAGCGCTGCTCCTGGGCCCGCTGTCGCGCCTGACTGGCTCGCCCACGGTCGAGTCCACCCTGCTGCACCGCCACCACGGCATCGACCGGATGTTGACCCGCGTCATCGAGGACGAGGGCCTGCGCCAGGTGGTCGAGGTGCCCGGCGGCCTGGCCAGCCGGGGGGCCCGCTTTGTCGCCCGCTACCCCGACCTGCTCTATGTGGAGGGGGATCTGCCCGGCATGGCCGAACACAAGCGCCGGGCCTTTGCCCGGGCCGGCTACCGGCAGCCCCGGCACCGCGTGGTGGACCTCGACCTGCTGGCCACCGACGGCCCCCTCTGCTTGGAGGCCGCGGTCGGGCCCGACTTCGACCCGACGGCCCCCACCGCGCTGATCACCGAGGGCCTGCTCTACTATTTCCAGCCGCCGGCCGTGCGCGCGGTGCTGGAGCGGGCCTGCGCCTTTCTGGGGCGGTCCCGGGCGGGGCACTTCTTCGCCGATCTGGCCGTGGGCGGGCCCGACCAGGATCCGCTCGTGCGGGCCTTTCTGCTGAGCGTGTCGGTGGTGGCCCGCGGGCGGGTGTTGGCCCACTTCGATGGGGTGGCGGGCGCCCATGCTGCATTGCAGCATGCGGGCTTCACCCAGGCCCAGGTCCTGCCCGCCCTGGGCGACGCCCGCGGTCGGGTGGACCCGACGCAGAAGGCGCGTATCCACCTCATCGACGCGGCGGTCTACAGATCGGAGCCCGCCCACAGGTAGACCGCGCCGGCCCCTGCCTGGTTGCGGTCGCTGCCCGGCGCTGCCAGCAGCAGGTCGAGGATGCCGTCTCCATCGAGATCGCCGCCGCCCGCCAGGCGGGAAGCCGCCGCGTCGTCGGTGACCTCACCCATCAGCCGCTGCTTGCTGGCTGTGCCCAGGTCCACGGTCCCCGAGAAGGGCCCGACGACCAGGAGGGCCGCGCCCGCCGCCGCCTGCAGGCCCTCGCCGCTGGCGGCGCCCACCCACAGGTCTTCGCTGCCATCGCCATCCACATCGCCGGCCGCTGCGATGCTGGCGCCGGCCTGGGCGCTGCTGGACTCACCCACCAGGCTGGCCGCAGCGACGAGGTGGGCCGAGCCGCCCACCAGCGGGCCTGCGAGGACATAGACGGTGCCCGCCCCACCTGCCGTGAGGCTGGACGCGACCAGATCGTCGTAGCCATCCCCATTCAGGTCGATGCCACCCAGCAGGGCCGCGCCCAGCTCATCGCCCCGATCCTGGCCCACCACGCGCACTTCCGCCGAGGTGGCGTTGCTGCCATATGCGGGCATGTCCCGCCACAGGTAGACCGCGCCAAAGGCCGTGCCCGGCGTCAGGGACTGGTGGCCGGACCAGGTGGCCGCGGCGGCCAGCTCGTCCAGGCCGTCTCCATCGGTATCTCCCGCGTTGATCACGCCATGGGCGAGGCCGAAGCGGTCGCCCACGGCCACCCCGCGGATGCGGCTGTCGGCGGTAGAGAGGGTGCTGGCTTCGGTGAGGGGGCCCGACACCAGGTAGACCGCGCCTTCGCTGCCGGCGGTGCTGCTGGACCAGCCCGGCGCGCCGATGGCCAGCTCGCCGCTGCCGTCGCCGTCCAGATCCGCCAGCCAGGCCAGGGCGGAGCCGGCCAGGGCGCTCTCGTCGTCTCCAAAGACCAGGTGATCCGCCGCTCCTGCGGTGAGGGTGCCTGTCAGTGGACCGGCCATCAGCCAGATCTCGCCCTCGTCGCAGTCTCCGCCTGTGGGCCCTCGGCACAAGGTGCCGCCGCGGGGGGCCCCCAGCAGGCTGTCGTCAAAGCCGTCGCCATCCAGGTCGCCGGGGGCGGCGAAGCTGGCGCCGATGCCGTCCAGATCGGTGAATCCCCGCACCACCGCGGCACCCCCGTCGGCCCGCACCGTGCCCGACAGCGGGCCGAGGTGCAGGTAGGCGAAGCCCTTGGGGCTGGCGCCCGTGCCGGCTTGATCGCTGCCCACCCAGGCGTCGGTCCAGCCATCGCCATTCACATCGCCGGCGATGGCCAGGCCACGGCCCAAGGCGTCGTCGCTGTCCACGCCTTCGATGATGGCGGCGGCATTGGCCAGGTCCTGGGTGCAGCGGTCTACGATGCCGTCGCAGTCGTTGTCTTTGCCGTCGTAGCAGTCCTCGATCGCGCCGCTGTAGACCCCGGCGTCCAGGTCGTCGCAGTCGTCGCCGCCGCAGTCGGGGTGAAGATCACGCTGCCCGTCGCCGTCCTGGTCGCAGGGGGGGCCGATCAGGGCCGTCGTGTTGCCCGCGGGGCTGTCTTGCAGGCCGTCGCTGGCCACCACCACCACCCGCCACGCTGCTCGCGCTCCGTGCGGTCCGCGTCGATGGTGTCGGTGTCGCCGGCGCCCACGCCCTCCAGCGTCCAGGACCAGGTGTAGGTGAGGGGGTCGCCTTCGGGGTCTTGGGCGCCGCCCACCACCACGGCCACCAGGTCGTCGTCGGTGCCGGGCTCGCCGGGCTGGATCTCGACGACGGGTGCCGAGGGCGCGCCGTTCACCGTCACCGCCACAGAGGCCGCCGACAGGTTGCCCTCGGCGTCGGTGGCCGTCACCGTCAAGAGGTGCTGGCCGACGCTCATCCGCTGCACGAGGCTGGCGTTGCCGAAGTCGTCGGGGTGGGCGCTGCCGGCCAGCTCTCCGTCCAAGGACGAGGCCCAGCTCAAACTCAGGCTGGCCAGCGCCGTGTCGGCGTCGGTCACGGCGATCCGCAGCTCGACCTCCTCGCGTTCGGCGTAGACGCGGTCGGCGGCCGGTTCGGAGATCGTCAACTCCGGCGCCGCCGTGGCCTTGGGGCCCGAGGTGGTGGGCAGGCCGAACTCGCCTTTGGCGCCACAGGCGGCCGTCAGGCCAAGGACCAGGATCAGGGCGGGTTTACGGAGCAGCATGGTGGGGATCCGGGCGCCATGGGTGCAGGGCGACAAGAGAAACCTTCAAGCGCAAAGACGCTTGCAAGGGCGGCGGGGGTCCATCGCTTTCTACCCTGTCCTGGGGCAGGGACGGCGGGGCGCTGCCGAATCCGGGCCGACGATTCGGGCGCCCTGCGCTACATGGGGGGGCCCTTGGAGGAGCCCTTGAACGCGCCCACATCCCGCAACCCCTTGCTCACCGGAGACGCCCTGCAGGCTCTCCAGACCGATCTGGATGCTGCCGGGCGGGCCGCGCGCGAGGCCGTCGGCGACGACGACCGTCGCCACTTCGCGCGGGTGTCGCTGCTGGGGCGCCTGTGCACGCTGCTGGGGTGGGCCACATCCTTTGTGGCCCCCAACCCCATCAGCGTGGCGCTGCTGAGCATGGGCCGCTTCTTGCGCTGGACCACCGTGGCCCACCACACCAGCCACGGGGGCTACCGGCAGTTCCGCGAGGGGCGCCCCCACCTCGACCCCAAGCAGTTCGGCGAGGGCCGCCGCCGCTTCATCGACTGGTTGGACTGGCTCGAGCCCGCGTCGTGGAAGTACGAGCACGACCGACTGCACCATTACAAGCTCAACGAGGCGGGGGACCCCGACCTGGTTGAGGCCAACCTGTCCTGGCTGCGCGAGTCCAGCATCCCCATGCCCTTGCGCTACCTGCTGGTGGCCATCGGCGCCTCCATCTGGCGCTGGGGCTACTACGCCCCCAACGCGCTGCGCTACCTCGACGCCCACCGCGGCGGTCGTGGACCCGTGCAGGGCCCCTTCCCCTTCCGCGAGTGGCTGCCCCACCGCCCGGCCTTCTGGCGCTTCGTCTTCACCTGCCTGCTGCCCTATGGCCTGATCAACTTCGTGCTGCTGCCCCTGGTCTTTCTGCCCCTGGGCGCCTGGGCCATGGCGAGCGCCGCCATCAACAGCCTGCTCGCCGAGTGGCTGGTCAACCTGCACAGCTTCCTGGTCATCGTGCCCAACCACGCGGGCCGCGATCTCTGGCGCTTCGAACACAGCACCACCGGCCGCGGCGACTTCTACCAGCGCCAGATCCTGGGCTCTGCGAACTACCGCACCGGCGGCGATCTCAACGATCTGATGCATGGCTGGCTGAACTACCAGATCGAGCACCACGCCTGGCCCGACCTGTCGCTGCTGGCCTACCGCAAGCTCCAGCCGCAAATGAAGGCGATCTGCGAGAAGCACGGCCTGCCCTATGTTCAAGACTCGGTTTGGCTGCGTCTGTGGCGCTGCGTATCGGTCATGGTGGGCACCGAGAGCATGCGGGTGGCCCACGCCCCCGACCCGGCGGCGCCCCCGCGCTAAGGGCGGCCATGTCCCCCCGCACGCCCAAGCCGCCCTCCGCCCAACAGCGCCTCACGATGCCGCCGCCGCCCGAGCCCCTGGCCGCGCGCATGCGGCCTCGGAATCTGGATGAGTACTGCGGCCAGCAGCACATCATCGGGCCAGGGCGCCTGTTGCGTCGGGCCATCGAAGCCGACCAGATCTCCAGCCTGATCCTGCATGGGCCCCCCGGCACCGGCAAGACCACCCTGGCGCGGGTGATCGCGGGGGCCACGCGGGCCCGCTTCGTGGCCATCAACGCGGTGCTGGCGGGGGTGGGCGACATCCGCACGGCGGTGGGCGAGGCCCGGGATCGCCGGGACAGCCACGGCGAACGCACCATCCTCTTCGTGGATGAGGTGCACCGCTTCAACAAGGCGCAACAGGACGCGCTGCTGCCCTGGGTCGAGAACGGGACCGTGGTGCTGGTGGGGGCCACCACCGAAAACCCCTACTTCGAGGTCAACAAGGCGCTGGTCAGCCGCTCCCGCATCTTCCAGCTGCTGCCCCTCACCGATGCCGACGTCTCTGCAGTGCTGATCGCGGCGCTGGCCGACGCCGAGCGGGGCTTCGGGGCCCGCCCTGTCATCCTTGAAGATGGAGCGCTGGAGCATATTGTCGGCGTTGCCAACGGCGACGCGCGCGCGGCCCTCAACGCCTTGGAGCTGGCGGTGGAGACCACGCCGGTGGGCCCCGATGGCACCCAACGCATCGACCTGTCGGTGGCCGAAGAGAGCATCCAGCGCCGGGCCGTGCTCTACGACAAAGAGGGCGACGCCCACTTCGACACCATCAGCGCCTTCATCAAGTCCGTGCGGGGCAGCGACCCCGACGCGGCGCTCTATTGGCTGGCCCGCATGGTCTATGCGGGCGAGGACCCCCGCTTCATCTTTCGCCGGCTGCTCATCCTGGCTTGTGAAGACATCGGCCTGGCCGACCCCCACGCCATCGACCTGGTTTCGGCCTGCGCCAGCACCTATGACCGGGTGGGCCTGCCCGAGGGCCGCTACCACCTCGCCCATGCCACGCTCTACCTGGCTGCGGCGCCCAAGAGCAACAGCGCCATGGCCTTCTTCGACGCCCTGGCCGCGGTGGCCGAGGAGCGCGCCGGCGATGTGCCGGTGCACCTCAAGGACGGCAGCCGGGACAAGGAGGGCTTTGGCCACGGCGAGGGCTACCTCTATCCGCATGCCTACCGCGACCACTGGGTGGCCCAGCAGTACCTGCCCGACGCGCTGAGAGGGCGGGTCTTCTGGCAGCCCTCCACCCAGGGTTGGGAGGGCCAGGTGGGCCCGGAGCTGGCCCGGCGCCGAGAGGCGCAGCTGGCCGCCATGGTGGAGGGCGCGGGGCTGGCGCCGGTGGAGCAGCTCAGCACGGGCCCCCAAGATCCCCGCTTGGAGCGCTGGCTGCACCGCACGGCCTCCCAAGCCGGGGCCCGCCTGGCCAGCTTGCGGGACGCCCTCTTTGCTGCGGCCCGCCTGCAGCGCCACCACCTCGTCCTGGACCTGCAGCCGGGCACGGGCCTGTTGACCTGGGAGGCCCTGCGCCAGGTGCCCGAGGGCGGCGTGTGGGCCTGGGCGGCCGAAGCGGGCGAGGTTGCCGGCCTGCGCGGCCTCGCCGAGCGCCTGCCGGCCCTGCAGCGGCCCCAGGTGGTCACCGGAGCCCTGGCCGAGGCCGTGGGGGGGCTGCGCTTCGACCGCATCCTCGGGCGCGACCGGCTCACGCAGGCGGCCGATCCAGCGGCCTGGGTCGCCGAGCTGCTGCCCTTGCTCTTGCCGGAGGGGCGCCTGCTGCTGCTCGAGACCCTCGCCCGGGACACCCAACGCATCAGCGCCCTGGTCTCGCCAGATGCCCTGGCGCCTGCCGATCTCGCGGCCTGGGCCCACGCCGAAGACGTGATCTACAGCGACCCGCAAGACCCGCTCACCCGCTGGACGGCCGAGGCCTGGCAGGCGCTGTTGGGCGCCCCGGACCGCGGCCTGCAGCTTGGGCGGCTGCCCACCCGCCACGCGCTGCAGGTCACGGAGGGCACGCTGGACCGCTGGTTTGCCCCGCGCCCCGCTGGCTACCGGGAGCGGCTCGCGGCGCAGCTGGACTCCGCCTGCCTCGCCCGCATCGAAGCCGCCGCCCGCCGCAGCCTGGCCGGCGCAGAGGTCAGCTGGGGCGGCACCACCCTATTGCTGGAGATTCGCAGGCTTCCACGCTGAAGTTTCGCGGACTGCCTTTCCTAATGGTAAGAATTTGGCGCGGATTGTCAAAGCTCGTGGCGGGCTTCCGACACGCTTCGGGCTGCAGTAGGCTGTGTTCATGGCTCAGGTGCTTGTTTTCCCCACCTGAGCCGGAGCCCGTCTTGAATACTGTATCCATCGGCCTTAGACCTGCATCTTCTTCGAACCCGGCGCTGCGGTTGCTGCGACAAGGGGCCATAGTCAGCCTCGCATTGCCGGCAGCGACATGAGCCCGCCAAAGCCCGACTCCTTCCAGGATCTCCAAGGGTCCTTGGGTTGGGGTGAGCCCGATGTCGGTTCGCCCCCTATCGCCGGCGCCCCCGTGGTCCCGTCCCAAGGCAGCCCCCAGGCCTCGGACCTGGCGCGTTACCACAGCGTCTTCGCCGATATGCCACTGGCGGGCCAAATCTACCGGTGGGCCGATGCCAGCGATCCCGAAGATCTGGTGCTCATCGATGCCAACGCGGCGGTGGCCAGCGTGACCGGCCGGGATCCCCAGCGCCGCATCGGCATGCGCCTGGGGGATGCCACCCCCGGAATCAACAGCACGCCGGTCCCCGATCGCTATCGCCGGGTGATCACCGAGGGCGAGGCCCTCAGCTGGCGCATCGAATACGCCGACCCTGAGCACGAGAAGCGGCACTACGAGGTCTTCTGCTATCCGTTGCCCGAACGCCACCTCTGCGTGCTCTTTCGGGACATCTCCGAACAAGAAGAGCAGCGCCGGCTGACGCAGACCCGCCTGGTCGAACTCAACCGGGCCTTCGCACAGCTGGACCAGTTCGCCTATGCCGCCAGCCACGACTTGCGGGCGCCCCTGCGGGATGTCGAGAATCTGGCGGGCTTTCTGCTGGAGGATGTGGGGGATCTGCTGCCCGCCCACAGCCGTGGCCACCTGCACGCCATGGTGCAGCGGGTGCGCCGCATGGACGATCTGCTGGTGGACCTGCTCGCCTGGAGCCGCGAGGCCCGGGCGCCCTATGTCTCCGAACCGGTGGGCGTCCTGGCGGCGGCGCGCCGCGCCATCACCGTCGCGGCGGTGCCCGACGCCTTCCCCGTCGATGTCGCGATTGATGCCGATCTGGTGATCACCGGCCCCCGCGCACCCTTCGAGACCGTGCTGCGCAACCTCGTGGCCAACGCCTGGCGGCACCACGATCGCGACCGTGGCCACCTGCAGGTGGCCGCAGAGGTCGATGGACCGCAGCTGGTGCTCAGCGTCACCGACGATGGCCCGGGCATCCCCCGCGAACACCACGCCCGCATCTTCGATGTCTTCTGCCGATTGGGTACGACGGCGCCGGGTACCGGCATCGGGCTGGCCATCGTGCAGCGGGCGGTTGAACGGCTCGGCGGTCAAATCAGCGTCTCCTCCGAAGGCCGAGGCGCCCGCTTCGAAGTGCGTTGGCCGGTTTACTGGATCGCAGAGGGCGGGCGATGAGTCCCATCTACACGCAAGGTCCAACAGAAGCCCCCCGTGTGCTGGTCATCGAAGACAACGCGGTCGACCGCGAGGTGGTGCGGCGCATGCTCTCGGGCAGCTGCCAGGTGGTCGAGGCGCCCGATTTTGCGTCGGCGCGCCGGGTGTTGGCTCGCGCAAAGGTGGACTGCGCCCTGGTGGACTTCCACCTGCCCGACGCAGACGGGCTGAATGTGGCCGCCCAGGTCTCTCGGGACACGCCGGTGGTCTTCTTGACCGGACAGGGCGACGAGGGTGTCGCGGTGGCGGCCATGAAGGCTGGCGCGATGGACTACCTGTCCAAGGGCGGCCTGGATGGCGAACAGCTCCGCCGGGCCATCGACTATGCCATCGAGAGGGATCGGTCGCGTCGGGCGCTGGACAGTGAGCGCGAGGCCCTGCAGGATCGGGCCGTTGCCTTGGAACAGGCCAACTCGAATCTGCGCCGAGAGCGGCAGCAGATGTCCATGGTGCTGCATGCGTTGCCGGCGCTGGTGGGCATCTTCGACGATTCGCGCGTCTTGTCCTGGCAAGGGGGCGCCCGCTTTGACGGCACCCTGCGATCCCGCCTCGCCACCGAGGTCGAACGCGCCATCGCCGACCGTTCGGCCCTGGGCTTGGAATACCACCCGCTGGTGCGCGCAGCGCGGCAGAGCCTGCGGCAGGCGACGCCCGCCCGGGTAGACCTCGTCCTGGCCGATCACCGGCTCTCGGTCTGGCTGGAGCCGGTCAAGGAGAGCGGGGGGGGGCGCCGGGTGCTCGTCCTGGTGCTGGATACCAGCGAGGTCTGGCGCATGGAGCAGCGCTTGGGGGTGGCCCTCAAGATGGAGGCCGTCGGCCGTCTCGCGGCGACGGTCGCCCACGACTACAACAACATCCTCACCGCCATCGTGGGGGCCGCCTCGCTGCTGCGGATGGACCTCGAACAGGCCGGCCTCGACCCCGGCGACGCGGACCTCATCCTCTCGGCGGCATCGCGGGCCAGCGCCCTCACCCGGCAGCTGCTGACCCTGGCCCCGCGCAGCTCTGTCAACCGCGCAGACTGCGATGTGGCGGCCGTCCTCTACGCATTGGAGCCCATGCTGCGCAAGCTGCTCAGTGCGGGACAAGAGCTGCTGCTCGAGGTGGCCGAGGGCCCCCTTCGCGCGGCCATCGACCCCTTGTCCTTGGAGCGGGTCTTCACCAACCTCGTCGCCAACGCAAACGCGGCCTTGTCCGGTCCCGGGCGCATCGGCATCAGCGTGGACCTTCTGCGCGATCTCCCCCGCGGGCCCGCGATCCGGGTGGTCGTCACCGACGACGGGCCGGGCATGACCCTCGAGGTGCGCTCTCGGATCTTCGAGCCCTTCTACACCACCCGGGGGGATCGCGGCGGGACCGGCATCGGCCTGAGCACCTGCTGGAAGCTGGTCAGCGACGCCGGAGGTGAGATCGACGTGCACAGCCTACCCGGGCGGGGGGCGACCTTCACGCTGACCTTCCCCCTGCTTGAAGACCCGCAGGAGGACTCGGAATGAGCCCCACCATGCAGCGCGACATGCCCGAAAACCACATCGTGATGATCGACGACAATGACGTGGACGTCGAACTTGTGCGTCGCGGTGCCCTCCGTCGCGGCGACCGCTACGGCTTCTTGTCCTTGCCCAACGCGCGCGCCGCGCTGGAGCACCTGCGCACGGCCACGCTGCCCCACGGCACCGTGCTGCTCCTCGACCTGCGCATGCCCGGCATGAGCGGCCTGGAGCTGTTGGCTGAGATCCACCGCGACAGCGCCTTGTGCGTGGCGCCCGTCTTTGTGCTCACCACCTCCGATCTCGAAGAGGACGTCGCCGAGGCCTATCGCCTGCGGGCCGCTGGCTACATCACCAAGCGGGATGCGGGGCCGGGCTATGAGCGGATCTTCGATCTGCTCGATGAGTATGTAGATGTGGTGCGTCTTCCGGACAGCATGGCCACGCACTGACGGCTTCGTTCAGCGCCCGGGCGTCCCCGCGCGGTCCCCGTCGCCCCCGTCCTCCCCTACCACCTCGTCCTCCTCGTCGCCCAGCGCGTTCTCGCCCAGGCGGGCGGCGATGCGGCTGCTCAGCCGGTCGCCCAGGTTGGGGTGGTCCAGGGCCTCGGGGGGCGGCTCGCCCAGCGCCACCCGGCCCAGCAGCTCATCCAGGCAACCAAAGAGCATGCTGTTGTCCCGCGGGCGGTAGGCTGCCAGGCCCTCGCTGAGGGTGTCCAGCTCGGAGATGAAGTCTATCAGCGCATCTTCGGTGGGTTCGGTGTTGAAGCGGCCGTAGCCCAGGCGGTCCAGGTAGCGGGCGTTCAGCTCTTGTTCGAACTGCTTGCGAAGGGGGATGGCGAGCAAGGGCACCTGCAGGTGCACGGCCTCGCCCATCAACGAGAAGCCGCCCCCCGCGACGACGCCCCGGGCCGTGCGCAGGTCGTCGATGAAGCCCTGCTGCGAGAAGGGCCGCAAGGACACGGATTCGGCCAGGCCATCGGGCCGGTCGGTACCCATGCCATAGACCCGGCAGGGCAGGGGCAGGCGGCCCAGCAGCGGCAGCAGGGCCTGGTTGTTGGCCGCCGTCTGGTAGACCAGCAGGTGGTCGCCGGGCTCGCGCCGGGCTGCGAGCAGCTCGGGGCGCAGGATGGGCGGCACCAGCGTGGTGCGCGCCTTGCGCACCGGTGGAAAGAAGAAGGAGCTGATCAAGTAGTGGTAGGCCCCCGGCACCTTGGCCTTCACGCTCAGCTTGGCGATCCGGTAGTCCAGGGCGGGCAACCCGCCCCGCCCCGCCTTGAGGTCGGGGCTGTGCCGGCAGCGGTTGATCACCTGCATATTGTCGATGCTGATGACGGGCAGATCGTGGTTGCGGGCGAAGAGATAGGCCCAGCTCTCGAAATCGCTGATCACCAGGTCCGGATGCAGGCGCCGCGCCACCGCGCCATAGGCTGCGAGGTTCTTGGCGATGCCCTCGGGCGCATTGCCCAGGTTGGACCACAACGACGCGCTCTTGTCCACGCCGCGTTCGTCATAGACCAGGTGCAAGCCGGCAATCTCGGTGATTTCAATCCGCCCGGGCCCATAGCCCTGGCGATCCTGAAAGGCCGAGGTCAGGAAGCTGTGGGCCCGCCCGCTCACCACGACATGCAGCTGATGGCCAGCCTGGAGCAGGTGCTCCAACACAACCCGGCTGCGGGTGGCGTGGCCCATGCCTTCACCCACGACGCCGTAGAGGATACGCATTTTCGCTCTCCCGGCCCGCGGAAGGGGGCCGCCGTGCCCGCCGGGCCTCAGGATAGTTGCCGCAGGTCCGTATCCTCTCCGGAGCTGGCAGCTGCGCCGCTCCCAGGTCCTGGCTGGATGATTCGATGACCGATGCCGCGGGCGGGGTCGGCTCCTCCGTGGAGCGTTCCCGCTACTACATCGATGGCGCCTTTATTGTGGAGCATCGCCCCGCAAGGGGCGCCCTGCGGCCTACGGGCCTGCTGCTGCTGCCACCCCTGGGCTATGAGGACACCTCGGCCTACCGCTCCTTGCGCCATCTGGCCGACGCCCTGGCCCGCGCGGGTCACCTCGTGCTGCGCCTGGATTGGCCGGGGCTGGGCGATTCCGGTGCCAGCGCGCGAGAGGCGGGGCTGGTGGACCGCTGGCTGGGCGCCGCCTCGGACGCGGCCCGGTCTCTTCAGCAGCGGGGCCTGCCCAAGGTGGGGGTGATCGGTGTTCGCGCCGGCGCCTTGCTGGGTCTGGGCCTCAGCGGCATCGACAGCCTGGTGGCCTGGGGCCTGCCGGTCAGCGGTCGCCACTACCTGCGGGGCGAGAAGGCCTTTCACAAGATGGCCGAGGCCGTCTTCGGAGAGACCCCGGCCGACCGCCCGCCCTTGCCAGAGGGCGCGGTGGAGGCAGGCGGCTTCTACTTCGGGCCGCAGACGGTGGCCGACCTCGGCCGGATGGAGGCCGCCGCCCTGGCCGCCCAGGCGCGTCTGCGCCGCGTGCTGCTGATCCCCCGCGAGGGCAGCGCGCCGCCTGTGGGCCTGGTACAGGCCTTCGCCGGTGCAGACACGGCGGTCGAGGTCGCGGAGCTGGGCGGCATCGGGCCCCTGCTGGAGAACCCCTACCAGTCGGTGCTGCTGCCCGAGGTCGGCGCCGCAATCCACGCCTTCTTTGACGAGCCGGCCCGGCCGGGCCTGCACCTCTCAGCCCCGCCTGCAGCCCCCCAGCTGCTGCTGCCGGGGGGCTGCACCGAGCGCCCCTGGCGGGCGGTCGGCGGCGCAGGCGAGCTGTCGGGGATCCTGTGCATCCCCCCGGGTGGCATTCAAGAAGATCATGCTTGGACTTTGTTTTTGAACGCGGGCGGCATCCGGCGCAGCGGCCCCAACCGCCTGTGGACCGAGGCCGCCCGTGCCCTGGCCGCCGAGGGCCGGCCCTCCTTGCGCTTCGACATGCGGGATGTCGGCGACTCCGATGGGGCCGTCGAACCCCACGCCGACCTCGAGGCCATGTATAGCGAGGCCCCGGTGCACGACGCGCGCCTGGCCCATGACGCGCTGCAAGACCTGGGCGCGGGCAGCGTGGACGTGGTGGGCCTCTGTTCGGGGGCCTTCTTGGGGGCCCGCCTCGCCGCCGAGCGGCCGGTGCGCCGCGCTTTGCTCTTCAATGGCCTGGTCTTCGTCTGGGATGAGGACGCCCGGGCCTCCAGCATGACCGCCCACATCCGGGCCAGCCTCTTCAACGGCCGCCGCTGGCGGCGCCTGTTGACCGGGCGCATCAGCGCGGTGGCCCTGGCCCGGGCCATCGGCAAGAAGGGCCTGGTCGAAGCCCGGTCCCTGGTCGCCCGCGCGCGGGGAGAGGCCGCCGTATCGGATGTGGAGCGCCTGCTCTGCGCTGTGATGGACAGCGGCTGCGACCTGCACCTGGTCAGCAGCGAGGGCGACCCCAGCATCGACTACCTGCACCGCCAGGTGCGTGCCGATCGGCGGCCGTCGCTCACCATCGTGCCCGGTGTCGACCACACCCTGCGCCCCCTCTGGTCTCATTCCCGCGTGATCGCCTTGATTCAGGGGGGGGTAGACCCGAAGCAGGCTTCATCCCCCTCTGATTCTCCCCGTTCCATCCAGGAGCCCTGATGTCCGTGGACCAGGTTCGAGACCTCGTGCTGCAGCATGCGCGCCTCCCCGTTCCCCCCGAGTCCGTCACCGCAGACACGGATCTCTACGCGTCCGGCCTCACCTCGCTGACCACGGTGCACCTGATGCTCGCCCTCGAAGAGCACTTCGACGTCGAGTTTCCGGAGCATATGCTCAGCCGACGCACCTTCGAGAGCGTCGCATCGATCGCCGAAGCCATTGAAGAGCTGTCGGGCTGATCCCGTCCCCCGCTGGAGCGCGCCCCATGGATGACTTGACGTTTCGAACTGATAGCCAGCGGCTGATCGAGCTTCTCGCCGAGGTGCACGCCCTGGGGCGGAGGGTGATCGCGCCGGCCGCCGCCGCGGTGGACGCCCAGGCACGCTTCCCCGATGAAGCTTTCGCGGCCCTGCGCGAGGCCCGCCTGCTGAGCGCCTATGTGCCCACCGAATACGGTGGCATGGGCCTCGACATCGTCGAACTGGCCCGCATCTGCGAGGTCCTGGGAGGCTATTGCGGCTCCACCGCCATGGTCTTTGCCATGCACCAGATCCAGGTGGGCTGCATTGTGCACCACGCCTTGGCTTCGCCCTATTTCCAGGCCTTCGCCCGTCGCATCAGCGACGAACAGCTTCTGTTGGCTTCGGCCACCACCGAGCTGGGCATCGGCGGCGACGTGCGGACCAGCACCTGCGCGGTGGAGGTCGAGGGTGGGCGCTTCAAGCTGGACAAGCGGGCGCCGGTGATCTCCTATGGGGTCGAGGCCGACGCCATCCTGGTGACCTGTCGGCGCGCTCCCGACGCGGGGCCCAATGACCAGTCCCAGGTGCTTGTGTTGCGGGGGGACCGCAGCCTGGAGCCGCTGAGCGATTGGGACACGCTGGGTTTCCGCGGCACCCGCAGCCTGGGCTTCTCCTTGTCCAGCAGCGGCGATGCTGCGCAGATCCTGCCCAGGCCCTACGCCGACATCCACAGCCAGACCATGCACCCCTTCTCTCATGTGGTCTGGGCCGCCCTTTGGACGGGTCTCGCCGCCGACGCCGTCAGCCACGCCCGCGCGGTGGTGCGGCGCCAGGCGCGCAAGACGCCGGGCATCCCGCCGCCCGCCGCCTTGCGCCTGGCCGAGGTCGACACGGTGCTCTTCTCCATGCGCAACAACTGGCTGGCCACGGCAACGGACTACCGGGCGCGGCTGGAACACGCGGGCTGCGGCAGCTTTCCGTCGGATTTCGGCTTCGCCATCCGGGTCAGCAATCTCAAGGTCACCGCCTCGCAGCTCATCGTGGACATCGTGGGCAAGGCGATGCTGATTTGTGGCATTGAAGGCTACCGCAACGACAGCCCGCACAGCTTGGGCCGGCACCTGCGGGACGCCCATGGCGCCGCCCTGATGGTCAACAACGACCGAATCCTGGGCCAGACTTCGACGATGCAAATCGTCGCAAGGGAGGGTTGATCCCATGTGTGTTCAAGACGGATTGGACCCTCGCGCCCGCTATACCCAGGATCTGGTGGGTGCGGGGCACCTCATCCCGCTGGGCGTGCCCGGGCTCTTTGGCCGGGGAGGTGACTTCGAAGGCGTGATCACGCGCTTTCAGGCGCTGGTGCGGGCGGAAGGGCAGGGCGATGGCGCGATCGAGGTGCACTTCCCCCCCATCTTCAACCGCGCCCATTATTGCAGCATCAGCCATATCCACAACTTCCCGGATCTGATCGGCTCTGTGCACTCCTTCACCGGTGGCGAGAAGGAGCACCGCGAGCTGGTGCGGAAATTCGAGAACCGGGCCGAAGAGGACTGGACCCGCGATCTCACCCCCGCCGACTCCATGCTGGTGCCTGCGGCCTGCTACCCCCTCTATCCCGGGCTCAAGGGCACCCTGCCGGCCCAGGGCAGCCTCTATGAGCTGGTGGGTTGGGTCTTCCGACACGAACCTTCCGATGATCCGGCTCGAATGCAGATCTTCCGCCAACGGGAATATGTGCGGCTGGGTACTGAGGACCAGGCGACCGCCCATCGCGACAGCTGGATGCAGCGCGCCCGCGACCTGCTGCAGACCGTGGGCCTGGATGCGGAGCTGGTGGTGGCCAACGACCCCTTCTTTGGCCGGGGCGGACGCATGGCCAAGGCCAGCCAGCGGGAGCAGGCCCTCAAATACGAGCTGGTGGTGCCCATCACCTCGACGGAGAAGCCCACCGCGGTGGCCTCCTGCAACTACCACCGGGACTACTTCGGCCTGGCCTTCGACATCCTCAGCGCGGACGGCCAGCCCGCCCACACCGCTTGTGTGGGCTTTGGTCTGGAGCGGGTGGCCCTGGCGCTGTTCAAGACCCATGGCCTGGACACCGCCTCCTGGCCCGAGACGGTGCGCCAGCGCCTGTCCCTCTCCTGAACCGCGCGGGCGCTGCATGCCGAAGATCCTGAATATCCAACCCGAGACCTACACCCGTCACGCGGTGCACCAGGGCGATCGCATCTGGGCCGAGACCAATTGTTATACAGACGTGGTCATCGAGCTGCTGCATGCGCTGGGCCACGAGCCCCTGGCCCTGATGGCCTTCACCCTGGACCTCGATCTCGAGCTGGACCAGTGGACCTTCTTCAAGCCGCCACCGGGGGATGTGGAGACCCTCTATGCGCTGTCCACCTGCGAGCTGGCCATCTGGAAGCCCCTGGTGGAGCATGTCGAGGAGCATGTGGCTGCGGGCCGGCCCCTTCTGATAGAGTTGGACTCCTTCTATTTGCCCGACACCGCAGGCGCGGCCTATGGCCTGGCCCACGTCAAGTCAACGGTTGCCGTCAACGAGATCGACCGTGCGGCCCGTCGCATGGGCTACTTCCACAACCAGGGCTACCACCGGGTGGAAGGGGAGGACTTCGACGCCCTCTTCCAGATCAATGGGCTGGCGCATGACCGCATGCTCCCGCCCTATGTGGAATTCCTCAAGCCCCTGCCCCGCGCGGCGCCGCTGGAGGGGCCCGCCCTGGTAGAGGCTTCGGTGGGCCTGCTGCGTGCGCACCTGCGCCGCCTGCCCCTCGTCAACCCCTACCGCCGCTTCCAACACAAGGTGCAAGGGGATCTCGACGACCTGATGGTCGGGGATATGGACAGCTTTCACGCCTACTCCTTTGCGACGCTGCGGCAATTCGGCGCCTGCTCCGAGCTATGCGTGAGCTGGCTGCAATGGCTGAGCGCCGGGGGGGTGCAGGATCTCGCCGAGCCCACCCTGGCCCTCGATGAGCTGTCCCGGTCCACCAAGGCCCTGCAATTCCAGCTCGCGCGGGCCATGATGCGCCGCCGGCCGCTCGACCTTGGGCCCTTCGACGCGCTGGCCCTGCGCTATGATGCTGCGATGGCTGCGCTGAACCGACACTTTGGCTGAGACCACCTTGGAGGCCCCCGCCGTGACGCCCCTGCAGACTCGCTGTCCGATGGGGGCCTGGACCCTGCGCGAGGCCCCAGCGGGCGCGGCAGCCGACCCCAGGCCCTCGACGCGCTGCCCGGCGCCTGGCTGCCCGCGGCGGTGCCCGGCACCGTGGCCGCGGCCCTGGGTCTGGCCCTCGATGACCCCCAATCGACGCCCACGACTGGTGGTACCGCTGTGAGTTCCCGCCCGGGCCGCGGGTCCGGGCGAGCAGCTTCACCTGGTCTTTGAGGGCCTGGCCACCCTGGCCGAGGTCTGGCTCAACGGTGCGCCTTTGGGCAGCAGCCAGAATATGTTTCGGAGTCATCGCTTCGAGGTGACCGGGCGGCTGCACGCGCAGAACCGCGTGGACATCGTCTTTCGGTCACTGGACGCGGCCCTGGCCGGCCGTCGCCCGCGGCCGCGCTGGAAGACGGCGCTGGTCAGCAACCAGGATCTGCGTTGGTTTCGAACCAGCCTGCTGGGGCGGGCCACGGCCTGGATGCCCGCGCTGCCGGCCATCGGCCCCTGGCGGGACGTGGTGTTGACCCGCAGCGCCGCCCTCTCCGTGTCTGCATTGCGTCTGCGCGGCTCCGCCCCCCAGGGCCGGGCCCAGCTTCATCTGCACGCGCGGCTGCACCCGGGTCCGGGTCAGCGCCTGGAGGGCGCGACCGTGGTGGTGGCGGGGTGCTCCCTCGCGGTGGATATCCACGAAGACGAGGCCGGTGACTTCATCCTCAGCCTGGACGCGCCCCTGCCCGGCGCCGCCTTGTGGTGGCCGCTGGGCCAGGGGGCGCAGGCCCTGCACCCCTGCCGTCTGGAGCTGGTCTGCACCGCCGGGCTGCGGGTGGTCGATTGCGGCATGTTGGGTTTTCGAAGCCTTGTGTTGGACCGCAGCGGCGGACAGGTTCAGCTAAGGGTGAATGGCCGTGCCGTCTTCTGCCGGGGTGCCTGCTGGACGGCCGAGGATCCCGCCAGCCTGGATGGCAGGCCCGAGGATCTGCAGCGCACCCTGGATCTCGCTGCCAGCGCCGGCCTCAACATGATCCGCATCGGCGGCACCATGACCTGGGCCAGCGACGCGCTGCTGGCGGCCTGTGATGCACGGGGCATCCTGGTCTGGCAGGACCTGCCCTTTGCCAACCTGGACCTGCCGGTGGGGGACGCCGACTTCGTGGCCGAGGTCCAGGCCGAGCTGCGCCAGCAGACCGCCCGCCTGGCCGCCCACCCCTGTGTGGCCCTCCTGTGCGGCGGCAGCGAGATCGCCCAACAGGCGGCCATGTTGGGGCTGCCGCGCGAGGCCTGGGCCGGACCCTTCTTCGAGGAGCAGCTGCCCGCCTGGGTGGCCGAGTCCTTGCCCGATCTGCCCTGGTTTCCGTCCACCCCCTGGGAGGGCGACCTGCCCTTTCACACCGGCAGCGGTCTCTGCCACTACTATGGGGTGGGCGCCTACCGGCGGCCCTTGGCCGATGTGCGCCGGGCGGGGGTGCGCTTCAGCCCCGAATGCCTGGGCTTTTCGAATATACCCGATGCAGAGACGGTGCGGGCGACCGGCGGGGGCAGCCGGCCAGCGCCCCACAGCCCCGAATGGAAGCGCGGCGTGCCCCGGGACCCCTCTGCGGGGTGGGACTTCGAAGATGTGCGCGACCACTACCTTCGCGAGCACTTCGGTGCAGATCCGGTGGCCCTGCGCAGCGTCGATCCCGAGCGCTACCTCGCCTTGTCCCGGGTGCTCACCGGCGAGCTGATGCTGCGGGTCTTCGCAGAGTGGCGCCGGGCGGGTAGCGGCTGCGGCGGCGCCCTGGTCTGGTTTCTCAAGGATCTGCGGCCGGGCGCAGGCTGGGGGTTGATCGACAGCTTTGGCCGACCCAAGGCGGCCTTGTGGGCGCTGCGACGGGCCTGGGCGCCCCAGGCTGCGCTGCTCACCGACGAGGGCCTGGACGGGGTGGCCATCCACCTCCACAACGAGGCCCCCGCGCCGCTCTCCGCCTGGTTGGAGCTGGAGCTGCTGAGCAAGGCCCGACACAAGGTGGGCCAGCACTCCGGGCCGGTGTCGGTGCCTGCCTGGGGGAGCGCACGGCTCACCGTAGAGGGCCTGCTGGGGCACTTCTGCGACCCGGCTTATGCCTACCGCTTCGGACCTCCCCGCCAGGATGTGGTGCTGGTGCGCCTTCGGGCCAGCCCCGAGGGCCCTGTGTTGCACCAGGACGCGCTCTTTCCAGCCGGATTCAGCCTGTCCCAACACAGCGACGCGGGTCTGCGGGGCGAGGTCGCGTCCCTGGATGAAGACACGGTCGAAGTCTGCCTCTCTGCGGACGCCTTTCTGCAGTGGCTGTCGATCGATGCCCCGGGTTGGACCCCGGACGATGACTTCTTCCACCTGAGTCCGGCCTGCCCAAGAAGCCTGCGGTTGCGTCGCAAGGCGGGGTGGACGCGGCCCTTCAAGGCCGTGCTGCAGGCCATCAACCTGGACGGCAGCCTGACCCTGCGTTCCCGGGGCTGAGCGACGCGCCAACAGGGGCGGGGAGCTCAGCGCCGCAGGCGGGTCACCAGCGTCCTCAATGCGTCTTTGGTGGGTGGGGAAAGTGCTTCAAAGCGATGCTTTGCGGCTGTATATCCGTTTGTCATGAGGGGTGCCGCCAGGCGCCCGCGGCGGCTGAGGGGCACCAGCCCACGCAGTACGGTGGGGTGCCGGTCCGCCCAGTCGGACTTGAAGTCGGTGGCCGGGGGCAAGAGGTCATAGCTGCGGAGCCCCCGCTCGATGCACCAGCCGATGGTCTCCAGCGTGAGCGCGGCGCCCACCCCCAGGCGCGCGAAGTCCGGCTCGTAGGCGCCCAGGTAGGACAAGCAGGCGCCGCCCTCCACCAGGCCCACCTCGACGGCGGCCAGCCGCCCGTTCAGGCGCAGGCAGAGGATGGGCACCGTGTCGATGGTGGCGGGGTCCTCGGCCAGGGCGAGCAGGGTGGACTGCAGGCGACCCTCGGACAGGCTGAGGCCCAGCCGGCCCTCGGCCACCAGCCAGCGGGCCTTGAGGTCCAAGGCGTCGGCCATGGCCTGTCGGCGCGCCGCCGGGTCGGTGAGCACGCAGACCTCTACGGTGCCGAAGTCCGCCATCTGATCCCGGCGCCGCCGCAGGCTGCGGCGGCGGTTCTTGCTGCGCGAGGCCAGGTAGGCCGCCGCCGTGGGGTAGGGCGCCAGGTCCACCACGCTGGCCCGGTCGGCGGGGCGCAGGGCGGCGGCCAGCTCGGGCAGGGCCAGCAGGGGGTCGCCTTCGGGCAGGGCCTCCAGCCGGATGAGGTCGGCGAAGCGGGCCTCCACCACGGCCTGCCAGGCAGCCTGGACGATGGGGATGGGGTCCTCGTGCGGATCCAGGCGCAGGCCATCATAGGGCAGCAGGCCGCAGCCCACCCGACAGGCCACCCGCAGGGGCCCGATCCGCTGCAGCTCCAGCAGCCAGAGGCCCACCACCCGGTCGCCCCGGCGGACGGTCACCACGCGCAGGGCGTCGGGCCCGAGCTTGGCCAGGACGGGCCGGAGCCAAGGCGGCAGGCCGCCCCCAGGGCAAAGGGCCGTGGCTGCTTCGGCCAGCTCCGCCAGGGCGGCGACCCCGGCCCGCAGCCGCGCCCGCAGGGGCGAGGGGGGTGGCGGGCGGCTGTGCTTTGGCTCGGTCAAGGACTCTTCGCTCATGGCAACGGGCCGTCAGGGTTGGGGTGGACAGGGAGGCGGAGCCGGTCAGGCCCGCCGGGCATCCGCGATCACCGCGACCAGCTCGCGCACCATGCGGTCGTGGCTGAAGTCGCGCAGGGCCCGCTGGCGGGCGGCGGCCCCCATGCGCTGGCGCAGGTCGGCGTCCTCGGCCAGACGGCCAAGTGCCTGGGCCATGGCTTCGGCATCGCCCACCGGCACCACGATGCCCGAGGCATCATTCAGCAGCTGGGCGCTGCCTTCGGTGCGGGTGGCCACCACCGGCAGCCCCGAGGCCATGGCCTCGATGGTGGTCAGGGGCATGCCCTCCCAATCCGAGCAATTCAGGTAGAGATCGGCCGAGCCCAGCAGGTCGGCCACATCGGAGCGCAGGCCCACCAGTCGCACCCGATCGGCCACGCCTCGCTCGGCGATCAAGGCGGCCAGCGCGGCCTCCCGGCTGCCGTCCCCCACGATGGCGAAACGCAGAGACGGATGGCTCTCGCGGGTTGATTCTGCGACAAAGATGACGTTTTGATGGGCCTTCTGGGCCTCCAGTCGCCCAACGACCGCCACCAGGATCTCGCCCGATCCTGCCCCCATCACCTGTCGGGCGTGGGCGCGTTGGGGGTCGCTGCGGCGGCCCAGGTTGCTGCAGTCCACCCCGTTGAAGACGACTGCGCAGCGGTCTTGCGGCAGGCCCGCCGCCACCAGCTTGCGCTTGACGTCGGGGCTCACGGCGACGACGCGGGTGGCCGCCCGCATCAGTGGGGCCACCTGGCGGTAGCGGTCCTCGGGCCAGCCATGGGCCACATTCACCACCGGCACGGCCCGGCCCAGCTGGGCCGCGCGGGCGATCAGGGTCACCGCCAGGGAATTGCTCACGATGGCGTCGGGCTGGGTCTGGTCGATGAGCGCCCGCACGCTGCGGGCGGCTCGGGGCAGCGCTCCGCCGCGCACCTGGCGCAGGGGCAGCTCCACATGCTGCACGCCTGGCGCGAGATCGGGCACCTGCTCTCCGCCCGACGACGCGATGGTGACCGCCACCCCCTGCGCGTCCAGCCAGTTGCAGACGGTCACGGCATAGCGCTCGGCCCCGCCCGTCCCCAGGGTGTCGATGAGCATCAGCAAGGAGGACAGGTCGCCGGCGGGCCGGTCTGCGGGGGTCCAGGCGTCCAGTCGATCCATCAAGGACTGGCACAGGGCGCGGATCTGGGGGCTGGCCTGCGGGGGGTCGCTGCGGCCGATCGAGTCGGCCCGCACCTTGTCGATGAAGTCGGGGGAGAAGTCGGCGCCCAGGTGGGAAAAGAGCGCGTCAAAGGCAGATTCGGGCTGCTGAACCAGGTCGGCGTAGCGCACCAGCGTCATGCGCGGGTGCTGGTCGAGGCCCAGCTCGAAGAAGAAGGAATTGCGGGCGAACCAGAACAACATCGCGCCCTCGGCAGGGCTGAGATCGGCGCGGTAGACGGCCCGCAGGTCGGCCCGCACCGACTCGGGGATGCGCGCGGTGCGCCAGCCCCAGCGCTCCGCGTCGCCCTTCACCAATGCCTCCACCAGATCGCGCTGGTGCTCACCCCACTTGGCCACGGCGGAGTTCGCCACGTCGTCGAAGTGGCGGTAGACCCACGCGCCCCTTACCCGGGGAAAGCGCGCCAGCAGGCGGTCGGCCTCCTGGCTGTCGCAGATCGGCTTGAAGACCTGCACCGGCGCGGGATTGAGGGCGACCAGGGCACGGATCGTGCGGTCCGACCGCAGCTGGAAGTCCTGAAAGGCGGAGGCATGGTTCTCGTGAAAGATGCGGATGTCGGGGCTGCGGTCCAGCACCCGCATCACCATCTTGGTGCCCGAACGCTGGCAACCGAAGACGAAGCCCACCTGGCGGCTGTGGGCCCAGCCGTGCCGAAGCTGGCGCGCGGTCTTGGCCTGGCGCTGCAAGAAGCCCGGCGCCGCCCGTCGCCAGGCGCGCACGCGCTCCGCGGGGCTCACCGCATCGAAGTCTGCTTCTTTGGCTCGGGTCATGGCTTCGGCCTCCGGCTGCCGCTTCGGAATGCGGCTCATGTTCTGGAGCAAAAAGCCGATCCCCGCCACAGGTTGAGCAGCCGGTCCGCGATCGGATTCAGTGGGGGGGAGGCTACCCTCATTCGGTCCACCCAGCCGGCGGTTCGGCCGATACCCCAGGAGCCCGCTTGATCGCCCGCCCCCCCCCATCGCCCCTCCCGCGGCCCGCGACGACCAATGCGGTGTCGGGGCGGCCGCGGGTGCTGGTGGTGATCACCCGCAGCGAGCCCGGGGGGGCCCAGGTCCACGTCCGCGACCTCGTGCTGGGCCTGGCCAGTCGCTACGACATCGCAGTGGCCGTGGGCGATGAGGGCTTTCTGACCGAGGCCCTGACAGCCGCAGGCATTCGGGTCTTTCCCATCGCCGGCCTGCAGCGCGAGGTGGCGGCGGGCAGCGATCTGGTGGCCTTGCGGTCCTTGCGCGCGCTGATCCGCCAGCTGCGGCCGGCCCTGGTGCACACCCACAGCACCAAGGCAGGGCTGCTGGGCCGTCTCGCTGCCCGCAGCATGGGCGTGCCGGTGATTCATACGGCCCACGCCTGGTCCTTCTCCGACGGCATCCCCTGGTCGCGCAAGGGCTGGGCGATACCGGTCGAAGCTGCGGCCGGGCGCCTGACCGATCGCTTCATCGTGGTCTCTGCGGCCGACCGCGAGGTGGGGATGCGCTGGCGTGTGGCCCGGGACGCCCAGGTGCGCATCGTGCACAATGGGGTGCCCGAGGGTGGCGCCCGCGCGCAGGTGCAGGGTGGCGACCCCCCTGTCGTCGCCATGGTCGCCCGCATGGCCGCCCCCAAGGACCACGGCCTGCTCCTGCGCGCGATAGCGCAGGTGGAAGCGCCCTATTCTCTTTGGCTGATCGGCGATGGCCCCGAGCGCCCCGCCGTCGAGGCCGAGATCGCCCGGCTGGGCCTCGCAGACCGGGTGCGGCTGCTGGGAGAGCGCAGAGACGTGCCGGCCCTGCTCGCCCAGGCCCAGATCTTTGTGTTGGTCTCCCGCCAGGAGGGCTTCCCCCTCTCCATTTTGGAGGGCATGCGCGCCGGCTTGCCGGTGATCGCGTCGAGAGTGGGGGGGGTGGCCGAGGCCGTGCGGCCGGAGGTAACGGGCCTCCTGGTGGACCGGGATGACCAGCCCGCCTTGCGCCAGTCCCTGCACCGCCTGCTGACCGATCCCGCGTTGCGCGTGGCCATGGGGGCGGCTGGGCGGGCCGACTTTGAAGCCCATTTCACCGTCGCACGCATGTTGGATGCGACCGCCCAAGTCTACAACGAGCTGCTCGCCGCCGCGCCCGCCTGGGCGGCGCGAGCGCCCGCCCTTGGAGGGGCCCGATGAAGCCCTTCGGCATCCCCGTGGAGCGTCGCGCGATGCTCTACCTGACCGGCGACCTCGTGATCGCGCTGATCTCCATCGCGGTCGCCTATGCCATTCGCTTTCGCGTGCCCATGCACGAGGTCAAGCTGCTGGGGCTGCTGCAGGAGTCCACCGGGGCCAGCACCTTCTTCCTCCTGGCCAACCTGCTCTGCCTCTATGTGGTGGAGGCCTATGAACCCAGCCGGGACTTCCGCCAGGGCCGCCAGCTCCTGCGCCTCTGGTCCGGCGTGGCCGTGGCCACCCTCTGCCAGATGGTCGTCTTCTACGCCTTTCCCAACTGGTGGTGGGGGCGCGGCATCACCCTGCTCACCAATGGCGCCTTCGTCTTCTTCCTGACCCTGTGGCGCCTGGCCATGTGCACGGTGCGGCCGAGGCTGGAGGTGCGCTTGCGCACGCTTATCTTGGGTGCAGACGCGGCGGGCCAACTGATCGCCGACGCCATCGCCGCCGATGTGGAGCGCCGCGAGGTCTACCGCCTGGTTGGCTTCATCGACAACGCTTTCACTGAAGAGGAGCGCGACGACACGCTGTCAGGCCTGCCCATCATCGGGGCCGGTGGCCACCTGGTGGAGCGGGTGAAGGAGCGTCGCATCGGCTGCATCATCGTGGCCATGCGCAGCGGCATGGGGGCCGAGTTGACCCGCCAGCTGCTGGAATGCAAGGCTGCTGGCGTGCGCATCGAAGACATGCGCAGCGTCTACAAGCGCATGACCGGCAAGGTGCCCATCTTCCACCTGTCGGACACCTCGCTCATCTTCGGCCCGGACTTCTCGGGCACCCGACCCATCGACGCCGCCTTGTTGCGCATCGCGGATGTGCTGATCTCCGCGGTGGGTCTGCTGCTCTCGGCCCCCATCATCCTGCTCGCCGGCATCGCCGTGCGCCTGGAGACGCCGGGCCCCGCCCTCTTCTTGCAGGAGCGCGTGGGCCTCAACGAGCGCCCTTTCACCATCGTCAAGCTGCGCACGATGGGCGTGGATGCGGAGGCCCGCACCGGCGCGGTGTGGTCCCAAGGCCCGGCCGACCCCCGGGTCACCCGGGTGGGCCGCTTCTTGCGGCGCAGTCGAATCGACGAGCTGCCCCAGTTCTTCAATGTGTTGCGGGGGGATATGTCCATGGTGGGTCCCCGCCCCGAGCGCCAGCCCTTCGTGGACCAGCTCAAAGAGAAGATCCCCTTCTATGGCCTGCGCTTCGCCGTCAAGCCGGGGGTCACGGGCTGGGCCCAGGTGCGGTACCGCTATGGCGCGAGCGAAGAGGATGCGGCAGAGAAGCTCTGTTATGACCTCTACGCAACTCAAGAGCTCAACCCGCTGCTCTATGCCATCATCCTGGTCAAGACCGTTCAGACGGTGCTGATGAAGCCCGGATCTTGAGGGCGCACTCAGCCCGCGGCGGCCTCTGCCCGGTCGGCCACCTCGTCCATGGACAAGATGTCGAGACGGCCTGCGTCCCGAAGGCGGGCGGCGTGCTCGAAGATCTCCTGGAAGGCCGAAAGGCAGGCCTCTGGGCGATCTGCGAGGTTGATGGGGTGGGTGTAGAGGTGGAAGATGCGCCGCTGCGCGGCGGCCGCGTCGATGCCCCGGATGCAGCGGGCCACCCGCTGGCGCATCGGGATCAGCCGTCGCACGCCGTGGGTGGGCAGGAAGACGGCAGACCCGGGCACGCACCACAAGCCATGCGCGTCGCGGGTGGGCAGCACCGTGGGGGGGGTGCGCGCGAGGGCGACCTGCGCCAGGTGGCCCAAGCGGCCGACCGACTTGGGCAGGCGCGCCAGGGAGCTGGGCTCGGGCGGGCGCCAGCAGCGAAAGCCGTGGCGGGCCAGCAGGTCCACATGGCCGGGTTGGTTTCGGGGAAAGACGAAGCTGCGCAGGGCGATGCCCAGCTTGCGGGCCTCGGCCACGCAGCGGGCGAGGTCCTGGTCGGCGGCCTGGCGGCTGCAGCCTTCATCCCCGAATATCGGGTGGCTGAAGCTGTGGCTGCCCACCTCCTGCCCTGCCGCGACCAGCCGCTGCACGAGGCTGCGCCCGTACCAGGCGGGCTCGCTGGACTCAGTGCCCGCCGGGACGCCTTCGAACCACGGGCGCGGGTGCCAGGCGTGGTGGGGAGGCTCAAGATCGGAGTGCAGCGGGCCGTTGCCGGGTTCGGCCCGGTCCAGGAACAGGTGCCCCACCGTCGCCCAGGTCGCCCGTATGCCCGTTGAAAGCAAGCTGTCGAGCAGGGGTCCGAAGACGGCCTGCCGCGTCACGATGGACTGGCGCACCAGCTCGGTGGGATCAGGCGCCAGGTCGCGCGATCCCCAGACCAGCTCGAAGTCGAGGCTGAGTGTAAAGACGCCGCTGGGAAGCATGTCGGCCACGCCTCTGTCTATCATGCGCTTTGCCCTTCCGGAGCTTCTGTGACCCCCACCCCCCCCTCTCGCGGCCCAGGTGGCCCCATCGACTTCGACGCTGTCGTCGATGTCCTCTGGCGTCAGCGGTGGACCTTCTTCGGTTTCCTGGGCGCGGTGCTGCTGGCCACGCTGGTCGGATCCTTGCTGGCGACGAAGCGCTACCAGGCGGTGTCGGTGATCCAGCTGCTGCCTCGCGCGGGTCAGGAGATGGACGTCAACGAGGTTCGGAAGAGCGACGAGGGCGGCTATATGGAGGGCCGCGACCGCGCCCGCACCCAGATCCAGATCATCCTCAGCCGCAGCGTTCGAGAGGAGGTCGCCAAGCGCTATATGGCCCTGGGTCACGACGACATCGACACCAGCCCCGAAGGCCTGGGCCGCCTGGAGCGCGCCCTCTCCGCCGGCCCACGCGAGGACACACAGCTGGTCGAGATTCGAGTGCTGCACCCCATCCCCGACCAGGCCGCCGAGCTGGCCAACCTGGTCGCCCAGGTCTACTTCGAGGCCAGCCTGGAGCAGCGCCGCGACGTGGCGCGGGACACCCGGGTCTGGCTGGAGGGCCAGAGCGACACCTACCGGGCCGAGCTGGCAAAGGCGACAGAGGCATCCATGGCCTTCAAAGCGGCCAATGATCTGGTAGACGTCGACGAGAAGGTCAACGCCATCACCTCGCGCCTGGCCTCCTTGCAAGCGGCGGCGGGGGCAACCACCACCGAGCGCGTGCTGCTGAGCAGCCGGGTCTCCGAGTACGAGCGCCTGCTCAAGAACAACGAGATCGCCGTGTTGGCGAGCATGTTCGACGATCCTTCCCTGGCGGCGATGACCCGCGAGAAGGCCGCCATCGTCACCCGCTCCGCCGAGGTCCTGGCCCGCTACGGCGAGCGCCACCCTGAACACCAGCGGGTGGTCGAGCACATCCGGCGTGTGGATGATCTCATCGCCGCCGAGGTGCGCCGCAACCTGGAGGCCGAGCAGTCGCGCCTGGCCACCTTGCGGCGCCAGGAGGAGCAGATCGAAGAGGAGATGCAGCAGGTCAAGACCGAGCTGCTGGCCCAGCAGCGCCTGCTGGACGAATATTCGCGCTACCGCAACGACGAGGATCGCGCGCGGCGCCTCGTGGAGTCCTTGGGGGAGCGCGAGGTGGAGGTGGATCTGCAGGCCCGCACCCGCCTGTCGGATGTGCGCATCGTCGAAGCCGCGGTGGTGCCTGTCCGCCCCGCCAAGCCCGATGTGCCCCTCAACCTGGCCATTGGCTTGCTGGTGGGCGTCACGGGGGGCCTCGGACTCAGCCTGCTGCGCCACCGACTGGACGATGTGGTGTTGGGTCCCAATGACCTCGTGCGCCAGACCGACGCCGACCTGCTGGGCATGGTGCCCAGCCTGCCTGCGGGGCTGAGCCTGCCCCAGCGCGCCCTCTACCCGGTGGCCCACCCTCGGTCGCTGGTCGCCGAGGCCTTGCGGGCCTTGCGGGCGATGCTGCATGGCATCGTCAACCCCAGCCAGGCCCGCAGCTTGCTGGTCACCAGCTGCGTTGCGGGCGAGGGCAAGTCCAATACAGCGGTGGGTCTGGCCATCGCCTTTGCCCGTCTGGGCGCCCGCACCCTGATCGTCGACGGGGATCTGCGCCGGCCGAGTCTGCATCTTGTCTTCGGGCAGGAGCAGGGCCCGGGGCTGGCCGAGTGCCTGGGCCGTCGAATCGACCCGCTGGACCTGGCACGACGCACCAAGATTCCCCAGCTGGACCTGCTTCCGGCTGGGGCTGCGGTGCCCAATCCCAACGAGCTGCTCTCAAGCCAGATGCTGCCCAAGATGCTCGCGCGTCTGGGCACCACCTACCATGTGGTCATCGTGGACAGCTCGCCGGCGGGGCTGGTATCCGACGCCATGTCCCTGGCCCGCCACTGCACCGGCGTGCTGATGGTGGTCCGTCGGGGAGAGGTCTCGGGCAAGATGGTCCAGCAGACCGTGACCCGCTTGCGCCAAGCCGAAGGCAAGGTGTTGGGGCTTGTCCTCAACGATGTGCCCCCCCGCCGGGCGGTGCCCCACCACGCCTCGTCCTACTATGGTGAGGAGCCCCCCGCCGCAGAGCAGCCGGCGGCCCGATGATGCAGGCGGGGTCCACGCGGGGGCCGGGCTGGACCCTGCTCCCCCCGGTCGGGCTCGGGCTGCTGGTGGGCCTGTTGGTGGCCGTGCAGCCCGCCCTCATCCCCGTCGCCCTGGTGGGCTTGCTGGGGGTGGCGGTGGCCTTGCGCGCGCCGCAGCTGCTGGTGGTGATGATCTTTGTGTCCATCCTCTTCGATCGGCTGGGGGTGACCGGTTCCAAGGTGGCCAACTTTCCGGTCACCTTCTCCAAGCTGGCGGTCCTGGGCAGCCTGGGCCTCTGGGCGCTCTATGTCCTACTCTACCGGGTACGTCCCTTGCGTTGGCATCCGGTGCTCAGCGCCATGGTGGGCCTCACGGTGGCCACCGCCCTCTGCGTCGCCGCCTCGGGCGATATGGTCAATGGCCGCTTTCCCCTGATTGGCATGGCCATGATGACCGTGCTGGTGGGCCTCAGCTTCACCATCCTGTCGGATCGACCCCTGCCGCCCATCTACCGGCTGCTGGGCGGCGTCGTTGTGTTGGCTCTGGCGAGCTCGGTGCTGCAGGCGGGTGGGGCAGGGGAGGCTGGGCGAGCCACGGGCACCTTCGGCGACCCCAACGAGTGGGCCACCCTCGTCTTGCTGGTCACGCCGCTTCTGTTGGGTGGGTTGGCCGACGACCCTCACTGGCTGGCGCGCCCGCTGCGGCTGGCGCTGGTGGGCCTGGCGCCCCTTGCCATCCTCAGCAGTGGCTCCCGGGCGGCCCTGGTGGTGGGTGCGGGCGTGGCCTCGGCAGCCTCTACCTGATGCGGGGCCGCAAGAGCGAGCTGGGGCTCTGCTTGGGGGGGGCCCTGGTGGCTGGGCCCCTGGTGGTGGACATCGACGCGGCGATGGTGCGCTTTGGCCGGCTGGTACACAGCCTGCGGGGGGACACCGTCGTGGAGGATGAGAGCTTGAGCGAGCGGGGCGAGCTGTTTCGGCAGGGGGTGGACCTCTTCCTGGACAACTGGTTGCTGGGGGCCGGGCCCGGCAACTTTGCCCGCGCGACGGGCCTGGTCTCGATCACCGGCAAGCTGCGGCCTGCCCACAACAGCTACCTGGAGGTGGCCGGAGAGATGGGCCTGGTGGGCCTGGTCGCGCTGGCCCTCTTTGGCTTGACGGTCTTTGCCAGCCTGTGGCGCAGCCAGGCGCTGACCCCCCGCACGGCGGATCGGAACCGCGTGCTGGGGGCGGGGCTCGGCCTGCTGGCCCTGTGTTTGATGGCGGCCACCCTGGGTCTGCTCACCTTCTCGATGGCCTACCTGATGCTGGGCCTGGCCCTGGCCATCGGCTGGCAGGCCCGCCTGGAGCGCCCCCTTGTCGGTTGAGAGGGCCGGCGGGCGCGGGGGCAACCTCATCGCCCTGGGGGTGGGCCAGGCCTTCCGCATGGGGGCCGGACTCGTCGTGAATGTGCTTTTGATGCGCAATCTCGGCGTAGATGGCTTTGGTGTCTACGGCTACATCATGACCCTGGTGGGCCTGGCCAGCTTTGGGGCCGGCCTGGGCATGAACCGCCTGATCAACCGCGAGATCGCCCGCGATGCCGGGCGCACCCACGCCCTGGTGGCGGCGGGTCTGGCTTGCACCGCGCTGCTGTCGATCCTCACCGGCCTGGGGGTGATCGCCTGGGCGGCGCTGGTGGATGGTCGGCCCGAGGTGGTGGGGGCCTCGGCCCTGGCGGCGGTGGCCCTGGCTTTGCAGGCCCTTGCCATGGTGCCCGAGGCGGCCTTTCACGCCTCCAACGACATGGCACCCAGCGTGCGGGCGCAGGTCTGGGGCCGGGTGCTGCTGGTCGCGGCCACCGCGGGCTTCCTGGCCCTGGGCATGGACATCCGGGCGGTCTTTGCCGCCCAGATCCTCGATGCGGCCGCCACCTTGGGCCTGACCCTGTGGGCGTACCGGCGGGTGGAGGGCGGCCTGCACCTGGCGGCCCGCCTGCCGGAGATGCGGGCGCTGCTGACCGAGAGCCTGCCCTTCGGTTTGAACCTGCTCTTTGGCAGCATCTACCTGAGCGTGGACGTGCTGCTGCTGGCCGTGCTCTGCGATGACACCGAGGTGGGCATCTACCGGGGCGCGGTCATGCTGATCAGCCTCTTCCCCGTCATCGCCAATACGCTCACCACGGGCATCTTCCCGCGGATGGCGCGCAAGCTGGGGGACCCGGCTGGGGCGGGTGAGGAGCTGGGCTTTGCCAGCCGCGTGCTGCTGGCCATCAGCGTCCCGGCGGCGGTGGGCGGCATGATGACGGCGGGGCCGCTGATGGTGCTGCTGGGCGGCGACGAATTCGCCGTGAGCGCCCTGGCCTTCGTGATCATGGCGCCGCTGCTGCCCCTGCGCTTCCTCAACAACGCCTTCGCCATGACCCTGAGCACCCTCAACCGGCAGGCGGATCGCACCCGGGGCGTCTTTGTGGCGGCCCTGCTCAACCTGGGGTTGAACCTGCTGATCATCCCGCGCTACGGCGCCGCTGGGGCGGCGGCCACCACCCTGGTCACCGAGATCGCGCTGACCCTGTGGTTTGGCTGGCGCATGCGAGAGCTGGCGACGGGGCTGGGGCTGGGCGCCTCCTTGCTGCGGGTGGGCGCGCCCGCGCTGGCGATGGGCCTGGGGTTGTGGCTGCTGCCCCCGCTGCACGTGATCCTTGTGATCGTGCTTGGTGTCTTCATTTTCGCGGCGGTGGGTCTGCTCACCGGCGCCTGGCGGCCCCAGGACCTGCGCCGCCTGCGGAGGGTTTGAGATGCGCATCGTCGAGCTGGTACCCACCCTGACCGTGGGCGGCGCCGAACGCATCGTCTCGTTGCTGGCCCTGGAGCTCAAAGCCCGGGGGCATGCCGTCTCCGTCGTCTGCCTGGGCCCCTCCACGGGCAGCTGGATCGAGGCCGAGCTGACGGCGGGGGGCGTGCCCCTGCGCTTCCTGAACAAGGGCCCGGGGCTCGATCTTCGGGTTGTTCCGCGGCTGGCCCGGGCCCTGCGCGCCCTGCGCCCCGATGTGGTTCACACCCACCTGCATGTGCTCAAATACCTGCTGCCCGCCCAGCTGGGCCACCGCCCGCGGGCCATCGTGCACACCCTGCACAACCTCGCCCAGAATGAGGCCGTGGCCAGCGATCGCGCCCTTCAGCGCCTGGCCTTTCGGCGGCCGGTCGCGGCGGTCGCCATCGGCGATGCGGTCGCAGAGAGCACCCGCGCCCTCTATGGCCGACCGGCGGCGGCGGTGATCCCCAATGGCATCCCCGTGCGGCGCTTCGACCTGGGCGCTGAGGTCCGGGCGCAGACCCGGGCCGCGCTGGGCCTGGAGGCGGCGGACCTGGCCTTCTTGGTGGTGGGTCGCCTCAATGAACAGAAGAACCACCGCCTGCTGCTGGAGGCCTTCGCCGACCCCCGGCTGGCGCAGCGGGGGGCGCGGCTGCTGATCGCCGGAGACGGGGAGCTGCGGCGCGCTCTGGAAGAGCAGGTCGCGGCGCTGGGCCTGGGTTCGCGGGTGTGCTTTCTGGGGGTGCGGCAGGATGTGCCCGCCCTGCTGGCCGCCGCCGACGCCTTCGTCCTGGCCTCGTCCTGGGAGGGCAACCCCCTGGTTGTGATGGAGGCCATGGCCGGCGGTCTGCCGGTGCTGGCCACCGCCGTGGGGCTGTGTGCCCGAGCTGGTCTCGCCGGCGACGGGGCGCCTGGTGCCCCCGGGCGAGGTCGGGCCCCTGGCCGATGCCCTGGCCGAGCTGGCCGCCGATCCTGCCGGCTGCGACGGATGGGGGCGGCGGGCCGGCAGGTGGCCCTGGGCCGCTTCGATGTGTCGGTGATGGCGGGGCCTACCTCGATCTCTTCGCCCGCCGATTGGCAGCGTCCACGACGGCGGCCGCCCGATGAAGCTTCGTCTCCTTGTCCCGTCCCGGTGGTGGAGCCCCGATCGCATGTGGAAGACCCTGTCCCTGCTCCTGAGCCTGGTGGTCGCGCCCGCCTTCGCCGACGAGCCCGCCCCGGTCCCTCGGCCCGACTCCGGCTACCGGGTGGGTCCCGGCGATGTGCTCCAGGTGCGGGTCTACGGCGAGAGCGGGCTCACCGGGGGTTTTCCGGTGGGCGAGGCGGGCAACCTGGACTTCCCCCTGATCGGCCCCATCCAGGTGAGCGGCATGACCGCCGCCGACGTGGCGATCCTGCTCCGCGATCAGCTTGGCGACGGCTTTATCGTCGAACCCAACGTCAGCGTCTGGCTGGACTCCTACAACAGCCAGCCGGTGCAGGTGCTGGGCGCGGTCGCCAAGCCCGGCATGTACTACCTCAAGGGCAGCACCACCCTCTTGCAGCTGCTGGGCGAGGCCGGGGGCGTGAAGTCCGCGGGCATCCGCGAGATCCGCGTGACCCGGGGCAAAGACGGCGGCTCTCTCACCCTGATCCCCTATGAGCAGCTCATCGACGCCGGCAGCGGCAATATCGAGCTGATGGGCGGCGATGTGGTGATGGTGCCCGAGAGCCTCGTCTCGGTGATGGGCTCGGTCGGAAAGCCCGGCGAGGTGGCCTATCGCGAGCAGCTCACCGTCTCGATGGCCATCGCTGCGGCCGGGGGCGCGGCCCCCACTGCCAACCTCGGCCGGGTCTTTATCTTGCGCGGCGACGCGCGCATTCGCGTGAATGTGCGTAAGGTCCTGAGTGGCAAGCTGCCCGACGTGGCGGTTGAGCCCGGGGATCGTATCTTTGTCAAGGAGTCCGCCTTCTGATCCCGCCCGCGTTACCGACCGCGCGGCGATGATGAATACACCAACCGCGCGGCCGCGCTGTCCTGCCCCCCCTCCGGATCCGATCCCCTGCATGCAGCGGCGAATCGACAATCCAGAAGCGGAGGCAGAATGCGCATCCTTGTGACGGGAGGTGCGGGCTATATCGGCGCGCACCTCGTGGTGGAATTGCTCGGGGCCGGGCACGATGTGGTCGTGGTCGATGACCTCAGCACGGGACACGTGGACGCGCTCGCGCGGGCCCAGTCCATCGCGGGACGGACCTGCTCGCTGCTGGTGGGCGATATCGCGGATCGCGACCTGATGGCCCGGGCCCTGGATGGCGTGGATACGGTCATGCACCTCGCGGCCTTCAAGCAGGTGGGCGAGTCCATGGCCCGGCCCGAACGCTACTTCCGCAACAATGTGGGCGGGCTGGCCAGCTTGCTTGAATCCATGGTGGAGGCGGGGGTGTCCCGCATCGTCTACTCCTCCACCGCCGCGGTCTATGGCTCGCAGGCGCCCATGCCCCTGCGCGAGGACAGCGCCGCCTTCCCCGACAGCCCCTACGGCCTCACCAAGCTCCAGGGCGAAGGCATGCTCCACCAGCTGGCCCGCTGCCGGGACTGGTCGGCGGTGTCCTTGCGCTACTTCAACCCCGTGGGCGCCCACCCCTCGGCCCGAATTGGCGAGCCCATCGAGGTCGCCGCCAGCCTGGTGCCGCGGGCCCTCCGGGCCCTCCTGCACCGCGACGACCGCCTCACCGTCTTCGGCACGGACTACGACACGCCCGATGGCACCTGCCTGCGGGACTATATCCACATCGTGGACCTCGCCCGCGCGCACCTGCTGGCCCTGCGCGCCCTGGATGCGCCCGGCCACCGCGTCTACAATGTCGGCACGGGGCGGCCCCACAGCGTGCTGGAGGTGGTCGCCGCCTGCGAGCGGGCCTCGGGCATGCGGGTGCCCCTGGTCCGCGGCGATCGCCGTCCGGGCGATGTGCCCGTCGCCCTGGCCGACCCCAGCCGCTTCCGGGAAGACATGGGCTTTGAAGCCCGCTATGGGCTGGATGCGATGGTGACATCTGCCTGGAACTGGCTGGTCAACAACCCGCGGGGCTACCTGCTGGGCCGGCGCTTCGCCCTCCCGCGTCCGCAGCTTCGCCGCCGGGCCGGAGACCGCCCGCAGTCCGCGTTTTGACTCTGCGGTCGGCGCTCTGCCTGCTGGCGCTGGGGCTCTGTGCGGGCTGCAGCGCCGCCGGGCAGGCGACCGACCCGCGCCAACCCCGCCGCCCCCCGTCGTGCAGCATGGTGGGCCGCCGCTGGTGGGCTTCTGGGGCCTGAACGGGCGCATCAACCCCGCGGGCCTTCGGGATGTGCGCAGCCGCCTGGGCGCAGACCTCTTTCACAGCGCGACGGTGGACCCTGCCTTTGCCACCGCCGTGCTGCTGCCCATGGCCCGAGAGGCCGGCTTGAAGGTGAGCCTGCGCCTGACGGGCGACCACGGTCGCTACACCCGGGTGAATGGGGATTTTGACCGCGGCGCCTGGTTGGCCATGTTGGACCGCTGGGATCGCGACGATGTGCGGGCATTCGTGGCCGACGGCACCCTGGTCGGCCATATGCTGCTCGACGACATCTACACCTTCGAGGGCCGGCCTCCCGATGCAGAGGACCTGGACGCCCTGGCCGCGGCCAGCCACCGCATCCTGCCCGGGCTGATGACCTTTGTGCGCGAGAAGGCCACAGGGCTGCCGGCCCCCCGCGGCGGTCGCTACCGGCATGTGGACGCGGTGGTGAACCAGTACCGCGTGCGCGATGGAGATGTGCAGACCTATGCCCGGGACCAGGCCGCGCGATCCCGGGCCCTGGGCCTCGGCATCATCATGGGCCTCAACATCGCCAACGGCGGCGATGGCAGCAGCGGCCAGCCCGGTTGGCAGCAGGGTCGCTGGGCCATGTCCGCCGCCGAGATCGACCGCTATGGGGCGGTGCTCACCGCGGTGCCCGGCTGTTCGATGTTCTTGAGTTGGGAATATGACGCCAGGGAGCGCTGGTCGGATGGAAGTGTGGGTGCAGACTGGTTCGACCAGCCGGCGCAGACCCAGGCCCTCAAACAGCTGAGCGAGCGGATGCACCAGCACCCGCCCGTCGCCTTGGGTCGGCCCGCGGCCCCGACCCCCTGAGGGGCCGGGGCTCGGGATTCAGGGGGCCGTGAAGCTGAAGGGCACGCCGATGCCGGTATTCAGCAGGGACACCCGGCCATTGACGCGCTCGCCGCGGGGCTTGGGCTCGGCGAAACGAACGGTCAGCTCGGTGTAGCCACCGCAGACGGCGCGGGCGATGGCGTCGGCCTGGGTGGGCAGCTGGTCGGCCGAAGACACGTAGCCATAGGTGCCGCCCGTCTCCAGGGCGAGGCGCCGCAGATCCGCGATGGCCTGGCTCTCGGGCATGAACTCCGTCTCGGCATCCGAAGCCGGCCCCAGGCCGATGGTGTGCACGTGGATGCCAGCCTCTTGGGCCTGCAGAAGGACCTGTTCGATGCGGGCGCTGCTCGCCGTGTCTGCGCCGTCGGAGATCACCACCAGGCTGCGGCCGTAGTGGGTGTAGCCCGGGTCGGTCTCGGGGTTGGGCTCCTCGCCGCTGGCGGGCTCCTCACCCTGCTCGGGATCGGGCGCAGCACCCGTGTCTTCAAGACCCGCCATGGCGGATTCCAGCGCGGCTTCGTGGTCCTCGGCGTGGTCGCTCAGGCCGCCGAGGACCTCCAGGGTGGCGTCCCACAGCGGGGTGCCCCCGGATGCGTTCAGCTCCTCGGCGGCGGCGGCGATGCGGTCGGGCTTGGATCCGAAGTCGGCGAGCATGCGGCTGTGGCGGTACTTCCCGGCCGATGCGTCGGTGGTGAACTCCAGCAGGGCCTGGTCCCAATGGTCGCTGCAGGCCCCGATGCGCTCGGCCACCACGCCGGCGGCCTCTGCGCGGAAACGGCTGGGGTCGGTGCCCACCATGGACGCGCTGCCGTCCACCAGCAGCACGAAGGTGCCGGCGTCGCTGCCGGGGACCTCTTCGCCCTCCTCGATGTCAATGGGCTCGCCCGCGTCGTCCTCGAAGGTCAGCAGGGACAGGGGCGGGGCGATGGAGAAGCCCTGGTCGTCCCGGGCGCCCAGGGCGAAGACCACGGCGCCGGCCTCGTCTGCGTTTGCATTGGCAAAGCCATCCAGCGGGATCACGCTGAGAATGTCGAGCTGGGTGAGCTTGAGCAGGCTGTCGAGCAGGCTGCAGCCCGCGAGGGTCATTCCAGCGGCCAGGGTCAGGCTCATCGGCAGCAGTCGGTTGTGTCGCATGGTCTCTCCATCCGTTGCAGCATTGGGAGCTGCGTTGCGGGGGAGCGACGCGCGGGCCTGCCGGTCATTCAACCGCTCGATCACCTTTGTTACAATCCGGCCCTTGTGGGCGGGCCATCAGCCCTTCGGGGAGGCCGGCAAGATGCTGAAGATGCTGCTGATACCCTTGTCTTCCAAGGACCAGCTCTGCAGCTTGCGGCCGCCGGGCAGGTCATAGGCGCAGATCCGGGTGGGGGAGGGCTCGGGCTGCTTGCCCAGGGCGGGTCGCAGCCAGGCGAGGTTCTGCTTGAGGGCGGTGGGCCGCAGGCGGCTGAAGGCCAGCAGGGTGCGGTCGGCCTCGATGTGGATGCCCCGGCACCAGCCCAGGGGGCGCCCGCCCTCGGCCCCGATCCGGTCGAGGTTGTAGCGGTTGAGCACGCGGCCCGCGGCCAGGTCCATCTCCACCACCTCGCCAGAGACCACGGTGAACCAGGTCGATGCGCCGTGGGGCACCCCGTCGTGGATGGGGTCGGTGGCGATGCGCGCAGATCCCTCCATGCGGTCGATGGACCAGGCGTCGCGCTGCTCGAAGCGGCTGACAAAACGCCCGCCGTCCCGGGCAAAGACATAGTTGGGGTGGGCCTGGTGGGGCTTGGTGGTGGCCGCCAGGCGGTAGTCGGTGTCCCGGTCAAAGCGCTCCCAGGGCGAGCGGCCCGTGGTGCTGTGCACCTCGGCGACATCCTGGTCCGCGTCGTCCATCACCAGCAGGCAGTCCAGTCCCGTGGACACCACGTGCAGCCGCCCGTCGATGCGGGCGACATGGTGCAGGTCGTTGAACCAGGGGTGGCTGAGGCTGGAGACGACCGTCTCGCTGCGGGGATCGAAGACCAGCACCTCGGTCTGGGTGCACAGCAGCAGGTGGTCGCCATCCCAGGAGCCGGCCTTGAAGACATGGGAGGGCGAGGTGACGGGGCGACGGCCTTCGGGCGAGGCGTATTCCAGCACCGTACGCACGGCGCCAGAGGCGGTGTCCAACTCCAGCAGCACCGCCTTCTCGTAGGCATTCCACTCGTCGCGGCTGAGCAGGCGGGAGGGGCGCTGGCGTCCGCCGGTGACAAAGATTCGGGACACGGCGCTGCCGGGATCGGGGTGGTCGGGCGCCCAAGGGGGGGGGCAGCACTGGCTATCGGGCTCGGGTCCGCGGGGCTGAAGGCCCGATGGGCGGGGCCTCCAATCCGGGCGCCGGGCCGGGTTAGGTCCCGGCCCGCGGCCCGGCCCCCCGGGTCCCGCGAGCCCCCCGCTGCTCCCCGGACGACCCATGACCCACGGCCCCTTCGATGAGATCAGCCGCCGGACCCTGGCCCACTATGAGGGCCGGGCGGAGGACTTCTGGCTGGGTACCAAGGATCACGATGTCTCCCAGAATATAGAGGCGCTGCTGGCCGCGCTGGGTTCGCGGACCGGGCTGGACATCCTGGACTTTGGCTGCGGTCCGGGCCGCGATCTGCACACTTTTGCCCGCCTGGGCCACCGCCCCGTGGGGCTGGACGGCGCGGCTCCCTTTGTTGAGATGGCCCACCAACACAGCGGTTGCGAGGTGTGGCAGCAGGACTTCCTGCGGCTGGACCTGCCCCTCGCACGCTTTGATGGCGTCTTCGCCAACGCCACCCTCTTCCATGTGCCTTCGGCCGCCCTGGCCGACGTGCTGGGCCAGCTGCACCGCTGCTTGCGGCCGGGCGGCGTGCTCTTCTCGTCCAATCCACGGGGGGACGGGGCCGAGGGCTGGAATGCCGATCGCTATGGCGCCTGGCACGATCTCCCGGGCTGGCGGCGCCACCTGGTGGCCGCAGGCTTCGTCGAGCTGGGACACTACTACCGGCCCCCGGGCCTGCCCCGGGAGCAGCAGCCTTGGCTGGCGAGCACCTGGCGGCGCCCCTGAGCCTGGCCGGGTCCACGCCGGCTGCCCCCCAGGAGTAGAGTGCGCGGCTGGAGGCTCCATGACTGTAGACCTGTGGATGTTGGTCGCTGCGGTGGCCCTGAATTTCGCCCTCATTCTCTTTGCGGCCACCCCGGGCTTGATCAAGGACCCCAAGTGGGGCCTGGGCAACCGGGACAAGAGGATGGAGCTGCCGGCCTGGGCCCTCCGCGCCGACCGCACCGCCCAGAATATGAAGGAGAACCTCCCCATATTCGCCGCCATCGTGCTGGTGGCCCACGTGTCGGGGTCGGCCAACGAGCTGTCGGCCTGGGGCAGCCAGCTCTTCGTGGTGGCCCGGATCGCCTACTCCGGCGCATATATTGCCGGTATTCCGGGCCTTCGGACTGCTCTTTGGGCTACGGCGGTGGTGGGCATGTTCATGGTGGGATCCAGCCTGTTCTGAGTCGGTGCTATGCTCTGGCACCTGCCGCCCGGAGTCCCCATGATCCGCCCCAGCGCCCCGCTCTTCCTGGTCCTTGGCCTGCTGCTGTCTTGTGGCGGCAAGTCCGATCCGGCCGACAGCGCCGGGGGCGCGGGCATCCCCGTGCTGGAGCCTCCGCCGGCCGGCGAGGGCTTCCAACTCAAGATGACCGGCTTCACCGCCCCCCCCTACGAGGAGGTCTGGGTCTGCTCGGTCTACGACGCCCCCAATACCGCCTATGCCGCAGTCAACCGGGTCGAGTATCTGCAGAATGAGGGCACCCACCACATGACCCTGTCCACGGTGGCCCTCTCGGGCCATGTGTTGGAACCCGGGATGTACGACTGCAACGACCTCTATGGCAATGCGAGCCTGATGGAGGATCAGGTGATGTTCTTTGGCAACCAGGGGGCCGGCGAGGGCGAGATGCAGCTGCCGGCGGGCACCGTCGCCAACCTGCCGCCCAACCTGCAGGTCATCCACGAGGTCCACTACGTCAACCCCACCGACCAGCCCGTCGAGCTCTTCTCCTATGTCAACGGGTGGACCATCCCCTCCGACGAGGTGACGGAGATGATCTGGGGCGGCCAGGTCCGCGACGAGACGATCTCCATCCCTGCCGGCTCCGAGGTCACCGAGTGGACCCGCTGCGTGATGAACGAGGATGTCGAGGTCATCTTCCTGGCGTCCCACACCCACAAGCTGGGCAAGCGCTTCACCATCGCCCCCTTTGATGGCAGCAGCACCGGCGACCTCATCTTCGACAATGACGATTGGCACGACCCCAAGATCACTCAGTTCGATCCGCCCTTGGTGGTGCCCGCGGGGCAGGGCTTCGAGTATGCGTGCACCTGGGCCAATACAACGGACGCCGAGATCAACTACGGGCTGACTGCCGACGACGAGATGTGCAATATGACCCTGGTCTTCACTCCTTTCAGCACGTCGGCCCGCTGCGAGGTGGTCGAGACCAGCGACGGCGTCTTGTGGGAGTAGGGGCCGCACCCCTGCCGAGCTGGGGAGTGGGGGGCTGCGCTCCATGCCCGAACCAGGACTACAAGATGACCCAGGGGGGCGCGTTGCGCGCTCCCCGAAGCGTCCGCAGGGTCTGAATCACGGCCTCGCGTTCGGGCGGGGCGAGGACCTGTGCGGCCTGCTCGGCCCGGTCGCCTTCGCGTAAGGCGAGCGCCCAGGCCAGCCCCTGCCAGGCGGCCTCGCTGCAGTGAGGGGCGCTGGCGGTGGCTTGACCCACCGTCTTGCGACCGGTCGCATCGTCGGGCACCCCCGCGTGTAACAGCCGCCCGCGTACTGCGCCGTGAATAAAGACGCAGCGCATATTCTCGGGGGTATCAGAGAGGGCACCCTCGTATTCGACATGCCAATGAAGCAGGTCATTGCCCGCCCGCCAGCCCAGCTCTTCGAAGAGGGCCGGCTGCCAATCATCGGGGTAGCGGGCCGCAATCTTCAATGCCGTGCGGAGCTGGTGGCCTTGAGACCGTTGCAGGCCCACCCGCACACCATCCAGCGGCAGGCCCTTGCCCGTTGCGCGGCTCCAGGCCTCGATGCGGGGGACCACCTTGTCGGGCCGGCCGTCCAGCTGCTCGGTCCAGGACCGCGCCACGGCCTCGTCGAAGAGGTTGAGCCACCGGCGCGGAACCGTCGCCTCCAGCTCGGCCTGGATGGTCACGACCGAGACATCCATCGGCGCGGTCCAGCCATGGGCGGCGCCGTCAAAGAAGTCCTGTCGGGCATGTTCGGGCAACAGCAGGCCGCGCTCGACGGCAGCCGCCAACCCCAGGTGGCCGCTGCTGGCCTCGCCATAGGAGAAGGCCATCGCGAAGTCGTCGGGGCCGCGGGTGCCGGAGAAGCTCGCCGCCGCCTCGGCCGGGTCCTGGCCGATCAGGGCGCTGTCCTGTCCCTCTCCGCAGCCGAGGGCCAGGGCCGGTCCCAGGGCCCGGATCAGCCGCCGGGGCCCGCGGGGTCGGGGTGCTTGCAAGCTCGCTGGCATCGATCTCCCTGGAGGGGGGAGAGGTGCCGGCTCCTGCAGAGATCGACGTCACGACCGGGTCAGGTCTTGTTGACAGGGGCGCGGGACAGTCGGCGGGCGAGGCCCTCGGCCAGGCGAACCGGCAGGGCGGGGGCGGACTCCTGGGCCATGGCCCGCCGCACCGCCTCGTCGAAGGAGAGGAGCTGGTGGTCGGGGACCTGGGACCAGAGGCTGGCCTGGGTGGGCAGGAGGTCGTGGGTGAGCCCCAGCACCAGCTCGTGGGCGACCGCGTAGTCCGCCCCCGATACCAGCTTCAGCCAGAGGCTGCTGAGGCCGGGGCTGAGCAGGGGGATGCGCAGGCTGGCGGGGGAGAGCCCTCGCAGCCGGGCCGCACGAAGCAGGATGTCTTCGGCGCTCAGCTCTTCGGGGCCGGGCACATCAAAGACCCGCGACCGGGGCGCGGGGATGGTCAGCCCCGCCTGCAGGGCCACCACCATATCGTCGATGCCGATGGGCTGAGAGCGGCTCTGCAACCAGTGCGGCAGCAGCATGAAGGGCAAGCGCACGGCGAGATCGCGGCAAATCTTCCAGCTCTCGCTGCCTTCGCCGATGATCATGCCCGCGCGAAGTTCGAGGGTGGGCACGGCACCCGCCCGCAGCAAGGCGCCCGTGTCCAGCCGGCTCTTGAGGTGGGGCGAGGCCTTTCCTTGGGGGGCGACGCCGCCGAGGTAGACGATGCGCTCCAGCCCGGCCTGCTCGGCCGCCTGGGCAAAGGCGAGGGCAGCCGCCCGCTCTCGGTCCGCATAGCCGGCGCCGTCCGCCATCAGGTGCACCAGGTAGACGGCCGCCCGCGCCCCGGCCATGGCGCTGCGAAGGGAGGCCTCATCCTGGATGTCGAGGTGCACCCAGTCCAGGTCGGGCCGCCGTCGGGCCGCTGCCACCGGGTCGCGCGAGGCGCAGCGCAGCGGCTGGCTCGCCGCCTGCAGGGCAGCCACGAGGTGCTTGCCGACGAAGCCCGTGGCGCCGGTAATCAAGATGGGTTTGGTCAAGGCGTGGAGTCCAGTGCGGCGAGGTGGTGCCCGAAGCGGGCCATGGTCCAGCGGTGGACCGGCCCGTGGCTGAGGCGGTAGATCCAGAGGGGCAGGCGGGGTCGAAAGCCGGTCAAGGACGCGCTCGCCCCGTCGGGCCCGGCGCCGAAGCGGAAGCTGCCCCCCGGTCGGGCCAGGGCGCCACCGGCCACCGCATAGCGCCCGGGCTGCTGGACCTCCAGGATGACGGCGGCGACGCCCAGGAGCAGGATGCTGACGCGGTCGGCCCCAGCGCGAACCCGCACCAGGGGGCCCCAGGCGCCATTCAGCCAGGCCCAGTAGAGCCCGGCCACCTCGGCGCCCGAGCGGCTGCGGCCCAGCGGGTAATGCTGCTCGGAATCGACCATGCTGGGCTCTATCCGAGATTGCGCGCCGGCCCCCTCCTTATCCGCATTTGGGGGGGTGAAGTGGCCCGTCGCTGCTGCCACTCCGGCCAGTTAGGGCGGTGGCTCCTCCCCACCGGGACCCCCATGACGCGCCCGATCCTGCTCGCCCTTCTCTCTTCGCTCACCCTGGTCGCCTGCAAGGACAAGTCCGATGACAGCGGTGGGGGCAGCGCCTTCGCAGACCCCGCCTCCAGCGGCTTCTTGGGCATCTACGAGATGTCGTCCTGGACCCGCAACGCCGAGAGCTGCGACGGCGCGGGCGATGACCAGATGGCGGCCAACGCCGAGACCCACCTGCTGGTGCAGACCGCCGAGTTCTTCGTCACCTACCTGTCTGCAACCACCTGCGCCGACCAGGCCGCCTGCGAGGCCGATGTCGGCGGCTATGGCAGCGGCTGGGGCAGCTGGTCCTTCTTTGAAGGCAGCGACAGCGCCGGCTGGACCGGCTCGGTGTCCTATGGCTACGAAGAAGAGGGTGCCTGCGTGGCCAGCGCCACCATCATGGAGATGACTGGATCCCCCGGCGCTGACCTGCAGATTGAGAGCCGCACCTACGCGCTCGGCGATCTGGGCATGGACGCCGACGGCTTCTGCAACCTGCCCGATGACCCCGTCGCCGCAGCCGATGGCAAGCCCTGCTCGGGTGCCGAGCAGGTGGACGCCAGCTTCGTGGTCGCCCTGCCCTGACCCGGCCCACCCCTCAGCCCCCGGGCGTGGGGGCCGGTCGGAAGGGCGCGCCCGCCTCGGCCTTCGCCACCAGGGACGGCGGCGGCAAGAAGCGCGCGCCATGGGCTTGGGCCAATGCCCGCGCCCGCGCGACGAATGCAGGTGTTCCTCCGTTGGTTTGGTCGATATATTGGGCGACCCCGCCCGTCCAGGCGGGGAAGCCGATGCCCAGGATGGACCCGATATTGGCGTCGGGGAAGGTGGTCAGCACGCCCTCGTCAAAGCACTTCACCGTCTCGATGGCCTCGGCATAGAGCATGCGCTCTTGCAGCTCCAGGAACAGCCGGTCGTCGTCGTCCTGGCGGTGGGCATCCCTGCTGCTGCCAAAGAGCCCCGCAAGGCCCTCCCACAGCCCGGTTCGCAGGCCGTCGGCGCCATAGCCGTAGAAGCCCGCGCCGCCGGAGCGCCCGGTCCGGCCCTCGGCCAACATGCGCGCGAGCACGGCCTCTGCGGGGTGGGGCTGCCAGGTCTGACCGGTGGCTTCGGCGTTGGCCCGGTACTCGGCGAGGATCTTGCTGGGCAGGGTCAGCGTCAGCTCGTCGATCAGCTGCAAGGGCGGCGCGGGGTAGCCCGCCGCGAGGCCCGCGCGCTCGATCATGACCGGGCTGATGCCCTCGCCCAGGGCGGCCAGGGCCTCGTGCAGAAAGGCGCCGATGACCCGGCTGGTGAAGAAGCCTCGCCCGTCGTTGACCACGATGGGGGTCCTCTTGATTTGCAAGACGAAGTCCAGGGCCTTGGCCAGCGCCGCATCCGAGGTCTGCCTTCCGCGGATGATCTCGACCAGGGGCATCTTGTCCACCGGCGAGAAGAAGTGCAGGCCCACGAAGTCCTGGGGGCGGTCCACACCCGATGCAAGCTCGCTGATGGGCAGGGTGGAGGTGTTGCTGGCCAGCAGGGCGTCGGGGGCCACAAGTCCGGTGACCTCGCCAAAGACCTGCTTCTTGAGGGCGGGGGATTCAAAGACGGCCTCGATCACGAGGTCGCAGCCGGCGAGGTCGGCCGGCGAGGCCGTGGGCTGGATCCGGTCGAGCAGGGCGGCGGCCTCCGCCGGGCTCATCTTTCCCCGAGAGACGGCCTTGTCGGCCAGCTTCTGTGAGTAGGTCTTGCCCTTTTCCGCGCCTTCCAGCGTCAGATCCTTGAGCACCACGGCGATGCCCGAGCGCGCGCATTGCCAGGCGATGCCCGCCCCCATCATGCCGGCGCCCAGGATGCCCACCCGGGTTGCGGACCACTGCGGGTGGCCCGCCGGTCGCGATCCCCCGCGGTTGATGGCCTGCAGGTCGAAGAAGAAGGCTTGGGTCATATTCTTGGATTGGGCCGAATGGCAGACCAGGTCCACAAAGGCCCGCGCCTCGAGCTCGAAGGCCCGGTCCACCTCGACCTGGGCGCTCTCGACCGCCACGGTCACGATGTGGTGCGGCGCGTCGTAGTGTGCCCCCTTGAATTGGCTCTTCAGCGTGGCCGGGATCACCGGCAGGGTCTGGGCCAGCTTGGGGTGGCCGGGGGCGCCTCCGGGGATCCGGTAGCCCGGCGCGCGCCAGGGCTGCCCATGCTGGGGGTGGGCCTGGATGAAGGCGCGCGCCACAGAGAGCGCCGCGTCGAGATCGGGCTCCAGCGCGTCGATCAGGCCCAGTTCCAGCGCCTGCTCCGCCTTGAGTTGGGGGCCTTTCAGCAGCAGCTTCATCAAGGCGTCCACCACCCCGAACATGCGCACGGTGCGCACGATCCCGCCGCCCCCGGGCAGCAGGCCCAGGCTGACCTCGGGCAGGCCGAAGCGGGCCTTGGGGTTGCGCACGGCGACGCGATGGTGGCAGGCCAGGGCCAGCTCCAGGCCGCCCCCCAAGGCGCTGCCCTGGAGCACCGCGACCACCGGCTTGCCCAGGGTCTCCAGGGCGATCATGGCGCGCTGAACCCGCCCGGTGAGGGCCAGGATGGCCGGCGCGTCGGCGGGGCCTGCGGCCTGCAGCTCCTTGAGGTCGCCGCCGGCAAAGAAGGTGGACTTGGCCGAACGGAGGAGGACGCCCCGCAGGTCCGCGCCCATGGCCACGAGGTGGTCCACCATCGCAGCGAAGTCCTCCACGAACTGCGGGCGCATCGTATTGGCAGACTGCTGGGGGTCGTCCAGGGTGAGGGTCACGACGCCGTCGGCGTCCATGTCGAATCGGATGGTCTCGGTGCGCATGGGCGCCTCCTACAGGTTGTGCTCAGACACGCTCGATGAGGGTCGCGACGCCCATGCCGCCACCAATGCACAGCGTGACCAGGGCGGTGTTGAGGTCGCGGTGCTCCAAGGCGTCCACCATGGTGCCCAGGATCATGGCGCCGGTGGCCCCCAGCGGGTGGCCCATGGCGATGGCGCCGCCATCCACATTGGTCTTGTCGGGGCCGACACCCAGGTCGCGCATCAGCTTGAGTCCCACCGAAGCGAAGGCCTCGTTGATCTCGAGCAGGTCCACGTCGGCCATGGTCATGCCCGCCTTCTTCAGCGCCTTGCGACAGGCCGGCGTGGGGCCGGTGAGCATGATGGTGGGTTCGGCCCCGATGACCGCGGTCGCCAGGATGCGCGCCCGGGGCTTCATCTGGTGGCGATGGCCGGCCTCGGCGTTGCCGATGGCCACCAGGGCCGCACCGTCCACGATGCCCGAGGAGTTGCCGGCGTGGTGCACATGGTGGATGCGTTCCACCCGCGTGTACTTCTGCAGGGCCACATCATCGAAGCCCGCCAGCTTGCCCATCTGGGCGAAGGCGGGCTTGAGGCGGGCGAGGTCGGCGAGGGTGGTGCCCGGCCGCAGGTGCTCGTCCCGGTCCAGGACGATCTGACCCGTCGCGTCCCGCACGGGCACGATGGAACGCGAAAAGCGGCCCTCTTCCCATGCCTTTGCGGCGCGTTCCTGGCTGCGGACCGCGAAGGCGTCCACATCCTCGCGGCTGAAGCCCTCCAGGGTGGCGATCAGGTCGGCGCCGATGCCCTGGGGCACAAAGCCGGTGGCGTAGTTGGTCTCGGGGTCGTTGGCCCAGGGGTCCCCACCGCTGGCCATGGGCACCCGGGACATGGACTCGCAGCCGCCCGCCAGGATGAGGTCCTCCCAGCCGGATCTCACCCGCGCCGCGGCCTGGTTGATGGCCTCCAAACCCGACCCGCAGTAGCGGTTGAGCTGCATTCCAGGTACGTTTTCGCCGAATCCACAGGCCAGGACGGCGGTGCGGGCCAGCGCGCCGCCTTGTTCGCCATGGGGCTCGACCGTGCCCAGGATCACATCGTCCACCGCGGCCGGATCCAGGCCCGGGTTGCGGGCCTGCAGCGCCTGCAGCACGGTGGTCACCAGGCTGACGGGCCGGGTGGTGTAGAGGGCGCCGCTGCTCTTGCCACGCCCCCGCGGGGTGCGCACGGCGTCATAGATGAAGGCGTCGGCCATGGGAGGTCCTCAGGGGCAGGGCAGGGGAGGGGTGGTTGCGTCTGGGTTCTGGGCCAGGTCGGGCAGCGGGCGCTGGGCGATGGCCTGGGCCTCGTCGGGCGGCAGCCCCAAGGCGCGCAGGATCAGCTCGGCGGTGCACGACCCCGCGTCGCGCCAGGTCTGGTGACCCTCCAGGACCATCCACATGGCCGTGAGGGTGGCGCTGGCGATGAGCGGCAGCACCGCGGGCAACAGGTCCTCTCGCAGCGGGTAGCGGCCGCGCCGCCGCCCTCGGGCGATGGCCCGCGCCGGGGCGCCCGTCAGCAAGTCCTGCATGGCGGTGTCGCTGAGGCCGAAGCGGCAGACGAAGCGCCCCCAGTCGGGCTCTGCGTGGGCGCGCCGAACGAAGAGGCGGATGGCCACGGCCAGGCCCTCGGCGGGGTCCGACACGGGCCCCAGGCTGGCGTTGATGCGGCCCTGCATCTCGTCGGAGTGCATGCGCACGAGGCGCGGGACCTTGACCTTCTTCCCGTTCTTCATGTTGAAGAGCCAGCCGCCGCGCTTGATCGTGCCTTGGTACACGTAGATGGTGCCCCGCGCCACCCCCGCCGCATCGGCCAGCTCGCTCACCGTGATGCGGCTGCTCCCGCGCGCCGAGAAGAGGCGGATCGCGGCGTCTTCGATGCGCCGCTGGGCGCCACTGGGCGATGCCTGGTCACTCATGTTCGTTTCTTTACAGGTCTGTTCAAGCGCCGGCAAGCCCAGGTGGCAAAATCAGCGCCGTAGGGGCACCCTGCCCGGTCAGGCCCAGATCCGGGCAGCGTGTGGGTGGTCGAGGACGAGGCGCTGGTGCGTCGGGCGCCGGGTCGGCTGCTGCACCGGATGGGCCAGAACGAAGGCCCGGTGGACCCGATCCTCACGGATCCCTCGATGCGGGGTCAGGAAGGCTTCGCCCTCATCCGCAGGCTCGAAGGCGGCCCGCAGCACCCCGGACCCCCCCTCGCCCTGAATCGGGCGCCTCAGCCCGCGCCGTTGGACAGGGTGAGCACCACCTCGACCGCGTCCGGAGTGGGCCGGATGTCGATGCCGGGCTGGGTGGACGTGAGCTGCGCGGCGCGTTCGACGATCTGGATGGCCCCCGCCGCGGACAGGCCCTCCGCCCTGAACGTGAGCGCCACCCGCGATGCATCCAGGCGGCGCGCCGCCACGCGGATGGGGCCGTGGGCCTGGGGCGCCCGGTCGAGGTGGTCGGCGAAGCGGGTCAGCAGGGTGGCGAGGGTGGCCACCAGGGTGCCTTCGCGCAAGGCCAGGGAGGCCTCAATGCTGGGTCCCTCCCACAGCACGCCGTCATGGAGGCGCGTCAGGTGGTGGGCCAGGGCGTCGGCCGCGCGCAGGGCGTCGGGCAGGCGCACGGTCACATCGGCCAGCCTCACCACCCGTTGAAGCGCCAGCAGGGCCGGGCGCAGGCGCTTGACGGCGGCGGTGGTATCGCCCAGGCAGTTGCCGATCTGCGCCAAGGCGGCCGCGGCTCCCTGCAGGGACTCGGCGGTCTCCCTGTCCGGCGTGCGCTGGGCCAGGCGGGCCAGGGGGGCAGCCTGCACATGCTCGAAGTTGGCCTCGGCCAGGTTGCCTTCGATGGCCATGAGCAGGTTGCGGATCTCGGCGAAGACGACCTCGCTGGCCTCCAGCTGGAGCTCATACTGGCTGCACCGGGCGCGCTTGCCCAGAAGCTCCAGCCGCTCGCTGGCGGAGAGGCTGAGGCGGTCGAGGGCCTTGCGCTGGGCTTTGCTGAAGGTGCGAGGGGTCGAGTCGATCACGCAGAGGGTGCCCAGCACCTGGCCGTTCACCCGCAGCGGGAAGCCGAGGTAGGCCCGCACGCCATGGGAGTTCACCAGGCCTTGGGGCACCTCGGGGTGATCTTTGGCGTCCTGCACCACCAGGGGCGCGTCGTCCCGCACCACCAGTTGGCAGAAGGACAGGTCGCGATCCGTGGCCTGGGCCGCGGCCAGATCCGGCGGTAGGCCCTGGCTGGCCCGAAAGAACTGGATGCGGTCGAGCACGAGGCTGACCAATGCGATGGGGGCCCCTGTCTCGCGGGCTGCTTCCTGCACGACTGCCATCAGCACTTCGTCCACGCTGTTGTCCAGCTGTGCGCCGGAGAAGAGCCCTTGGCGGGATGGCCTGCCGGTCAGCGCGTTGATTCTCTCCGGCATGGGTGTCCTCAGACGGGTGGCCGCGCGGGCGGCTTGGACCGCAAGAGCCGAGTATCCCGCATTGGATGCCCCATGTTCCTACAGCCGGGTTTCTTTGACCCGTGCCAGGGTCGGCAGGTCCAGGACCGGCGAGATGGGCCGCCTTCGGCGCTCGGGCCCGCGCCTCAGCGGCGCTCGCCCCTCTTGGGCTTGTCCGGGCCTGCCCCGAGCAGCTTGCCCAGGATCGTGGACAGCAGGCTGACCAGCAGGGCCCCGCCCACCGCAGGCCAGAAGCCGGCCACGTCGAAGCCCGGCACCAGCCAGGCCGCGAGGGCGAAGCTGGCGGCGTTGACGACCAGGTAGAAGAGGCCGAGGGTGAGCACGGTGACCGGAAGGGTCAGGATGCTGAGAATGGGCCGCACAACGGCGTTCACGACGCCAAGAGCGAGGGAGGCCAGGGCCAGGGTGCCCGCCGAGGCCACGGTGATGCCGGGCATCAGCCAGGCGGTGGCAGCGAGGGCGCCAGCGGTGGCCAGCAGGTGCAGGATGAAGCGCTTCATGGCCCCTTCTTGCGCACCGTCGCAGCAAGGTCAAGGCCGGGAATCAGCGGGGGGGCGGCCCCACCGGCAGCCCGCCTTGCAGCCACTCGGCCACCGCCGGGGCCAGCGCGTCGGCCACCGCGCCATTGCCGCGGGCGTTGAGGTGGCCGCGGTCGAATTCAAAGGTCAAGGCGTCGGCATCCGGGCCGCAGCAGCCCCGCACATCCAATAGGGGGATGCCCAGGCGCGCCGCGGTGGCCTGGTGCAGCTTCACCCGGGCGAGATCGCTTCCGCTGTCGAAGTCCTCAGCCGGCGCTGGGGGCAGGGCGAGATCCCGGTGGAAGGGGATGAGGGCCAGGGCCAGCAGGCCGCCCCGCGCCTGCTGGTCGGCCAGGATGCGCGCCAGCACGGCCTCGCGCTCCGCGGTGCTCACCCGTTGGCCCACCAGGGCCTCTCGTGCCCCTCCGCCGCCGGCCTCTCCGGGCCGAGGCACCCCGCCCAGGGCCTTGAGCAGGAGGTGGTAGATGCGGGAGTGCCGCGACAGGCCCACGCGCAGGGTGGCCGCCGCGCCCCGGGCGCCCCGCACCGTCTCTTCATCCGACAGCAGCGCCGGGCTGAGGTCGTGGTTCGGCGGAACGAAGATCACGGCGTCGGGCGCATAGCCGTTGATCACCTCCTGCCAGAGCCAGCCCAGCTGGGCGCTGGAGTAGCCGGGCTGTCCGGCGTTGATCACCTCGACCCGGCGCCCTTGGGCCAGGCGGTGGTGCAGCGGGGCGTCCAGGCGCTCGGGCAGGCTGTCGGGGTCGTCCACCCCCCAGCCAAAGATGGTGCTGTCGCCCATCACCGCGATGCGCAGCACGCCCTGGGCCTTCTGGCGCGGGTGTCGGGTGCGCAGGCCGTCGGCATTGGTGGAGACGCGGAAGTCGTGGGGCTCCTGCAGGCCCTGCATGCGGTGGTTCTTCTGGTTGGGGGGGCTGCGCCAGCCCATGGGCTCGGCCTGCCAGGCCGGTCCGACCCCCACCAGCCGCGCGCCGCCCTCCACCGCACCCAGCACCAGGGCGGCCACCAGCAGGCCCGCGAGGGCCTTCCCCAGGGTGCCCAGGAGGCGCATCGGTTCAGCGCCCTGCGGCACCGTCGCTCCCGCCAGGGGCCGGGGACGAGAAGTCGTAGCCGCTCTCCTGCACCTGCTTGATCATGGTGGGGTCCAAGGCGAGCACCCGGGTGCCCGCCTGGCTGGCGGTGGCCGCGCGGTAGCCATCCCAGCGGGCCTGCAAGTCGGCGGTGACCTGCGGGTGCTGGTCCGCCACATTGTGCTTCTGGAGGGGATCTTCGGTCAGGTTGAACAAGCAGCTGTGCAGGCCGCCTCGGCCGGCGCCGCCCACCGGTGGCGGGCGCGGCGGGGGCGGGCGCCCCGGGCCACCTGGCGGCGGTGGCCGCTGCAGATCGGGCCCGGTCTGGGGGGCCTGGGCCGTGCAGGGCGTGGGCTGCCGCATATAGACCCAAGGCGGGTGGACCACCGCGCCGGGGAAGGCCTCGACGGGTGCGTCATTGGGGCCGCCTTCGGACAGGGCGGTGTCGCGGATGGCGGCCACCTCGCCCCGCAGCAAGGGCAGCAGGCTGCGTCCGTCGATGCCCGCAGGCACCACTGCGCCCACCAGGTCGAGCAGGGTGGGGGCGAGGTCCACATGGGAGACCAGGGCCTCTTGCACCCCCGGCGCTTGTCCTGGCACCGAGATCAGCAGGGGCACGTGAATCACCCCGTCAAAATAGCCGCCGCCATGCAGCAGCTCGCCATTGTCTCCCAGGGACTCGCCATGGTCGGCCACCACCACCACGATGGTCTGGTCCAGGCGGCCCCGGTCGCGCTGGGCCTGCAGGGCTGCGGCGACGTCGGCGTCCATTCGGGCCACGCTCTCGGCATAGGCGGCCTTCCATTCTGCGATGCCCGCCGCGCCGGCCTCCCGCACCACGGCTTGCACCGGGTCGCCCTTGGCGCTGGCGGACAGGACGACATCTTCGGCCCCGGCGGTGCCCGGGCGCAGGTCCCCGCGCTCGCCTTCGACCGGCTCCTCCCACAAGACGGCGCGCACGCCGGTGGGGTCCTGCCCTGCTTCGGGGGGGGTCAATACGAAGGGGTAGTGGGCAGAGCGGGTGTGCAGCAGCGCAAAGAGGGGCTGGTCGGTGGGCTGCTCTTCCAGCCACTGCACCAGCGGTGCGGCGGTCTCCCCCGGCGGGCCCGGCGACCCGCCGTGGTGCCGCCCGTCGGGGGTGCTGCGGGGGGGAGGAATGACGACGAATCGCTGAAAGCCGCGCGCCAGACCATATTCGGGTCGAAGGCCGGACGCGGCGTCCACGGTGAAGGCCCCCGTTCGGTAGCCATACCAGCCCAGGATCTCGGGCAGCAGCGCGATCTCGGGGCCAAGCCCCGTCCCCCAGCGCACCACGCCCGTTCCCGAGGGGAAGCGCCCGGTCAACATGCTGGTGACCGCCGCCAGGGTGAAGTTGGAGGTGGACCAGGCCTGGTCGAAGCGCTGGGCGCTGGCCGCGAGGGCGTCGAGGGTGGGCGTCTGCCCCGGCGGTCCGCCATAGGCGCCCAGGTGGTCTCGGCGCAGGCTGCAGATGGAGATGAAGAGGATGTCGCAGCCCCGGCAGGGCGCGGCGGCCTCCACCGCGGCCCTGGGGCGGTCAGGCGCCACCGAGAGGTCCACGGTGCCGGCTTTCACGGTGTCTGCCTTGGGGCCTTCTCGAGGGGCCTGCGGGGCGGGCTTGGAGGCCGTGGCAGGACCCTCCGGCCCGCCACAGGCCAAGGCCAGGGCGGCCATGCAGGCAAGGCGATGCCAGGGGTGCGGGCGCAGTGCGGACTCCATCCGGGGCGGCTTGGGGGTCCAGGGCGCCCTGTCCAGCGCGACTATAGTCGAGTCGGCCATCCGGGCTGGAGTATAGTCCCGTCGTGCCCCGCCGTTGGACCGTCGCCTTCGCTTGGATTGTCGGGATCGCCCTGCCCGGCGCCCTCGCGGGCCGGGCCGTGGGCGTCGGGCTGGGGCAGGCGGCGGGAGAGCAGGCGCCGCCTGGCTGGCAGCGCGTGAAGACCCGCTCGGGACACGTCACGCCGGTGGTGGCGGGGGAGCTGGCCCCGCGGGCAGACGCCTGGAGCCTCGCCCGCTTTGACGCCTCGCGGCGCCGGTCGGTAGCCGGCGCCTGGACATGGTGGTGGAGCTGTCTCCCGATGGAGAGCTGCTGCTCCTGCTGGACCGATCGGGCCGCGGGACCGGCTCCGGTGTGGCCTTGCGCAGGGGCGGGCGGCCCAGCGGTGGCGTGGTGGTGGACGGGCGGCGGGGAGTCCCCGCTGCCTCTGCGAGGGCGCGGTGGCCCCGGCCGAGGATGGGCCGACAGAGCTTGTTTTCGAGGTGGGCGATGCCGGCTTTTCGCTGGTCTCTCCCGGCGGCACCCTGCGCTGCGCTGCCGACACCCGCGATGGCCGGCCCACCCTGGTCGCGGGCCTGGGGCGCCTGCGCCTGACCGGGCTGGCGGTGGCGGGCGCGCCCGTGCCTTCCCCGAGGCCCCCATCGCCGCGGGCGCCCTGGCCGGCGCGGTCCCGGCCCTGGCTCTGGGCGGGCGTCCTGCGGCTGCTCGGCTTGGGGCTCTGGGGGGTGGTCTTCAGCCTGGCGCCCCTCTGGCTGGGCCTGCCCCTGGCCGGCGCGGACGCCGCTTCCGTCTACGAGCTGGCGCGGCTGCCCTTTCAGCGGGGCCTGCGCCTGGCGCCGGCGCTGGTGGCCATCCTGCCCAGCCTGGCCCTGGGCTTGTGGGGGCTGGGCGCCAGCCCCGTGCCGGCCGGTGCCCACCGCAAGGCGGCTGTGATTGCGGGGCTGGCGGCCTTGGTCGCGGCGGTGCTGGTCGCGGGGGCAATCAGCCAGAATGGGGACAAGGCGCCCCTGCTCGGCCTGATTGCCTGCTGGTGGTGGGCCCGGGGGCGGGCCTGGCCGGGCGGCTGCTGCGGCGCCCCGACGGCCCGCCGGTGCTGGCTGCGGTGCGGGCGGCGGCCTGGGGGCGCTGGTGGGCGCGGGCCTCGCCGCTGGCGCGGACCAGGGCCTGGCCCGTCTCTACTTCGCCTTTGCGGGCGCATCGGTGGGCGGGCTGCTCTGGTCGATTCGACACGCCCTTGGCTTGCGTCTCTACAATATCCTCGCCCTCTGCCTCGCCCTGTCCAGCCTGGGCGCGTTGGAGGTGGGCTTGCGTTGGACCTCCCTGGGTCAACGTTGGGATGGGGAGGATCTGCGCGAGGCGGGGTCTTCGGCCACCCTCTCGGCCCAGTTCCAGGCCCTGGAGCGGGGCCCCAAGGGCGGGGACTACCCCGCGGCGGGCTTTCCGGTGGCCCTGCCCCCGCGGCGGGCGGCCCAACGCATCGCCTGTCTGGGCGGATCTTCAACCGGCGGAGCCTGGCAGAACAAGAGCCTGGATGATTTCTACCCGGCCTTGCTGGGTGCAGCCCTGCAGCCCGAGGTGGAGGTGGTCAACCAGGGCGCGGGCTCCTGGACCTCCTTCCATGTGCGGAAGTATGCCGAGAACTGGCTGGATGCGGCCGATGCCCAGGTGGTCACGGTCTACCTGGGCGTCAATGAGGCCACCCTGGCGCCGGCCTCCTATGCCGATCTGCACGCCCGCTGGAAGGCCGGCAAGCTGGGGTCGGGGCCGTCGGTGCTGGCCCGCTTGCGGCTGCTCAACGGCCTGCGCTACCTGGGCCGCGGTCTGCGTGGGCGCGGGGATGTGGCGGTCGATCCAGACGAATTCCGAGACAATCTGGACGCCATCGCCGACGCGGTGACCGCGCGCGGCGGCCGGGTGCTGCTGGTGCGCGAGGTGGTCTACCCCAGCGGCGAGGCCTTTGGCGCCTGGGCCACGCAGATGCAGGCCGCTGCCCAGGATCGCGACGGCGTGGCCTATCTCGACCCCAGTCCCCGGCTGCTGGCCTTTGGTTCGGGCGCCTTCCTGGACGAGAACCACCTGTCGCCGGCCGGACATGCGGCCCTGGCCGAGGCCTTGCAGCAGCGCTTGTCCGAGCTGGGGTGGTTGGAAGGACCGGGACCCGGCCCCAAGCGGTAGACTGGGCCCTGCCCCGCGGAGCGCCCCATGGCCGACCAGCCCGACACCCCCAGCCTGGCCGAGGTGCTGCGCCGCAGCCGCCCCTGGTGGATCCTGCCGCTGCTGATCCTGGGCCTGGCGGCGGCGGTGCTGGTCTTCACCGACCTGGTGCCCATCGCCGACCTGGCCTATTCGGTGATGTGAGCGCGCCGGGCCGGGCGCGCCCGCATGAGGCGAAGGCGCCCCGTGGCCCCCCTGGGCGACGGCGTCCTTGGCAGGATGATCGCCGAGGGCCGCGGGCGAGGTGCCGGGACAGGGGGCGGGTCAGCGTGGGGGTCGGGCTGGGCGCCGCGGCCTGCTGCCGGACCCCTGACTCGTGTTTCGCACTCTCC
>JAGYJW010000022.1 GCA_018401435.1 Deltaproteobacteria bacterium | reverse complement strand
GCCTTCCAGATCCGAGGCATCGTCCTTGGGCTTGTCGCCGGGCTTCTTCTCTTCGGGCGGGGGCGGCACCACCGGGGTGCGAATCGTCGCGGGCTCGCCATTCCAGGGCAGCAGCACGTCGCCGCGGTATTCTGGCGGCCGCTCGTCGGGGCCATACTGCTTGATGATGCGGAATTCCACCCGGCGGTTGGTGGCCAGGGTCGCCTCGTCGTCGCCGCTCACGATGGGCACCACCTCGCCCATGCCGCGGTAGCTCATGCGGTCGGGGTGAGCGCCGGCGCGGATCAGCTCCTCCCAGATGGCCCGGGAGCGGCGAATCGACAGGTCGTAGTTGTAGACGAAGCTGCCCTCGTCGCTGGCGTGGCCCTCGATGACCAGGTGCGCGATCTGCCAGTTGTCGTTGAGCAGGCCGGCCACATACTGCAGCGTGGGCAAAGACACCGGCAGGATGTTGGGGGTGTTGAACTCGAACTGGATGGGCTCGCGGATGACGATCTTTTCGCCCTGCACCTTGGCCAGCTCCTGCTCCTCCCACTCGGGTTCGGGTTCGGGCTCGACCACCGGCGGCGGGACCTCCTTGGGGACCTCGGCGATGACGATGCGGGCCTCGGGCTCGGGGGGCGGCGGGCGCTGGGTCCAGGTCAGGCCCACCAGGGCCCGCAGCTCGGTGGTGCCATAGCCGTCGGCCAGGCCCTTCCCCAAGCCCACATCCCATTGAAGATCGGGGCGGGGACGCAATTGCAGCGTTGCGAGCAGCTCGCTTGGATTCTCGGCCACATTGGACTGGAAGAAGGTCTCCAGGCCGTTGTGCGAAAGGTAGGAGGCCGCCAGGGCCACCCGGTCGGGCCACACCTGGTAGCGCAGGCCCAGGCCGGCTTGCAGCTCCTGGCCCAGGGTGAACTGCTGCTGGGTGAGCACCGGCTGGCGCACCATCAGGGCGACATCCACCAGCACGTCGAAGTTGCCCAGGCTGACCAGGCCCGGCAGCCCGATGCGGCCCCGCGGGATGGTCTCGCCCATCCAGGCCTCGCGGGTGGCCGTGGGCAGGTAGAGGTCCATGGAGGCACCCCACTGGACCCGGTCGCCATTGGCGAAACGGAAGCGGAAGCCACCGCTGATATCGCCCATCACTGGCCCATCCCGGGCGAGGTCGGGCACCTGGGTGCCCCACTGGATGCCCGCGGGCACCACCACGCGGGCCGATGCGACCCGACCCAGATCCCAGCTGGCACCCAGGGCGATGATCTGGCGGCGGGCCACGGCCGCACCCAGCTCTTCTGCGTCTTCATAGACGATGAGCGGGTCGCGCTGGTACTGGAGCAGGCCGCCGTAGCGGGCGTGGCCCCGGCCTTCGATGACGGGCGAATCGAAGCCCGGCAGGCTGTCCGGCGAGAAGGACGGGCGCACCAGCTCGATGTCCGCAGAGCTTCCTGCGGCCAGGGCGGCGGGGCTGCCGGCAAGCAGCAGCAGAGCGATCACGGAGCGGATGGCGACCTCCCGGCGGCGTCATCGCCGGCCGGCGCGGGGCGTCGGCGGCGGAGCGCCGCCCGCGGCGGCGGCCGGCAGGCAATCCCAGCAGCGGCGCATGCCAGCTTGCGCACGTTGCGGCGGCGGCTGGCGCCGCGCCCACCAAGTGATCCGCCCCGGTGGCGACGCCCACCGAATCCCGTTGTTGGGTCAGGCGCCGGCGCGCTGAACGGACGCCGGCGCCGTCGGCGCCGGGCCGCCTTCGGGCGGCCACGGCCTCGGGCTTGGGGCGCTCGTTGAGCCCCAGATCCGGGTAGGTAGAGGCGGCGGTTATAGTCAACCACCAGATCTTCGGCGTCTGCGGCCCGATAATACCAGGCTGGGTGCTCCTGGCGTTCCGCTGTGCCCTTGCGGGTGAGGGGAGAGACCGCGATGGTCACCCCCCCGCCTGCGGCCAGGAAGAGGCTGGTGAAGAGCCGGTCCTGGCTGGGCTGGCGGGGGCGCCGCTCTCCAGACCCACGAGGGGCACGATGGCCGTGGCCAGCAGGGCCACCCCCGACCAGGTCAGGATGCGCTGCCGGCGAAAGGACTGGCGCTGCTCCTCGTCCAAGCGGAAGGTGAGCTCGTCGTCGCCGGCCACATCGGCCAGCCGGCGGGTGGGAAGAGCGGCGCCGAGGCCATCGATCACCTGCCAGCGGACGCCCTCGGGCAGGCCGTCGCGGGGGGAGACATCGACCACCTCCAGCCGACGCTGGTTGTATTCCTGGTCGAGCTTTTCCCAGCGCCGATCATCGACGGCCGAGACCGGGGCGGGGCCCACCACCCCCTGGGTGCCGGGGGCGGCCGGGCCGGCGTCGGCCTGGGCTTGCGGGTGGGCGCGGCGGCCATGGGCGCGCAGTCGCCAAAGGATCGGCGGTCCAGTAGCCGTCCACCCCCATGCTCACGCGCACGCCACAGCGCAGCTTGCTGGCGGCCAATGCGGCGGAGGCCTCGCGGTCGAGGTCCCCGGCGGTGGGGATGCGCACCACGGCGAAGCCGTCGGCGCCGGCTGGCTTGAGCAGGCGAAGCACGGTGCGTTCGGCGTCGGGACCCGACGCGGCGACCAACACCGTGTCGCGGGCCTGCTCACGCAGGGCGAGGAGGCTCTCGGTGAGCGCTTCTTCGCTATCTGCGGCGAGCGCGCTCGCGACGAGGAGCGTCCAGATCAAGCAACCTCCGTCTCAGCCCTGGGAAAGCAGCAATCATGTCCCGCGATGGGCAGGTGATCCACTCTTGGATGGAATCCCTTCGCCCAGATGCACAGGCAGCCCCACTGGCCGCGCGCGACCAGTCCGGGGTGCGGCTGGCAGGTATCGCGTTCACCCCCCGGTGGTCGACTGGTCAAGGCCCAACCAGCGCCGCCAATCTTCGGGTTGGTTGAGGTTGACGATGCAGTCGGGCCAATCCACGGGGACCCTGTGCGCCCCCACCACAAGATCCCGCAGGCTGTCGGCAGGCTGCCGCAGCTGGCCTGCGGTGGACAGCACGGGGTGGCCGGGCCGGTCTTGCCAGCAAGGCAGGGCCGAATCGCCGGCGGCCAGCAGGGCGTCCAAGACGAAGAGGGGGCGTGTCGATGTGGGCCACTCAGCACCGGTGGTCCGCGGGGCTTTTAAGGCCAGCTGCAAGGACCGCAGGGGCCCGCCCCGCTGCCAGCCTGGGTTGTCCACGACGATCGCCCGGTGCCGCGCCCCGGGACCGTCCGCCAGGGCAGGCTCCGCAAGGCTGCGCCATCCACCACCACCCGCAGGCCGCCGCAGCGGGCGCGAGGGCGTCCAGCCAGGCCAGCACCAGCGGGCGCCCGCCGCGCTCCAGCAGCGCCTTGACCTGGCCCATGCGGCTGGACGCGCCAGCAGCCAGGACCACGCCCACGCAGGGCCCATGCTTCGGGTCGATCATGCGGCGGCAGGATAGCGGTTCGTCCCGCCCGCCACCGGCCCCGATCATGACCCGCCTCGTCTTCCTTGCCCTGATCGCCTGCAGCGTCGCGGCCTGCACCCGGGCCCGCCCGCAGAGCCCCCTCATCGACGCCATCGAGGCCCCGACGCGCTATCGCCTGGACCTGCAAGCCGACTTCGACACGGCCGTGGAGGGCCAGCAGCCGGTCCTGCGGCGGCCCTCGTGACGGCCCTGGCAGAGACCGGGCGCTTCAGCGAGCGCTGGCAGATGGACCTCGACCTGGGCTTGATTCGCCGCTTTCGCGACGACAGCCGGGGCGACCTGCTCCAGATTCGGGCGGCGCAGCTTGCCGTCGCCACCGGCCCCGATGCTCCGCCCGGCCCCTGGGCCCAGAGCGCCCTGACCGGGCTCAGCGCCGAGCTTCGCCGCTTTGAAGACGGCGAGATCCTGGCCGTGGACCACAGCGAACACCTGGTGGGTGGAGACCGGCAGTTTGAGGTGCTGGACTTCATTCTCCCGGTGATCAGCCCCAAGGTGCCCTCCATGCGCAGCGGCGAGGCCCTCACCACCAATACGCGCTGGCCGCTGATGCTGGGGTCGCTGGGCAAGCTCACCGGGCTGCTGCGCGCCGACTGGGCCCTGGAAGGCAGCGAGCGCCTGGAGGGCCAACCTTGCTGGCGCATTCGCTACAGCGGCGACTGGCTGAGCCGCTTGCGACAAGGCCAGGGGGATCGGCGCAGCTGGGTGGAGGTGGAGGCGATGGGCCAGGCCAGCGGCACCCTCTGGATGTCCAAGGCCGACGGCGGGCTGGTGCGCCACGACTTTCGCTGGAGCCGGGTGCTGCGCCTGCCCCTGCACGGCTCTGCGGAGTCGGTCCTGGCCCAGTCCCAGGCCTTCAGCGGCAGCCTGGTGCGCCAATGACCGCGATCTTTCTTGTCCTGCTCGCGGGGGTCCATGCGGCCCCCGACGACCCCATGGGCCGGGATGCCCGGGCGGTGGCCCGCTACCTCGACGGCCCCGCCATCGACGCGGCCCTCGCGGCCTGCGCCCCGGCCGCGGCCTGTGGGCCGCCCGGAGATGCGCTGGTGGGGCTCAACCTGCGCGTTCTGGGGGAGGGCCGGGTCGCCGAGGCCCAGGTGACCGGGCTGGACGGGCCGACGGCGGACTGCTGGCAGGCCCGGCTGCTGGCCTGCCCCTTGCCCCGCAGCGACGAGGCCCAGGAGTGGGTCCAACTCAGCCTGCCCATCCACCAGGGGCGCGCCCTGCCCGCCCAGGCGCTTCACATCGCGGCCCCCCAGCGGCTGCCGGTGCTGCTGCGGGTGCCGCCCGCCCTCGCCCCGGAGCAGGCCGCAGCGCTGATCGATGCGATCTGGCCTCCAGCCGCCCTGTCGGGCGATTCGGCGGCAGAAGGGGTGTACACTCGGGACGCTCCCGCGCCGGTCGTCCCCGGCGACCCGTCCGAGAAGGCGCCAGATGGACCTTGACGACTGTCTCTCCAGCATCCTGAAGAACACGGCGTGGCTGCGCGAGGCCCACGGCGCCGACCTGCTGGTGCCCGGCTTCCGCGCAGAGGCGCCGCCGCTGGTCGCGCTGCCGGATCAGCGGCAGGATGGCGAAGGCTGTGTGCCGGTGCTGGATGTCGAAGGCCTGGCCATCCCCCTCGGCAACCGGATGGCCGCGGTGGCTGCGGCCCTGCGCGGCGGTGGGTCGCTGGCCTCGGTGGACAGCCTGGACGACGCGCAGCTGGCTGCGGATCCGCTGGTGGCAGCCCTGGTAGAACCGTTGGTTCAATGCGGTCTTTGGGCCCCTCGTCGCGGGTCGGTTCCGGCCTTGACCCTGGCTTGGATCGCCTCCAGCCTGCTCGCAGGCAAGGACCTGGGCGTCGTGCGGGTCGACCGCAGCGCCGCCGCCGAGATCGGCAGCTTCGTCGCCTGGTTGGGGCAGCAGGCCCCCGAGGTGGCCGGCAAGGCCCTGTCGCGGCTCGGCCTCGAGCTGTCGGGGCGCTTGTCGGCCGCCGTGAGCCTCGCGGCCGAGGTCGCGCCCGACCTCGCCCAGAACCTGCTGCTGCAGCGCGTGGCCACCGATCCCCTGGTGCTCTGCCAGGCCCGGGGCAGCCTGGACCTGGACCGCGACCTGCCCAAGGTCGCCGCGCTGCTGGGCCTGCAGGCCGATCTGGCGGGCCTGGGCATGGTGCGCGCCGCCGTGAAGGCCGCCACGCAGGCCTCAGAGGCGCGCCGGGCCAAGGGCAAGGGCAACGGCTCGGACGCGGCGCTGGTCGCCCTGGCCGGGGGCTGGGACGCCGAGCGGGTGCTGATGGACCCGGTGGCCGGGCCCTTCGTGATCGGCGCCATGCCCGAGCTCTGCTCGGTAAAAGAGCTGCGCGCGGCTGGCGTGGGCCAGGCCGCCGCCAAGCTCCTGACGCGCCCCCCTGGCGCATCGGCGCTGGCCGCCGCCTGGTCCGACCTGCTGCGGCCTCTGCTGGGCTGGGACCTGCTCTCCACCCTGGTGGACCGGATCCTGCCCCTGGCGGCCGACCCCACCGGGGCCTGGCGCGGGCCTGCCGGTCCGGTCAAGGCGGGCGCGCGGGCGGGGCTGCTGGTGCCCCGAAAGCTCGACAATGAAGTTCAGCACTGCGTTGTCGCCGTTCGACTGAGCGAGGTGCAGCGGGGGCTTCGGCAGGCAGCGACCCGCCGCGGCCAGAGCGGCCTGGGCCTCTCGGCCCGCGAGTGGCGCCGCTTCACCCAGGCACAGGCCGTGCCGGCAGCTGCGCTGCTGGGCGATCATGGCGTGGCGGCCTTTGCCAGCGCGATCGAGGCCTGGCGCTTCGCCCTCGCGGCCCGGGCGACCCTGTCGGGGCCCCGAGAGCTGGCGCTGGTGGGCCCGGGGGCGCCGGTGACCCTCTCCAGCGAGCATGGCGTGGCTGTGGGCCTGGCCTGGGGGCCGGTGGAGGGCAGCGATGGCCAGCAGGCCACCCTCTCAGGCAGCACCGTGGCCGACGCCGTGGTGGCTGCCGGCCTCGCGGGGGGCCATTCCGGGGCGGCCGATCCCTTGGGGCAGCGCGCGGCGGGCCTGACCGCCCAGGGCTTCAGCAACACGGGGCTGGTGGCCACCGGCGCCCTGGCCGAGCGCCTGTTCAACGAGCTGGACGGCGCCCGGCGGGTCCTGCACCGGCAGGGGAGGGGCCGGGCCGCCGCGGGCACGCCCAGGACTTCGACTCTACCCGGTGATGGCCTGGTGGGAGGCCGAGGGCGGCAAGGTGGGCCTGAGCGTGGCGCTGGTGGACCCGCCGGGCGCCTCGCCCATGGTCGAGCTGAAGCTGCTGGCGCGCGACGCCTTCGCCGATCCACCGCAGCGACGCCGACGCGGCCCGACGGATGCAGGCGGCGCCCACCGCACGGCGGCCCCCGCAGCGGCCCCCGCAGCGGCCTCCCAGCGGCCCTCCAGCGGCCCTCGCAGCCGCTGCCGATGAGCCCTTCGCTGGATCCTTCGCGACGGAGGGGCCAGCGGCGACCCCCCCCAGCTGCCCCCAGGCCGGCACTGCGGGTGGACTCGGTCTTTGGATTCGCGGCAGAGGCCGCCACAGACGAGGTGATCCCCGCCGCTGTCTATGACGAGGCGCTGGATGCCGACGATGCCGGGCACCGGAGCGAAGACCTCGACATGGGCCTGCTGGACGCCTTCAGCCAGGATGGCGCCACCGGGGACACCCCCATCCTGGGCGCCTTCGGGGCCGAGCACGGCGACAGCCCGGTCATCGGCAAGCTCGCCCTGATGGATGAAGAGGATCCCTTCGAAGCGGACGGGCACTCCCCGGTCCTGGGCCCCGACATCGCGAGCAGCGCCACGCCCCTGGTGGCCATCGAAGACGACTGGGAGGACGACGAGGACGACGCCACTGTCGACGAGGGGCAGTTCGGCGAGGATGCCGACCTGAACGATGCTTTCGTGCTTCCCGACAGCGGCTGGGACAACGCGGCCGACGCCGAAGTCCAGGACGACAGCAGCATGGCAGAGGGCGTGCTCACGGACGACTTCGACGATGCCGGGGGCTCTGACCGCCAGCCCGAGCTGGACCTGCAGCAGGACCCCTTCGGCTTTGAGGCCCCGCCCGCCGACGAGCCCGACTTCTTTGGCTTCGCGCCAACCCAGCCCGCGGCAGCGCCGGCCCGGGACGACGGCCCTGGCTTCTTTGACGCGGAGGAGTACACGGGCTTTCAAGACGAGCTGGGCCGCGCGGCGCCCGATCGGGCGCGAGCGACCGCCAAGCCCCCCGAGGCGCCGGCGGCCGAGGACGGCTTCAGCTTCGACTACGACCCCGATGTGCTGGACGACGGGGGCAATACCGCCTCCGGGCCTGTGGCGCAGCGGCGACAGCCTCGCTCCCCAGGCCCTCGTCCCCCAGGCCACCTTGGCGCCCGCGCCTGCGCCCGCGCCTGCGCCTGCGCCCGCGCCCGCGCCCGCCGCGGACGACCCGCTGCTCAACGAGCTGGTGCGGATGTTCAAGGACTATATGGTCGCCGAACAGGGCGGCGGCTTCGTCTTCGGCATCCGCGACGGCAGCCGCCTGCGCGACGCCCAGCACTTCTCCACCGGTGGGGATGCCCAGGCCGCCTACGGCCAGTTCCTGCAGTACAAGATCCGCAACGGCTTCGTCACCGAGGCCAACAAGGTCGTCGATATCAACGCGGACCAGCCGGTCCATGCCATCGACGGCAGCTTGCTGCGGCGGGCCTATGTGGAGGTCGCCCGCTGAGGGTGGACGCGATACCCCCTGGGGCCCCGCGGGCCTCTCTCTCGCCGCACCCGGACCCCTTCTGCCGGTCGCGCGCACCCTCGCCGGGGTCCCCATTCAGCACCAGACGGAGGTGGCGCCATGAAGCTCTACCGCGCGCGCATCCCGACCATCGCCAAGGCAGTCATCAGCACCCTCAGCGCCGAGGGCCTCATCGAGGTCACCGCCGCCAACGCCACCGAGGCCGAGACCGACCTCGTCGCGATCATGGAAGAGTACCAGCGGCGGGACCAGGCCCTCCGCAACGCGGTCAAGGACTATATGTCCAGCCGCGCGGTGCCCTATGAGCAGTACAGCAAGGTCCGCAGCAGCCTCGCCGGCGAATGGCAGCACCCCCTCAACGACGACATCGAGCGCTTCCTGGCGCGGCAATTCGTCGAAAACTTCATGATCTCCAACTTCATCGACGAGGTCTTCGCCAGCGACGAGGATCTCTACAAGCGCACCGTCGAGATCGTGCGCGACCACGACGTGGACGAGCGCGCCATCCGCGACGAAGCCCGCGAAAAGGTCAAGAACGTCGAAGAGGGCTCGGTGGACTACGAGATCGCGCTCAACAACGCCGTTCGCGAGGTCAAGAAGCGCCACGGGCTGCTGACCGAGCGGGATCGTCCCCGCGGATGAGGCCATGACCCTGGCGCTGCTCCCCTGGTCGCCTGTGAACCGGCGCCAGAGCCGCCGCCAGCGGTCGACCCGGCCGCCGGGGCAGAGGCCGCCGCCGAAGCCCTCTATGGTGCGCCCCCTCCGGCTGTCGGTCCGCCCGGGCCGGCCCCAGCGCCCGGTGTCGAGGGCGGCGCCCAGGCCGGCGTGCAAAGCGGCGGCGCCGAGCTGGCTCCGCCGGTACAGCCCGAGCTGAAGTGGCAGGGCATCGGCAACCTCCACAAGTCCTTCTTCTCGACCCCCGATCTTGTGCAGCAGCTCAGCGCCGATCTGACCGGCGAGGTGCGCAGCCCCGCCCCGGTGCTCATCCGCTACGACAGCGCCGATTTTCAGGGCTGGATCCGCTACCAGCTCGACCCGGGGGCCTTGAGCCGCCCGGTGCGGGTGCAGGGGGATGTCATCGCGCTCCAGGACCTCGCGCCCATCACCCGAGGGCTGGCGCGCTACCGTTCGGCGGTGTCGGGGCGCTTCGATCTGCGCCTGGAGAGCTTCAAGGTGGAGATCGAGTCCATTCGCGCGGGGCGCGCCTGCCGGTTCAGCCTGGCTGGCCCACCCCCACCCGATGGCGCGCTGATCTCACCCTGCGTCGACATCAACGGCGCCCGTCAATGCGGCGAGCCCACCCCCGAAGGCGTGCGCTTCCCGCCCGATGTCGCCGCCGACATCCGCGCCTGCCTGGACCGCTGAGCGGAGCCTGGCTCAGCGAATCGGAAGTCCCGATTCGTTGGACGCGGCCGGCGCATGTGCCGGCCGCCCGGCGGCCTCGCAAGAGAACGCCGTGGGGGAGCGCCCTTTGGGCGCGGTGCGGGGGCAGGGCCCCGCCTGGATTGGGCCGGTTCAACGGTGCGCTATTTGCGCATTGTTGAACTAGAAGGCCAGATCGCCCAGCTTGTCCTGCATGCGCCGCTTCATTCGGGTGTGCAGCTGGCTCACCCGCGACTCGGTGACGCCCAGCACATCGGCGATCTCCTTGAAGGTGAGATCCCGGTAGTAGTAGAGGTCGACGATGAGCTGCTCGCGCTCGGGCATGGCCTGAACCACCTCGCGCACCCGCTCGCCCAGCATCAGGCGGCTGATGTCGTCGTGCACATCGGTGTTGGGGCAGGTCAGGCCATCGCCCACGGTGCCCTCGTCGTCGTTGCCCTCCTCGGTGCTGACCAGCACCCGCACATCGGCGGTGCGGGCCAAGCTGTTCAGGCGCTCCTCGTCCACGCCCATGAAGTCGGCCAGCTCGGTGTGGGTGGGCTCGCGGCCCAGCTCGGCGCTCAGCTCCTTCTTGGCCCGGTTCAGGTTGTTGGCCCGGTCCCGCACGCTGCGCGGGACCCAGTCGGCCTTGCGCATCTCGTCCACGATGGCGCCCTGCACGCGGATCCGGGCATAGCCGGCAAAGGAGTCCGCCCGGGTGGGCTCGAAGCGGTCGACCGCGTCAATCAGCCCGAGCAGGCCGATATGGACCAGGTCCTCGGCGTCGACACAGCGGGGGAAACGCCGAGCCATGCGGTAGGCCACCCGGCGCACCATCGGGTAGTACTCGAGGATGAGCGCGTTGCGCTCTTCGACGGCCGGGGAGAGGTGGCTGGACGGTGGGTTGAAGTGGCTCTGGGCGACGGACATGGGGGGAACCTCCTGCTGGTGTCGCAGAGGTCATATGCAACCCCCGTGCCAGGCTGAGGACGGCCACCGTTACTGCATTCTCGTCGTCCGCCCCTCGTCCTTGTCAATGCCCGGAGATACGTATCCCGCTGGTGGTGTCTCCGGAGATACGCTTTGCCCGGCGCTGGGGCTGGCCCCCGCAATGGGCAGGCCCGCCAGGGTCAGGCGCTCCACGCCCATGGGCGTCTCTCCCTTGTCGATCATGCGCAGCCGCTCGGCGATGTCGACGACGGCCACGTTGCGGTGCAGCTGCTTGCCTTCGATGCCCCACAGGATGAAGCTCATCCAGTAGTTGCGGGGCTGGTACCACTCGAAGTCCTCGCCAAAAAAGGAGGAGATGCGGTAGCGCTCGTCCCGGGCGAGGTCCACGATGTGGATCTCGGGCGGCCGGGCGTCCCGCGGCGCCCAGTCGGGGAGGGTCTCCAGCCACTGCTCCTTGCGCCGCTGCTCGCGGGCCCGGGCGTCCTCGGACAGCTCATTCCAGGTGCGCTGGTCAAAGAGGCTGATGGGCTCGCCGATGACCTCCAGGGCCAGGTAGCGGCCCTCGCGGTGGGGCACGCCCCGGGTGACGTCCAAGAAGACATGCAGCGATTCGCCGGTGGACAGGCGCAGCAGCTCGGTGGAGTTCGGGCTGCTCCAGGTCACCAGGTCGGCCTCGGGGGCGATGGCGAAGCGCTCGATGGGGTGGTCGATGAAGTCCAGGATGCGGCTGAGGCTGCCGGTGTTGCCATCATAGGCATAGGGCAGGCGCTGCCCACCCGGACCCACCAGGCTGAGGGCCAGCCGGTCGCCCTTGCCGGCGGGCTGCAGATCCTTGGGTTCGGCAAAGCCGGCGGGCAGCTCGGTATAGTCCAGGGTCCGCGCCTGGCGGTCATACCAGGCGATGCGCACGGGGCCCTGGGCGCCAGCGGATTCTGACGGCGGCAGAGGGATGGCCAGCAGCCCGTCCCGCACCCAGGCCGACCCCGCGATGGGGGTCTCGGTGGGCATGGCCTCGATGCGCATGGTGGCCGCGTCCAGCAGGTGCGAGCCATGGGTCAGGTGGAAGCTGAGGATCTGGCCGTCCGGGCTCCACCGCTTGTAGGCGAATTTGTTGGAGCCACAGGCGTCAAAGGCCAGCTGAATCCCGTGCTTTGTGGCCAGGAAGGTGATCTCTCGGGCGTCGCATTCGGCATAGGCGGCGGCCACATTGTCCGTGAAGGTGGCCTCGCTGTAGAAGTCGTCGCGCTCGCAGGCCGGCAGGGCCAACAGGGCGAGCGCGAGGCAACGAGAGGGCTTCAAGACTTCCTCCAGCGGGCGGCCGCCCCAAGCAGGGCGAGCAGGGGCAGGGCAGGGGAGAGGGGGGGGGAGCGGGGGCCCAGGGGGGCAGCGCAGCCGCAACCCGCCGGTGCTGGCGGGATGGGGCTAACGGGTCCGAGCGCCCCCGGGTCTTGACCCCCGCCGGTGTCGGCGGTTCCGCCCCGCACATATTCGGGGGGCGTCTCGTCCACCGCCGCCTCGGCGAAGGCGTCCACCACGGCCAGCTGGGCCCCCGCCGACCACAGCAGCAGGTCCACGGGCTCGTCGAGATCAGGGATTTCGCCTACATCCAGCGCGATTCGCTCCCCGTCCTCGGAGAGCACGGTCAGGGCGACGGGGCTGCGGTCCACCCCCCAGAAGGCCCAGGCCTGGCTGCCCTCGCCAAAGCCCGCGCCCTCCAGCCACAGGTGGTCGCCCTGGTGGTCCACGTCAAGGATCTGCACCCGGTCGTCAATCTCACCGATAAATACGCTTCGCGGCCCCACCTGTCCGTCCACCACCAGGGTCCAGGGCCCCGGCAGCATCGCGGTCAGATCCAGCGCCAGGGCGCAGTCGCCATCGGGCTGGGGCAGCTGGTCGCGCTGGCCCGGCCGCACCAGCCGGATGTCGGCGGCCGCGCCCTCCAGCAGCAGGCAACCCTCCCCCCCCTGGCTGAGCAGGGGCGCGCTGGGGCGCAGGGGCGCGAGGTTCAAGGGCGAGAGGGCCAGGGGGCCGGCGTCCCCGTCGCGGGCCACCACCAGGCTGCGGCCCTGGTAGCCCGGCGCGCTGAGGGTCAAGCTCACGCTGTCCCCGGGGGCGACCGGACGGCCAAAACGCCCATCGGGCCCCGTGACGAGGGGCTGTCCCCCGTCGATGATCACGGTGCCGGGTATGGGTCGGCCGCTGTCGGCGTCCAGCAGCTGCCCCGCCACCCGCGGCCCCCAGGCGAAGAAGTCCAGGCTGGCGGGCAGGTAGCGCGCCAACAAGGCGTCCAGCTCTGTGCCCGGCGGCGACTTGTCCACCGACAGCTCGAGGGTGAAGTCCAGGGTGCCGTAGCGCCCATAGCTCCAGTCGTTGGTATCGCCATAGGTCCGATACCAGTCGGCACCGTTGGTGATCCAAAATCCGCTCTGGGTGCACAATTCCGCAAAGCGAGCCGCCATGTCGGCCACCAGGGGCTCATCGGGTGGCGCCGTGGTGCTGTAATTCCAGACCCAGCCGAGGTTGGTGGCCCCAGCGTGCAGGCTGAGGCCGGCCCCCAAGCCCGTCCAAGCGCTCAGGGCGGCCACGGCCCGGGTCTCGGGCTCCGAGAAGGGCTGGCCCCCCGACCCCGACGCGCCCTCGGCCCACTGAAAGTCGTAGTTGCGGTTGAGGTCCACCCCGCGGCTGTTGTTGCGCCGGCCCGCCGCCATGCCATCGGGGTTGACCTGGGGCCAGATCCAGATGCTGTCGCGGTCCAACAGGGCCGTCCGGTCAGGGTCGGCGCCATCGGCGCTGAGCAGGGTCTGGGCCAGGGCCAGGGCCAGCTCACCGCTGGGGCGCTCGTCGCCATGGTGGGCGCCCAGCACCCGCCACTGCAGCTGGGGTGCATCCCAGGCGCCCAGCTGCAGGGCCAGGAGCGGCCGGCCCTCCACGGACACGCCCATCTGGACCAGGCGGGCGCGGTCGGGGTGGGCGGCGGCCAGGGCCCGCAGCGCCTCCTCCATCTCGTCGGGGCTGTGGTATTCCGCGTCGAGGTCAGAGGGCGGTGGGACCTCGGCCACCCGCCAGTTCAGCCCCGAAGCGGCCAAGGCGGCCGCGCTCTCGGGGCTGGCCGAGAAGCGCAGCCAGCGCCCCTCGGACTGTTCGAGGAAGCCCAACCCCAGCGCGTGGGTCCGGGCCATGGTCGCCGCGTCGGGCACCTCCACCCAGCGCTCCACGGCCAGCGCCGGCCCCGCGATGGCGAGGCCGGCCCAGGCGGCAGAGAGGGGGAGCAGCAGCCGCATGAATCCAGTCTAGCCCGGCCCGGCGGCGGCGGCGCTCAGTTGGCGTCGGCCAGCGCCGGGCTCATCAGGTCTTCGGACACGCTGCCGTTGTCCAGCTGGGCCAGCAGCTCCTTGCGCCAGGCCTGGAAAGCGGCGGTGTCGCGCACATCTTCGGCGCTGTCGTTGGGCAGCTTGACCGTGAGGGGGTTGACGTATTTGCCCCCAACCCAGAACTGGTAGTGCAGGTGCGGCCCGGTCGCGAGGCCGGAGCTGCCGACATAGCCGACAATCTGGCCCTGCTTGACGGTCTGACCTTCGCGCACCGAGATGCGGGACAGGTGGCTATAGCTGGACGCGTAGGGGCCCGAATGGTCGAGCTTGACGAAGCGGCCATGCCCGCCGCTCACCCGCGCGACCTCCACCCGGCCATTGCCCACGGCATAGACCGGCGTGCCCGTCGGGGCGCCGAAGTCCACGCCATTGTGCGGGCGGCGGCGCTTGAGCACGGGGTGGTAGCGGTTGGTATTGAAGCCGCTGGTCACCCGGCTGAACTTGAGCGGCGAGCGCAGGAAGGGCTTCTTGCGGGCCCGGCCCAGGGCGTCGTAGTAGGCCGGCGGCTTGTCGCCGTCCTGGTAGCGGATGGCGACATACTCCTTGCCGTCATTCTCGAAGCGGGCAGCCAGGGGCGCACCCAGGCGCACGAACTCGCCGTTGAGCCAAAGCTCCTCCACCACCATGCGGGCGCGGGCGCCGGCCCGGACCTCGGTGTTGAAGTCGAGGTCGAAGCGGTAGACATCGGCCAGCCCGACGATGTCGGCCGGACGCAAGCCGGCGGTCACGGCGGCGCCCCACAGGGTGCTCTCGACCACGAACTCGCGAACCCCGGTGCGGCGCTCGTAGATGATCTCGTCCACATGGGCGGTCCAGATCTCTTCGACGGCGGCGCCATCGACACCTTCTCCGGCCGACTGCTCGCGCTGCACGATCAGCGTGCGGTCGGCGGACAAGGCCATCTTGAAGGCGGTGGCCTTGACATCGGCGGGGTCCACCAGGAAGCTCAGCACCTCGCCGGCCTTGAGCTTGGCGATGTCGTGGTAGGGCAGGGCGGCGGCCCGAACGGCGCGCAGGGGCATGCCGTAGCGGGGCAGCAGCCCGCCGATGGTCTCGCCCTGGCCCACCTCGTGATCGACCCATGCGGGCTCGAGGACCTCGGGGGCGGCCTCCACTTCGGTCTGGGCGAACTCGTCGGCGGCGGCGGTGTCTTCGGCGGCAGCCGGGGCCGGAGCCGCCTCGCGTTGGAGGTCTTCCAAGGTGCGGCCGAGGTCCAGATCGGCCACGGCGGGGTGCCAGGTGGCAGCGGCAGCGCCAAAGACCAGGAGCGACACGCCGAAGACGGCGGTTGCGGCCACCCGGGGGCTGACCGTGGTGCGGAAGCGGCTCATGGGAGGGACACGGGGGAGGGAGGGAGGGGAGGGCTCAGCGGATGAGCAGCCAGGCGATTGCGGAGACGAGGAGCATTCCGAAGAGGGCGCCCAGGGCGAGGCCCTTGAGCACGATCCCGAGGAGCGAGGGGGCAGGTCTGGCTGTGGGGGCAGGGCGGGGGGGCGGTCGGGAGGGAGGACCGGCGGGGAGGTCTGCGACCACGCTGGTGGGCGGGGCCGCATCCAGGGAGCTCCCGCCGGGCAGAGCTGTCCCAAGGAGCAGGGAGGGGCGTCGAAGCCGGCGGAGCCGACGGCGAACGGGACGGAAGCCCCCCCGCCCGTCCATCTTGCCCCGTTGCTCTTGACTCGTCACCAGTAGATGAAGAGCGATCTCTCAACGGTGCAGGCGGAACCCTGGGCGCGGCGGGTGACAGTGGGCTGGGTACGCCGCCAATCGTGGAATCCGGCGCTGCGACTGGCCGCTGCCAGGCGGGATCCTCAATCGGGGCGATGTCCCGCACGGGCACGGGATCTTCCGGTGCGTCCGCAGGTCCGACCGGGAAGCTCTGGCCCACCAGGCCGGCCTTGTCCGGGGCGGGTGCGCGGGCCGCCAGCACATCGGGGTGGTGCGCCGGGCCCAGGCCCGCAAGCTGATGCCCGTCATGGCGTCTGCGGCATCCTGCAGCCGGTTCTCGACCTCCAGGGCGGTGGGCCGCCGCTCCGGATCCCAGTCCATCATGCGGCGCAGCACGGGCAGCAGCGGCGCATACTCGGCCCGCAGCTCGGACAGGCGCTTGTCCAGGCGGCGCTCGTGGGGCGTCCTGCCGCACCTTGGGCTGGCCATAGACCTCGCCCGCCGCCACCTGCCACAGGCTGAGACCCAGCCCATAGACGTCGGCCGCTGGGGACACCTCGCCGGTCACGATATACTCGGGGGCCATATAGTTCAGGGTGCCCAGCACCAGCTGGCCGGTGTGGCTCTCCCGCGAATCGAAGCGCGCCCGGGCCACACCGAAATCCAGCAGCTTCACACCGCCGCTGCTGGTGACCATCACGTTGGCGGGTTTGACGTCACGGTGGATGACGTTGAGGTGCTCGCCGGTGGTGGGGTGGCGCGCCTGGTGGGCCCGCGACAAGGCCCCGGCCACCGCAGCGCCCAGCTCGGCCAGCACCCGGCGGCGGCGCGTGGCCACCCGTCACCAGCGAGTCCAGGTCCGCGCCCTCCACGAATTCCATCAGGACGGCATCCCGGCCGCCCAGGCGCACCATGTCCAGCACCTTGAGGATCGAGTCGTCCTGCAGCAGCCCCAGCAGGCGCGCCTCATCCCGGATGCGGGACAGGAACATCTCGCTGTCCGGCAGGTGCTGCTGCATCACCTTCACCGCCACCTGTCGCCGAAAGCCCTGCCCAGAGCTGAGCTCTGCGAGGTAGACGGTGCCAAAGGCGCCAGCGCCGATGGTGCGGGTGAGCTGGATGGTGCGCATCAGCCGCAGGGTATCACGGTTGACGCGTCCAGAGCAGGCTTCGACCGATTCAAGGGCAAGACAGCGCCCCCGGGGGCGCTCAGGCCTCGGCGGGTCGCATCAGCACCATGCCGGCGGTGAGCCCGAGCAGGGCCAGGGCCCGGTCATAGCGATCCGCCAGCGGCACCTCGAAGAGCACGTCGGGGTCCATGTCGCAGTAGAGCCAGGACCCGGTCTCGATCTCCTCGTCCAGCTGCCCCGCACCCCAGCCGGCGTAGCCCAGGCAGAGGTGGAAGACGGCCTTCTCCTGCACCAGCCGGCGCAGGCGGTCGGCCGAAGGCGAGACGGAGACGCCATCGCCGATCAGCCAGCCCTCGTCCGCGTCGCTGGGGCCCCGCCAGATGACAAAGCCCGTGCCGGGCCCCACCGGGCCGCCCCACCAGGTCGGGGCGTCGCCATCCAGGGGCTCGCCCAGATCCATGCGTTCCAGGACGGCCCCGATGCTCACCGGGCCGTCGCGGTTGATGATCAGCCCAAAGGCCCCGCTGTCGTTGTGCTCACAGATCAGCACGACCGCATGTTCGAAATTCGGGTCGCGCATCTGCGGCGAGGCGATGATGAATCCCGGCTGCATCGACATCGGCCCCCCCTTTAGCTCGAGACCCCGTAGTCGCGGATGGGTTCGATGGTCGGGGCCTTGCCCGCGGTGATGCACTCCTCGTCGATGAGCACCTCGCGGATATTCTCCTGGCTGGGCACATCGTACATGACGTCGAGCATCACCGTCTCGAGGATGGTGCGCAGGCCGCGGGCGCCGGTCTTGCGTTCGACGGCCTTGCGCGCGATGGCCCGCAGGGCCTCGTCCGTGAAGTTGAGGGCCACCTTCTCGAACTTGAAGAGCTTCTGGTACTGCCGCACCAGCGAGTTCTTGGGCTCCTTGAGGATGCGGACGAGGTCTTCTTCGTCCAGCTCGTCCATCACGGCGATGACCGGCAGGCGGCCGATGAATTCGGGGATGAGGCCGAATTTTTCGAGGTCCTCGGGCACGGCGTTGCGCAGCAGCTGCTTGCCGTCGCCGGACCGGGGCTTCTTCTTCTCTTCTTCGGCCTTCTCGTTGAGGAAGCCCACGGTCTTGCGGCCCAGGCGGTGCTCGATGACCTTCTTGAGGCCCTCGAAGCTGCCGCCGCAGATGAAGAGGATGTTGCTGGTGTCGACCTGCAGATACTCCTGGTTGGGCAGCCGCTTGTTGCCGCGCACCTGGATGTTGGCCTCGGTGCCTTCGATGATCTTGAGCAGGGCCTGCTGAACGCCCTCGCCCGAGACGTCGCGCGAGACCGACGACGTGAAGCTTTTTTTGGCGAGCTTGTCGATCTCGTCGATGTAGACGATGCCCTTGACCGTGCGTTCGAGGTTGTTGCCCGAGGCCTGGTAGAGGTTCAGGACGATATTTTCGACGTCTTCGCCGACATAGCCGGCCTCGGTCAGGGTGGTGGCGTCGGCGATGACGAAGGGCACGTCCAGAAAGCGGGCCAGCGTCTGGGCCAGCAGGGTCTTGCCGGTGCCCGTGGTGCCGATCAGCAGCACATTGGACTTCTGGATCTCCACCTCGCCCTTGCCGGCGCTGGCGGCGTTGGCTTCGAGGCGCTTGTAGTGGTTGTAGACCGCCACCGAGATCTTGCGCTTGGCGTGCTCTTGCCCCACCACGTACTGGTCGAGGAAGGCCTTGATGCGCGCAGGGGGGGGCACCTTCTGCTGGCCCCAGGAGATCGGCTTGGGCTGCGAGTTCTCCCGGATGATGTCCAGGCAGAGCTTGATGCACTCCGAGCAGATGTAGACGTTGGGTCCCGCGATGATCTTGTCCACTTCGCGCTGGGGCTTGTGGCAGAAGGAGCAGGCGAGGCCCGACGGGTTCGAGTACTTGGGCATTGGCTACCGACCTGGGAGGGGGCGCGGGCGACCGGAAGAACAGAGTATCGGCGCGAATCCGCGCGCGTCAACGCGGGAGAGAGCGCCCGACCCGCTCCAACGGCCATTCGGGGCAGGGGTTGAGGCGAGCCGCCACGGCGGAGTGCAACAGGGCGAGGGGCGGGTGCGACCCTAGCCGACCCGGGAGGGGTGCGGCGGGGCCAATGAGGGATGGGGAGAGGGTGCCGGCACCGGCCCCATAGAGGTATCATCGGCTGCCCCGTGAACCAACCCATGGCATGAGCACAGACGACCCCTACGCGACCCTGGGCGTGGCCCGCACGGCCAGCGCAGAAGACATCAAGCGGTCCTTTCGCGCCCTGGCGCGGGAGTGCCATCCAGATGTCGCTGGCGGAGACCCCAATGCGGCCGCCCGTTTTACGCGGGTGCGCGAGGCCTACGAGACGCTGATCGACCCCGAGCTTCGGGCCCGCTACGATCGCCGGGACGCCCGCCGCAAGGCCCGGGCCGAGGGCCGAAACGGCGTACGAATGCCCGGCGGTTTCTGGTCCGGCAGTGGTTTTTCGGCGAGGCCGGGCAGCGCCCCCGAGCCCCCTCCGGGTGCCACCGGCGGTCGGCGCCGCGGCGCACCGGTGAACAACCTCGATCTCGAAGACATCTTTGGAGATTTCACCGGGGGCGGCACCCGTCCGCAGGCCGGCGAGCGGCGCACGACCCCCGGGGGCCACAGCTATGGGGGCGGGCGCCCCGGGTCCTCGGGGCCCGTGTCTCCGGGCGGCGCGCCCCCGTCGGATTTCGGCTTTGGCGCCAACCGCCCCGGCCGCGACGGCGGATGGACCCCCCAGCCCGGGCGCGACATCGCGATGCAGGTGGATGTGCCCGCCGAGACCGCGCGGCGGGGCGGCGTCGTGACCTTGCACTACCCCCGGCTGCGCCTGGCCGACGATGGCCGGAATGTCTTTCGTTACGACGAGATCTGCGATCTGCGCGTGCCGCCGGGCACCCGCCACGGCGACACCTTGCGGGTGGAGCGCATGGGCGATGCCGGCACGAATGCCACTTTCGGCGATCTCGTCTGTGATGTACGCCTGGTGGGCATAGCCGACGAGGATCCATGGTCGCCCGCCACCGAGGGTCCGGCGGATCCGCCCCCCCGCAACGACAGCCCCGACCTGCTGCGCCTGCCGGTGAGCGTCGGAGAGGCCCTGCTGGGCGGCCGGGTGGTGGTGGACACCCCCCAAGGCGCGGTGCGGCTGACCCTGCCGCCCTGCATGCGGCCCGGCGCGCGGCTGCGGCTGCGGGGCAAGGCGGCCGATGGCGGCGATCTCTACGTCGAGCCCTATGTGGTGCTGCCGGCATCCCTGGACGCCGAGTCCCGGGCGCTGGTGGAGCGCTTCGCGGCGCTCAACCCCGACGACCCGCGAGAAGACGGCAGCCTATAGGGACGTCTCTGCGGCTGCGGGCGGCGCGACCGCCTCTTCAAGGCTGAGGGCCAGCACCTCGTCGATATTCTCGACGAAATGGTAGCGCAGCTGCTCGCGCAGGGGTGCAGGCACATCCTCCAGGTCCACCGCGTTGCGGGCCGGCAGGATGACCTCTTGCACGCCCGAACGCCGGGCCGCCAGCACCTTCTCCTTGATGCCTCCGACCGGCAGCACCTTGCCGCGCAAGGTGACCTCGCCGGTCATGGCCAGGTAGGGCTTGACCCGCCGGCCGGTGAGCAGGCTGGTGAGGGCGGTGACCAGGCCCACGCCCGCGCTCGGGCCGTCCTTGGGGATGCCCCCGGCGGGCAGGTGCACGTGGATGTGCTGGTCCTTGAAGACCGCGGGGTCGATGCCCAAGGCGGCGCAGCGGCTGCGCACCACCGTCAGGGCGGCCTCGGCGGACTCCTTCATGACCTCGCCCAATTGCCCGGTGAGCTTGAGGCTCTCACCGGTGGCCTTGTAGCGGTCGGCCTCGATGAAGAGGATCTCGCCGCCGGCCTCGGTCCAGGCCAGGCCGATGGCCACGCCGGGCACATCGGCGCGCTCGGCCAGCTCGGCGAAGTGGCGCGGCGGGCCCAGCAGGGCCACGACCTTGGCCTCGCTGTCCACCCGCATGGGCCGGGTGCGGCCCTCGACAAAGCGGCGGGCGGCCTTGCGGTGGAGGGCGGCCAGGCGCTGCTCCAGCTTTCGCACGCCGGCCTCGCTGGTATAGGCCTCGACCAGGTGGCGGATGGCGGGGGCCGTCACGGTGAGCTGGTCGGGCCGCAGCCCGTGCTGCTCGATCAGCTTGGGGACGAGGTGGTCCTTGGCGATCTTCACCTTGTCTTCGAGGATGTAGCCTGGGATCTCAGTGATTTCGAGGCGGTCGCGCAGGGCGGAGGGGATGGGCCCGGCAAGGTTGGCCGTGCAGATGAAGAGCACCTGGCTGAGATCGAAGGGCACATCGAGGTAGTGATCGGAGAAGGCGTGGTTCTGTTCGGGGTCGAGGACCTCGAGCAGGGCCGAGGCCGGGTCGCCGCGGAAGTCCTTGCCGAGCTTGTCGATCTCGTCGAGCACAATGACCGGGTTGCGGGTGCCCGCGCGCTTGAGGGCGTTGATGATGCGCCCGGGCAGCGCGCCGACATAGGTGCGCCGGTGGCCGCGGATCTCGGCCTCGTCCTTCATGCCGCCCAGGCTCACCCGCTGGAATTGCCGGCCCAGGGCCCGGGCCACGCTGCGCCCCAAGGAGGTCTTGCCCACCCCGGGCGGGCCCAGGAAGCAGAGCACGGGCACCCGGCCATCGGGCTTGAGGGTGCGCACCGCGAGGTATTCGAGGATGCGCTCCTTGACCTTCTCCAGGCCGTGGTGGTCCTCGGTCAGCACGGTCGCGGCGTGGCGCAGATCGGTCTGGTCTTCGGTGCTGCTCTGCCAGGGCATGCTGGCCAGCCACTCCAGCCAGCTGCGGCTGACATTGTATTCCGACGCGTCGGGGTGCATGCGCCGCAGGCGGTCCAGCTCGCGCAGGGCCTCTTCCAGCACGGCCTCGGGCATGCCGGCGTCGCGCAGCTTCTTTTCGAGGGCCTCGGCCTCGTCGTGGCCTTCGGCGACCTCGCCCAGCTCTTTGCGCAGCCCGCGAATCTGCTCGCGCAGGTAGTATTCGCGCTGCTGCTTGTCCATGCGGACCTGCACCTCCTTGTTGACCCGCTGCGAGATCTCGGCGAGCTGAAGCTCTCGGCCCAGATCGACGAGGGCCATGCTCAGGCGCTGGTCCACCGACAGCTCGCCCAGGTAGGTCAGCCGCGTGATGTGCGGCAGGGTGAGGTTGGCGGCCACGTGGTCGGCCAGGCGGCCGGGGCTCACGGGCAGGTCGGCGATGCGGCCCAGGGAGGCCGGGTAGCCGCTTTCGGGGCCGGTCAAGGCCCGCAGGCCCGCGCGCAGCTTTTCGACCAGGAGGTCGGCGGTGTGGGCGTCCTGCAGGCGTTCGGGCAGCGCCCGGGCCGAAGCGACCAGGCCCGCGTCCGGGTCGGCGCGCAGCCCGGAGATGCCCATGCGGTCCCCGCCCTCCAGCAGCAGGCGCAAGGTGCCGTCGCCCAACCGCACCGAGCGCAGCACCGTGGCCCGCACCCCCACGGGGGAGACCTCGGCGCCTTCGACCTCCTCCTCCAAGGGGTCGAGCTGGCTGACCACCACCAGCGGCCGCTGGCTGCTGAGGTGGGCCTCGACCGCCATCACGTCGGTGGGGCGAAGCAGGTGCAGGCGGGCGATCATGCCGGGCAGGAGCACGACGTCGCGGAGGGGCAGGATGGGGTTCTGGGCGCGCATGGGCCGCTGGTTAGCGCGGCGGCGGGGCCAAGGAAAGGGCCCCGGCACCCGCGGGGCCGGGGTCGGGCGGATGCCAGGGACCCAGCCGAGGGCTACACTGTTGTGCGGAGGGCGGGACGGCCCGGGTCGCCCCCGCCCGCACCGGGGTGTGGATGGACCTGCCTGCTCGATTCGGAAAATACGAGCTGATCGAGCATCTCGCCACCGGCGGCATGGCCGAGGTCTTCCTGGCGCGCAGCTTTGGCGCCGAAGGCTTCGAGAAGCGCCTGGTCATCAAGCGCATCTTGCCGGGCCTGGCCCGAAACCCCCGCTTCGTGTCCATGTTCGTCAAGGAGGCCAAGATCACGGCCGGCCTGGCCCACCCCAACATCGTGCAGATCTACGAGCTGGGACGGGTGGGCGCCGATCCCTATATCGCCATGGAATATATCGACGGGGTGGACCTCACCCGCTTGATGCGCAGCTTGCGCCGCGAGGGTCGGTCCCTGCCCATCGCCCTGGCCATCTACCTGGGCGCCTGCCTGGTGCGGGGCCTGGGGCACGCCCATGCCGCCACCGATGGGCTGGGCCGACCGCTCAACCTGGTGCACCGGGACGTCAGCCCCCACAACGTGCTGGTGAGCTTTCAGGGCGAGGTCAAGCTCTTTGACTTTGGCATCGCCCGGCTGGTGGGCGAGGCCGGGCCCGAGGACCCCCGGGGGCGGCCGGGCGGCGGCAAGTACGCCTATATGTCCCCCGAGCAGGCGCGCGGGGAGCCCCTGGACCGCCGCAGCGACCTCTATAGCGCCGGCGTCGTGCTCTATGAGCTGCTGGTGGGCCACCGCCTGCACCAGGAGTCCGACCCGGCGCTCAAGCTGCAGCGGGTGCAAGCGGGGCAGGTGGCGGATCCCCGCGCCGAGCGCCCCGAGATTCCCGATCGGCTGGCCGCCGCCTTGATGCGGCTGCTCGCGCCGGCTCCAGAAGACCGCCACCCCAGCGCCGACGAGGCCGAAGAGGAGCTGTGGGCCGCCCTCTTTGCGACGGGTGAGCGGGCGGATGCCGCGCGCATGGCGGCCTTTGTGCGCGAGGTGGCCGGTGATGGCGCCAGCCGACGGCGGGGCGTGGTGGACCTGCACGGGCTGTCTGCTGATCTTCGGCGTTTGCAACCCGATCGCAGCGACGCGACCCCGACGGATGAGGGGGCGGTGGCCGCGCCTGCCCCCGAAGAGCCTCCCGCCCTGGGCCTGTCGGAGGGCCTGCGCCCGGGGGTGGGAGAGCGCAAGCGGGTGGCCCTGCTGGTGGCCGAGGTGGTGGGCTTGACCGACCTGTCGGCCCGGGCCGACCCCGAGCGGGTGGTGCGCGGCCACATCAAGTTCTTGCGCCGCGCCCGGCGGGCGGTGGGCCGCTATGGCGGCCTCATCGAGAGCTGGCACGACGACACCCTTGTCGTCTTTTTTGGGGTGCCCCGCGCCGACGAGCTGGACCTGGAGCGCTGCGTGGCCTGCGCCCAGGAGCTGGTGGACCTCGCCCGGGCCATGGAGCGCCACGGCCTGGCCATGGGCCTCTGCGTGGGGGTGCACCGGGGCGACCTCACCCTCAGCCCTGGCGGGGCCCGCAACCTGCGCTACCTCGCCATGGGCGACACGGTGAAGATGGCGCGGCGCCTGTGCTACGAGGCTGAGGTGGGTGAGGTCCTGGTGAGCCAGGAGGTCGGCCGGCTGACCTCGGACTGCTACCGCTACTCCCCCGGGCCGCGCATCCGGGTCAAGGGCGAACGCCGCCACGCCCAGGCCCTGCTGCTCGAAGGTCGGCGGCGCCTGCGCGAGGGGCCATCGGGTCGCTGGATGCCCCGCGGCGACGAGATCGGCGTGTTGCGACGGGCGTTGGCCCGGGTGGCCGAGGGGGGCTCGGCTCGGGTGCACATCGCCGGCCCGCGGGCTGCGGCAAGACCCGGCTGGTGCGCGAGCTGCGCGCCCTGGCCCGGCTGCGCGGCGTCCCCAGCTTCACCGCGCGGGCGATTCCCTATGGCAGCGATGGCCCGCCGCGATCTTCAAGGATCTGGTGTCGGATGTGCTGGCCCTGGAGGGCCGGGAGCCCGCCGAGGTGCTGTCGGACCGGCTGGAGCGCCTGAGTCAGCTGGGCCTGTCCGAGGCGGAGCGGGGCCTGGTGCGGGCCCTCTTTGCCCTGCATCCAGCCGAGCGGGGGCAGCGCCAGGAGGCCGCGTCGCTGCTGAAGGTGGCCACCGCCTTGCTGCAGGGCCTGGCCAGCACCCAGCCCATCATCGTCGCGCTGGAGGATGCCCAGCACCTGCGCGACCACGAGATCGCGCTGCTAGGGGCCACCATGGAGGCCACCGCCCAGGCCCCCATCCTCTGGATCATCACCAGCCGGGGCCCAGCCCCACCGGGGCTGGGACAGGCCCACGCGGGCATCCTGGTGGGTCCGCTGACCGACGCCCAGCAGCACGAGCTGGTCTGCGAGCTGCTGCCCGACGGGCTGGGCGAGGCCCGGGCGGTGGGTCCGGCCCTGTCGGCGCTGCTGGCGCGCACCACCCAGGGCAACCCCCTCTATGTGGAGGCCGTGGTGGACGCCCTGCTGCGCGCCGAGCGCCTGACCCTGCGCCAGGGTGTTGCGGTGCTGGCCGATCCCGAGCGCGAGGTGCGGCTGCCCCCAGGCCTGGAGCCCTTGTTGGCGGCCCGCGTGGACGCCTTGCCGGCCCCCCTGAAGGACGCCCTGCAGGTGGCGGCCATCATCGGCATCAACCTGTCGCCGGCCCTGCTGGCGGCCAGCCTGGGCCTGGACAGCGCCCAGCCGCTGCTCGAAGAGCTGGACCGCCGGGGGCTGGTCCACCTGCCCGCTGATGGGGCCGAGGGCCGCTGCACCTTCGCCTCGGCCCTGGTCTGGGAAGCAGTCCTGCACTCCATTCTCGACCTGCGGCGCCGGGATCTGCACCGCCGGGTGGCCGAGGGCCTGGGCCGGTTGCATGCCGCCAACCTGGACGGCGCCCGAGAGGCCCTGGCGCGGCACCACGCCGGTGCAGGGGCCTTCATGGACGCGGCCACCCACATCGACCGCGCCGGCGATCTGCTGCGCGCCCAGCAGCTGATGCGCGAGGCGGGCACCTGCTGGGACCGCGCCGTGGGCTGGCTGGGGGCCGCGCGGCGGAGCGGCAGCCGGCCCGCGCCGCCCATCGACCTGGAGGCGGTCATCCGCATCAGGCCGGCGCCGCCTGGGCCGTGGCCGGCGAGCCGCAGCGGGCTGAGCTGCACCTGCAGGTGGCGCTGGAGCTGGCCGAGGAGGGGGCCTCCGCCGAGATCGAGCCCCGGGCCCAGCTGGAGCTGGGTCGGCTCTACCGGGCCCAGGGCCGCCCGGAGCTGGCCCGCATCCACCTGGAATTGGCCTTGCAGGGGGCGCTGGACGCCCAGGAAGGCAGCGGGCCGGCCCAGTGGACCGCGCCGGTAGCCGTGGGGGCCCTGGAGGGGCTGGGCCTGGTCTGGCACGAGTGCGGCGCCAGCGCCGAGGCCGAGGCCGCCTTCGAGGCCGCCGTGCAGCGGGCCGGCGAGGACCCGGCCCTGCGCGCCCGCGCCTTGTCCGGCCTGGCCCTGCCCTCGGTGCGGGCCGGGGACGAGGCCCGCGCCTTGTCCTTGCTGCACGCCGCCCTCAACGCCGCCGAGCGCGCCGGAGATCGGCTGCTCATCGGGCGCATCGTCAACAACATCGGCATCGTGCACCACGGGGCCGGCCGCTACACCGACGCCCTGGCTTGTTTTCACCGCAGCCGCGCCCTGCGCCAGGGCCTGGGCTACCGCAATGGTGTGGCGATCAACCTGCACAATGTGGGCGACACCCACCTGCGCATGGGCGATCGGGCCCGCGCCTTTGCGGCCTTCCACAAGAGCCGCGACCTGTGCGTCGCCGCCCGCTGGGAGCGCGGGGAGGTGCTCAACGACACCTTTCTGGCCTGGCTGGATTTGGACGGAAACCCCGACCAGGAAGCCTGGCAGGCCGCCTATGCGCGCCTGCTGGAGGCCAGCCGACGGGCGCGGGATCTCGCCGATCTCGAGACCGCCCTGACCGGCGCCTGGCTGCAGGGCCGCGCCCTGGTGGGCCAGGGCGAGGTCGCGCAGGCTGCTGCGGTGCTGGAGGCCGCCTTGGGCGAGGCCGAGGAGCTGGACGCGGCGAGCCTGGCGCGGGATCTGCGGGCCTCCTTGGCGGGTTGCGCGGCGCCGGGATGACCCGGCCCCGCATTTGCGCCGCCCGAGAATGGGGCAATATGGGCGGGCTCCGCCGCCAGCCCCGAGATCCGATGCGCCGCCTCCTCGCCCCTGTCGCCGCTCTCCTGCTCTGTGCCCCCGCCCGGGCCCAGGACACGCCGCCCGCGCCCGCGCCCTCGGCCTTCGACCGCTTTGACGCCGCCTTTGGGGAGTGGGTGGTGGGGCCCATGGCCACGGTGATGTTCTTTGACCTGGTCTTCTGGGACAACGACCTGCCCCTGGGCACGGTGCCCACCGGAAAGGGCGGCGGGCCCCTGATCAAGGGCGGAGAGGAGCTGGTCGGCTTCGTCGAAGGGCAGGGCTACGCCTGGCAGGCGCGCAGCGTGGTGCCGGCCGGCGACCTCATCGTGGTGCTGCCCGAGCCGGTGGACCGCGAGATCGGCGGCGTGTCGGTGCGCTTCCAGAGCAGCGCCGAGGGCATCCGCGGCAGCATCGCCCCCACGACCCTTCCCCTGGCGCCTTGCGCCAGCCTGGTGGGCTGTGGACTCGGCCTGCCCGGCGGCGTGATGCCTGGGCCCGAGGCCCGGATCCCCTACCCGATGGGTGAGATCACCGCCGACCTGTCATCGGTTGAAGATATCGACCAGGTGCGTATCCTGGAGGATCGCGGGCCCTTGCCGCTGCTGGTGGTGCCCACCGACGCGGCGGATGCCTTTCGGGTCCTGCCCGCGCGGGTTCCCGCCCGCATGACCCTCTTCCCGGTGGCCGTGGGCGTGCAGGTCAAGGGGCCCGACGGGGCCGGGGCCGAGGTGGTGGCGCTGGACGACGACCAGGCCACCCTGCGGGCCCAGAAGACCCGCTACGAAGCTGGCCCCATGGCCAACCCCGGCGATCTGGCGGTGCCGCTGGTGGTGGCCTGGCTGGTGCTGGGCGCCCTCTTCCTCACCCTTCGCATGGCCTTCATCAACCTGCGGGGCTTCGGCCACGCGATCCGGGTCACGGCGGGCCATTACGACGACCCCAACGACCCCGGCGAGATCTCCCACTTCAAGGCCCTGTCCAGCGCCCTGTCGGCCACGGTGGGCCTGGGCAACATCGCGGGTGTCGCCATCGCGGTGGCCGCGGGCGGGCCCGGCGCCATCCCCTGGATGATCATCGCCGGCTTCTTGGGCATGTCCTCGAAATTCACTGAGTGCACCCTGGGGCAGGTCTACCGCGAAAAGGACCGCAACGGGCGCATTCTCGGTGGCCCGATGATGTATCTGCACCGGGGCCTGGCCGAGCGTGGCATGGGCGGCCTGGGGCGGGTGCTGGCGGTGGTCTTTGCCGTCATGTGCATCGGCGGCAGCCTGGGCGGCGGCAATATGTTCCAAGCCAACCAGAGCTATGTCGCGGTATCCCAGGTGATTCCGGCGCTGGCGGACGCCGCCTGGCTCTATGGGCTGATCATGGTGGGCCTGGTGGCCACCGTCATCCTGGGCGGCATCAAGCGCATCGGCGCCGCCGCCGGAATCATCGTGCCGGTCATGTGCGGGGTCTATGTGATGGCCGCCCTGTGGATCATCGTGGTGAACTCCGCGCACATCCCCGAGGCCTTCCGGGTGATGTTCGAAGGCGCCTTCTCGGTCAAGGCCGGCATCGGCGGGGCGCTGGGCGCCCTCATCCAAGGCTTCCGCCGGGCCGCATTCTCCAACGAGGCTGGCGTGGGATCGGCCTCCATCGCCCACTCTGCGGCAGCCACCGACGAGCCGGTGCGCGAGGGCATCGTGGCCCTGCTCGAGCCCTTCATCGACACCATCGTGGTCTGCACCATGACGGGCCTGGTGGTGGTCATCACCGGCGCCTATGCCCAGGACACCGGCGATGGGGTGCTGATGACCTCGGCCGCCTTTGCCAGCGTGCTGCCCTGGTTCCCCTTGGTGCTGACCTTCGCAGTCTTCATGTTCGCCTTCTCCACCATGATCTCGTGGAGCTACTACGGCGAGCGCTGCGCCACCTGGCTCTTTGGGGAGCGGGCCAGCCTGCCCTACAAGGTGCTCTTCTTGTTCTGCACCTTCCTGGGCTGCGTCTTCAAGCTGGGCACGGTGCTGGACTTCTCGGACCTGATGATCCTGGGCATGGCCTTCCCCAACATCCTCGGCCTCTTCATCCTGTCGGGCTCGGTCAAGCAGCGCCTGGACGACTACTGGGGCCGGCTCAAGTCCGGGGCGATGCAGGCGCGCTGAGGGCCGGGGCCGGCCCTGGACGGCGGCCCACCAGGCGCACCAGGAGGACGCAGGCCGCCGAACCCAGCAGCAGGCAGAGCCAGGGGTTGAGGCCCAGGCCGGCCGGCAGGCTGCACAGCAGCAGGCTGATGGCCCCCGACGCCAGGGCATAGGGCAGCTGCGTGCGCACATGGGCGCCGTGGTCGCAGCCCGCGCCGGTGCTGGACAGCACGGTGGTATCGGAGATGGGGGAGCAGTGATCCCCCCAGGTGGCGCCCGACAGCACGCTGGCGGCGCTGGCCACCGCCAGGCTGGGGTCGATCTCGAAGGCCAGCGGGATGACCAGGGGCAGGAGCACGCCCATGGTGCCAAAGCTGGTGCCGGTGGCAAAGGCGATGGCGGCCGAGACCACAAAGGTGACCGCAGGCAGGCTCCAGCCCGGCATGCTGTCGCCCAGGACGCCGACCAGGAAGGGGGCGGCGCCCAGCTGGGTGATGCCCGCAGCCAGGGCCCAAGCAAAAAAGAGCACGATCAAGGCCTCGAAGAGCTCGGCCATGCCCTCGACCACCGCCTTGCCCCCGGCGGCGATGGACAGGGCACCGGTGGCCAGGGCGAGGACCAGGGCCGCGGCCAGGGCCGCCAGGGACCCGTGCAGCATCGCGTCATAGCCATCGGCCTCGCCGATGATCTCGAAGATGCGGGCGGTGGCGGGCGCCTTGGCCACCCCCTGTTGCCACAGGCTCCAACCGGTCACCAGCACCAGCAGGCTGACCGGCACGATGGCCAGCCACATGCGGGCCGAAGGGGGCGCCTGGCCTTCGATGGGCGGCGCGCCCCGCTTCAGCGCCGCCTGCTCGGCCTGCAGCATGGGCCCGAAGTCCCGCCCGCTCATCGCGATGAGGCCGGCAAAGAGCAGGGCCAGCAGCGGATAGAATCGGTAGGGCAGCCCTTCGAGAAAGAAGCTGTAGGCGTTGATCTCGGTGTGGCCCGCCGCGTCCAGCGCCGTGTCCATCAGCCCCACCTCGTAGCCGATCCAGGTGCTCACCAGGGCCACCGTGGCCATGGGCGCGGCGGTGGAGTCGATCAGATAGGCCAGCTTCTCCCGAGAGATCTGGAGGCGGTCGGTGAGGGGGCGCATGGAGCTGCCCACCACCAGGCAATTGGCGTAGTCGTCAAAGAAGATGAAGAGCCCCGCGACCCAGGTCGCGGTCATGCCGCCCACCCGGTTGCGCGCCGAGCCGGCCACCCGATCCACCAGCGCCCGGGTGCCGCCGGCATCGCCCATCACCCGCACGGTCGCGGCCACCAGCAGGCTGAAGACGGTGACCTTGACGTGGTCGCGGTCGGCGATGGCATCCAGCAGCAGCGGGTCGATGACCCCCGCCAGGGCGGTCCAGGGCACAAAGCCATGGGCCACCAGGGCGGCGGTGAAGGTGCCCAGGAAGAGGCTGAGCACCACCTGGCGCGTCCACAAGGCGAGGCCGATGGCCACCGCCACCGGCAGGAGGGACAGCAGGCCGTGATGCGCGGTTTCGGGAGGCATGGGATCCTTTCAGCCAGCAGGCCGCCATCCTACCGATGGCGGGCCCCCGCGGTATGCTCGGCCGCCCCCCAACCCTGGCCGAGGCTGCGATGAAGGCCCTCTGTGTCCCCCGTGGAGCCCCCCTGGAGCCCTGGGGAGATCCAGTCGGCAGCCTGCCGGTGCTGAATGTGGATCTGGCCGAGGTGCAGGTGGCGGCGATCCGCCGCGCGGGCCTGGTGCCGGCCACCGAGGTCGCGCCGGGCGAGCCCCATGTCGTCTATTCGGACCGCACCTGGTTCTCGGCCGATACGGTGCGGCGCCTCATGGCCGCGGGGCCGGGCCGGCTGCAGGTCGATGACGCGGCCTTTCTGGAGGCCACCACCCCCCTGCAGGAGCTGCCCCAGACCGGGGTCTATGAGCTGGCCTTGCACCCGGGCGACGGGCGGGCCCTCGAAGAGCTTCCGCCCGTGCGCGTAGACCTGGGCCTGGAAGACGCGACCTTTCCCGCCCCCCACCCGCGCCTGTCCCATGTGGTGCGCCCGCTTCGCATCGGGCTGGCCCAGGTCCACCAGATCGACCACTGGAGCCACCTGTTGCGGGTCAACCACATGGCCCTGGCCGGCATGGGCCTCGAGCTGAAGGCGGACTTCCTGGCGGCCCCGATCTGGAGCAAGATCGCAGGCGTGGTCAAGATCCTGGGCAAGGCCCGGGGCATCTCCGAAGCCCAGGTGGGCGCCGCCCTCACGGTGCGCGGGCAAGGGGTCAAGATCCACCCGACCGCCGTGGTGGAGGCCTGTCAGCTGGCCGATGGGGTGGAGATAGGCGCCCACGCCGTGGTCCGGGGCGCGGTGGTGGGGCCGGGCGCCCGCATCGAAGAGCACGCCACCGTGCTGGGCAGCATCGTCGGGGCCCGCTGCATCGTCGCCCGCTACGCCATGGTCAACTTCTGCGTGATGATGGGTGGCAGCCAGCTGTCTTTCGGCGGCGGCTGGCAATTCAGCATCGTCGGGCGCGAGGCCTTCGTGGCCTGGGGGGCCACGGGCCTCGACCTCAGCTTTGGCGGCCCCATCAAGGTCAGCCACCGGGGCCAGCGCGTCTCCAGCGGCCACCACCTGCTGGGCGTGTGCATCGGCCACCAGGCGGTCATCGGCAATTCCGTGCGCCTGAACCACGGCCTGAGCGTACCCAATGGCGCGGTGGTGGTGGCCAGCACCGACGACCTGCTGCGCGACGGCAGCCTGCCCGACGGCGTCGGCCCCTACCTGGTGCGCGAGGGGCGGCTGGTGGACATCGGGAGGCGCTGATGCGGCCGCCTCCGCCCGATCAGGCCGGCGCCTTGCCGCTTGCGCCATAGGCCAACAAGGCCAGCACCGTCACGCCCAGGATGGTGCCCACCGGCACCATGGGCAGGGCCAGGGCGGCTGCCACCGCACCCAGCACGCGCCCCCAGTCCTTGCCGGTGAACAGGGCCAGGCCACCCACCAGCGCCGGCAGGGCCTGCACCAGCAGCATGAGCGCCAGCACCAGGCCCAGCCCCCCGAAGAAGCCGCCGGCAATCAGCGGCTCAAGCTCTTTCTGGGAGATGCCCACCAGGGCGAATACGCCACCGAAACCCACGAAGGCCAGCCCGAGGAGGGCGACGGTGGCCAGCTGAACGAGGGCGGAGGCCAGCAGCAGCCCGCCGCTCAGCAGGTCGAGGGTGCGGCGGTTCATCGCCGAACGACCCGAGCCAGACCCTCGGGAGTTGCGGGAACCAGGCCCTTCTCGGTGAGGATGCCGGCGATCAGCTCGGCCGGCGTCACGTCAAAGGCCGGGTTGCGGGCGGGCGAGCTGTCGGGGGTGGTCCGCACCCGCAGGAAGCGGCCGTCGTCGGACCAGCCCCAGGTGAACTGCACCTCGTCGGCCCCGCGCTCTTCGATGGGGATGTCGGCGCCCGTGGGACAGTCAGGGTCGATGGTGGTGGTCGGGGCGGCCACATAGAAGGGGATGCCGCTGCGGGCTGCGCAGACCGCCGAGCTGTAGGTGCCGATCTTGTTGGCCACGTCGCCATTCATGGCGATGCGGTCCGACCCGACGATGACCAGGTCCACCTGGCCCCTGGCCATGAAATGGCCGGTGGCGTTGTCGGCGATGACGGCGTGCTGGACGCCCTCCTGGCCCAGCTCCCAGGCGGTCAGGCTCGCGCCCTGGCCCCGGGGGCGGGTCTCGTCCACCCACACGAAGGGGCGTCGCCCGGCCCGCTGGGCGGCGTAGATGGGCGACAAGGCGCTGCCCCAGTCGACAAATGCCAGCCAGCCGGCGTTGCAGTGGGTGGAGATGCGGGCCCCTGCCTCGATCAAGGGGGCGCCGGCCTCTCCGATGGCCCGGCAGCAGGCGGCGTCATCGTCGGCCACCGCCTCGGCCGCCGCCACGGCAGCCTGGCGGGCGGCCGGCAGGTTGTCGCCTTCGGCCTCGATGGCCCGCAGCACCGTTCGAATGCCATAGAAGAGGTTCTGAGCGGTGGGGCGGGTGGCCGAGAGCCCGGCCGCCGCCGCGGCCACCGCGGCATGAAAGCCGTCCTCGGGCGCCATCTGGGCGGCCTGGGCCAGCCCATAGGCCCCGGTGGCCCCGATCGCGCCAGCACCGCGCACCACCATGGTCGAGATGGCCTGGGCGGTGTGCTGCCAGGTGGGCTGGTCGGCGATGGCGAAGCGGTGGGGCAGCCGGGGCTGGTCGATGAGCTTGACCACCGTGCCTTCCATCCAGACCGTCCGGAAGGCTTCTCCATTGACCCGCATCGTGGCTCCGGGGCCGCGGCGCGGCCAGCTCAGGGGGGCCCCGCCTATCCTGTCTGTTCAGGGGCCAGGAGGCGAAAGGCTGGGCAGGCGGCCGACCTCGCCGGCGCGGAAGCGCAACCAGCCCAGGTAGTTCTCGCGCCACCAGGCGTCGAAGCTCATGTGCGAGAAGCGGCCGCTCAGGATGGGACGGTAGGCCGCGTCCCCATATTCGCGGTCGCGAATCCAGTCGCGCACCGTGAAGCGCTCGCCATCCCACAGCGCGTATTGGGCCGAATTGAAGGTCCAGGAGCCGGTGTTGACATAGGTCCGACCCGGCGCGACCTCCATCTGGCCGGGCAAGTGGCTGTGGCCGCAGACCAGGTACTTGTAGGGGGAGGTGGGCAGGAAGGCCTGGATGTACTGCACCATGCAGCCGGGGTCGCCCAGCTCGTTCTGGGTCCAGTAGTGGATGGCCGCCTGCGTCTTGGCGGTGGGTGGGTCGCTGACCCCAGCCCTCAACAGCAGGTGGTGGGCCGCGCCCCAGGCCAGCGCGAATTTGTGGAAGGTCCAGAAGGCGATGCGGTTGGCCAGGGTGTAGAAATTCTCCAAGGGCAGGCGGATCCAGGAGTCCAAGACGCGCTCGACCAGGTGGTGAACCACCGTGGCGATATGGGTCTGGTCGAGGTTGGGGCCGATGAAGGGATCGTATTGGTAGCCGTGCTGAACCAGGACCTCGTCGCCAATCTCCAGGCTGCTGCAGACATCGAAGCGCAGCATGTCCTTGAACAAGGAGATGTCGTAGTCGTGGTTGCCCCACAGATAGGTCACGCCATTGGTCTCGGCGAGGCGGGACAGCTCGCCGATCAGCCGCGCGTGGGCCTTGATCACGCGGTTCATGGCGAAGGCCTGGTGAAAGTCGATGGCGTCGCCGGCGATGACCAGGTGGGCGCCTTCGTCCCGCACCCGGTCCAGGAAGCGAATCAGCTCCTTGTCCTTGCCCAGAAAGGCGTCCGAGCGCGTGCCATCGCCCAGGTGCAGGTCGCTGACCAGGTAGACGCGCTGGTCACCGCGGATCTTGCGGGTGACTTCAAGGGGGGTGGGGCGGGCCCAGCTGAACACAGGCGTCCTCCGGCAGGGTGACGGATTGGGGCCGTCGCATGGCCATCCTACCCGCGAGCGGCTAGCACGGCAGCCATGTCCACACGCCGACCCCGCCCGCCCCTCTCCCGTGAGGTTGTCTTCGTCGGCAGCTTCCCCACTGGCTTGCCCCAGGCCACCTTGCCCGAGGTCGCGATTGCCGGCCGCAGCAATGTCGGCAAATCCAGCGCCATCAACGCGCTGCTGGGCCGGAAAGGCGTCGCGCGGGTGAGCCGCACCCCCGGACGCACCCAGGCCATCAACCTCTTCCGCATCGGCGAGCGCTTCAACCTCGCCGACCTGCCCGGCTATGGCTTCGCCCAGGTCCCCCGCGAGGTGCAGGATCGCTGGAAGGGCCTGGTGGAGGGCTACCTGGGCAGCCGCGAGACCCTGCGCCTGGTGATCTGCCTGGTGGATGGGCGCCACGGCCCCCAGAACAACGATCTCGCGCTGCTCAAGGGCCTGCAAGAGGCCCAGATCCCCTACCGGGTGGTGGCCACCAAGGTGGACAAGCTCAGCCGAAACCAGCGCCAGGGCTCCCTGGTGAAGCTGGGCAAGGGCCTGGGCGTCTCGCCGGTGCTGGGCTTCTCGTCGCAGACCCGCGAAGGCGTGGACGAGCTGTGGGCCATCATCGAAGAAGCGGTCGCGGGGGGCACAGCGTGAGCAAGCGCAGCCGCCTGTCCAACCCCTACAAGCGCCCCGACCGCTTCACGGTCAAGGCCAAGGACGAGGGCTTCTCGGCCCGAAGCGTCTTCAAGCTCGAAGAGATCGAGCGCCGCTTTCGCGTCCTGCCGCGGGGAGGGCGGGTGCTGGATCTGGGCTGCGCCCCGGGCTCCTGGTCGGAATTCGTGGCGCGCAAGGGCGGCGGAAATACCCGCCTGGTGGGCATCGACATCCAGAAGGTGGACAGCTTTCCCGGCACCTTCTTGCAGCGCTCCATCTCCGACATCGGCCCGGCCGAGCTTCAGGCGCTGCTGGGCGGCCCGGCCGATCTCGTGCTCTCGGATATGGCACCTTTCACCACGGGCAACCGCCTGACCGACCATGTGCGCCAGCTCGCGCTGGCCCGGCTGGCCTTTGATTGCGCCCTGCAGATCCTCAAGCCCGGCGGAAACTTCGTCGTGAAGCTCTTTGACGGAGAAGAGGTCCAGGACTTCGTTCTGGGGGTGAACCGCAGCTTTGCCAAGGCGCGGCGGGTGCGCCCCCAAGCCACCCGGGAGAACTCGGTGGAGTTCTTCCTGGTGTGCCTGGACTTCAAGGGCTGAGGCCCCCCGGGGCGTCAGCCCTGGGTGACCCAGCCGATGAGGGTGGGCACCATGGCCCCGGTGCCGCCGGCCGAGAAGTGGCGCTGCTGCTTTTCCACGAAGGCCGGACCGGCGATGTCGAGGTGGGCCCACTTGGGTCCGTCCACGAATTCGCTGAGGAAGAGGGCGGCGGTGATGGCGCCCGCGGACCGCCCGCCCACATTCTTGAGCTGGGCCCAGTCGGCCTTGAGCATATCCTTGTAGAAGTCGGGCAGGGGCATGCGCCAGAGCCCCTCGCCGGCCTCGGAGGCCCGGGCCAGCAAGGCCGCAGACAAGGCGTCCGAGCCCGTGAAGAGGCCGGTGTAGTGCTCACCCAGCGCGATGACCGCCGCCCCCGTCAGGGTGGCGATGTCCACCACCTCGTCCACGCCCAGCTTGCTGGCATAGGTGAGGCAGTCGGCCAGCACCAGCCGGCCCTCGGCGTCGGTGTTGTGGATCTCGACGGTCTTGCCGTTGTACATGCGCAGGATGTCGCCCAGCTTGTAGGCGTTGCCCCCCAGCATATTCTCGGCGGCGCCGATGATGCCGTGCACCTCGACGTCGGGCTGCAGGTCGCGGACCGCCTGCATCACGCCCAGCACGCAGGCGCTGCCGGCCATGTCGCAGCGCATGGTCTGCATGCCCGAGGAGGGCTTGATGCTGAGCCCGCCGGCGTCGAAGGTGACGCCCTTGCCCACCAGGGCGACCTTGCGGGTGGCGCCCGCCGGCTTGTAGGCGATGTGGATGAAGCGCGGGGGCCGGCTGCTGCCCTGGCCCACAGCGGTGATGCCACCCATGCCCGCGTCGCGGATCTGGACCTCGTCCCACACCGTGACCGTGACGCCCTGCCCCTGCAGGGCCAGGGCCCGCGCGGCGAGGGATTCGGGGTAGATGACGGCTGCGGGCTCGTTCACGAGGTCGCGGGCGAAGCTCTGGCCAGCGGCCACGGCGCGGGCCCGGGGCAGGGCGTCCAGGTCCGCGGAGACCAGGCCGAGGGTGGCGCAAGGCGCCTTGCGATCCGACTCGGCCTTGTATTGGTCAAAGCGATAGTTTCCGGCAGAGAAGCCCTCCACCACGGCGGCGGCGCCCGTGGCGTCCAAGGGCCCGAAGGCCAGCTGTACGGTGGCGGCGCCCATGCGACGGGCGGCCTGGCCGGCGGCCCCGGCGGCGCGGCGGAGGCCGTCCACACCGTCGTCGCCGGTGGCCTTGCCCAAGCCCACCACGGTCACCCAGGGGCTGGCCAGGCGGCCCAGGGTGGGCCAGGTCTGGGCGCTGCCCACAGCACCCTTGAAGTCCGCCGCGGCGGCCGCAGCAACAAAGGGGGCAGCGGCAGCGGCGCCCAGCAGAGCGGTGAGCCCAGCCTCGACCGCACCATCGGCCACACCCAGGGCCAACAGGTCACAGGGCTCGCTCTCAAGGGACTTCAGGCTGCGGATATCCATGGCGCCTCCGGGCCGACGCGGGCCCCATCTGTGGCCGAGCCACTTAGGGGCTTTCGCCGACGGCGCAAGGCCAGCGCGGGCGCTTTGACGCCCTGAAGACGGAGCGTGACGCCCCCGGGGGCGCCCGCCCCGGGGCCTCAACCCTTGAGGGCCACCAGCAGGATGGTCAGCAGCACGATCACCACCGCAGCCGCACCGATGAACATGACGTAGGCGTCGCCGCGCACCGTGTCGATGAAGCGCGAGATCAGCGCTCCGACGGGGCCCTGCTCGCCGCCAAAGTCATCCGAGGCGGGGTCGAGGCTGGTCTCGGGCAGGTCGAGGGCGGGCCCGCGGCCAGGATCGCGGCCAGGATCGCGGCCAGGAACGGGCAGATCCAGGTCGTCGTGAATGGGCAGGGGCAGCTCGGACCAGCGGCCAGCGCCCGTGAAGGCGGGCTCGGCCGGAGGGGCCTGGGGCTGGCGAAGGGGCTCGCGCAGGGCCGGACGGCCCGGCAGGCTGCGCAGGGCCCCGACCCCATGGGGTGCCGCCGCTGCGGGTCGGAATCGAGGCGCCCATCGGCCCAGTGGATGGGCTGCTCTGCGGCGCATCGGCGAGCAGCGGGCCCGGGTTGGGCGTTGGCTGCGGCGCCTGGCGAAGGCGCTGGCGGGGACTGGGGACCGCTGCCCGCCGACACCGACGCCATGGCCGGCAGCGCCACCGGGGGCAGTCGGGCTGGACATCGGGCTGGAATCTGGGCGCGACGGCGCGCGGTTGTGGGTGCCCGGCAGCGGACCATCGGGCAGGGGATCGGGGCGCACCCGGGCGCGTTCGGCGCCGGGGCGGTTGCCGCGATCGCCGCGGGAGCCGGTCTTCGATGGGGCAGAGGCCTCGTCATAGGCCTCTTCTTCGTAGGCCTGCACCGCCACGGCGGCCGCCGCTGCCGCGCAGGGGCTGCGGGGCGGCGCGCGGGCGGTGTTCGACCGGGGCAAAGGGCGCATGGGCGTGATAGGCAGCGGCAGTCGGCCGAAACTGGGCTCGTCGCTCCTCTTCGACGGTGGCGCTCACCCGCGGGTTGCAGCCGGACAGCTGGCCTTTCCGGCGCTGATGGGGTCGCGCTGGGGGTCTTCGCTGGCCGGCATCATCTGGCGGCCGGGGGCCTGGATCTGGGTGACGGGCGCGCTGCGGCCGGCATAGACGCCGGGCTCGGTGACGCGGCCTTCGCCAGCGCTGTGGGGGTCCCGGGTGCGCTCCAGCGGCAGCAGGGCGGGGGCGGCCTCGACGCGGGGGGGCACATAGCCCGGGGCGGCCCGCACGCGGAACTCGCCCTCGGCGGTGATGGGCTCGTCGCCGCTGTCCCGGATGGTGAAGGCCACCCGCACGCGGTAGCCGCCGGGCTCAGCTCCCGATCTTGAAGCCGAAGCGGAAGCGGCCGCTGGGGTGGCGGTCCACCGAATAAGAGCAGTCGTCCAGACGCAGGCGCTCGCCGCGGTCGGCGTCGAAGATGGCCAGCCCGCAGGCGACCTCTTCGTGGTGTTCGACCCCGGGCGTGCAGGCGACGGTGGCCGAGAAGCCGGCGGGCTCATCCGTGAGGAAGCCATCCCGACCCGCCTTCTGGTCGAGGATCAGCCGGCCGACCTGGGTCACGGTCGGGTGAACCATGGCCTGGACTTCGGCGACGCGCTGCACCAGCTCATCGATGCGCCGGAAGCGGTAGGGCGGCGAGGGGCTGGTCTGCCGGCTGAGGCCCGGTTGAGCAGCGCGGCCAGCCGATCCGACAGGCGGGTGTGGAAGCGCGGGTTGCTGTGCTCAGCCTTCAGGCGGTTGAGCACGCGGTCCTTCAGCGACACCAGCCGCGCCTTGTTCAGGCCGTCGGTGGGCAGCTCCTGGAAGCGGTCCTGACCGGGGCTGCTGACCGCGGCCCGGTACAGCATCATGGCCACCGAGTAGGTGTCGCTGGGCACGCCAAAGGGCACCGAGCCCGTGGCCTCGCGGACCTCGGGGGCACACCAGCCCGTGCCGCCGCGCGAGGCGCGCAGGAGGGCGGGGAAGGCGCGGCGGAAGGCCGGGGTGACCGGGTCCGACAGCAGGACCTGGCCGCCATCCCCCACCAGCAGGTTGGTGGGCTTGAGGTTGCCGTGGAAGGTCTGCAGGCCGGCCATGGCCTCGACCTGGCGCAAGGCGCTGCCCAGCAGGCCCAGCAGCTCGTCGAGGGTCGCGCCCCCGCTGAGCCGCTGCTCGAAGGTGGAGTTTGCCCGCGGAATCACGAGCACCGGCGTGCCGTCGGGCAGCGCCAGGCGGGCCTCCAGCCGGGGCAAGGCAGGGCAGCCGCCGGATTCCAGCAGGCGGCCCTGTTCCAGGGCGATATCGGCGCAGGCTTCCGCCAGGGCCTCGTCGGGATCCGGGAAGTCGGACGCGCGGTGGGGGACCTTCACAATCCAGTTGCCGCCCGTCTCTTCGTCGCGTGCGCCGTAGGTGCGACCCCACAGGCCTCGACCGAGCAGTTGGCCAATCTGGAAGCTGCGTCCCCGGGCGTCCCGGACGGTGTCGCCGGTCTTCATCGGGATGTTCTCGTGGAGGAGGGAGTCGGGGAGGGAGACGCGGCGGGGAGGACCCGAGCGCCTTTTGGGGCGGCACCCAGACCGGGTGCTGCGGGGGGAATCGAGAGGGAGGGTCCGTTCGCGGGTGCGAGCGAGTCATTCGGTGAATGGCCCGTTCCGGAATGTGCAGAGGGTATCGGGGGGGACTCGACGTGTCAACGGCAGTCGCCACGACCCCATCCTCCCTTCGCCGCCGTCTTATGCTGGCGGCATGGCGCGCGCCCACTCCATCGATCTCCCCCGAAAGGGCAACGGCCCCTACCAGCTGCTGCGTGGCTTTCAAGATGGGCTGGTGAAGTCCTTTCTCGCGGCGCTGGTCAACCCGAGGGCCGCCCAGCAGGCGCGGCTGGACCTGCTGCTGCTGCAAGCCCGGGGCACCGCCTTTGGGCGCGCCCATGATCTCGACAAGGTCCGCAGCCTGGAGGACTGGCGGCGCGCCGTGCCCTTGCGCAGCCACGCCGACCTGCTGCCCTGGCTGGATCGGGTGGCTGCGGGGGAGCGCGATGTGCTCACCCGCGAAGCCGTCACGATGCTGCTCGAAACCAGCGGCACCACCGGCCGACCCAAGCACCTGCCCTGCACCCGCAGCTGGGCCCGCGGCGTATCGGACGCCCAACGCCTGTGGATGCTCGCCTTGCTGCGAGATCACGAGGGAGTGAGCCGGGGGCGCGCGCTCACGGTGGTCTCTGCCGCCGAACACGCCCGCAGCCCCGGGGGCCTGCCCATCGGCAGCAATACGGGCCGCATGCACCTCGCCCAGCCCTGGTATGTGCGCTGGCGCTACCCCGTGCCCTACGAGGTCTTCTGCATCGACGATCAGGATGCACGCCAGTACGCGATTCTGCGTTTTGCCCTGCAGGCCGACCTCTCGACGATCACGACCGCCAACCCGAGCACCTTGCTGCTGCTGGTGCGGCGCATGGCCCAGTGGCGCGCTGAGCTCAGCCAGGACCTGTCCGATGGCCGCCTGCGGGCGGGTCCTGCCGCCGCCCTGCCTGCCGCCCAGAGGGCGCGCCTGGAGCGCCAGCTGCGCAAGCGGCCGGTGCCGACGGATTGGCGGCCCCTGTCCTTGTGGCCCCGCCTCAGCACCGTGAATTGCTGGAAGGGAGGCAGCGCGGCCTATTTCGTCGAGCGCCTGCCCGAGGCCTTGGGGGGGGAGGTGCCGGTGCGAGAGGTCGGCATCACCGCCAGCGAGGGCTATTTTGCCGTGCCCATGGGTGCAGACTGGGGCGGAGGCGTCTTGTGGACCCTGGGCCACCTCCTCGAATTCGTGGGGGAGGACGGTGAGCCGCGCTGGGCCTGGGAGATCGAAGCTGGCGAGCGCCTGCGCCTGGTCATCAGCACCGAGGCGGGCCTGTACCGCTACGATATGCAGGATGAGATCGAGGTGATCGGCCGCTGCGAGAACACACCCGTGGTGCGCTTTATCGGCAAGTCCGGCCGCTTCGTCAACGCCACGGGAGAGAAGGTGACCGAGGACCAGGTCTCGGCCGCCATGCGCGAGGCCGCCCGGGCCACCGGCGCCCGCCCGGTGGGATTCACGGCCCGGGCCCACCTCGCCGAGATCCCCTTTCTGGAGCTGGCCCTGGAGGGCCTGGATCCCGCGCTCGGGCCGGCGCTCCTGGCGCGATTCGACACCGCGCTCTGCAGCCTGAACCTCGAATACGCGTCCAAGCGCAGGAGCAGCCGCCTGGGACCACCCAAGCTTTGCGCCCTGGCCGACGGGGCCTATGCCCGCTTTCGGCGCGACCGGGTTGCCGCGGGCGCGCCAGAAGGTCAGGTCAAGGACCCCATCGTCGCCCTGGACGCCGCGGAGTGGGGCCGGGTGGTCGCACCCGATCCCGCCCACAAGGACCGCCCGTGAGCCTGCTCCTCCAGCTCTTTTTCGCCTTGGTCGCCCTGGTCTGGACCGGGGCCCTGCTCAAGGCCGTGAAGTCCCGCCGGGACAGCCGCTACAAGCTCACGGGCCAGGAGCCGGGCCCCACGGGCCCCAGCAAGGTGGCGGTCATCATCCCCGCCCGCAACGAGGTGGCCCACATCGAGGCCTGCGTGGCCACCGCCATCGCCCAGGACCACGCCGCGGTGCGGGTCTTCGTGTTGGACGACGGCAGCACCGACGGCACCGGCGACGTGCTGGCCCGCCTGCAGGAGGCCCACCCCGAGCGGCTCACGGTGCTCACGGGCGGCGGCGGCCCCTTGCCCGAAGGCTGGATGGGCAAGCCCTGGGCCTGCCAGCGGGCCGGCGAGGCTGCCCTGGCCGATGCCTTTCACCCCGACTGGCTGCTCTTCACCGACGCCGACGTGCGCCTCGCTCCCAGCGCCTTGCGGGCGGCCACGGGCTACGCCGAGGCCCAGGGCCTCGACCTGCTGTCGGGCTGGGGGAGCCTCACCATGGACAGCTTCTGGGAGAAGGTCATGCAGCCGGTGGTGGTGGGCATGATCCTGGGCGGCAACGACATGGACAAGGTCAACGACCCCAACCGGAGGTCGGGCAATCCCATCGCCAACGGCCAGTTCATCCTGCTGCGCACAGAGGCCTGGCGCGGGGTGGGCGGTCATGGCGCCGTGCGCGGCAATGTGTTGGACGATGTGGGCATGGCCAAGGCCATCGAGGCTTCGGGGCGCAAGCTGCAGATGGTCTTCATGCGGCCCCTCTTCTCCTGTCGCATGTATGACTCCATGGGCGCCTTGTGGGAGGGGTGGACCAAGAACCTCTTTGCGGGCATGAACCGCTCCTGGCCCACGTTGATCGCGGTGATCGCCTTCACGGGCTTGTTCACGGTGCTTCCCTACCTGGTGCTGCTGATGGCCCTCTTTGGCGTGGTGGCGCCCATCTGGGCGGCCTGGGCCGGGGTGGGCGTGGCTCTGGTGCAAGGCCTGCGGCTCTACCTGGACCGCACCTTCGGGTCGCAGGCTCTCTACGGGCTGACCCACGGCCTCGGCAGCCTGCTGCTGATGGGGCTGCTGCTGAATTCCGGCCTCAAGGACCTGCGTGGCACGGCCACCTGGAAGGGGCGCACCATCCCCAGGCAGGCGGCCCCAGGTGGCTGAGCGCGGGGCCCTGCCCGAAGGCTACCGGGTGGCCCAGGACAGCCGCGACGCCGGCCCTTTCCTCAACCGCCTGGCCCGCTGCAGCAGCCCCTATCTGCAACAGCACGCGGCCAACCCGGTGGACTGGTGGCCCTGGTGCGAGGCGGCCTTCGAGCGGGCGCGGGCGCTGGATCGGCCGGTGCTGCTGAGCGTGGGCTACGCAGCCTGCCACTGGTGCCATGTCATGGAGCGCGAGAGCTTCATGGATGTGGCCGTGGCCAGCCGGCTCAACGCGGGCTTCGTCTGCATCAAGGTGGACCGGGAAGAGCACCCCGAGGTGGACGCCTTCGCCATGCAGGCCCTGCTGGAGCTGTCCGGCGACGCCGGCTGGCCCGCCAACCTCCTGCTCAGCCCCGACCGCCTGCCTCTGGATGGGGGCACCTATTTCCCGCCCACCCACCGCTATGGCATGGCCCCCTTCTCCGAGCTGCTGCGCCGGGTGGCTGAGGCCTGGGGCGGGCGGGGACGGGCGGGCCTGCTGGAGCGCGGCAACCAGACGCTGGACCAGCTGTCGCGCCGCTGCGGCCCCGTGACCGGGCAAGGGCCGCCCCCCCCGGACTGGACGGCGCAGGCCATCGCCAGCCTGGTCGCCCAGGCCGACCCCGCAGCGGCGGCTGGGGGCGGCGCCGCTTCCCCACGCGCCCCGCCTGCTGCTCTTGCTGGAGGAGGGCCGCGGCGCCGGCGTCGACACGGTGCTGGAGGCCGCGCTGACCGCCATGGACCGGGGTGGCCTGCACGACCAGCTGGGCGGCGGCTTCCACCGCTACACCGTCGACGCCGACTGGGAGCTGCCCCACTTCGAGAAGATGCTCTGCGACAATGCGCTTCTGATCGATGTCTTCCTGCAGGCTTGGGCGCGATTCGGACAGGCCGCCTGGCTGCAGGCCGCCAACCGGACGGTCGAGTTCTGCCTGGAGAGCCTGCGCCTGCGCGATGGGGCCTTCGCGGCCAGCCTGGACGCCGATGACGCGGGCGGAGAGGGGGCCTTCTACACCTGGACCCCCGCGGAGTTCGCCCAGGCCCTGGGCCCCCGCGCACCCGCGGCGGCGGTGGCCCTGGGGGTGACGGCAGGGGGCGTGGCCGAGGGGCCGCTGCGTGCTGCGGCGCATCGGAGACAGCAGCCTGCTGGCCATGGCCCGCCCCGCGCTGCTGCAGGCACGGGCCCTCCGCCCCGCCCCAGCCCGCGACGACAAGGCCGTCCTGGCCTGGAATGGCCTGCTGCTGCGCTCCCTCTGTGAGGCGGCAGGACGGGTGGGCGATGCCCGCTACCGGGCGGCTGCGGTGGCCCTGGGCGCCCGGCTGGGCCAGGCCCTGCAGGCGGGGCCCCTCGGGCGCACCCTCAGCCCGGATGCCCCCGCCGCCAGCCTGGAGGACCGGGCGGCCCTGGGCCTCGGCCTGCTGGCCCTGCACGCCCTCACCGGCGACGCCGCCGCCCTCTTGCAGGCAGCAAGACTGGGCGACGAGATCCTGACCCTTCATCAGGATCCGGTCACCGGATCCTTGCTCGCCGGACGGGTGCTGGCGCCCGAGCTACCCCTTCAGCCCTCCCCGGTAGAGGACGGGGCCGAGCCCAGCGCGGTGGGCCTGGCCCTGCTGCTGCTCCTGGGTCTACAGGCGCTGGGGGATCGCGCCCTCTCTGCAGAGCGGGTCAGGCAAGCCACCCAGGCCGCGGTCGCCCGCTTGTCGGACCAGGGCTGGCGGGGCCCCACCCTGGCCCGGGCCCTGGCGCGACAAGGGCGCCCGGCCCGCTGCCTGGTGCTCACCGGCGCACAGGACGACCCTGTGCGGGCCGCCTTGCTGCAGGTGGCCGCCCGGCGGGGGCCGCGGGATCTCGCGGTGCTGGTCTTCGATCCGGCCCAGCCCGAGGCCCCGGCCTTGCTGCATCGTTTTGGGTCCCTGGTGGGCAAGGCGCAGCCGGGGCCGGCCCAGGCCTGGCTCTGCGAGGGGGCCTCCTGTCGGCTGCCCCAGCGCGACCCCCAGGCCCTGGGCGCCGCCTTGCAGCATCAGCCGGCGGCGGCGAAGCCCTCGGGCAGCTTCTCGACATAGAGGCTGGTGCTGGGGAAGGCATAGGACACGCCCAGCTCTTGTGCGATCTCCAACAAGGCCAGCAGGCAGCGCTCCCGCTCTGCCAGCTCGTGGCTCCAATCCGGCACATCCAAGAAGAAGTAGAGCAGCACGTCCAAGGAGCTGGACGAGAAGTTGTTGAGACGCACCTCGCAGGTGCCATTCCACACCGATGGGTTTGCCCGCAGGTAGGCGCGAACGCGGGTGAGAAAGGCGTCAATGCGCGCGGGCGGCGTATCGTAGGTGAGCCCCAGGCTGGTCTTCACCCGACGGTAGCGGCGCTGGCCCATATTGTCGATTCGCGAGCTGGCCAGCTTGCCATTGGGCACGCTCACCACCGAGTTGTGAAAGGTGCGAATGCGGGTGGACCGAAAGCCGACCTCTTCGACAACGCCCTCCAATCCCCCATCCAGCACGATCCAGTCCCCGATCTGGAAGGGCCGGTCGGTGAAGATGGTCAAGGACCCGAAGAGGTTCTCCACCGTGTCTTTGGCGGCCAGGGCGAAGGCCAGCCCCCCAATGCCCAGCCCGGCGATCAAGGACCCCACGTCCACGCCCATATTCTGCACGACGAAGACCACGCCCACGCACCAGACCCCCGCCTTCAGGGCGCGCTGCACCAGCGGGATGACCTGGTCGTCCATCTTGCTGCGCGTGTCGGCGGCCTGCTTGGCAAAGTAGTCCGCACCCAGGTCCACCAGGCGCACCAGCACCAGCACCGCCGCGAAGCTGGCCAGGGTGTTGGCCGCAAAGAGGAAGATGCGGCTGGCCTGCACCCCCAAGCGCAGATCGGGCACTCCCCAGATGAAGACCGTGCCCACCAGAAATGCCGAGATCGGCCCGCGCATGCCGGCGATGACCTTGGGGTTGAGCCGAATATGGGCCCGCCGGGCAAAGCGGATGGCCTGGTCGGCAAAGACCATCTGGGCGAGCAGACCCAGCAGCAGGGCGACCCCCAGCAGGAGCCCCAAGGAGATCCACTGCCAGGTGCGCACATTGAGCACCCTGCGGTCCCATGCTCCCGGCACCCGTTTCTGCACCTGCCCGCTCAGCCCCGAAAAGGTCTCGTCATAGAGGGGGTCCACCGCCTGCACGATGTCACGCGAAAATACCCATTGCCCATCCCGTTTCACCAAGGCCAGCAGGGGGAAGGAGGCAAGGGGCACCGCCCGGTGCAAGCCCCGGTCGTCCCGGTAGTCCGGGTCCAGCGACATCTCGGTCACCGGCACATAGAGCCCCCGGGCATCCAGCACCTCCTTGAGTTTGACCGCCGTCTCGGCGGCCTTCTTGGGGTCACCATCCGCCATGCCCAGGCAGCGGGCCGCCGCCTTTGGATCCCAGCGATCGGGCTGCAACCAATCCAGCAGCGATCGGGCGGCGTCCTGGGGGTTGTCGCAAGATGGATCGAGGGCCTGGGCGGGCCGGGGACGGGCGGCGATCAGGAGGAGGACCAGGGCGACGCCGACGGCCACAAGGGCGCGCAGCACGGGACGAAGGGGCTGAAACACAGGCATTCCGACGCGAAGGCGGGGGGAGGGGGACCCGGTCGCCTAACGCCCACCGCCGGCAGGGGAGGCGCGGGCCCCCCTTGCGCGACCGCGCCGTCGCCCTATGCTGGCGGCATCTCCCCCTCTTGTCGGAGCCGCCATGGCCGCTGCCACCCGCATCCTGAAGCGCGCCGTCCGCCGCGCCGCCACCAAGCTCATGGGCAAATTCGGCCAGCGCCTGGTCTCGGGCCTCGCCGACACCTCCTCGGACGCCCCCGCCGCCATCTTCGAGCCCAAGCGGGACCTCTACTCCAAGATGAAAGACGAGGCCGACAAGGCCCACGACCACGGCCATGACCACGACCACAAGGGCTGAGCGCCGCCGCCGGGCGCCCGGCCTCAGGCGATGCCCAGCCAGCCCTTGATCAGCGGCTTGACGGTGGTCTCGACCGCCTCGGGCCCCAGCGTGACCGCCGTGTAGATGGCCAGCCCGGCGATGGCCGCAGCCACCGGTGCCAGCAGGATGCCCCCCAGCAGCACCAGGCCGTCCTCCTCGAGAATGCCGGCCGCAAGAACAAAGATGACGAAGCTGGGCGCCGTGTTGGTCAGCGGGATGGGCAGGGCCATGAAGCTGGCCATCACCAGCACCGTCCCCCCCACCAACGCCAGGAAGAGGCGGTTGCGCGAGAGGCCCCGCAGCCGGGGGCGGATGATCAGCTCCACCACCTTGAGCGGCAGGCGCCCGTTCTTGACGCTGAAACGCAACAGGCTGAAGGGCACCCGGCGCTGGGCGACGCGATCGGGCACCCAGGGCATCACCCGCCCGCGGATCATCTGGGTGGCCAGCAGCATCATGATCAGCCCAAAGGGCGTGGCATAGCCGGGGGCTGGCAGGGGCAGGGCCGCAGGCAGGCTGAGGATGAGCAGCAGCAGCCCAAAGCCGCGATCGCCGATGATCGTGATCAGGGCGCCGATGGTCGTGTCTTCCCCCCCCAGGCGGTCCAGGAAGGCCTCCAGCTCTTTGGAGAGGTGAGCGTGGCGGTCGGTGGGCGCGGCGGGTGGGCTGTCCTTCATGCCGCACCCGCTAACCGCGCGGGGCCAGGGGCTGGTATAGGATGCGCCCCTACCCTGGAGTCCCCATGAAGAAGGACCTGGACCGGCGGCTTCGTGCGGCCATCCGCGACATCCCCGACTTCCCCAAGCCGGGCATCATGTTCAAGGACATCACCCCCCTGCTGGCCGATCCCAAGCTCTTCCGCGCCACGGTCGATGCCTTCGCCGAAGAATATGCAGGCGAGCACATCGACGTGGTCGTGGGCATGGAGAGCCGCGGCTTCCTCTTTGGCGCCCCGCTGGCCATGGAGCTGTCCGCGGCCTTTGCGCCCGCCCGCAAGCCCGGCAAGCTGCCCTACCGCACCAAGTCCGTCAGCTACGACCTCGAATATGGTTCGGCCACCCTCGAGCTGCACACCGACGCCCTCAAGCCCGGTGACCGCGTGCTGATCGTGGACGACCTGCTGGCCACCGGCGGCACCGCCGCGGCCACCATCGACCTCTGCCGTCAGCTGGGCGGTGAGGTGGTGGGCTGCCTCTTTGTGGTGGAGCTGGGCTTTCTGGACGGGCGCAAGCGCCTGGGCGACGTGCCCATCCAGAGCCTCATCCACTTCGACTGAGGGCCTGCCAGGCGGCCTCGGTCGCCGCCCTCAGCGCGGCCGTGTCGCCATCATTCCAGATGACGGCGTCGGCCAGGGCCACCTTGTCTGCGAGGGGGGCCTGGGAGGCGATCCAGCGCCGCGCGGTGGCGGCGTCCATGCCCTCCCGGGCCATCAGCCGCGCCTCTTGTACGGGGGGGCTGGCGGCCACCACCAGCAAGGCGTCGTAGCGCCGGTGGGACCCGGTCTCCACCATCAGGGCGGCCTCGACCACCGCCACCGGGGCGCCCTGGTCCGCCTGTTCGGCCAGCCAGGCCTGCATGGCAGCAAAGATCAGCGGGTGGGTGATCCCCTCGAGATCGCGCCGTGCGCCTTCATCCTGGAAGACCAGCGTCCCCAGCGCCTTGCGGTCCAGGCTGCCGTCGGCTGCCTGAATCGCCGGCCCGAATCGCGCCAGCACCGCCGCCAGCCCCGGGCTGCCCGGGGCCACCACCGCCCGGGCCACCTGGTCGGCGTCCAGCACCGGCACGCCGCGCTCGCGCAACAAGGCGGCCACGGTGCTCTTGCCACAGGCGATGCCGCCGGTCAGGCCGATGGTCCTCATGGCGCGGCCCGCTCGGGCTCGACCCCATGGGCCGCCTGAATGCTGATCAGGGCGCGATCCAGGCGGCGGCGCACGCCCTTGCGGGGCTCGGCGTCCCGGGCGGCGGCCAGGGCGGGCAAGGCGTCCCGGGTCTCCAACATGCGAAGGATGTCGGCGCAGGGCCGCCGGGTGTTGGCCACCGACAGGCCCTCGATGCAAGCCGGGGCCACCACGTTGTCGTAGTCGGCCAGATCGGCCAGGGCCTCCATGCGCGACACGCTGCCCGCCGGGCCGCGCAAGCCCCGCAGCTCGACCTTGATGCGGCGCCGCAAGGCCCGGGCCGCCAGCACCCGGTTGGCGGCGTCTTCGCCCACCAGGTCCTGGGCATAGCCTTGCATGGTGTCGGGCAGCTTCAGCCGGGGGGCATAGGCCTCGGTGCCGGCCTGGGCCGGTGTGGCGCCCAAGGCCAATAGCAGGAGGAGGAGGGTCCGGCGAAACACAGCCTTCAATCCTCCATCTTCTCGATATATCGGAAGATGGTGCGGGGGTCTACGCCCAGGTCTCGGGCGGTCTGGGCCTTGTTCCAGTTGTTCAGCTCCAGCACCTCGCGAATATAGCGGCGCTTGAAGTCTTCGGTGGCGTGGTCCAGATCCTGCACGCTGCGCTTGTCGCCGGCCTGAATGCCCAGGTCGTCGGCGTTGAGCAGGGCCCGGTCGCTCATGATCACGGCCTTCTTCAGGCGGTTTTCGAGCTGGCGGACGTTGCCGGGCCAATAGTAGCCCAACATGGCCAATACACACTCATTGGTGAAGCCACGGGCCCGAGAGCCATATTGGTCGGCGTATTTGGCCAGGAAGAAGCGGGCCAGCTCATGGATGTCGTCGCCGCGCTCCCGCAGGGCCGGCAGGCTCACGCTGACCTCGTTGAGCCGGTAATAGAGGTCCTCGCGAAAGCGCCCCTCGCGGATCTCCTCTTCCAGCTCCTTGTTGGTGGCGCTCACCACCCGGATGTCCACGGGGCGGGCGCTCAGGTCGCCCACGCGCTCGATCACCCGCTCTTGCAGCACCCGCAGCAGCTTGACCTGCAGGGGCATGGGCATCTCGCCGATCTCGTCCAGGAAGAGGGTGCCCTTGTTGGCAGCCTCGAAGCGGCCGATCTTGTCTTGCACCGCCCCGGTGAATGCGCCCTTCTTATGGCCGAAAAGCTCGCTTTCCAGGAGGTTTTCAGGGATTGCGCCGCAGTTGATGCTGACGAAGGGCTGCTTGGCCCGGTCGCTCAGCCGGTGAAGCTCGCGGGCGACCAGCTCCTTGCCGGTGCCCGTCTCGCCCAGGACCAGCACGGTGAGGTCGGTGGGGGCCACCTTGCGGATCATCCGGAAGATCTTCTTCATCGGCGGGCTGGACCCGATGATGTCGCCCTGGCTGCTGCGGCGGAGCTGCTCGCGCAGGTTGCGGTTGCTGCTCTTGAGCTCGTTGAGCATCAAGGCGGCGTGAACGGCCAGGCTGGCCTGGCTGGCCCAGACCTGCAGCAGCTCCAGATCCTGTTCGGTGAAGAGCCCCGTGATGGCGTCATTGCCCAGGTAGAGCACGCCCAGCACGTCATTGCGGAAGATCAGCGGCACGCACATGACGCTGCTGAGCTTGAGGTCCACCACGCTGCGGGCCCGGCCGAATTTGCGGTCGGCCATGGCGTCGCTGACGATGACCGCGCGGCGGTCGGAGATGACCTGGTCGATGATGGTGTCGCTGACCCGCGAGATGTCCAGGGTCTCCTTGCCGACATTGTGGGAGGCGGCGAGCTGGCGTTCGCCGTCGCGCAGCACGATGACGAAGCCCTTCTCGGCCCGGGTGAGCTCGACCACGGACTCCAGCAGCTTCTTGAAGAGCTTCTCGGGCTGCTCCTCCCGCATCAGGGTGGCCGAGAATTCGACCAGCTTGGCCAGGGCGTCCACCGGCGGCGGTCCCCCGCCCGGGGCCACGGCGGGGGCGGGCTCGCCCTCCAGCAGGGTGAGCTCGAAGCGGCCCACCAGCAGCCGATCCCCATAGGCCAGGTCGGCTTTGAGCACCTGGCGCCCATTCACATAGACCTCGCCGTCCTTGGACATCAGGCTGAGGCTGTAGCGGTCCCCCCGGCGCATCAGGTTGGCGTGGGTGGAACCCACCGCGACATCTTCGAGCACGACGTCGTTGCCCGCACTGCGCCCCAGGCTCACCAGCGGCTTTCGCAGCGGGATCTCCTGGGTGCTGTGCCGAAGGGGATCGTGTACGCGTAGGAAGGCCATGCTGCCTCCAGGCGTGGGGGTCACGCCGGCTGCCCCGAAGGGACGGGCGCACGCCCTATCGGCTCGCCGGCCGGTCCGCGAGGCGCAGGGCGGCGCGCGACCCTTCGCCCGCGCTCAGAAGCGCAGCCGGGCTTGGGCGCCGCCCCCGCCCGGCGCGGGCAGCAGCCCCAGCTGGGCCTGGGGGAGCCGGGTGCTCCGGCGCCAGTGCAGCTGTGCATCCAGGATGGCCACCCCCCAGGTCGCAAAGGCCGCCACGCCGGTGATGCGGTTGGCCGTGCGCAGATTCAGCAGCCGGGCATAGTCGTCGCTCCCCGCCGGCGCGCCGTGATCGGCCACCAGCAGACCAAAGCTGACGAATGAGAAGCCGGTGAGTGCGGTCTGCAGGGTGAGGTAGGTCGCGCCGCGCAGCGGCTGGCCATGGCCGAAGTGGTAGATGCCCAGCGGCGCCCAGGACGACAGCGGCGCGGGCGGTGGCAGCACGGCCACCGGAACCGGCACGGGCACCGCCGGCGCGCTGTCGGTTTCGGCGTCCACCAGGGCCGCCACATAGCTGAAGAAGCCGCAGACATCGGGCGGGTGGCGAAAGCCGTCGAGCACGTGGTCGGGGTCCTCGGTCAGCACCTTGCGAAAGAAGAGCTCGGCCCCCTCCTTGTCGCCCTCGGTGTAGAGCAGCTCGCCCATATAGATGCGGGCCTCCTGGCGCAGGGCCGGGGGCACGGAGTCCTCCTCCAGCACCAGGTCCGCCAGGGTGGCCTTGGCCGCGTCGCTCTGCCCCAGCTGGTATTGCCGCACGGCCTCGGCCAGGCGCTCGGCGGGATCGGGCTCCTCCACCCCAAGGGGCAGCAGCGGGCTGGCCGGCTCCTCGGGCGCCTGGGCCAGGGCGCGGGGCGCCACCAGCATCAAGCAGAGGGTGAGGATCAGGGGCAGCATCGCCCGAACCTAGCCTTGGCGAGGCGGCGGGGTCAACCAGCGGGCGCCGACCCGGAGGTGGCGGCCCGTCAGCGCCCGGTGTCCAGCCCCGTGTCCAGGCCCGGCTGGCTCACGTCGCCGACGCTGCCCTGGTGGTCGATCCGGACCGAGAAGGTGCCATCGGTCGCGGTCAGGGCGGTGGCATAGAGCGCGCCGGTCGCCCCGTCGCGAATTTCAACAAGAGAGTAGGCCACAGGCTCATTTTCGAAGCGGACCACCCCGCTCACCTGGCTGCCGGTGGCCAGGCGCAGATTGCCCAGATCGCGTGGATCCGCGACCGACACCCAGGTCGTGGCCTCGGTGCTGGTGGGGGGCGAGAAGCTGACCTCGAGGGCCGTGTCGGTGACCTCGAAGCGGTAGCGCCCGTCGGCGTCGGTGCGGGTGGAGTAGACGTTGCCGCCAAAGTCGGCCTCGGTGGCGGTGACCAACACATCGGGCGCGGGCGCGTCGCCATAGGCCGAAAAGACCACGCCTTCGACGGGCACCCGCTCGGGGAGGGTGTAGGCGTCCAGGTTGAGGGGGGCGTCGTCCACCACGATGCCCTCCACCCGCAGGGGCGAGCTGTCGCCCTGGGGCTCGTAGGGCGGCAGGATCTCCATGGTCCACTCGCCGGGGAGCAATTGGGCGGTGAAGGTGCCCTCGCGGTCGTTGACCGAGGCGGCCACCACGGCGCTGCCTTCGGCGTCGCGCAGGTGCACCGCGGCGAAGCGCACCTCGGTGCCGGGCATGGACCGGCCGTCGGCCCCCAGGGCCCGCCCATCCACCCGCAGGGGCAGGATGCGTCCCATGGAGACATCGGCGCGCACCGGCCCGTCTTCGGTCACGGTGATGCGCTGGGTGACGGTGGGAATGAAGCTGGTGCTGCCCGCGCCGCTCACCACCAGGCGGTAGTCGCCGGGCAGGGCCCGCAGCATGAAGAAGCCGTCGCTGTCCACCACGGCCCGGGGACCCGCGACCCCGGTGGGCAGCTGCTCCAGCCAGGCGGTGGCGGTCGCGGGCAGGGGGCTGCCATCGTCCTGTGCCACCCGGCCCGAGACGGCCTGGCCATAGCCCAGGTCGAGGTCCTGGTTGCGCAGGTCGGCGTCGAAGGACTGGTCGGTGAGCACCAGGAAGGGCAGCAGGGCAGGGGAGTCCGGCAGCACCGAGACGCGGTAGCCCTCGCCCGCCGGCAGCTGCAAGGAGAAGGTGCCGTCGCTGTCGGTCACGCCCGCGGCGCCCCCGCGCTGCCCGGGCACGATGGCCTCAACCCGGGCCACCACCGGCACCCGGGCCTCACCGGGCACGGTGATGTCATAGGGGGTGGCCCGAAAGCCGACCACCTGGCCCGACCAGCTCAGCGTGGGCTGGAGGTCCACGATCACCGCCTGCCAGGCGTCGGCGGCGAATATCCGGGACTGGGCCAACACGGGGCTGTCCCCCGAGGGCAGCACGTCGATTCGGATGGCGCGGGACAGATTTTCCGCGCCCGAGTCCAAGGCGCCATCGGCGCCGGCGCCTTCGTCCAGGGCCATATCCGTGGACGCGCAGGCGGGAAGCAGGCAGAGCAGCGCGACACACCGCAGGAAGGGGCTCATCGGGCCACCTCCGGGATGTCCAGCAGCCACTCTCGGGTGACCGCGACGCCGAATCCATCGGTCACCCGCACCTCCAGGGTGCGTCCATCGTAGACGTCGTCCCGCCCCAGCACCAGCTTGCTGCCTTGCTCGTTGTTGCCTTGCAGCGGCACCGCCGTGCCTTGGGTGCCCAGGTTCTCGATGGTCCATCGATACTCCAGGGCATAGGGGTCATTGTCGTCGCGAACCAGGATGAATGCCGTGTTTTCGGGCAGATCGAGGGTGAAGACTTCCCCCTCCGCCGGGTAGCTGGCGGTGATGCGCGGGGGGCTGTTGATCTCTTCTGCCACGATGCTGCCCGGGTAGATGCAGGCCGCCGAGGGCCCGCATAGACTTGCAATGCAAAGTGCGTGCCAGTGACTGAGAAGGGCCTGTGGGCCACGCTCCGCTCTCGCCTCTGCCCTCCTTGGTGGGGTGATCCGCGACATTGGTGTCAGGGGGTCCCGGCGGGCAGGGCGGCAGCGGCCAGGGCCTCGCCGGGCGCCGCCTCCACCGCAAAGACCTTGCCAGGGGACATGGGCGCCAGGGCGACCGTGCGTGCCGCCGCGCCGGGGCAGGCGATGGCCAGGCTGTGACTGAGGTCGGGAGCGGGCACCTCCAGCCGGTAGTCCATGGCGGCCAGCAGCCCCCGGTCGGAGCCATCCAGCGAGACCCGGCAGGCGCCATTCATCACGCGCTCAAAGCGGGCCACGGCCGGAAGCGGCACCATGCGGTCAATCTCGACCAGGCGGTGCTCGCCGGCGGCCACCTCGACCACCTGGACGATGTCCTGAGCGCCGGGGTTCTTGAGCACCAGCTCGTGCTTGCCCGGCGTGACCTGGATCTCGGGGTTCTTGCCGGTGCGGCCGATCTTCTGGCCGTCCAACCAGATGTCGGCCCAGGCGCCTTGCACCACCACGCTCAGCCGACCGGGGGCCTGGGCGCTGGGGGCCGGGGGAGGAACGGGCAGGCGCTTGACCGTCGGCCGGGGGCGGCGGGTGGCGGGCGCTTCGGCTTCGGCTTCGGCGGCCTCCAGCGCGGCGTCCCCGGCGGGATCCGCGACGCTCTCGGGGGGCTCGACCACGGGCGGAGCCACCTCGGGCAACACCGTCTCGCCGGGCTGCAAGGACACCGTGTCGCGGTCGGGGGCCGGCAGGGCGTGGCGGTCCGGCCACAGCGCCCAGGTGATCAGCGCCGCCGCCGCCGCGATGCCCACCGCCCCAAAGGCCCAGCTGCGCAAGGCCAGGCGGTCCTCCCTGCGGGCGCCGGCGTGCATGCCCTCAATCAGCTCCAGCACCTGGGCGTTGTCTTCGTCCAGGGCCAGCAGCCGGTTGAGCATGCGCAAGGCGCCCAGGTGGTCCTGCCGGGCCAGCCGCGCGCGGCCCTCGTCCAGCAGCACCCTGGAGAGGTGCTCCACCATGCGCTTCTCGTATTCGCCCGGGGCCACCAGCCAGCCTTGCAGGGCCCAGGCCGGGTCCGCAGGGTCCACCCGCACCTCGGCCAGGGCGGCGGCGATGCGGCGGTGCACCTCGGCGCAGCTCGCCGGGCGGTCATCGGGGTCGGTCTGAAGCAGGGCCTCGACCAGATCCGCAAGGCTGCCCGAGATGTCGGGCACCAGGTGGGCCAGCTCCGGCCGGTTGCCCTCGATGATGTTGCGCAGGATGATGCTGGGGTTGTTGCCCGAAAAGGGCAGCTGGCCGCTGAGCAGGTGGAAGAGCAGCGTGCCCAGGCTGAAGAGGTCGGACCGGGGGTCCAGCACCTTCTCCATGGCCTGTTCGGGGCTCATATAGGCGGGAGAGCCCACCAGGGCGCCGGTCACCGTCAGGTTGACCTCGTCCAGGAAGCGCGCGATGCCGAAATCCATCAGCTTCACGGCGCCATCGCGCCGCACCATCACATTCTCGGGCTTCAGATCCCGGTGGATGATGCCCAGGCCGTGGGCATAGCCCAGGCCCTCGGTGAGCTTGAGGCCGATGAGGGCGACGATCTCGGCCGGCAGGCGGCCGTGCTCGCTCACCAGGGTCTGCAGGGTGGCGCCATCCACCAGCTCGGTGACGATGTAGCAATCCTCCGCCGCGCTGCCCGAGTAGTCGAAGATCTTGAGGATGTTGTCGTGGTCGAGGTGCTCGATGGCCCGCGCCTCGCGCGCGAAGCGGTGGCGGTTGCGCTCCGACCGGCTGAGGTGGGGGTGCAGCACCTTGATCGCCACGTCGCGGCCCAGGGTGGTGTGGCGCCCCCGATAGACGGTCGCCATCCCACCCTCGCCGATCTTCTGCAGGATCTCGTATTTATCGAGGACGCTGCCTATCAAGGTGATGCCTCGGAGGGACCTGGACTGTACCGCGGGGGGCGGGTCGCTGCACCCCTGACCATCGGGCTGTGCAGGCAGCAGGGATGGGGCGGTCAAAGCTGGCCGACTTCGCCCAGGTTGCGCACGATGCCCCGCTCGCCGAGGATGCGCAGGATGATGGCGGCCGTCTCTTCGACGGCCCGCCGGGTGACGTCGACCACCGGCCAGTGGGGATTCCGGCGAAAGAGCTGCTCGGCATAGTCCAGCTCCGCCAGGATGTACTCCATGTCGCCATAGTTGCTCTTTCCGGGCACCTTCATGGTCTTGAGCCGGGTGCGCCGGATGTCCCGAAGGCTCTCCGAGGCGATGGTGAGGCCGAAGATGCGGTCCGGGTCGATGCTGTGCAGGGTCTCGGGCAGGGGGTGGTCCAGGACCACCGGCACATTGCTCACCTTGAAGCCCTTGTGGGCCAGAAAGACCGACAAGGGCGTCTTGCTGGTGCGGCTGACCCCGACCAGCACGATGTCGGCCTCGCGCAGCAGGCGGGGCTCTTTGCCATCGTCGGCCTTCACCGTGAATTCCACGGCCTCGACCCGCTGGAAGTAGTCGTCGTCGGCCTGGTGCATGCGGCCGGGCACACCGGCGGGGGAAGACTCCAGCACCCGGCCCAAGGCGCCCAGCAGGGGCTGCAGCAGGTCCACCGAGCGCACCCGGTACTTGCTGGCCAGGGCCTGGCAGGCGGCCCGCACATCCGGGCGCACCAGGGTGGTCACCAGCAGGGCCTCGCTGCGAGCGGCCCGCTGCACCAGCTCGTCGAGCTGCTCGGGCCGGGTGACGTCGGGGAAGACCTGCAGGTGGACGAGGTAGCCGCTGAACTGGTGCAAGGCGGCCCGGACCACCTTCTCGGCGGTGTCGCCGGTGCCGTCAGAGACGATGAAGATGGGCCTTGGACGCGGAACCGGGGACAAGGGCGCTCCTGCGATGAATCAGTGATGCCGTCTATAGGCTTGTAGCCCGCCAAGGGCGCCGGTATGAGCTCCATAGCCACCCGACAAGCCCGAGGTCCCGATGCCCCTGGCCGACCACCCCGTGCGCGCCCTCGCACTCCGCCTGCAAGAGGCCAGCGACGGGCCCCTGCTGCCTGGCGGTGTCACCGTCCTCATCGACGTTCTCGGAGAGCCCGGCGGCGGCTGGCAGCTCTGCGATCCGGGCAATGGCCGCCTGCGCGCCGGCCCGGCCCGGCCCGGACCCAAAGACTGCGTGCTGCGCTGCACCCGCGCGGTGCTGACCGGCATCGCGGAGGGGCGGCTGGACGCCCGCCGCGCCTTCTTGGACGGCAGCCTGCAGATCGAGGGCGACATCGGCCTGGCGATTCGCATTCAGAAGGCCCTGCACGCCACCCAGGCCGCTTGACCGCACCACAGGCCGAGAATCCGCCCGGCGGCGGCGCCCTGGCGGGCTTGCGGGTGCTGGATCTCTCCCGGCTGCTGCCCGGTCCCATGTGCTCCTGGTACCTGGCGGGCATGGGGGCGGAGATCACCAAGGTCGAGGACCCGGCGGGCGGCGACTACCTGCGCTGGATGCCCCCCCTCGACGACCGGGGGCAGTCCATCTGGTTTGCGGCCATCAACGCCGGGGCCCGCTCGGTCTGCCTGGACCTGAAGGCCCCCGCCCACCTCGCCGCCCTGCGCGCCTTGATCGCCCAGGCCGACGTGCTGATCGAGAGCTTTCGGCCCGGGGTGATGGCGCGCCTGGGCCTGGAACCCGCCGCCCTGGTGGCGGCTTTCCCCCGCCTGATCGTGGCCAGCATCAGCGGCTTTGGCCAGGCGGGCCCCTGGCGGCAGCGGCCCGGCCACGACCTGGGCTACTGCGGGCTCTCCGGCGCCCTGGCCCTGGGGGCCTTCAGCGCGCCGGGCGGGGTCGCGCCGGTGCCCGGTGTGCAGCTTGCCGATGTCGCGGGGGGCGCCCTGACCGCCGCCCTGGCCATCACCGCCGCCCTCTTTCAGCGGGAGCGATCGGGGCAGGGGCAGTGGCTGGACCTGTCCATGACCGAAGCCGTGCTGCCCTTTCTGGTGCCCACCCTGGCCGCCGCCGCCGCCGGCGAGGCCGAGGCGCCGGGGGAAGGGCTGCTGGTCGGGGGCAGCCCCCTCTACCGGGTCTACCGCTGCGCCGATGGCGGCTTGCTGGCCTTCGCGGCCATCGAAGCCAAGTTCCAGGACGAAGCCCGGCGGGTGCTGTCCCAGGTCGCAGGCCATGAAGTGGAACTCGAAGATGAAGTGCTATCGCGCGTTTTCACCCTTCTGCCCCGGGATGAGTGGACGACGCGCCTGGCCCATGCCTGCGTCGAGCCGGTCCTCAGCCCCACCGAGGTGCTGGAGCACCCCTTGCACCGCGAGCGGGGCAGCATCCGGGGTGCGGGGACCGGCCGCCGGGTGGGATCGCCCTTGCACGGTGCGGTGGGGGCCGATCGCGATCGCGTGCTGCGCCCTGCGCCCGACTTGGGGGCCCACACAGCGGCCGCCCTATCCGAGGTCGGCTACGATCCGCAGGACCTGTTAGCGGACGCGCCATGACCCTTGCCCTCTTCGAGAGCATCACCTCGCTCAGCCCCGGAGATTGGGCGTGGTTCGGCCTGGCCAGCGCCGTCATCTTCGGTCTGCTGGGCGGCAAGCTCCTGCGGGATATCCGCGGCTGGCTCAGCCCCCGGCCGCCGACTCCGCCAGCCGGCTGAGCACCACCACGATCAGCACCAGCACCCCGTGCAGGGCCAGGTGCAGGCGCACCGGCGGCAAGGCCGCACGGTAGGCGTCGGGATCCTTCAGGCCCCCGGCCCGGTCCAGGCGCCGCAGGGGCTCCAGGGTCCAGATCTCGAGCTTGATATTGGACAGCCAGAGCACCAGGAAGGCCAGCCAGGCCGCCAGCTCCAGCTGCTGGCCGAGGCCAACGCCCCCCCAGGTGAAGGCGCCCCGCCGCAGCCAGTGGGCCGACAGCGCCCCCAGGACGGTGGCTCCCAGCGCCAGGCCCAGGCCCGGCCCCCAGGCCCGCCAGCTGCGCACCAGCTCCCAGGGCGCGATGCCGGGCACGCGCTCGACCACCAGCAGCAGGATGGCAAAGGCCACCAGGGGCCCGCCATAGAGCAGGAAGCCCAGATCGCGGAGGAGCAGGGCCAGCGTGAGCAGCGTGTCCATGGGCCCTCCTCCAATCGGCGCCGTCGCCGGGTGTACCGCCGCTGTTGACGGCATGTCAAGGCGGGGTGGGGTTAGAGCAGCCGATGCCGCCCCCTCCACGCCCGCGCCCGCCCGGCCGCCGCCGCCCCCCTGGCTGCAGTGGGTCCTGATGGTGGGGGTGGCCCTGGGTGCGGTCCTGCCCGCCCTGCTGCGCAGGGGCGAGGTCATCGGCGATGGCGTCGATATGTACGGCACCTTCTGGTTCTACTGGTGGATCGGCCGCTGCATCGAGACGATGCAAGACCCGGGCTTCACCAACCTGATGTTCTACCCGCTGGGCAAGGACATCTTCGCCCACACCGGCAACAACTTCGTCGATGCCGCCGCCGCCTGGCCGCTCACCCGCATCTTCGGCTTTCCCGACTATCAGCCCTTTTTCGTGGGCTTGATGCTGCTTGGAAACGGGCTGGCCTTTCGCCCGCTGGCCCGCCGCGTCCTGGGTGGCGGGCGGCTGGGCGTCTTCAGCTGGGGGGCCCTGGCGGCCACCCTGCTGTGGATGGCCAACCCCTACACCCTCTTCGAGCTGATGACGGGGCGGCTGACCCAGGCCTTTCTGCCCTTCTTGCCGCTGGCCCTGGCCGCCTTCCTGGACCTCGAAGATCCCGACCTGGACCGGCACGGGCGGCTGCGGGCGGCGGTGCTGGCGGGCCTGATGACGGCCCTGCAAGCCTGGACCTACTGGTTCATGGGCTTCTTCATGGCCTTTGCCTTTGCCTGGCTCGCCGGGGTCGCGTTGTGGCGCCCGCGGCTGCCCCGGGGCCGCCTGCTGCTGTCCTATGGCATCGCCGCGCTGGCCTGCCTCTTGGCGGTGGGGCCCGGGATCGCCGCCATGGCCGGGTCCGCTGGGGGAGGGGAGGTGCCCGGCCTCACCGACAGCAGCGCGCCCCTCTGGCAGGCCCTCTTCGAGAAGCCTCCGCCCCTGCCCAACAACGTCGAGGCCACCCTGCACGGCTCCTACCTGATGGAGACCCGGGGCCAGCCCATGTTGGGCCACCTCAGCTGGGGGCTGGGCGGCCTGCTCTTTGTCTTGCTGGGGCGGGGGCGCACGCGCTGGCTGGGTGTGGCGCTGCTCTGCGGCCTGCTCAGCCTGGGGCCGGTGATTCCGGTGGGGCCCGACCGCGACATCGTGCTGCCCCACTACATGCTGCTCTACCACGGGCTGCCCTTCTTCGACCGGCTGTGGTTCCCCTACCGGCTGCTGGTGATGGTCTTTGTGGCCCTCAGCCTGGGCCTGGGCGGCCTGGTGGACCGGGCGAACGCGACCGCCCGGCTGGCCCGAGCGCCCGCCTGGCTGCTGCCCCTGGGGCTGGTGGCGCTGAACCTCGCCGAACAGCACCGCCACCTCGCCTGGCCCTTGCTGCACCGCGATCTCAGCCCGCCCGCGGTCTATGCCTTCATCGGCGACGAGGGGGGCGGCCTGATTGAGCTGCCGGTGGGGCTGGCCCGCATCTCCATCGCCTGGCAGGCCGTTCACGGGCAGCCCACCTTTGGGGGCATGGCCGAGAACGCCTCGATCTTCTGGCCCGAGGGCTACAAGAAGCGGCTGGGCAACAGCTTCATCCAGGCGCTGAAGCGGGTGACCCGGGATCCCGGCGATCCGCTGGAATTCAACCCCAACGAGCTGTCCGCCCTGAAGGCCGAAGGGTATCGCTGGGTGGTCCTCGATCGCCACCTGATGGACTCGGATCTGCACCGCTGGGCCTATGGCGGGCGCGGGGGCGATGACCGCGCAGGTGCGCCCTTCCTCGCCCAGCAACGAATCATCGACGCCCTGGGCCCGCCGGTCGCCGTGGATGGGGCCCTGGTGGTCTGGGACCTCTTGGGACAGGCCACCGCGCCCCCTGCACTGCGCCCCACACCCGAGGGCCTCAGCACCCGGTCCTGGCCGACCGATGACATGCCGGCCTACGAAGCACACCTGCGAGAGCTTGGACGCTTTGACTGAAGCGCGCGGTCCGCGCCTTGCCGGAGCGAGGTCCGCGAATATGCTCCCCCTACACCCCTGGCCCCCCACGAGGTCTTGATGCCCATCGACAACCCCGATTCCGAGGGGTCCAGCCTGCCCAGCGAGCTGGAGCTGCCCATCCTGGCCATTCGCAACACCGTGATCTTCCCGGTGCTGGCCTTCCCCATCAATGTGGGCCGCGACAAGTCGCTCACCGCGGTCGAACAGGCCCTCGAAAGCGGGCAATTGCTGGGCATCCTGGCCCAGAAGGACGCCAAGAACGAGGATCCGTCCACCGACGACCTCTACCAGACCGGCACCATCGTCAAGATCCTGAAGTCCGTGAAGATGCCCGGCAACAAGCTGTCGGTGATCATCCAGGGCATCAGCCGCATGAAGCTCAAGATGTGGGTCACCACCGACCCCCACCTGCGCGCCCAGGTCGAGGTCTACGAAGAGCCGGCCGAACACGCCGAAGAGATCGAAGCCAAGATGTCGAATCTGCGCGAGCTGGCGCAGCGCATCATCGATCTCAGCCCGCAGATCCCCTCCGAGGCCAGCTTCCTGGTGCGCAGCATCGACAACCCCGGCGTGCTGGCCGACATCGTCGCCAGCAACCTGGGCATCGGCGTCGAAGAGAAGCAGGACCTGCTGGACACCTTCGACACCTCGACCCGCATGGACAAGGTCGTGACGCTGCTCAACAAGGAGATCCAGGTCCTTGAGCTGAGCAACAAGATCCAGTCCGAGGTCAAGGGCGAGATGGACAAGGCGCAGCGGGAGTACTTCCTGCGCGAGCAACTCAAGGCCATCCAGAAGGAGCTGGGCGAGACCGACGACCGCCAGGAAGAGTTCGAGGAGCTCAAGCGCAAGCTCAAGCAGGCGCGCATGCCCCGCGAGGTCGAAAAGGTGGCCTTCAAAGAGCTCAAGCGCATGAGCCGCATGAGCCCCGGCGCCGCCGAATACACGGTCAGCCGCACCTATATCGACTGGCTGATCGATGTCCCCTGGTCCAAGTCCTCGCAGGACAACCTCGACATCGACCGCGCCGCCGCGATCCTCGACGAGGACCACTACGACCTCGAGAAGGTCAAGAAGCGCATCGTCGAATACCTCGCCGTGCGCAAGCTCAAGCAGGACATGAAGGGCCCCATCCTGTGCCTGGCGGGCCCCCCCGGCGTGGGCAAGACCTCGCTGGCCAAGTCCGTGGCCCGGGCGCTGGGCCGGCAGATGCACCGCATCAGCCTGGGCGGCGTGCGGGACGAGGCCGAGATCCGCGGCCACCGGCGCACCTACATCGGGTCTCTTCCCGGCAAGGTGATCAAGGGCCTCAAGAAGGCAGGCACCAACAACCCCGTCTTCGTGCTCGACGAGATCGACAAGCTCGGCAACGACTACCGGGGCGACCCCTCCTCGGCCCTGCTCGAGGTCCTCGATCCCGAACAGAACGACACCTTCGTGGACCACTACCTCGACGTGCCCTTCGACCTGTCCAAGGTGCTCTTCATCGCCACGGCCAACCAGGTGCACCTCATCCCGCCGCCCCTGCGCGACCGGATGGAGATCATCGAGATCCCCGGCTACACGATTGAAGACAAGCTCAAGATCGCGCAGTCCTACATCATCCCCGAACAGCTCGAAGAGCACGGCATCACGCCTGATCACATCGAGATCGGCGACGAGGCCATCCGCTTCTTGATCGAGTCCTACACCCGCGAAGCCGGCGTTCGCAGCCTGAAGCGCGAGGTGGCCGGGCTCTTCCGCTGGGTGGCCAAGGAGGTCGCCTCCGATCGGGCCAAGGACAGGGTCATCCTGGACTCGGCCAAGGTCGAGGAGATCCGCGGCCCCATCAAGTTCTTCAACGAGGTGGCCCAGCGCACGGCGGTCTCGGGTGTGGCGACGGGTCTGGCCTGGACGGCGGCGGGTGGTGACATCCTCTTCATCGAGGCCACCAAGATGCGCGGCAAGGGCCAGATGAAGCTCACGGGCTCCCTCGGCGACGTCATGAAGGAGTCGGTGGGCGTGGCCAGCAGCTATATGCGCGCCACGGCCCTGGACTTTGGCATCGACGACCGCGAGCTGGACAAGATCGACATCCATGTGCACGTGCCCTCGGGCTCCATCCCCAAGGATGGGCCTTCGGCCGGTGTGACCATGCTCACCGCCATCGTGTCCCTGCTCACCGGGCTCACGGTGGACCACGAGCTGGCCATGACGGGGGAGGCCACCCTGCGCGGGGCGGTGCTGCCGGTGGGGGGCATCAAGGAGAAGGTCCTGGCAGCCCACCGCGCCGGCTGCAAGCGGGTCATCCTGCCCGAGCGCAACCGCAAGGACCTGCCCGATGTGCCCGAAGAGGTGCGCAAGGAGATGGAGTTCTTCTTCTGCTCGCGCATGGAGGACGTGCTGGACCTGGCGTTGGGCAAGGAAAAGGTCGCCGCCAAGCGGGCTGATCTCGCCCTGAAGATCGCCGCAGAAGAGGCCGCCGCCAAGATCGAGCCCAAGTCCGACACCGAGGCCCACGCCTGATCTCTGCAGAGACGGCCGGCCGCCCCGCGGCCGCCTTCAATCCCCCTGCGCCTGCCCCCCGGGGCAGGCGTAGTCGTACCAGCTGCGCGCGTCGGTGACGCCATCGGAATTCCAGTCGCCCTCCACCTGGGCAACCCGGCCCTCGGGGGTCCAGGTCCAGGTCTCCAGGCTGCGCACGCCGCTGCTGTCGGTGGTCTCCACCTCGCTGAGCAGGCAGGCCTCGTAGCGGTGGATTGCCCGGCTGTCGGCCTGGCCATCGCCGTCCTGGTCGATCTCCACCCGCTGAAGGCGGCCGTCCAGGGCGTAGGTCCAGGTGGTGCTGCGGTTGGCCTGGCCGTCGCCGTCGTCGTCCACCACCTCTGAAATCCGCCGCCCATCGGCGTCATAGGCGAAGCTGCGCTGGTAGTCGGTGGCGCCATCGGCGTTGTAGTCCCAGCGCTCCTCCAGCAGGTGGCCCGCAGCGTCCCAGTCATAGGTGGTGGTCGCGTCGATGATGCCGTCCAGGTCTTGATCCTGCCCCTCGTGCACCACCTGGCCGGCCGCGTTGGTCTCATAGACCCAGGTCTTGTCCACGGTGCCGTCCCAGCCGGCGTCGTAGCGCTTGCCGGCGAGGTGGCCGGCGGCGTCATGGGTCCAGTCGTAGCGGTAGGTGCTGCGGCCGACGCACCACTCGGCCAGGGGCACGTCGCCGCTCAGCCAGTCATAGGTGCAGACGGTGAAGTCCTCCCAGTCGTCGGGGTTGCGGTGGTCGCTGACACCCGCCGGCCCTCGCCGTCGTAGCGGGTGCGCTGCACCTCGGGCACGCGGGTGTCGGCCTCCGGGTCGGTCCAGGCCACCACCAGGCAGCCGGCCAAGGAGGGCGTCTGGGGCGGTCCACAGTCCTCCGTCAGCCCGGTCTCTGCGCCGCCGTCGCCGGCCTGGCCGGTGGCATCGGTCGGCCCGCCATCGCCCCCCGCGCAGCCCAGGGCCAACAGGACGAGCAGGGCAGGGGACGGCGGCTGGCGCATGGGCGCTCCGGGGCAAGGCGCTCAGCATAGCGCCCGCGGGGCTCCGGCCGGGTGCCCCAGGGGGTTGCCCGCGTTAGCAGCGAGCCCATGAAGCCCGCCACCCCTGAACTCCGGCCCATTCGCAAGGTGCTCATCGCCAACCGCGGCGAGATTGCCGTGCGCATCATCCGCGGCTGCCATGAGCGCGGCATCGACACGGTCGCGGTCTACTCCGACGCCGACCGCCTGTCCTTGCATGTGCGCACCGCCCGCGAGGCCCGCTGCATTGGCCCGGCGCCCAGCGCCCAGAGCTACCTGCGCGCCGACAAGGTGCTGGCCGTCGCCCAAGAGACCGGGGCGGACGCCATCCACCCTGGCTATGGGTTCCTCTCTGAGAATGCCGGCTTTGCCCAGGCGGTCATCGACGCCGGTCTGATCTGGATCGGCCCGCCCCCCAGCGCCATCCAGGCCATGGGCAGCAAGACCGAGAGCCGGGCCCGCATGGCGCTGCCGCGCGCCCATCGTGCTCGGCACTCACCGAGCCCCTGCGGGATCTCGAAGACGCGATGAAGGTGGCCGCACAGATCGGCTACCCCGTCATGCTCAAGGCCGCGGCCGGCGGCGGAGGCAAGGGCATGCGCCGGGTGATGGCGGCCGACGATGGCCAGCGCCTACCGGCAGGCCCGGTCCGAAGCCATCAGCTCCTTTGGCGACGACGCCGTCTACATCGAGAAGCTCATCCTGCGTCCGCGCCATGTCGAGATGCAGGTGCTGGCCGATCGCTATGGCAACTGCGTCCACCTCTTCGAACGCGACTGCTCCATCCAGCGCCGCAACCAGAAGGTGGTCGAAGAGAGCCCCTGCCCGGTGCTCTCCCCCGAAACCCGTCAGGCCATGGCCGATGTGGCGGTTCGGGCGGCCCAGGCCGTGGACTACGAGGGTGCGGGCACCATCGAGTTCATGTACGCCCAGGACGGCAGCTTCTACTTCTTGGAGATGAACACCCGCCTGCAGGTGGAGCACCCCGTCACCGAGCTGGTGACCGGCATCGACCTGGTGCACGCCCAGCTTCGGGTGGCGGCGGGCGAGCCCTGTGGATGGAGCAGGCCGACATCCACCAGCGCGGTCACGCCCTGGAATTCCGGATCTACGCCGAGGATCCCGCCAACAACTGGGCGCCCAGCCCGGGCCTCATCCGCAGCTACCGCGAGCCCGCCGGCCCCTGGGTGCGGGTGGATGGCTATGTCTACGGCGGCGCCGAGGTGCCCATCCACTACGACCCCATGGTGGCCAAGCTGGTGGTCTGGGGCGAGGACCGCCCCGCCGCCATCCAGCGCGCCGCCCGGGCCTTGCGCGAGTACCGGGTGCGCGGCATCCAGACCTCGATCCCCTTCTTTCGCGCCTTGTTGGACGACCCCGACTTCCGGTCCGGGGATGTGGACACGGGCTTCTTGTCCGAGGCCCGCATGGAGCGGCTGAGCGCCGCCACCCGCAACGACGCCGTCGCGGTGGTGGCCGCGGCCATCGGCGCCTTGGAGCGACCACGCGGTGGCCCGCCCGGCCGCCGCCGCACCCGCCAGCAGCCGCTGGAAGTGGAGCACCCGATGAGCCAGGAGAAGCGCGGCATCTACGAGATCACCGTGGGAGAGGTCACCCGCCGGGTGCGCATCCACCTGCTGCCCGCGCCGGCCGGCGGCGGCGGGCCCCACTACGCCCTGTCCATCGACGACGGCCCGCCCATCGAGGTGGAGGCCCTCCGCCCCGAAGCGGGCGTCTTGTCCTTGATGATGGACGGCCGCGCCTGGGAGGCCGGCCTGGTGCCCACCGACGACGGCTTTGTGGTGGATGTGCTCGGCATCCCCCACGAGGCCCAGGTCATGGACCCCCGGCGGCGCGCCTTGCGCATCGCCAACGGCGGCGGGGCCTCCTCCCTCAAGACCCAGATGCCCGGCCGCATCGTGCGCCTGCTGGTGGCCGAGGGCGAGGCCGTCAAGAAGGGCCAGCCCGTGCTGGTCATCGAGGCCATGAAGATGGAGAATGAGCTGAAGGCCCCCCAAGATGGGGTGGTGTCGCGCATTCACGTCAAAGAGGGCGATGTGGTCGAGGCCCGGGCGCAGCTGCTCGACCTGGGCTGAGCGCGCAGGCAAGCCGCGCGGCCGAGCGCCCTTCAGGCAGGCAGGGCCTCGGGGTCTTCGCGCTTCTTGGTGGTGAAGATCCGCGCCACGCCGATGCCGATGATGTAGAGCACCGTCAGGGGCCCGGCCATCAGCATCTGGGACACCACATCCGGCGGCGTCAGGAAGGCCGACACCACGAAGATGCCGACGATGGCGTAGCGGAAGAAGCGCGTCATGTCCTTGTGGTCGATGAGCCCGATGCGCGCCAGGAAGAAGACGATGACCGGCAGCTGAAAGCAGATCCCGAAGGCCACGATCATGCGGGTCACGAAGCTCAGGTAGCTGGAGATCTTCATCATCGCGGCGATCTCGCGGCCGGTCACGTCGATGAAGAAGGGGAAGGCATAGCCAAAGATGACGTAGTAGCAGAAGGCCGCCCCGGTCAGAAAGAGCAGGGTCGAGCTGAAGACCAGGGGCAGCAGCACCTTCTTTTCGCTGCCATAGAGGCCCGGCGCGACGAAGCGCCAGATCTCGAAGAAGATGACCGGGCTGGCCACTCCCACCGCCGCCGCGCCCGCCACCTTGAGCAGGGTCATGAAGCCTTCGAGGGGCTCGGTCACGGCCATGGTGGCCTCGCGACCGCTGGCTTCGAGCACCTCTTGCATGGGGGCAACCAAGAAGGCCCAGATCTCGTTGGCGTAGAAGGAGCAGACACCGAATGCGATGCCGGTGGCGATGAGAATGACGATCAGCCGCCGGCGAAGCTCCCGCAGGTGCTCCATCAGGGGCATGCGGTAGGCCTCGACCGGATCGAATTCGTTGTCGGACCGGGGAAAGAGGCCGTCGGCGGTGGCGGCAGGAGGCGGGCTGCTCTCGCTCATTGGGGTGCCTCCTCATCGGCCGGGGCTGGACTTGGCCGGCGGGCCTCGGCGGGCCTGCCACTCGGGGCGGGTGGGGTCGGGGGGTGGCCTCTGATCGTCGCTCAAGGGGCCCGTCCGCGGGCACGGCTCGCCCGCCTTCGGTCAGCTGGGCGCGCTCGATGGCCCGGTTGCGCGCCTCCTCGGCCCGCTTGCGGGCTTGTTCCCGGCGCTGCCGCAGAGCGTCGGCCCGGCGGGCGGCCTCGTCGCGGTCGGCCTCGATCATGAAGGCGCGGCGCAGCTCGTTGCTGGCCCGCATCAGGCGGCCATACTGCTTGCCCAGGAAGCGGAGCATCTCGGGCAGCCGGTCAGGGCCGACCACCACGATGGCCAGCGCAACGATCAGCGCGATCTCGCCAAAGCCGAGGTTGAGCATCTGGGGGTCCGGGGGCTGAGCCTCGCCTCCCTATCTCGGTTGGGGCACAGGGGCGGCCCTGCATGGGCCCCGCCGCGATGCGGGTCCCTGTCGGTTATCGGGGGTCGAACCCCCAGCCACAACACCCACCATGTGCCGCCTCTTCGGCTTCCGAAGCAATGTCCCCACCACCACCCACCGCTCGCTGGTGGAGGCCGAAAACGCCATCGCCAACCAGGCCTGCGGCCATGGCGACGGCTGGGGGATTGGCTATTATCTGGGGGAGGAAGCCTATATTCTCAAGGCCGATGCCGGCGCTGCCAGCGACGAGCGCTTCAAGCGCCTGAGCAGTCGCCTGCAGAGCCACGCCTTCGTGGCAGTATCGGTGGCTGCGCCAAAGGCAGGCCGATCGCTTCAATACCACCCTTTTCAGGTGAGTAATGCCTAGCCTGCTTATTATCGGCGTACCTGGCTTTTGGAGGATGGCAGGATCAGACCCTGGCGGCCAGCCCCACTCACTCGGACCTGATTTCGGCAAAAAGACCCGACTCGGCGCACATTTCCGGCGCGTTTGGTGCCGCCGATGGACGCGGGCGTGCCCGAACATGGGCGCTGCAACCCCGATCTTCCCCAGGCGGCCGAGGCCCTGCGCGCTGCCACCGACCAGCTCTTTGGCTGGGCCCAACAGGCTGCGCCACCCGCCCCCGGTGAACTTCATCCTCACCAACGGGCGCAGCTTCTTTGCCCAGCGGGCTGGCCTCGACCTCTACCTGGCCAGCCAGAAGAAGCGCTGCGCCGACTTCGACACCTGCCCGGCCGAGAAGCTCTGCTTCCGGGAGCTGCCCTCGGTCGCCCGCTTTGGCCAGGCCCCCTTGCCCGAGGGTTCGGTGCGCAAGGTCAACCACCTGTTGGTGGCCAGCGAGCCCATCGGCGAAGAGGACCACTGGGAGCCTATTCCCGATGGGATGCTGCTGGCCTTGGACGAGGCGATGGAGCTGCACCTCTACCCGGCCACCGCCCGCTTCTCGCTCTGCCCCAGCCCGCCGGCTCCCCGCGGCCGCCGATGCCGGCGGGGGTCCGGATCTGATCCGCTTCAGAGCCGGCCCAGCAGGGGCTTGAGGGCGGCGAGACCGGCGCGGGCGCCGCCGCTTTCGGCGAAGGGGTCGCCATATTGCAAGAAGAGCTGGCCCCACTCGGTGTCGCGCAGCCACTTGTCCACCGTCTTGCGGCCCTCGGTCGGGTACCAGATATAGTCGTGGTAGATGAAGCTGCCCATGATGAAGGCGTTGACCATCGGGGTCTGAAACATCAGCTTGGCCAGGGGCTTCATCGGCCCGAACCAGAAGAGGTCGCCCACCTTGCTGGCGGCGTTGTCGCCCACGACGAATTCCCAGTCGGTGCGCTTGATCTCGGCGGTGTCAGCGTCGCCGATGACCTCGATGTCGTCCAGGTGGCCATTGCCCAGGCCGGCCTCGGTGGCCAGGCGGATGCACTTGACCGACATGGGATCAAAGCCCAGCAGCTTGGCGGCCACGGCGTCCAGGGCGACCTGGTCGTCCGATGCCAGCAGCACATTCTTCACCACCGGCGTCATGGTGCGAGGGCCCGGGCCGCTGCCGGCGGTGGTGCCATCGGCCACCGCAAAGGTGCTGGCCTGGATCTCCTTCTGGATGCGCAGCAGGTCCACCAGCGTCTCGTGGATGACCGGGTGGGTGTAATGGCGCGACTTGTCCAGCAGCCCGCCAAAGGCGTTCTTGAGGGCGCAGGTGTAGTCGGTGTAGATGTGGGTCTTGAGCGTGGGCAGGTGCACCACATTCTTGCCAAAGAAGTAGTCCGGGATGCGGATGCCCTTGGGGTAGACCTTGTCCAGGACCAGCATGGGCCCCTTGGGCTCGTAGGTCACCCAGCGCATGTCGGCAGGGTTGAAGTTGTACTTCACCGGCAGGCCGTATTTCTCGTGCACCGGGGTGAAGTTGTTGAGCTTCTCGCCCTTCTTGGCCTTGGTGACCACGGTGCGGTTCTCCACCACCACCAGGTCCTGAAAGCCGTCCTGGCGCATCTTCCGGGCCACACCCTCAATCTGCCAGGGGGTGGTATTGGCGCTCGGGTAGAGCATGTGCCAGGAGATGTTGTTCTTGAGGATGGTCGTCGCCTGGGGGTCGAGGATCGACCGGTAGTCGGCGAGATCCAGCAGGCGGGCGTAGTCGTCCAGCACGGTCTTCGGGCTGGTGCGGACGAAGGCGACCTTGCTCTTGGTGCTCATGGGGGCTCCCGGATGCGGACGGAGCCGGTGAAGCCCCGCCCCCCTTCCTATTCCCCTTCGGCGGCCGTGCCGACACCCGCGCTCAGGGTGAAGGGCACCCATTCGACCTTCTTCAAGGAAAGCTCCAGGCCGACCACCGCGTCCACGGTGACATCGCCCTCTCCTTCGTCCATGTGGAAGAGCAGGAAGGTGTCGGCGTCTTGGGTGAAGGGTGCCGTGGGCGGATCAAAGCCGGCGGCCTCGTAGCGGGCCACGCCCGACACCCGCACCTCGTCGATGATGCCGTCGTGCACCATGTCACGGTCGGGCCAGCAGCCGATGTGCACCGTGTTTTCGGGGGCGTCGCCATAGGTGGCCAGCACATTGGTGCCCAGGCGTTCGCCGTCCAGGTAGAGCGCGCTCTGGCCATCGGACCACTGCGCGGCGACATGGTGCAGCGTGCCGTCCATCCAGTCGCCAAAGCCCGACACGCCGGCGTCGCCGTCCTCGCCATTGGTGAAGAAGAGCGTGCCGTCGGGATCCTGGAAGAGGGCGAATGCGCCGGGCCAGGCCAGGAGCACATGCTGGCGGTAGAGGGGGTTGGGGTTGGCCCGCACCCAGCCTTCCAGCGTGAGGGCGTCGTCAAAGGAGGCGCTGCTGACCTGTCCGGTGGCGCAAGAGCCCGTCCCTGAGAAGGAGAGGGCTTGGGGCCCATCGACGCCCCCTTCGTCCTTGCATGCCAGGAGCAAGGCCAGCGGGGCAAAGAAGAGCAGGTGGCGGTGGGGGGCGACGAGCATGGGAGATCCGGCCGATGTTACGGTCTCGCACATTCTATGCCCCGCGCCCGGGGCGCATACCAGGGGGCCCGCTTGCGATCCGGACTCGACGTGCTGCTTGCCGATGACGCGCTGCTCTCCCGCCACCTGCGGGGTCGGCGGGTGGGGCTCTGCTGCAACCACACCGCGGTCACAACGGACCTCGACCACGCCCTGCCCCGCCTGCGGGCCGCAGGGGTCGAGATCCGGCGGCTATTTGGGCCCGAGCACGGCATCGACAGCACCGCCCAGGACATGATCGCGGTGCAGGACGGCGAGACCGACGGGGGCCGCGCCCTGCCCCTGCCCGCCACCGTCAGCCTCTATGGCGACTCCGAGGCCTCGCTGCACCCGCCGGCCGAGACCCTGGCCGACCTCGACGTGCTGGTCTTCGACATCCAGGACATCGGGGCCCGCTACTACACCTACCAGGCCACCCTGGCCTACATCATGGAGGTGGCGGGCAGGGTGGGCTGCGAGATCCTGGTGTTGGACCGCCCCAACCCCATCGACGGGGTCAGCCTGGAGGGCAACGTGGTGCGGCCGGGCTTCGAGAGCTTCGTCAGCGCCATGCCCCTGGCCATTCGCCACGGCATGACCATGGGTGAGCTGGCTACCTTCTTCCAGCGATTCTGCGGGATCGACTGCAAGGTGACCACCATCCCCTCCGAAGGCTGGCGCCGGGAGCTTTGGCTGGATGACACGGGCCTGCCCTGGGTCTACCCCTCGCCCAATATGCCCACCCTGGACACCGCCGGCATCTACCCGGGCCTCTGCCTGGTCGAAGGCACCAACCTGTCCGAAGGGCGGGGCACCTGCCGGCCCTTTCACCTCGTGGGGGCGCCCTGGCTGGACCCCGAAGGGCTGGCCCGGCTCTGCCGCCAGGGGGCCTTGGACAACCACCTTGGCGGCGTCGCCTTTCGAGCAGCCACCTTTGAACCCCGCTTCCAGAAGCATGCCGGCCAGATCTGCCACGGGGTCGAGATCTTCGTGACCGACCGCTACGCCATGGAGCCGGTGCTGTTGGGCCTGGTGGTCTTGGAGGCCGCCTTGCGGGCCAACCCCGACCAGTTCAAGTGGCGCACCGAGGTCTACGAATTCGTGGCCGATCCCATCGCCATCGACCTGCTGAGCGGCTCGGCCGACATCCGCCTGGGGCTGGAGGCCCGCATGCGCCCCCGCGACCTGATCGAGGGCTGGGCCCCCGAGCTGGCGGCCTTCCAAGAGCAGCGCGAGGCCTGCTTGCGCTACTGACCCGCGCCGGGCAGCACGAAGCGCTCGGTGCCGCAGTGGGCGCAGGCGAGGCGGTTCTTCCCCGCGGGCGACAGGGTGCCGCCGCAGCCTGGACAGGCGCCACCCCCCAAGGCCGCGGCGCTGCCCGACCACACATCGGGCCAGTGCACCGACCCGCTGAAGCGGCCCTTGCCGGCCAGCTCGTAGATCCACACCCGCACCACCTCGACAGGCAGCTCGATCTCCTTGGCGAGGTCGACATCCTTGCTGTGGCCCTGGGTCTCGATCATGCCCAGCAGCTGCTCGCGGGCGCGCTTGCCATAGGCGTTGGACACCCAGGCCCCCGCCTTGGGAATAAGCTCGCCATCGAGCTTGTCAGCGACCGACCGCAGCAGGCCTTCGACCCGGTCCACGTCGGTGTCCAGCTCTTGGGCCAGGCCCGCGAAGCTGGCCGAGGGGCGCTTGCGCAGCGCAGTCACCAGCAGGCCGGCATCCTCGCGATCCAGCTCTGCGTTCCGGTTCTTGACGCCACCCAGGCCCAACATCAGCCCGGCGCCCATCAGCACCAGGCCCGGCAGCCCGCAGCACATGGCGCCGCCAAAGATGCCCGACCCGATGCCATTGTCCAGGGCCATGCCGATGCTCAGGAACACGGCGGCCAGCAGGGCCATCAAGCCGGCCCCCACCAGCCCGCCGGCCTTGGCCAGGCTGCGCGGTTCGGAGGCGCCCCCAAAGGCCAGGCCCAGCGTCAGCGGGCCACAGACGAAGAAGGCCGCCGAAAAGAGCGCAAAACCGGCAGAGGACTGGGTCTTGCTGGTCTCGGACAAGGCGCCGGCGATCGCGATCACCACACCAACCAGGCTGAAGCAGGCCGAGATGACCAGGATCAGCAGGAATCGCCCGGAGGGACGCGCCAGCTTGAGGGTGGACAATGCGGCTCCGGGGCGATGCCGGGGGGGACTTCGAGGGTAGCGCGCCAGCCGCGCCTCGGGAACGGATAGCATCCGGGTTCATGGAGCCGAAATGAGCACGCCCACCCCCGACAACCTGGCCCCCCTCATCCAGGACCTTCAGGTGCAGGGACGCAGCCTGTCCCTGCGCTTTGTCTGCCCCCGCTCCGGACATGCCGTTCCGGCCCGGCACAGCCTGCCGGCCGCCCCCGGCAACGCCGTGGCCACCCGGGTGCAATCGACGGTCAGCCGCACGCTGATGTACAGCCTGCGCAGCGCGTTGGCGTCGCTGGTGCGCAGCGTCTTCGGCCATGGCATCGCCGGGCGGGTGGCCTCGGACCTGGCCTGGTCCGCCATGGCCGAGGCCGATCGCGGGCGCCAGCAGGCCGCCCGCAACCTGTCCGCCAGCGAACAGCAGCAGGCCATCCTCGCCGCCTTTGAAGGCGTTCGCAGCCGCTTTGTCTGGGATGGCGAGGCCCGGGCCTGGGTCTCGGCCGAGGCTGCCCGCGAGCTGATGGGCGCCTTTCAGCGGCAGCTGGCCGAGGCGCCCATCGTGCACCCCTATGACCGCCAGGTCTTGTCCCGGATGTTGGTGGAGATCGCGCGGGCCGATGGCCGGGTGAGCCCGGAAGAGGCGAGCTGGCTCACCGATCTGATCGGCCCAGACCAGGGCAGCCTCAACGAGCTGTCCCAGCGCCCGCCCCTGACCAGCGCCGAGCTGCGGGCGACCAGTCCGGGGGCTGTTCGGGTCAGCCTGCTCGCGATGGCCCAGGCCATGGCCCTGGTGGACGAGCAGCTCGACGGCAAGGAGCAGCAGGCGCTGCAACGCTTCGCCACCGGCCTCGATCTGCGCCCGGCCGAGGCCACCGCCGCGGCCACCCTGGCCCGGGTGTGGATGATGGACCAGGCCCTGGAGCGCATGGCCACCTGGGGCGGTCACGACCCCCAGGCCCGCCAGCAGCTCTACGCCCTGGCCGGGCGCCTGGGCATGAACCAGCAAGAGGCCGAAGAGGCCGAGGCCCGCTTCCTCCGGCGCAGCGCGCGCTGACGGCCCCCATGCCCCAACCGGCTCAGCTCACGCTCAGCCGACCGCTCTCGTCCACGGATAGCGGCACCTCACCAAAGGGCGTGCGGACCTTGAGCCTGGCGCCCAAGGCCGCCTCGATGTCGCCGTTGTTCTTGATGGCGTTGAGCACGCCGGACCCCAGGTTGAGCAGGTTGAGGTCGATGGGGATCTCCAGGCGCTCGGTCGCAGTTCCGGCCACCTCGCCCAGGCGCTCGACCACACCGGCTGCCACGCGATCCCCACCCAGCCGCAGGTTGTAGTCGAAGCCCGAGAAGCCGATGGCAGCCCCGCCCAGGTTGGTGGCGTCGATCTGCAGGCCCAGGCTGGCGCGGTTTTCCAGCAGCTTCAGCTCGCGCAGCTTGAGGCCCTTGAGGTCGAAGCGGGGCTTGCGCAGGGCCGGGAGCAGACCGCTGGCGTCATAGGGCAACTTGGCCACACCCACCGGCGTGTCGAATCCCATATTGCCAGTCAAGCCAAAGTTCAGCTCGTCCTTGCCCTTTGTGGCCTTGAGCAGGTCGAGGAGATCCTTCCAGCGCAGGGTCATGGGGAATTTCAGGGGGGCGCTGCCTTCGGCCTCCAGCTTGACGCCGTCGGGGTTGTCGCCGTCAAAGAGCCGCTGGCCTTCCAGCGCCAGGGCATAGGAGAAGCTGGCCAGCCCGACCTTGAGCGGGGCAGGGTTGTCCACCTGGAAGACAAAGGTCAGATCGGCCTTGTCGAAGTCGATGTCCCGCAGGTTCACCTTGTCGAAGCGGACCTTGGGCAGCCACTTCTGCACGGCCTTGCCCACGGCGGCGACATCCACCTTGGGACAGCCTGCGGCGAGCAGGGCGAGTCCGGGGGCGGCGGCGAGGATCTGACGGCGGCTGTGCATGGGGGCTCCGGCTCGGGGCGGAAGAGAACAGGCAGGGCCAAACCTGCCCCGTTGGCGGACGGGCGGCCAGCAAGAGCCTTCAGGGTGCTGAAAGGCGACCGTAAGGGGTGGCGACCCTGCGAGGATTCGCAATGCCTGAATCGCAGCCCCTTCCAAGCCCCAGCCGCGCGGCCCTGATCTGGGCTGTGGCGCTGTCTTCGGCCTTGGGCGGCATGCTCGGTGCGGCCCTCTGGGCCGACCACAGCGCCGACCGCCAGCTGCTCCATGATGCGGCCCAGCAGCAGGCTCAGGCCGTTGCGACCCTGGCTGCCAGCCGCATCGACGCCGACGCCCTGGCCCGCGGCCTGAGCGCCGCCCCCAACGAAGGCGCCTTCACCCGCTGGGAGGAGGCCCCCGACGACCTCTGGATCCAGCGGAGCACCCTGCTCGACATCCAGCAGTCCTTGCCGCCCGAGACCCGCATCGACGTGGTGCAACTCAACCCGTCCGGCGCCGAGAGCCTGAGGACGCGCCCCCACCAGGGCCGGGTGGATGGTGTGGAGCTGCTGCTGAGCACCGGCGAAACGCCGAATTGGCGGTCGCCGGCCCCCTACGAGCCCGCGCTCCACCACATCCTGCTCACGGGGGACCAGCCCACCGCGTTTCGCCCCCGCACCAGCGACGTCCTGGCCCAGGCCGGCGCCCCCATCCGAGACGCGACGGGGCGGGTGGTGGCCGCGCTGGCCATTCGCAGCCCCCTGGCCACCGCCCAGGCCGCCTTGGAAGACGAGCTGTTGGGCCGCAGCCTGATCGTCGGCTCGGCCTGGCTGCTGCTGTCGATGGGCCTGCTGCTGTGGGCCCGGCGCGACCACCGGCTCACCCTCGACCAGTCCGCCTTCGCCCGTGGCCGGGCGCGCGCGCTGGAGCGGTGCTCCGAGCTGGCCCGCGAGAACGAGCGCCTCACGGTGGCCCGCGATCTGGCGCTGCGGGGCATCGACCCGGTCGCGGTCGAGCGGCGCCGGCGCTTTGCCGCAAACGCCGAAAAGATCGTCGTCAACCTCGATCTCTGTGATCACAAGCCCCTGGAGGGCACCCTGGTGGACCTGGGCTTTCACGAGGCCGTGATGCGGGTGCCAGGCGATGTGGACCTCGGCCGAGGCGCGGTCGCGCGCCTGTCGGTCTGGGTGCCAGAAGACGACCACAGCAGCAGCTTTGAGGTGGTGATCAAGAGCCGCCACGCCGTGGAGGGCGGCACCGAGCTGGGCCTGCACATGGCGCAGATCGACCGCCTGCGCGAGCTTCCCAAGCGGCTCAGCGCCCTGATGAAGGACCGAGACGCCCCGCGGGTCGCGCCGGCACCCGTTCAGCCCATGGTCGCGACCCTGCGGGTGGGCAGCCAGGCCGCCGCGGGGCAGGTGCGCGACATCTCCTCCACAGGCGTGGGGGTCGTAGTGCAGCAGAGCCTGGCCAAGGTCTCGGCCTGGGGCACGCGGGCCGAGGTGTTGCTGCTGCTGCCGGGCGCACCGGGGCCCCTCTTCCTCGAGGCCCGGGTCACCCGGCTCTATTCCGTGGCGGGGGGCACGCTGCTGGGCATGCGCTTCTCCGAGGCCGACGCCCCCAAGGTGGCCGGAGTGGTGGCGGAGCTTCTGGCCCAGGCCGGGGAGCCAGAGCCCAAGGCCCTATCGGCCGCCGGCTGAGCCCCGGTCCACATAGACCCGGGGCACCCGGGTGTTGATGCCGGTCAGGATCTCGTAGGAGATGGTGCCCGCCCACTCCGCCAGCTCTTCCACGGTGATGCGCTGGCCCTCGGACTCCCCCAGAAGCACCGCCTCATCGTCATTCCAGGCGGACTCCCACCCCAGGTTGACCATGACCTGGTCCATGCAGATGGTGCCCACCACCGGGAAGCGCCGCCCCCGCAGGATCAGCTCGGCCCGGCCCGACATGCGCCGCGGGTAGCCATCGCCATAGCCCACCGGCACGGTGACCAGGCGGACCGGACGGTCGGGGGTCCAGGTGCTGCCATAGCTGACGGGATTGCCCGCCTGCACCACCTTGAAGTAGACCACGCGGCTCTTCCAGGTGAGGGCGGGCCGCAGGTCCAGGCTGCGGCGGGTCGCGGGGCTGGGGTAGACGCCGTAGAGGGCGATTCCCGGGCGCACCAGGTCCAGGTGGCTGTCGGGCAGCTGCAGGATGCCACCCGAGTTGGCGATGTGCCGGGTGGGGCAGGGCGCGCCATGGCGGCGGTAGAGGTCGAGCACCTCGTGGTAGCGCTCCAGCTGCAGGCGGGCGTGGCTGAGATCGGCGGCATCGCTGTTGGCGAAATGGCTGAAGATGCCGTCTACGTCCACATGTTGGAGGCGCAGGCTCTCCTCGATCAGGGGGCCGGCGGAGTACCAGTGCACCCCGATGCGCTCCATGCCGGTGTCCACCTTCAGGTGCACCCGGGCGCGCTTGCCCATGGCGGCGGCGCAGGCCTCGATGGCCCGCAGCTTGTCCACCGACGAGGCCGTGAGCATCAGCTCCTGGTCGATGAAGAGCGGGATCTGGCTGCCCAGGATCCCGCCCATCACCAGGATGGGACAGGCGACGCCGGCCTCGCGCAGGCGCAAGCCCTCTTCCAGCACCGCCACCCCGATGGCGGCCACCCCCTCGGCCTCCATCAGGCGGGCCACCGGCACCAGGCCGTGGCCATAGGCGTTGGCCTTGAGCACCGCCATGATGCGCGCCCCGCCCACATGCTGACGGATCGCGCCCAGGTTGTGCCGCAAGGCGCCCAGGTCCACTTCGAGGTGGGTCGGGCGCAGCGCCGCGTCCGAGACCAGGGCCTCGTGAAGCGGCGAGGGCGGCGAAAGGGGCAGGGGAGCGGGAGGAGCCACGGGCGCCCCTATCCGGCTCAGATGAACAGGGACTCGTCCATGCAGCTCTCGTCGTTGGAGCGGATCACCTTGCCCACGGCGATGGCCCGGGGCAGGACATTGTCGGCATAGAACCGCGCGTTCAGCAGCTTGCCCTTGTAGTAGCGGCGATCGCTGTCGCTGATGTCGGCCTTCTCCATGGCCAGCGTGGCCATGCGGGCCTGCTCGAGGGCTTCGACGGCCAGCGCGGTGCAGCCGAACTGGTCCAGGAAGCTGGAGGCCTGCAGCATGGCCCCCTTGATGTTGCCCTGCATCCCCAGCCCGCCCAGGTGCATGGCCGAGGCGCCCAGGGCGTCCCGGGCCTTTTCGACGGCGGCGACCACGCCGGCCAGGGACTCGATCTCGCGGGCGCGATCGAGCTCGGCGTTGACCTCGGCCAGCCAGTTCATGAAGAGCACACCCGAGCCCTTCTGCATCTTGCGGCCCACCAGGTCCATCGCCTGGATGCCGTTGGTGCCCTCGTAGATGGAGGCGATCTTGGTGTCGCGCACAATCTGCTCGAGGGGGTACTCCTTGATGTAGCCATAGCCGCCGTAGCACTGCAGCCCGATGACGGCCGAGTCGAAGCCCTTGTCCGAGCAGTAGGCCTTGAGCACCGGGGTCATCAGCTCGACATAGCCCGTGGCCTCGCGGCGCTTGTCGGGATCGGTCTCGTTGTGGGCGATGTCGATGCGCAGGGCGGTCTTGTAGCAGAGGGAGCGCATGGTCTCGACGTGCACCTTCTGCCACATCAGCATGCGGCGCACATCGGGGTGCGAGACGATGGTCACGGCCTTGGCAGCGTCGTTGCCCAGGTCGCCCAGGTCAGTGCCCTGCACCCGCTCCTTGGTGTAGGCCTTGGACATCTCGTAGGCGGTGGCAGCGCCGGCGAGGCCCTGAACAGCCACCAGCAGGCGGGCCTCGTTCATCATCTGGAACATGATCTTCATGCCCTGGCCCGCCTTGCCCAGCAGCCAGCCCTTGCAGGGGCTGCGGGCCCCGAAGCTGATGGTGCAGGTGGCCGAGCCGGCGATGCCCATCTTGTGTTCGATGGCCTCGACATAGGCGCCATTGCGCTCGCCCAGGTTGCCGTCGGCATCGAAGAGGTACTTGGGCACCATGAAGATGGACAGCCCGCGGGTGCCATCCGGCGCGTCGGGCATGCGGGCCAGCACCAGGTGGGTCACATTGGTGGAGAACTCCGAGTCGCCGCAGGAGATGAAGATCTTCTCGCCGGTGATCTCGAAGACATCGGGGTCGTCGGTGGGCAGGGCCCTGGCCCGGTTGCTGCCCACATCCGATCCCGCGCCGGGCTCGGTCAGGCACATCGTGCCCGTCCACTCGCCCGAGTAGATGCGCTCACAGGCGACATCCCGAATCCACTGGGGCGCGTTGTCCACCAGCACATTGGCCGCGCCCCGCGACAAGCCGCCATACATCGAGAAGGCCACGCAGGCGCCGGTCCAGAACTCGCCCAGCATCACGTCCAGCGCGATGGGCATCCCCATGCCGCCGTGCTCGGGAGGAGCGGCGAAGCCGTTCCAGCCGCCCTCCGAGACGATCCCCCAGGCCTCCTTGTAGCCGGGGGGAGTGGTCACATTGCCCTCACCATCCAGCTTGCAGCCGTGGGTGTCCCCCGCCGCGTTGATGGGGCCGAGGACCTCGGAGGCGATGCGGTAGGCCTCGTCAATCAGCGTGTCCACCAGCTCGCGGTCGAGGTCGGCGTGCTTCTCGAAGGCGGCCAGGCGGCCAATCACGTCCAGCTGCTCGTAGAGGACGAAGCGGATGTCGCGGAGGTCGGCGGAGTAGGCGGTCGCGCTCATGGGGTTCTCCTGCGGGCGGGGCGCGGGGGCCCCACCAGGGGTGCGTAAAACTGAATGACGATTCACTCAGTTGCTTAGCCGACCCGCAGCCCCGCAGGCAACGCCTGGATGACAGGCTCCTGCAAAGGCGAGGCTCATCCCGGAGGATGGCGCGACAGAGGCGATCCCCGTGCTCAGCGTGCGGGATTCGCGGCGTCCATCAGCAGGCCCTTGAGCGTCGCGTAGTTGGCGGGATCGGCGAGATCGTGGTCGGTCAAGTTGAAGACCGCGACCCGCTCGTTGGCGGCGTCCACCACGTGCACATCGCGCCAGGTGGCATTCCATCGCTCCCAGACCTGCGCCTCTTCATCATCTTGGAGCAGGGGCAGATCTGCGACGCTGGCGGCGCTGTCCATCCCCGAGGCGTGGCCATCGGCGTTCACCGCCAGCAAGGAGACGGTGAGTTCGGGCGCCTCGTCGGCGATCTCATCCTGAAGGGTCGCGAGGTAGCCAAACTGGCTACGGCAGTAGCCTCAGGTGGCGTGGATGAAGTACCAGCCCGAGACGCGCTCGAGGTAGTCGCGCGGGGACACGGCCTCGCCGGCGCGCACCGACCCCGGGTTGAGGTCCTCCAGGCTGAAGTCGGCCACCAGACCCATCTCGGGCGTGCCGGCGGACCCGCCACTGTCCAGGTCGGACTTCTGGCCCGCCGTGCAGGCGATGCTCGTCAAGAGGAGGCCAAAGGACAGCGGGCGAAGCAGTGCAGACATGCCGGCAGGGTAGCGCGGATGCAAGGTGCCCTCAAGACCCGCGGTCCGGGGGGAGCATCTCCCCGCCTGGCGGGTTGAAGCGCCCGCCCCGGACATCCGGTCCTTGAGTTTCTGGCGGTGGATTCCGTTGTCGTGAGAGGAGGTGGAGCATGCGGCTGGCCGGACTCATCCTGCTTTCGGCCTGCGGGATGCGCGGTCCCGCCGCCACCTCCGAGCCGACCGTGGCCTCTGCCGCCCGCGTGGTGGAGCTGGAGCTGGTCGCCCGCGAAGGCGCCGAAGGTCCGGGCGCCCGCAGCCTGGATGGCCGCCTGTGGATTCGCTCCCCCGGGGACAGCAGCTTGGTCCGCCCCCGCAGCGGCTGCGTGCAAGAGCGTGCGCCCGAGCGCGGAATGGGCGGCCCACCTTCATTCTCGGTTATCGTGGGCGCGGATCTGGCCCTGGGTTGGCAGCCCGCGACCGGCCGCTACGAAGGCAGCCTGCCGGCCGCCGGACTCGACCCGTCCTGGCGGGAGATCGCGCTGACCGTAGACGACAACCCGCTCTTTTCCTTGCAGGTGGATGGCGCAGGGGCCTTTGGCGATCGCCCGACCGTGACCCGCGTAGACCGCACCGACGACGGCGGCATGCGCGTGCACTGGCGGGGGGATCACGCCCCTGCCGACGTGGCCATCGTGGTGGAGGACGGTGTGCAGCGCTTCAGCTGCCACAGCGGCACCGATTGGGTCACGCTGCCTGCGGCGCTGGCCGGCCGGCCGGGGGTGCGCCTGTCCCTTGCGGTCACCCGCACCCGCCACCGGGTCGAGGTAGCGGCACCCGGGTGATCACCCGCCATTCACGAGGTGCCACAGGGAAAAGGGCGGCTGCACGCACCGGGCGCTCCCACCGCCGAAGCCAGCAGCTCCGGCAGCGGGCCACCAGCCGGGTGGGCCTGGATCGCGGCCTGCGGCGGCGCTCTGGGGCCAGCGTCCCCGCAAGTCCGGGCGGGGTTGAGCCCGACAGGATAGCCGGCCGGGGTGAGCGACCCCCGCACCCCGATCCTGCGCCGCACTGGCCTGTCTGGCGCCCTCTTTGTCGGCGTCGAGGCCCTCTGCGACCGCGTCGCGCCCGCCCCCCTGGACCCGCGCCCCAGCCTGCAGGAGCTGATCGGCGCGGCCGGGCTGCTGGCCGCCCTCTTCGCCGGACTGGCCGCCCTGGCCCTCTGGCGCTGGCCCCGCTGGGGCCCGGGCGGGCCTGCCGCCGGCCCCGCTCTGGGCCCTGGTCTGGGCCTTCGAGGGCCCCCGCGCCGCCGACCTGCCGCTGGTTCTGGGAGTGCTTCCCCTGATCCTGGTGGCTGCAGCGGGCTGGCGCTGGCCGCGGCGGCTGCTGCTGTTGAGCGTGGTGGGGGCGGCGGACGCCCCTGCTGCGGCAGCGCCTGCACACCGACAACAGCGTCGCCCCCGGCGCGGGCCCGGGCCCCGATCTGCTGCTGATCACGGTGGATACGGTGCGCGCCGATGCGGGCCTGCTACGGCGGCCGGTCCTGAACAGGGCTTCACCGAGTGGACGAATGCCCGGAGCGCCGCCTCCGATGCCCGCGCTGCATTCGATCTGGACCGGGGAGACCGTGGACCAACATGGCGGAGGATTGCCGGTTCCAGGCGGTTTCTCGGCCGTTGGTAGCCCCAGCCTCGCCCCCCGCTTCCAGGCCCTGGGCTACCAGACGCGGGCCATCCTCAGCAACCCCTACCTCAGCCCCGAAAACGGCTTTGCAACTGGTTTTCACGTGTGGGGCCACGCCGACCGGTCCCGCGAGCCCCTGCTGCTGCTGCACAACCTCGACGGCCTCGCCGCGCGCCTGCGGGCCAGCCCCCGCGCCGGGCCCGCGGCCGGACGACCGGGCGGTGGCGGCCGCTTGCGGTTATCCGCGCCCCGCAGCGGGCCGCGGGCTGCTGTGGGTGCACCTGTTGAGCCCCCAATGAATACCAGCGCCTGGCCGAAGGCTCTGGGGCCCCCGCAGCCGGGGAGGCCGCTTCCGCGACAGGCCTATGCGGCCACGCTGCCACCCAGGCCCGCATCGCCCGCCTGGTGGCTGCGGGGCCCCCGGCTGGACGGTGGCGGTGACCGCCGATCACGGCGAGGCCCTGGGCGAAGAAGGGCGCTTCGGCCACGGTCAGCGCCTGTGGGATCCCGAGCTGCGCGTGCCCCTGGCAGTGCGGGTGCCGGGTCAGCCGGGCGCGCGCATCGACGCCCCGGTGCAGAGCCTCGACCTGCTGCCCGCCTTGCTGCTTCACGCCCAGGGGGCGGGCCCGGTGGTCCTGCCTCCCCGGGAGGTCCAGAAGGTGGGCGGGCTGCGCAAGAGCGCCGACTTCGCCCAGTGGACATCCGAGGGCTACCAGCCCCTGCCGCCGCTGGCGCCCCAGGGCCCTGCGGTGCCAGCCAGCGCGCGCAGCGCCGAGGGGCTGCGGGCCCTGGGCTATGTCGATCCGCCTTGAATCAGCGCGACAGGCTGCAGACCACGGGGCGGTGGTCGAAGAAGGCGATGTCGCTCACCGGGGGATGGCCGTCCAGACCGGCCCCGCACGGGCAATCGTCGGGGCCCCAGCAGGGCCCCCTTGGGATAGGGCCGAGGCGGTCACGGTCCAGGTCGCCCATGCACCCGCCTCCCCACGCCGCCGCCCCCACCCTGAGCCGCTGGGGCCGCAGCAGCTACGAGACCGAGGCCGACCGCCGCCGAGGCCGCCGCCCTGTCGGGCCTCACGCGGCTGCGGGGCACCGGCCACGATGCCGAGGTGCTGGTCGTGACCTCCCAGGTGGCGGTGAATGCCGCGCTGCTGGACCGCACGCCCTCCGCCCGCCTCGTGCTCACCACCACCAGCGGCTACGACCACCTGGACCGCGGCGAGCTGGCGCGCCGGGGCATCGCGGCGGGGCGCCTGCCCGAAGCCCGCCGGGACGCCGTCGTCGAGGCCGCGCTGCTCTGCCCGCCGGGCTCCGGCAGTCGGGCTGGCTGCGGGCAGAGGCACGGGCCGGGCGCTGGGCGCGGGCCGCCTTGCCCTCGCTGGGCATGCGCACCCTGCGGGGGGCCCGGGTGGGCGTGGTGGGCCTGGGGGTCATCGGCCAGCGCATGGCCGAGGTGCTGGTCGCCCTGGGCGCGCGGGTTCTGGGCCACGATCCCGCCGGGCTGCCGCCTGCGGTCGAGGCCTGCGATCTCGACGCGATGCTGCGTCAGGTCGACATTCTCACCTTGCATTGCAACCTGGACGCGACCAACCGCGGCATGATCAGCGCCCAGCGGCTCGAAAATGCACGCCCAGGGCTCATCCTCGTCAATACAGCCCGCGGCGCGCTGGTGGACCTGGGGGCGGCCATTCGCCTGCTCGGCGAGGGCCACCTGGGCGGGCTGGGCGTGGACGTCTTCCCCACCGAGCCCTTCGCCGGAATGGCCATCAGCGCCGAGCTTCCCGGCCTGCTGGTCAGCCCCCACGCCGCCGGCTACCACGATGGACTGGCCGCAGCGGTGCGCCAGGGCCTGGTGGACAGCATCGCCGCATGGACCCAAGACGGCCGCCTGCCCCACCCGGTGCCCCTGCCCCTCAGCCCCGGCTGAGGATCCGGTCGACCAGCTCCACAAAGCCGTGGCCCCCCGAGCCCGGGGTGATGGCGGTGGGCCAGGCGTCCATGCGGGGCAAGAAGTGGCGCACATTGGCCACCCCCACCCCGTGCCGGAAGGCGCCGAATATCGGCTCGTCGTTGGCCGAATCCCCGGCAAAGACCCAGCGCTGCGGGTCGATGGGCTGGCCCCAGCGGTCCTGGTGAAGGCGGCGGATGCCGGTGAGCTTGTCGAAGGCGCCAAACCAGCCGTTGACGTGGATGCTCGACACCTTCGCCGTGGCGCCGGCCCGCTCGAAGCAGGCCACGATGGCGTCGATGGCGGCATCGCCGAGGGCGGGCACGTCCTCGCAGAAGTCGATGGCGAGATCGAGCTCTCGGTAGGGCTGGTCGCTGGCCAGCCCACAGCCGGGCACCTCGGCGAGGATCTGCTTGGCCAGGGCATTCAGGCGCAGGCGATTCGAGGCGCGGTCGGCCTCGGACTGCAAGAAGCAGCGGCGAAGGCCCCCCTCCTCCATGAAGTACCACAGGCCGCCGTTTTCACCGACAACGCCGTCCACCGGCCACATGCGGGCGATGTGGTCCACCCAGCCCCCAGGGCGGCCGGTCACCGGCACGACCTTGAGGCCGGCGGCCTGCAGGCGCGCCAGGGCCAGCAGCGCCTCGGGGACCAGGCGCCCCTCCCAGGTGAGGGTGTCGTCGATGTCGCAGAGCACCCCCACCAGGTCGGTGGGGGGGCCCCAGTCGGCCAACGGCGCCGGCAGGGGACGGGTCACGCGCCCTTGTTGGGGGCCACGGTCCAGGTGTTGCGGCCCTTGAGCAGACGGGCGAGGTCGCCTGCGTTGGGTGCCGACTGCGCCTTCTCGACCTGGGCGAGCACGCCGGCGTCATAGGTGGGCCGGTCCACCCGGTAGATCACGCCGAATGCCACCGGCATGGGCGGGCGCATGCGCACCAGCAGGGTGGCCAGCACCAGGCTCTTCTCATTGTGCTTGAGCACCTGGTCGCGGTTCTCGTCGGTGACTTCAAAGGGCTCCAGCTCCAGGTCTGCGTTCAACCGCAGGCCCATTTCGGGGCCGTCCTTGTCGCCGTAGATCATCGGCTCGCCATGCTGCAGCATCAGGGTGGCGGACCCACGGGTCTTGCGGTCGGTGACCGCCGTGAAGGCGTTGTCGTTGAAGATATTGCAATTCTGGAAGATCTCGACGAAGGAGGTGCCCGTGTGCTTGTGGGCCTCCTCCAGCAGATCCCGCTGCTCCTTGACGAAGATGTCCACCGTGCGGCCCACGAAGGTGGCCTCGGCACCCAGGGCCACCGCGCAGGGCTCAAAGGGGTGGTCCACCGAGCCCATGGGCGTGGACTTGGTCTTCTTGCCTGCTTCGGAGGTCGGGCTGTATTGGCCCTTGGTGAGCCCGTAGATCCGGTTGTTGAAGAGCAGGATCTGCAGGTTCACATTGCGGCGCAACAGGTGGATGAAGTGGTTGCCGCCGATGGACAAGGCGTCGCCATCGCCGGTGATCACCCAGACCGACAGCTCGGGGTTCGCCAGCTTCAACCCGGTCGCAAAGGCCGGGGCCCGCCCATGGATCGTGTGGAAGCCGTAGGTGTTCATGTAATAGGGGAAGCGGCTGGAGCAGCCGATGCCGCTGATGATCGCGAATTTTTCCCGTGGAATGCCCAATCCGGCGAAGACGGTCTGCACCTGCGACAGGATCGAGTAGTCGCCGCAGCCCGGACACCACCGGATGGTCTGGTCGGACATGAAGTCCTTCTTGGTGTATTCGGTCGGGTCTTCGGTGATGGGTGCCATGGGGTGTCCCGTCAGTTCAGGGGAGGGGTCTGTCGAGAGGGGCCGCGGGGCCGTCAGATCGCCGCGCACTCAAGCTGGATGCGCGCCAGCAGCTCGCTGACCTTGAAGGGCTGGCCCTGGATCTTGGCGTAGCTTTGCACCGCAACGCCGTAGCGGCCCGACAAGACCGTCGCGAGCTGGCCGAGGTTGAGCTCGGGGAGCAGCACGCGGTCATAGCGCTTCAGCAGCGTGCCCAGGTTGGCCGGCATCGGGTTGAGCCAGCGCAGGTGCACATGGCCCAGGCGCAGCCCCCCGCGGCGGGCGGCCCGCACAGCCGTGTGGACCGCGCCGAAGGTGCCGCCCCACGAGACCACCAGGAGCCCGTCCGCGTCCCCGTTCACGACGAGGTCGGGCACATCCGCCAGCACCTTCTGCACCTTGGCGGCGCGCAGGCGGCTCATGTGCTCGTGGTTGGCGGGGTCATAGGACACATTGCCGGTCACGTCCTGCTTCTCCAGGCCGCCGATGCGGTGCTCCAGGCCGGGGGTGCCGGGCACGGCCCAGGGGCGGGCCAGCGTCTCGGGGTCGCGGGCATAGGGTTGGAAGCCGCCCTCGGGCACCTCGGTCGCCAGCTTCACTTCGATGGCGGGGAGCGCGCTGACCTCGGGCACCTTCCAGGGCTCTGCACCATTGGCGAGGAAGCCGTCGGTGAGCAGCATCACGGGCATGCGGTACTTGACTGCGACCCGCACGGCCTCGATGGCGGCCCAGAAGCAATCCGACGGCGTCTGCGCGGCCAGGACCGGCATGGGGGACTCGCCGTGGCGGCCGTAGAGGGCGATGAAGAGGTCGCTCTGTTCGGTCTTGGTGGGCAGGCCCGTCGACGGCCCGCCCCGCTGGATGTCCACGATGACCAGCGGCAGCTCGGTGATGATCGCCAGGCCGATGGCCTCACCCTTGAGCGCGATGCCGGGCCCCGACGAGGAGGTCAGCGCGATGGCGCCGCCAAAGGATGCCCCGATGGCGGCGCCGATGGCCGCGATCTCGTCCTCGGCCTGGAAGGTGACGACACCAAAGTCCTTGTAGCGGGACAGGTAGTGCAGCACATCGCTGGCGGGGGTGATGGGGTAGGCCCCCTGGAATACCTGCCGACCCGACAAGGCGGCGCAGGCCACGAAACCCAGGGCCAAAGCCTCATTTCCGGTGATGTTTCGGTATTCGCCCGGCGCGAGATCGGCCTTGGGCACCTCGTAGGTGCTCAGGAAGAGCTCGACGGTGTCGGCGTAGTTGAAGCCCGCCTTGAGCGCCGCGATATTGGCGCTCAGGAAGGGCTCCTTGAACTTGCTCCGGATCCAGGCCTCGGTGGTGCCGATGTCCCGGTGAAACAGCCAGTAGGTCATGCCCAGCGCGAAGAAGTTCTTGCAGCGATCGGTCTCTTTGGCGCCCAGCCCCAGGCCCTCGACCGACAGCTTGGTGAGGGCGGCCAGCTGCACCGGCACCACCTGAAAGCCGTCCAGGGTGCCGTCTTCGAGGGGGTTGCTCGCGAGGTCGGCCTTTTCCAGGTCTCGGGCGGTGAACTTGTCGGTGTTGACGATCACCAGGCCGTTGGCCTTGAGATCCTTGATGTTGGCGGCGAGGGCGGCCGGGTTCATCGCCACCAGCACCGTCGGCGCGTCGCCGGGGGTGAAGACATTCTCGCTGGAGAAGTGGATCTGGAAGCCGGATACGCCTGCCCGGGTCCCGGCGGGGGCCCGGATCTCCGCCGGAAAGTCCGGGAAGGTGGCCAGGTCATTGCCATAGATGGCGGTGGTGGCGGTGAACTGGTTGCCAGTGAGCTGCATGCCGTCGCCAGAGTCGCCGGCGAAGCGCACGACGACGTGGTCGAGGGTCTGAACGGACCGAGTCATTTCGGGAGCTCTCCCGGGTCGCGGCTGCGCGACGCCATGCGGTGTGGCCCGGGCTGTGGGCCAACGGGCGAGGGTGCCTGGGGCTATCACAAGCCCGCAGCCCGGGCGAAGAACAAGGGCACGGTCGCCGGTGCCAGGACAGGGGACCGGCCGGCGGATAACAAAAGGCCCCGCGACCAGCCTGGGAGGCGCCTGTGAAGTACCGACTGCTCGAATGGCTCGCCTGTCCGCGATGCCGGGGCACGAAGCTCACCCTGCAGACGGCCTCCACCCGCACGGTGCCCGTCACCCACGGCCACTTCACCCCCGACGAAGGCGAGCCGGCCGGCGTCGCCCTGGATCGCGGCGAAGAGACCGAGATTCGCGAAGGCGCCTTGCACTGCCAGGGCTGCGCGGCGGTCTATGCGATCCGCGACGGGATCCCGCGCATGCTGATGGAAGGCGAGGCCGAGGGCCCGAGCACGGCCCATCGCTGGACCACCTTCGACTCTGCCTTTCCCGAGTGGGAGGAGTCCTTCCTCGACCTGGCCAGCCCCCTGCTGCCCGAGGATTTCCTGGGCCGCCTGGTGCTGGATGCGGGCTGCGGATACGGCCGACACGCCTATTTCGCCGCCCGTTATGGGGCAGAGGTCATCGCCCTGGACAGCAGCGGGGACGCGGTGGCGGCCACCGCGGCCAACACCGCCGATCTCGCCCGGGTGCACGTGGTGCAGGGCAGCCTCACCCGGCCGCCGCTGCGCGAGCAGGTCGTGGACATCGCCTATTGTTTCGGCGTCTTGCACCACCTCGACGATCCCAAGCCCGCATTCGAGGCCCTCGGCGAGATCGTGCGTCCCGGCGGGCAGCTCGCGGTGTGGGTCTATGGTCATCGGCAGGGGGCCACCCTGCTGGCCAGCAATGCCTTGCGGGGCATGACCACCGCCATGGAGCCTGAGCAGCTGCATCGGCTCAGCCGGGGCTTCGCGCGCGGGCTGCGGCTCTTCAGCCACACCCCCTACAAGTTGCTGGGGGGCGTGCCGGTCGCGGGTGACGTGGTGCGCCACCTGCCGGTGCACGACCACCACCGCTGGCCCTTCGATGTCGTGGTGGCCGACATCTACGATCGCCTCAGGATTCCGGTCAAGCACTGGTTCAACCGCGCATCCCTCGAGGTCATGCTCACCGATGCCGGCTATGCCGACGTCAAGGTCAGCCGACGGGTCCGCAACAACGAGAGCTTCCGGGCCATCGGCACCCGACGCTGATTTCGGGCCGAAGGCGGGCTCGGCCATGCTTCGCCCCTTTACAGGCCTGCCCGGCTTGACACAGAAGGGGGGAGACGGAATAGACCCGCCGCCGTCGTCCGTCTGTCGCCGCCCGCTGCGCCGGAGGCGCTCCTTCCCAACTCGGAAGCAGGCCATGATGAGAATGCTGTTGCAGACCTTGATCCTGGGGGCCGTGGGGCTGGGCCAGGACGCCCGGGCCGCTGGCTTTCAGGCCAAGACCATGCGCGAGCCCCTCTCCGCACGGGAGGTCGAACGGCCGTTGATCCTGGGCAAGGGCTGGCTGGAATTCGGGCTGGGCAGCGACCTCAAGCTCGCTTCGGGCCAGTGGTCGCCAGACGGTGAAGTGGACCCTTGGGCGGGCTCGGACGACCAGCAGGACACCTCCTGGCTCTACAGCACCCAGCGTCTGGCCATGCGCTACGGCATCACGCGTCGGGGCGAGCTCTACTGGACACTGCGGACGCATTATGTCCGCCTCCAGAACGAGCCCCTGCAGACGGATATCTCGCAGTTCGGCCTGGGAGATCCCCACTTCGGCTACCGCTACGAGCTGTACCGCTCCATCGCGCCGGTCACCTCGGTGATCGTCTACGGCGACTACAAGGGCCCCGCCGCCAACGAGTCGCCGGGCAACTATGTCGGCGGCCCCTACAGCTTCAGCCGGGTCATCCTGACCACGGGCACCCCGGATATGCAGGTGGGCCTGCGGGGCAAGCGCCAGGTCGGTCCCCTGGCGCTCGAGCTCGGCGTCGCCTACACCTACCGCCTGTCCCAGGTGGTGCAGTATGTCGTCGAGACCGAGTCCTACCAGGGCTCGGGCCGCATCAAGCCCGGCGACCTCACCCAGATCGACGGCGGGCTGACCCTGCAGGTCGGGCCGGTGGCGCTGCAAGGGGGCGCCCTCTTCGTGCTGCGGCAGGAGACCCGCATCGGCGCCACGGCGCCGGGCCTCTTTCCGGCCAAGAACCTGGTCGCGGTGGACGCGTCGGACGGCTGGTCCCTGGACGCCAACGCGGGCGCCACCTTCAACATCACCCGCAGTGTGGACATCGTGGGCGGGGTCAACATCCCGGTTCGGGGTGAGGACCTCCTCTTCTTCCCCATTGAAGACATCAACCCGACCTACGGCCTGACCTATAGCGGGACCGTCGAGTTCCGGTACTGAAGCGCAGGATGAAGCCGATGTTCCGCTCTCTCCTCCGTGTCGCTGCCGGCGCCCTCCTGGGTGTTGGCACCCTTGCCGGGTTGACCTGGTCCAGCGACGCGCAAGCCAAGTTCGTATTCCCCTACAACCACCCCGATCTCGACTGGTATTCCATCGAGACCGAGCACTTCGTCGTGCACTACCCCGTGTCCAAACGCGGGGCCGACGAGGGCAATGAGCACGCGCTCACCGGCGAGTGGTCCGCCCGCAAGATCGCCAAGGTCTCCGAGGACATGTGGGAGCCCATGTGCGCCCAGTTCAACTACTTCCTCAAGGAGAAGGTCCACGTCGTGCTGCTCAACCAGTCCGACGAACTGGAGGGCTTCACCATCCCCCCATGGGATTGGATCGAGATCTCGGCAAACCCCGGCGGCACCTTCTACCGGCAGCGCGGCCGCATGGAGTGGATCAGCGACGTGATGGTGCACGAGTTCGCCCACGTCGTCTCGCTCAAGGCCAATGCAGCCCATAGCGAAGGCAGCCAGGGCGTGGTCATCGACGCCTTGTACCGGGACGGCATCCGCGACGCCGACGTCGGCGCCTCCATGTTCGTCTTTGACGGTGACTCGGTCTTCTGGACCGAAGGCGGCGCCGAATACTGGTCCGATCAGGCCGGCTGGAACTGGTGGACCGCCTCCCGCGACCAGTTCATCCGCACCACCGTGCTGCAGGACCGCCTGCTCGAATACGACGAGTGGCACACCCGCTCGGCCAAGTACTCCTGGAATGACAGCGAGCGCTACTACCAGCAGGGCTACAGCTTCGGCCTCTACCTGCGCCAGCGCTTCGGCGACCAGACCTATGCCCGCTTCGCCCTCGAAGCCGGCAAGGGCTGGCGTGCCAACTGGGAGAGCGTGATCGAGGACGTGCTGGGCATCGACGCCGAGACCCTCTACTGGGACTGGCGCCGCTACGTCACCGAGCACTACGAGGGGCAGGTCGCCGATGTGCGCGCCCGCGGCGAGGTCGCCGGGCATGAGTTGTCGGGCGGCCCCTTGGATTGGGAATTCACCGACCCCGCCAAGCGGGACAGCTTCCTCAGCGAGCCCCTCTGGCAGCAGGAGAAGGCCCGGGACCGCAGCGGAACCTGGCAGTTTGAACCTCGGGTTTCGCCCGACGGCAGCATGTGGGGCGTCAACAACCGCGCCACGATCTATGTGCACGCCGAAGAGGACGACCAGCTCTTTGCCTTCACCGGCGCGGGCCAGGAGGACGCCGGCCGCGCCGAGACCAGCCAGCTCATGAGCACCGCACGGCGCGACAACTTCGAGCATGGCTGGGACTTCGTGCCCCGGGCCGACGGCGCGCCCGAGTCCATCGTGGTGACCGGAAACGAAGACAGCAAGTATAGCGCCGTCCCCGGCCTGCGCCGCTACTTCCGCGTCGAGACCAACGGCTACAACTGGACCGAGCTCATCCAGTACGACCTGGTCACGCGGCAAGACAAGCAGGGCAACCGCACCGTCACCACCCGCGACCCCAAGCACCGCCTGGGCCAGACCATCCTGCCCGGCGACAGCTGGCGGGTGATCCCCAATACCAAGCGGGGCTCAGACCCCGCGGTGAGCCCGGACGGCACCCAGATCGCCTACTTCGAGTACACCGACGGCACCCTCAACCTGGTGAAGATCAACCTGGATGGCAGCGGCAAGACCTACCTGACCGACTTCCACGATGGCACCTGGCTGCAGACGGTGGACTGGTCCCCCGATGGCAAGCAGCTGGTCTTCGGCATCTTCCGGAATTTCGAGCAGAACCTCTACATCGTCAATGCCGACGGATCCGATCTGCACCCCATCACCTGGGACCAGTGGGAGGAGATGGACGCCCATTGGGCCGCCGACGGCCACATCTACTTCGCGGCCGAGCCCGACGGCATCTTCAACATCTACCGCTACAACGTCGAGGGCCGCTCGGTGCAGCAGGTGACCAATGTGGTGAGCGGGGCGACCACCCCGCAGATCACCGCTGACGGCAACCTGATTTACGCCAATCAGAGCGCCTTCGGCTGGAAGATGTTCGGCCTGCCTGCGGCCGAGTTCTTGCTGGCCCCGGCTGACCACCTCTTCCGCACCGGCGAAGAGATCGACGGGGAGCACGTCGAGGCCGCGTTGGCCTACACCGAGGACCTCAGCCAGTGGGAGGAGTCCACCACCCGCTACCGCAGCCGCAGCGCCATCATGGCGCCCTCTGCCGTGCCCATCTTCGAGATGCGCAACAACTCGATGACCAACTGGGGCATCCAGGGCGGCTTCCAGATCTTCATGCAGGACTATGTCGAGAAGCACGGCGGCGTGATCTACTCGATGCTGGGCGAAGACCCGGTCTTTGTCGGCCAGTACTTCTACCAGGGCTGGTACCCCGACATCTTCCTGACGGCCCAGCACGCCCAGTTCAAGTTTGACTACGGCGCCCAGATCGACGAGGACGAAGACCCCGAGACCACCGACGACCAGCGCGTCATCGAGTTCCGGCAGCACCAGTACTCGACGGTGGGTGCGGTGGCCATGGGCTACCAGGTCAACGACGTGCTGCGGGCCACCCTCGCCAGCAGCCTGGTGGACTTCGGCTTCAAGGGCATCAACGACGAGGGCTTCGACCGCTACCTGGTCGAAACCGACGTCAGCCTGGGCCTTCAGTGGACCGACATCGCCCTCTATGGGTCCAAGTCGGCCAACCCGCTGGGCCGCTATGTGGACGCCCAGTGGACCCACGCCTGGACCGACATCGTCTTCCAGGACTACGGCGGGCGCGGAATCGACGACGGTCAGGTGCTCGATAAATACGCCTACAACCGCTACGAGCTGCGCTGGAACGAGAACCTCGCGATCCCCACCTTCGGGACCAGCCGGGGCCCCCTGAAGGCCGCCCGCGACCGCGACCACCGCATCCAGGTGGACTTCCGGATGGGCTGGATCGACCGCAACGTCGATTTCCAGGACGAGTTCCGCGCCGGTGGTCAGCACCCCAGCTTCGCCGGACGCGGCAACCTGCGGCCGAACACGCAATTCCCCGGCTACCCTGCGTTCAGCCTCTCTGGCGAGACCATGGGGATCTTCAACCTGCAGTACCGCTTCCCGATCAACGACCACTTCGTGCACCGGGTCGGCCCGCTGACCACCTACGGCATCTTTGCCCAGTTTGGCGGCACGGCCGGCAACCTCTGGTCCTATCGGCCGCCGGAAGACCCCAGCCTCTACTACTTTGGCCGCACCCGCGACCGCATCGCCTATGACGAAGGCGACATCCGGCGGGAGATCCCCTTCGTGGACTACGCCTACAAGAACGGCAACGCGATGCTCTACGACGTCTCGGCCGAGCTCCGCGTCCAGAGCGTCATGTTTCATGGCGCGACCTGGGACAGCTTCGTCCGCATGGCCTACGGCTTCAACGCCGTGCGCGGCTATGGCGACGTGAACGGGGACGACATCTTCGACACCAGCAACAACGGGCTCGGCGACGAGCTCTCCAACGAGCGCGAGATGCCTGGGCTCCGGGTCTACCTGGGTCTGGGGACGGGATGGTAGGACCGACCATGATGCGACGCCAAAGCTCCACCTCTCTTCGCATCCTGACCACCCTGGGCTTGGGCCTGGCGCTGGCGGGCTGCGGACGCGAAACCAGCTCCTCGGACTTCCGTCTGGCCGGCGCGGGCCTCGATCCCCAAGAGATCGGGCCTCAGCCCAGCAAGCACGGCGGCCTCATCGAGTACAACTGGGTCAACTTTGCCGGCGCGGGGCTGCCCCTCGCCCTGCTCGGGCTGGTCTCCTACACGGCTGCCGGGCCAGAGCTGTCCCGCTTCAAGCCGCCCTATGCGGCAATCACCGGCTTCGCCTACATCTTCGAGGGCGACGAGCCGGCGCCGGACACGCTCTTTGGCAGCTGGTCGCCGCCACCCGCCGTCGAAGGCGCCTGCTACACGAATTACGACCCTCGCTCCTTCATCAGCAGCCTGGTGGACGTGGGCACCGAGGTGAAGTTCCGGGCCGCCGAGAGCGACACCTACTTCCGCATTGGCCGACGCCCCGCCTTGTACGGCCCCAACGCCGAGGCCGCCTTCCCCATCTACTTCGCCTTCGAGACCTGGCGGAACGAGGCAATGTACTACAAGGTCTTCCCCGAAGGCTCGGAGTCCCTGGGCGAATACGAAGACAAGCTGGCATTCGGGCGCAACTTCCCCCATGGCGAGCGGGTCGAGGTCAGCTTCCCCGGCGCGCTGCCCCCCGAAGAGGCCAGCTTTGGGGCCATCCCCGTGCCCCTCGCCGCCGCTGGCGCCGAGCGCGTGATGCGCCTGCCCACGCGCTCGGACTCCGTGGTCTTGCAGTGGAAGGGCCCCGTCTACGACAGCCGCGGCGACATCGCTCAGGACGGCGGTGACCAGCGCACCACCTGCCTCAGCTACTTTGCTCCGGGTACGACCCCCAGCACGCCTTCGGACTGCATCGTCCAGCCCGAACTCGAGAACTCCGTGCCCGAGGGCCAGCTCTACACCGCGCCCTGGGACGCCGAAGACGGCAAGCTCACCCTCTACTACGAGGCCGCCCCGCTCGCCGACGGCGAAGCCACCGATGAGTTCATCACCGTCTCCGTGCGCTTCCTCGGCCCGCTGGACACCGATGACGAGTACAAGCACGAGTATGTCGTCGAGGTGCCCGCCAACGAGAGCATCACCGAGAGCTGGGAGACCTATGACGGCATCTCCTACCCCGAAGGCGAGCCGGTCCCGGCTGGCCGCCGGCCCGCTGGCGCCTGCGAGGGCGACGACGACGGCGCGGGTTGGAAGTATGACGACGACCTGGTGAATGCCGATGGCAGCCCCATCACCACGCTGAAGGGTGAACCCAGCCACCGCTTGGCCGAGGTCACCTGCCGGCTGCCCACCCCGGCCCAGGGCGCCTTGGGCTCCTTCGACCTCACCATGGACATGCTGGACAAGGCCTATGCCTATGCCCAGGAGCACGGTGCGGAGGGGGCCATCTTCTACGTCAGCCGCGGCACCAGCATGAACCTCGAGACGCCCCCGGTCCGAGACGCCTATGGCAACCGGCGGGACACCTCGACGGTCAAGGTCGTCAGCTATGCGGTCTCCTTGGGCCGCTTCCACTACGGCGCGAAGTGAGCAAGGCCATGCACCAGACCCGACTCCTCTCGCTCCTGCTCCTCGCCGGCCTGCCCCTTGGGGCCTGCGGGCTGGGGGACGGCCTCGAGGCCTACTACGGCGACACCGAGGGTGGGCCCTCCATCGACGCCTTGTCCACCTACTCGGTGCCCGGCACCACGGGCGGACAGGTCATCACCATCCAGGGCAGCAATTTCGGCAGCGACCCCCAGGCCATCACCGTGGTCTTTGGCGACCAGAACGCCGAGGTGCTGTCGATTGATGGCAACAGCATGTCGGTGCGCCTGCCCCGGGGCCCCTTGCAAGGCGGCGCCGTGCGCGTGGCCGTGGGCACCCTCGAGGGCCAGGCCGTCTATGACGCCTCCTTCGAATACCAGGGCTCGGCAAGCGACATCGACGAGCAGGCCTATATTCACGTCAGCAACGACTACTTCTCCTGCCTGGCGGGCCTGGGCGCGAGCGGCACCATCCTCAACGAGGATGGCGAGGAGGAGCAGGTCGCGAGCTTCTGCAACAGCTTCGCCTATACGGGCGTGACCGGCCTGTCGGGTCGCGGGGAGTTCCTGAACTTCGCCTTCCCGCGCCTGCACACCATCTTCGTTGGCGACAAGGCCGGATTCGCGGGCGCGGCAGACCAGAGCTGGGGTGCCTGGACCGTGATGGCTCCGGCCCAGGAATTCAATGAGTTCGACATCCAGGGCCTCTACGAGAACCGGCGCCTGGACGTGGGCAGCTTCACCCTGGTCAACCCCGACCTCGAAGGGGAGACCTTCTGCCTCGATGAGACCATCCTGAGCGCCTACACCTACTCGGGCGGCGACAAGGACGATGAGGGCGAGGTTTATCCGCCCTTCAAGGTCTATGGCGAGGGCCTGCTCAATCAATCGGCGGCGGACTGTGACGCGGTGGGCACGAAGCTGCTCGAGGCCGACCGGGTCGGCTTCTGCAAGACCCCCGAATACGCCGACGCCCACAACTACCAGTACGATGCCTCTTGGGCGGCCGGCTCCTACTTCTTTGCCGACCGCACGGACTGGCGGGACGTCAACCCCCGCGAGCTGGGCAACCCCACGGTCAAGCTCGACATCCCTGGCAATGGCAGCGGCTTCGTGGTGGACGACCTCAACCTCACGCTGCCGTCCTATGCCTTCTTCGACGCCATCCAGGGCAGCCTGCCCGAGGTCAACTTCGAAGGCAGCTCGGGCCTCTTCTACAAGGACGACACCTGCTTTGATGGCGATGGCGACGGCAAGGTGGGTCGGCTGGACCCGGCCTACACCTTCGCATGGAGGCCGGCGACGCCCTACCTGAACGAGGATGGCGAATTCGAGCTGCCCGAGGGCGCCGATCCCCGCATCAAGAATGTCCGCTACTACGTCCAGGCCAACGTGAGCGTGCTCGCCGCGGGCTGGTTGGGCGGAGAGGGCGTTTCGGTTCGGGCGGTCATCACCGTGCCTGACCGCAACCACTACGACCAGATCTCCGGCTACTCCACCTTGGAGCTGCCGAATTGGGTCTGGTACAGCCTGCCGTCCACCTTCCAGGACTATGGCGTCGGCGGCGTGGGCATCGTGACCTGGGGAGACCCCTACCGCTCGGACTATGGCCAGCTCTTCCTCACCCTCGACCAGGTCGCCGAATACGAGATCGACGTGGGAGCGGACGAGTTCGGCAACCCGCGGTCCATGGTCTTCTCCTACTCCACCGGCAATATGGGCCTTCAGCCTGCCTTCGGCGGCGACGACACCATCAACCCGCTGGACAAGGGGCAGTGCGGCGACTGCGACGACGGCGATGGCGACGGCTGGATCGACGCCGCCGACCCGGACTGCAGCCGCTCGCCCTATGAAGAGACGGGCTACGACAACCGCTTCACCTGCAACGACGGCCGCGACAACGACCGCGATGGCCTGATTGACAGCGAGGACCCCGACTGTGTCCGCGCCACCGATCGGGAGGACCCGCCCGTGCCCGACTGCACCGACGGCGACGACAACGACGCCGACGGCTGGACGGATGAGGCCGACCCCGACTGCGCCACCGATCCCGAGACCAGCTTCGAGACCGGCTTTGACGCCGCCTTGCCCTGCAACGACGACGCGGACAATGACGCTGACGGCTGGGTGGACGCCATCGACCCGGACTGCACCGACGCCAACGCCGAAGAGCTCGGGGTGGGCACCGGCGGCTGCAATGACGGAATCGACAACGACCTGGACGGGGACATCGACGCCGCCGACAGCGAGTGCACCGCACCCTCCGACATCGAGCTGGGCTTTGGCCTGACGGGCTGCTTCGACGGCATCGACAACGACAGCGACGGCTGGGTGGACGATGCCGATCCGGACTGCGCGGGCGATCCCACCGCAGACGAGCTGGGCCTGGGCACGACCGCCTGCAACGATGGTGTCGACAACGACGGCAATGGCGATGTGGACAGCGCCGATCCGGACTGCGTCGACGCCGCCGACGACTCCGAGGAATAGCCCCGCTCGCCTCTCCCAAGGGGCCGCGGACTGCGCTTTGGGGTTGACGGCCACCGCCATGACCCGTTAAACGAGCAGCGCTCGCGGGGGCGGATGACGCCCACGCCGCGGGTAGCGCGGTCCCACCACCGCGACTTTGACAGCGATTCGGATGACCTAGGGGAGTAGCTCAGTTGGTTAGAGCGCACGCCTGATAAGCGTGAGGTCGGCGGTTCAAATCCGCCCTTCCCTACCATCCATCGCGCTCGATTTGGGGGCGTAGCTCAGGGGGAGAGCACCTGCTTTGCACGCAGGGGGTCGTCGGTTCGAATCCGACCGTCTCCACCCTTTGAACCTCGCTTTTGAAAACCGGGCAGCCCGACCGTGCCCCGAAACCGTGCCCTTTGGGATCGCGGAGGGCGCGGCGCACGGCCTCCATGGCTTCGCGGATCGCCTCGTCGGAGGCCATCGCCTCGGGGGACTTCTCGGGGGCCTTTGCCACCATGGCGCCGACCGCGACGGCCGCACTCGATACACGTGCGACGGTCGCTGTCAAGTAGCGCTGTGTTGTGCGCAGGTCGGCATGGCCCAGGGCAGCCTGAGCAGCGGCAGCATCGCCGGTGCCCTGGGCGGCCCACGTCGCGTGGCAATGCCGCAGGTCCCGCAGGGTGATGCGTGGGCTGCCGATCCGGCTCGCGGCGTTGCGAAAAGCCCGTTTGTGGTCGCTGGGGAAGAGGGGCACGTCGAGGTGGCCGCCCACCCGACCGGAAGCGGCATCGAGCACGACCAGGGCGTCCTCGGTCAAGCCCACCACGCGCTCCCGGCGGGTCTTCGTCGCTTCGGCGGGGACGCGCAGCAGGGCAGGCACCCCGGCATCCGGGGGCGCGACCTCCACCCACCCAAGGCAGAGCCGGCGGACCTCTTCGGCCCGCAGGCCCGTGCGGAGCACCAGCTCGGCCTGCTCTCGGGCAGGCCCGGCCTGGTCCTCGTCCCCCAGGGCCGCGAGCCATTCCATCACCCGCTCGGCGGGGTGCAACTTGCCTGCCTGGGCCTTGTCCTTGGGGTCGTGGCGCACCTTGGGCCACTCGGGCATGGGCCCCCGGTAGAGCCCCTGTCGGCGGGCTTCGCGCAGGCCGCGGCGCACCGCGGCGACCTCGCGGGTGATGGACTGTCCCCGGGCGCCCTCCTTGCGGCGGGTGGTGACGTAGGACTGCATCAACCGGTAGTCGATGCGGCTGGCCAGGGTGGTCGCTGGCAAAAGCCGGCAGATGTGGCGCCAGGAATGGTCCAGGGCCTCGATCTGGCGGGCTCGCGCGCCAATTCGGCGCGCATCAGGTCGAGCCCGCCGAGGAAGGCGAGGTCGATGGGACCATCGGACTCCCCCCCGAGAGGACTCTCAGCGGCGGCGGCAATTGCCGACTGGCGAACCTCGTGGGCGATTGCCTCAGCCTCGCTGCGATCTCGTGTGCCCGTGCTCTGTCGGGTTCGGCGGCCGTCAGGGAGGCGGACGTCGACCCACCAGAGGGCGCAGTCGGAGCGACGGTAGATTCGGATGCGAGCGGCACCGTTGGCGCTGTCGTTGCGGGGCATGAGGATGGTCCAATGCGTTGGGCAAGGAGCCAGGCGTCGAGGTCCTGGCGCAGGTAGTAGACGGCTCGCCCGACCTTGAGGATGGGCGGGCCTCCCTTGTGGGGCAGATGCGCAGCCAGCCACTTCACGCTGGTCCCAAGGTAGGTGGCCGCATCGGTGCGGCTGAGCATATCGGGCCGACGGGCGACGCTGGCGTGGGGGGGCATGGGGGCCTCCGTTCTCAGTGGATGGTCGAGGGCTCGACGATGCAGAACAGCCGGTAGGGCGGACAGGTGCAGCCGGGCGCGGCGCAGACCAACGGCCGCCAGAAGGTCGGGATGGAACAGCCCTCCAACGGAGCCATCCCGAGCCGGCTGGCCACGTCCAAGCTGCCGGTGCCGAAAATGTCGCAGACGACATCATCGGCCTTGTCGCGAGTACCGAGCACCAACGAGTTCACCACCAGTCCGGCCTTTTGGGCCAGGTCGATGACGGAGGGCAGCGAGGCGACAGACCGCCGCATCAGCAGCTGATTGGGCGCGGGCTGCTGCACGATGGAGAGACAGAGGTGGCCCAGGGTTGCGCCATCGGTCGGGCTCATCGGGCGTCCAGCCGCGCCTTGAGGCGCTCCCGCCGGGCACGCCGGGCGGCCTCCACGTCCAGGGCCTCGCGGAGCTGGTCAAAGCTCGTGTCGGGGTCCTTCATCAGCTCGACGGCACGCGCGATGCACGCCTCCAGCTCGCGCTCCCGGCGACAGGCATCGTCTCGCTCGTCGGCGACGTTGCCCAACCGGTCGATTTCCGCCGCCAGCGCGCCTTCGAGCTGCTCAATCTGGGCATTCGTCGCGGCCATGAGGTTGCCCACGGCGTCATAGACGGCGGCCCCGAGTGGGTGGAGCACGGCGGCGGCGTCGCCAATGAGGGCGGCCTGGAGGGCGCGTTCGGCGTCTGGGTCGAAAAGGGCAGTGGTCATGGCATTGCTCCTTCAAAGAGGGGGGCGGGGGCAGGGGGAAGGGCAGCGGCGGAGGTCGGTTCGGGCAAGGGAAGCGGCGCCTGCCCCGCGCGCCAGGCCTCCAGGGTCCAGGTGCGCAGGGCGCCGGCGGCGTTCTTGGCCTCGACGCCCACCCGGGGGCGGGCCACCACCCACCAGGTGGTGCCGTCGCGCTCCACGGCATCGCCGATGCGCGGGCGCAGCAGCGGATCGTGGGCCAGCGGGGGCTTGCAGGCCCGGCACCAGGTCCGGGGGCGCCCCGGCCCAAAGGGGCGCTCGGCGATGGGCGTGTTGCAGCCCTGGCAACGTCCGGTTGGGAAGAGCAGGACCTGGGACAGGCGACCGGCGGCGCCTTCGGGGCGGTCGGGCGGCGGGGCCTCCAGCTCGGCGACGGGGCAGCAAGGGCCCGCGGCCCCGCAGGCCGCCTCCAGGCTGTCCGCCCAACCGGTCATGCCCCCAGAATCCCAGACCCAGCCAACGATATCGGCGTCCACCCACCGGCCGACGCGCTGGCCCTGGGGACCGAGGGCCAGCCACAGCCACAGGCCCATGGGGTCGAGCTGCTCGCAGGGGCTCCAGCCGGGGGGCAGGGCAAGGCCGCCGGCCTTCAGGGCGCGGCGGGCGCGGCTCATCGGGCCACCGTCGCATCGGCTTCGGGCAGGTCCCCAACTGCATCGGCCGGAAACGGGGGGTCGTCGTCGGACCACTGCCAGTGGTAGGGCTCGTTGTGGTGCGGCCCCTCGTGCCCGGCCCACCGCTCGCACTGCACCGGGTGGTCGGGATCTCCCCAGAAATCCTCGCGGGCCTCGCAGCGGGGCCGCGGCTGGGCCAGGGTGATGGGGTGCTTGGCCCGCCACTTGACCACCGCCTTTTCCAGCTCGTCATGCCGCCGCTGGGTCGAGACCGCCTCCGGGTCGCGCAGGTGCAGACGCAGGCGCAGGGCGTGATCCTGCTGGGCCTCGACCGCCACCCGGCAGGCGGCGTCGTGGGCGGCGAAGACCAGCCGGGTCAGCGAGTCCGGGTCGAAGGTGGTGAGGCTGCTGCACCCGAGAGTGAGGGTGGCCGCCCCGTCCATCTTCGTGAGGAGGCTGCCCCAGGCCAGATTCCAGGGATTGCAGTTCAGCGCCCGGCAGGCGACGCCCACCAGGGCCGCCTCGGCGTCGGTCAGTGCGCGCCCCAGGTGCTTGGCCACCCAGGCGGCCTTGGCGTGGGCCGGGGCCTCGCGGGCGGGGTTTGGAATGCTCGTGCTCATGGGCAGGCTCCTTTCAAGCGGTACTCGGCAGCGGGCCCGAAGAGGCCCCGCACGTCGGCCTCGGACAGGTCGCCGGGCAGGACCAGGCGCAGCTCGCCTTCGACCCGCTGGGTGGCGGCCCACTCGATGAGGCGGTCCTCGGTGCCCTGCCCCTCCAGCGGGAAATCATCGAAGCAGGCCCGCATGGTGGCCTCGCTCTCGCGGCGGGCCTGCTCCAGGGTCTCGCCCAGCCAGACATCCTCGATGACGGCCCCCTCGCCCACGGGGGCCGACAGCCCCACGCAGGCGGGGACCTGCACGATGGTCACAATCCCTTCGGTGGGCTCGGGCGGGATCATCGGTCCGCCCCCAGCATCACGGCGGGCAGGGCGATGGCGTCGCCCACCGTGTCGAGCACATGGCCCTGGGCGCGCAGCTCCTGAACCAGGGCCCCCAGCAGGGCGAAGCAGGCACCGGCGTCTTCGAGGGCGAAGTGGGTCCCGAGCGGCCTCTCCAGGGGGATGCCGTAGTGGGCGCACAGGCCGGCGAGGTCATGGGGGCGGCCGGGCAGGGCGAGGCGGGCCAGATCGCGGGTGCAGATCCCCCACCACCGGGCCCGGCCCTGGGCCACCTCAAACCAGGGCGTGGTGTAGGCGCGGCCCTGCTCCCAGGCGAGGAAGCCCGCGTCGAAGGCGAGGTTGTGGGCCACGGGCACCCGGCCGCGCAGCGCCCGGTTCACGCTGAGCTGCACCGCCCGGCCATAGGGGCCGATCTGCCCGGTGCGCACCAGCCGGGTCAGGCGGGAGGTGGTGTAGCCGTGGATGTCGGAGGCGATGGTCGGCACCGGCCGGCAGGGGTTCACGACCAGGTTGAGCGCCTCCACGCTGCGCTGGGACCCCAGCTCGGCGTGGACCACGGCGAGGGTGACGATGCGGTGGGCGCCCGGCTCCAAGCCGGTGGTCTCGCAGTCGAGGACGGCCAAAGGCGCATCGTCCAGCCGACATTCACTGTGCAGTTCTTCCCCCGGGAGGAGGGGCAGGGTCCGGGCCGGGATCGGGCCCCGGCGGGAGCGCAGGGCAGGGGCGGCGCTCATCGGCGCCCCCCGCCGCTCACCGCGAAGGGCAGGACCTGGGCCTCGGGCGGGGCGACCGTGTTGAGGCGGGCCAGGGCCTGATCCAGAGCAGGGTTCGGGGCCACCCGGCCGGCCAGCCGCCGCACGAGGCGAACCTGCCGACGAAGCGTTTCCAGCTCGGCCCGACGGGCGGGGGGAAGCTGGGCGATCGCCTGCGGATCCGCCGTGAGGGCCAGATCGCTGAGATGGCCTCGTAGGAAGTCTGCTTCGGGATCCCTGTGCGTACCTACAACAGTACCGAACATTGCAACTCCAGGCTTACAGCACTGGTGCAATATCTGTACGCAGAGGCGTCATTGGGCGCACAGATCGCGCCTGACATTTTCTTTACATCTTCCGGTCGTCTCTCGCGATGAAACGGAGCTGATGCTCGATCATCTTGCGATCTCTGGCGGAAAGACGTGGCAACATGCTGTGCAGTTGCAGAACGAGTGGGTCCGTCGGTGCGAAACCCGATGCTCCAGGCGCCCGTTGACCGGGAGACAGCGCACCCCGCTCGATATTAAGCGTTGCACCGCACTCCTTTAGCCACGCAATCAGCAACCTCGTCGTGGTTGCGCTGTACGCCAACTCGATGTTCGCGATTGCCGATGGGGTGACGCCGACGACTTTCGCCAGTTCCGGGCGCGATAGGCCGGCCGCCTCACGAAGCGCCCGAAGGGCCGAAGCGAGGTCGTCCTCCGACATGACCTGTGCACGCTCTTCGGCGCTGGGCTGCGAAATCCCGGCGGTGCCAGGATGGCCGCGCGGCACCAGGGTGACCACCAACCCCAAAGCATCGGCCCACTGGAGGAGCGACTCGGTGGTAGTGCCCTTTCCCCGCTCGACCTGGCTGATGAAGGGGCGTGTTTTCCCCAGCCGTTCAGCCAGCGCTTCCTGGCTGAGCCCCGCAGCGATTCGAGCTTCCCGTAGGCATTTGCCGATGTTGTTCATCTGCGACTCGTTGATCGGGGTCTTGCGGCGGCAGTGAACTCACCGTTACGGTTGCCCTGCTCTCCAGCAGTGATCGCCCCATGACGGTTCTGTCGCCGGGTCATTCGCGGACCCTCGTACCGAGAATGGCCACCCATTCGGGTAACCGCGCCCCCGTGCCTCTGAGGCGCGGGGCCGCGGGCGCTGCTGTGGGCGCGTCTCATGCCCGGATCTGACGGCGCGGCCTCCGGGCGTCGCCGCCGCGCGCGCCGATCGGGTTGTTTGTCATTTCTTTCCCTGGATCTCCGTTCGGCCGGCCTCTTTAGGGGTGCATGCGCGGAGTGCCGGGCGTTGGTGAGACATGGGGTCACGCGATCGCTGGGGATGCATGTGAGCTTCCTCGCCTGGTCCGGAGCGGACGAAGGCGCGGTGGAGATCCTCCAATGGGGGCAGAGCCTCCTTGCAGGCACCACACCTGCGCCGCCGACCTGGCTGCGCGAGGCACGAGGCAGCCCATGAACGAAGAGACACCCGCGGCGGGCGTGGTCGCGACACCGGCACTTCCGACCATGGAGGACCTGGGGGCCCTGCTGGCCGATCCCGAGGTGATGGCCGAGGTCGACCGCTTCTGCCGGAACCTGGCACGCCGCAGGCAACTCGACGCCGACGAGGTGCGGAGCACCGTGCTCTCGACCATCGCCGTCAACTGGCTCAGCATCCCGGTCCGCGGCCAGGTGCGCAGCGATTGTCAGGACCACAGCCCGCGGGGCCGCCTGCGGCACCTGCTGGTCTGGTCGCGGGGCCGGGTGTCGCGGGAGGTGAGGGCAGAGCACCGGCTGTCTCGGGCCCGCGCGCAGATGCGAGATGAGCTGGAGACCCTGGGGGAGGTCTGCGAGGCCCCCTCAGATCACAGCCTGCCCCCGCGCGAGGTCCTGCTGGGGATCCTGGCGGGCCTGCCGGTGGACCAGCGACAGGTCGCGATGGCCCGGCTCGAAGGCTTCAGCATCGGCCAGATCGCCGAGCGGATGGACACGACGCGGGAC